>DASQZM010000083.1:0-21328 GCA_035638695.1 Gammaproteobacteria bacterium | reverse complement strand
CGTGTGCTCGGCTGAAAGGACGGCGCATCCAAAACGCCCAGGAAACCGTGTGGCGTGAGGCTAACAGCATTGTGGGCGAGCTGAGAATGTCGCTGGCACGCGCCTGCCTGAGCGCGCTGGAGCCCGATCTGGTGATTCTCGACGAGTTCCAGCGCTTCAAGGAACTCCTCGACCCTCACAGCGAGGCCGGCGCACTGGCCCACAACCTGTTCAACTACGCTGACCAGCACGGGGGCGTCAGGACAGTTCTGCTGTCGGCGACCCCTTACAAGATGTACACGCTCCACGCCGAGGTCGACTCGGACGACCATTACAAGGATTTCATGTGCACTTTCAGCTTCCTTTTCGATAGCGAGCAAACCACTGCCGAGACCGCCGCTCTGCTTGCCAGGATGCGTCGCGCCCTCTATCGGATCCCGGCGAGCGGGCCACAGGAAGCACTAGAGTGCCGGGCCGCAATTGAAGACAGACTACGGAAGGTGATGGTACGCACCGAGCATGTCGCCGGCTCCGAAGGCGGCGACGACATGCTTCAGCAGGCGACCGGCGCAGCGCTGGCCATCTCAGCCAGAGAGGCTTCGCATTACCTCGGCCTGCAGCGCATTGCCCGTTCCGTCAACGGACCGGAAATGATCGAGTACTGGAAGTCAGCACCCTATCTGCTCAACTTCATGGACGAGTACCAGGTGAAGGAAACGCTACGGCAGGCGCTGCAGATCGGGAGAAATCCTTCGCTGGCGTATGAGCTGCGCCGCCATTCAGAACTGCTGCTCACCCAAGCGCCGCTGACCACGTACGACCCCATCGAAGCTGGCAACCCGCGCCTGCGCAGGCTCATTGAAGAGATCACGGACCAGGGGTTGTGGCGAATGGCATGGATCCCGCCCAGTCTCCCGCCGTACCGCCTGGCCGGTGCATACGAAGGCGTGGATTATACCCGGCTGACCAAACGCCTGATCTTTTCGGCCTGGCGAGTGGTGCCAAAAACGATCGCCGGGCTCGTCAGCTACGATGTTGAACGGCGCCTGCACAAGCGCTTTGACCCCAAGGCGGTCAATACACCGGAAGCGCGCAGCGCCCTGCCCAGGCCGCTTCGGCTTGACGTGAGTGACGGCCGGCCAACGGGGCTGCCATTGTTCACACTGCTCTACCCATGCGCCTCCCTTGCCGGTATTGGTGCCGACGCGTTGCGGGAAGCCGCGCAGTCCGCGGCCGACGGGGTCCCGGATCTCGAACAAGTGCTCGCAAAAGCGACACGCGCCATCGAGTCGCTGCTACCCGAAGCCGCCCTCGCCGAAGGCAACGGACGGGCGGACGAGTCCTGGTACTGGGTGGCCCCCTTGCTCCTTGACCTTGAACAAGCGTCACATACAACGCGTACATGGTGGAACGCACCCGGACTTGCCTACCGGTGGGCGCGCGGCGACCGTGAGGCGTCCGCGGTCGGCTGGAATGAGCATCTGGATCGTGCTCGACAGGTCATGGATGGGTGGCGCCCGGAAGGCCCACCGCCCGGGGACCTCGCTGAACTGCTGGCCGAGGTCGCGGTAGCCGGCCCCGCCACCACTGCGCTGCGCAGTTTAAGATCGGTGACCGGCTACGCTGGTGCCGATACGCCGAAGTGGCTGCAGGACGCGGCCGCTCACGTTGGCTGGGTGTACCGCCGGCTATTCAACCAGATCGAGATCTCCATACTCATCCGCGGTGAGTACGGCGAGACGGATAACACACCCTACTGGCGCAAGGTGCTCCGCTACGCCCTCGATGGTGGGCTCTCTGCCGTCAACGACGAGTATTTTCACGTTCTGTCGGAGGCAACAGGCGCGGGCACCTGCGACGCACCGACCGCATGCGAGCGGATCGTTCAGGCCGTTGCCGAGGGAACTGCATTGTCGCCCCGATGGGTCGAGTGGGACGAGATCACCCTCGAGGATGACAATCCCGTGCTTAACCCGCGGCGCCGTCTGCGTACCCACTTTGCCTTTCGGTTCGGACAGGGCGAAAGCGAGGACGGCGTCGAGGTTACGCATGAAGATCAGGTGCGGGCGGCCTTCAATTCACCGTTCTGGCCCTTCATTCTCGCCTCGACCTCGGTGGGACAGGAGGGTCTCGATTTCCATCCTTACTGCCATGCCATCGTCCACTGGAACCTGCCCAACAACCCGGTAGACATGGAGCAGCGCGAGGGGCGCGTGCACCGATACAAGGGCCACGCCGTGCGCAAAAACCTGGCAAAGCGCTTTTACCGGGAAGGGCGCACCGCCGCGGATAAGGATCGCTGGCACCAGATGTTCAATCGTGCCAGGGACGAACATCCATCCCATAACCGCGGCCTGGTCCCGGAATGGAACTACCCGACGCCCGGCGGTGCGCGGATCGAGCGGCACGTACCTGTCCTGCCGTTCAGCCGAGATGCCCAGAAGTACGAGCGCCTGCGATATTCTCTAGCGGTGTACCGGATGGTATTCGGCCAAGCTCGGCAGGAGGACCTTGTTGCCTATCTTCAGGCGCATGTCGATGCTCAGTACCTGGATGGCATCGCAAGAAAGTTGCGGATCGACCTCTCACCGCCCGGTACAGGAACCCGGTAGGCACCTTGGCAAACACGAACGTCCATCGCCCTGCCGTATTGTATTCGCGCGCATCGCAGGCGCACGCTCACGTTCTGGCCACCACCTTCCGCCGCCGCGCTGCATAAGGGAGCTGGGAGCCACCGTAGAGGGACAGATTCGATCACAATTCCATCACACACTTGGGGCAAAACGGGGCGAATCGCGGCGAATCAACGCAAAGGAGTGCTAACACAACTTGCTGAATGTACTTGTAAATATGGCGCCCCGACCAGGACTCGAACCTGGGACCTTCCCCTTAGGAGGGGGACGCTCTATCCAGCTGAGCTATCGGGGCGGACGTGTGGGCTCGCAGAACATGCTAACCCGGTCCGGGAGAATAATCCTACCGGGCGCGGTGCTGCGCAACAACCGCGCCGGGCCGGCCCCCACCCCCCGTCTGCAGCGGGCCTGCGCGGGCGGGGCTTGCATATCCTACTGAGTTAGCCTAACCATCACGGGAAAGATCGAGCGTATTATCCAGCGAGGCACTCCATGCCCACAGTGACCTTCATCGAGCACGACGGCACCCCACACACCGTCGAGGCGGAAACCGGCCTGCCGCTGATGCGGGTGGCAGTCGAGCACAGCGTCCCCGGCATCGACGCCGACTGCGGCGGCGAATGCGCCTGCGCTACCTGCCACGTTCTGGTGGAAGAGCAGTGGCTGGAGGTGGTCGGCCCGCCGGGTGACGTCGAGGACTCGATGCTGAGCCAGCATCCCGACCGCCAGAGCAACTCCCGCCTGTCCTGCCAGATCCCGGTCCGTGAAACCCTGGAGGGCCTGGTGGTCCGGTTGCCGGAATTCCAGTTCTGATGCAGCCGCGGGCAGGCGCCGCGAGGCGCGCGACATCTCGACTGCGAGGAGGAGACCTGACATGAGCCAGGCACACGAAAACCCCGTCGTCACGGCCCGCGAAGAAGCCTGGGCGGTGCCCCTGGAAGAGATCGACGTCAGCCGCGAAGACCGCTTCCGGGACGACACCTTCTGGCCGTTCTTCGAGCGGCTGCGGCGCGAGGACCCAGTGCACTACTGCCCCGAGAGCTATCACGGGCCCTATTGGTCGGTGACCAAGTTCCGGGACATCATGCACGTGGAGACCCGCCCGGCAATCTTCTCCTCCGAGCCGGCGATCACCATCGCCGAGCCGGCCGAGGACTTCCCGCTGCCGATGTTCATCGCCATGGACCCGCCCAGGCACGACCAGCAGCGCAAGGTCGTCAGCCCCGCGGTGGCACCGTCCAACCTGGCGAAGCTTGAGGGGACCATCCGCGGACGCGTGCAGAACATGCTGGACAACCTGCCCCGCAACGAGACCTTCGACTGGGTCGACCGTGTCGCCATCGAGCTCACCAGCCAGACCCTCGCCACGCTGCTGGACTTCCCGTTCGAGGAGCGGCGCAAGCTCACGCGCTGGTCGGACATCGCGACCTCCGATCCGGAACGCGGCACCGGCCGGGGCCTGGTGAATACCCAGGAAGAACGTCGTGCGGAGTTGCTGGAATGCCTGGAGGCGTTCACCGAGCTGTGGAATGAACGGGTCAACTCCGAGCCGGGCAACGACCTGATCTCGATGCTGGCGCACGGCGAGTTTACCCGCAACATGGACCGGACCGAGTACCTGGGCAACCTGATCCTGCTGATCGTGGGCGGCAACGACACCACCCGCAACTCGATCAGCGGCGGCGTGGTGGCGCTCAACAAGTACCCGGAGCAGTACCGCAAGCTGCGCGAGGATCCGTCACTGATCAAGAGCATGGTGCCGGAGATCATCCGCTGGCAAACGCCGCTGGCCCACATGCGCCGCATCGCCACCGAGGACACCGAGCTCAGCGGCAAGACCATCCGCAAGGGCGACAAGGTGGTCATGTGGTACGTTTCGGGCAACCGCGACGAGGACGAGATCGAGCAACCGGATGAGTTCATCATCGACCGGCCCAATCCGCGCCACCACCTGTCCTTCGGCTACGGCATCCACCGCTGCATGGGCAACCGCGTGGGCGAGCTGCAGCTGCGCATCCTGTGGGAGGAGATCATGCAGCGCTTCGACACCATCGAGGTGATGGGCGAGCCGGAGCGGGTCCCCTCCAGCTTCGTGCACGGCTACACCAGACTGCCGGTCCGGATCCCGGCCTGAGGGGCCCGCGCAGGGACATGGGGCTCGGCTCGGTGGCGCTTGTGTCCCTTGCACGCGCCCGCGAGCCGGCGCAGAAATACCGCGCCATCGCCCGGGAAGGCGGCGATCCCATCCTGGGGCGCCAGAAGGAACGCACCGTCGTGCCCTCGTTCCGGGAAGCGGCCAAGCAAGTTCACAAGGCCCGCGAATCCACGTGGCGCAATGAGAAGCACCGGCAGGAATGCCTCAGCTCGCTGGAGCGCTACGCGTTCGACCTGATCGGGGATCGCCCGGTCAATGCCATTCAGACCAGCGAAATCCTCCAAGTGCTTTCCCCGATCTGGCTGAAGGTCCCCGACACGGCCCGGCGGAATCCGGGAAACGGCCGGCGGGGATGGTGGAGCACCCTCGCCGACCTCACCACAAAACGTCTGCATAGGAGACGAATCATGGCTGAGAACCATTCCACCGGTGACGTTGAGGGGCATGTACTCGCGCCGCGTGACCTGCTCCGCATGGCGGTGCTGGCGCTCGATGACGCTATCTCGGAGACTCAGCGAGTAGTTTCTTTTTGGCCGAAGCTGGATAGTAGAGATCTGCTTCATCTCCACCCTTGAGTTGCTGCAGCCCCGTCAGCTTACACCGGCTGTATTGTGTTCTGTCAGCGGAAGTGGACTATCCCCGCAAGCTCAAGGTAGCGAAAATTCCCTGCCGTATACTCGTAGTTCGAATCACCCACGCTGTTGAACTGCGAATAGGCGAGTCGCAACCCAACCGTGGGGGTAATCTCTGTTCCCACGCCGATGCTGAAATCAGGCTCCCAGCTATTGTCGGTGTGGGATCCACACACAGCACCACTCAGGGAACAGGATTCCTCGTTGTGCATGTACGCAATGCCGACCTTGCCGAATACCGAGACGACGGGCGTAACCGGGTAAGTCAGTACTGCGTCGATATAGGTCGCGCTTGCCTTGTCCTCCTCCGATCCAAGGAGAGTCGCCGTGCCCCCGGATCCTGACACCAAAAAGCTGCCGCTGAGGTCATACGTGCCGAGATCGACATAGCCAACTTCGGCTCCAACGTAGCGGCCGTATTTCTGGCCGGCGAAAAATGAGGCACCGGTACGGTTTTCGTCGTAATTCACAAAGGCGGCACAGCCGGTTGCTCCAGCCGTAATGGCCACTGCACACGCTTCATTGACACCACTGCTCACGTTGGAGCCAGCGTCGGCAGCTTTTGCCCTGCCTACGCTGGCTCCGACATACCAACCCTGCGCAGAAACTGGAAGGGCTACGGAAGCCAGTAGCACGACCAGGAAGGTACGAAGACGAAGAGTCATTGGCTGCATCCCTCCACTGACAATGAGTATTTGTTATCCGGTGCCAGCGATTGTGAATATAGCAACGCTGCATGTGGCGGGTGGTTCCACCGCGACGGAGGGATACCGTTGCCCGACGAGCGGTAGGGCGATGATTACGCTCTAGATTCGGGGCACATGGCACCGCCGTAAAGTGAAGAGGCTACCGGCAGCAGTCGCGATAAGCGGCCCGATACCGTTGTCTCGCGCCTGCTCCTGACTCATATAGCGGCCATGCTTCGTGTGGCCATACCAACGTGACCCTGGGTAATAATAGACGCCGCTTGAGGTGTTCACCCAGACGCTGCATGTGGCCTGCAGGTGTCGTGCCCGAAGGCTGTGATGCTGGTAACGGGGTGGATCTCCATCCATCCATGGTCCGCGTCAAGCACGTAGCTGCCGACCACGCGAACATGGCTTCCAGTAGGCGGCACTTGCACATTGCTCGAGAATCCCCGGCAGGCAGGCTTGGCGCCCCTCTGCGTGGGCCTGTGCTCACAGACCGGCTCGAGGACGAGATCCCCGTGCTGGTGGGCGATGTTCCCGTGGTCAAGGAGGTGTGTGTAGGCAGGATCCGGGCGGAGCAGGATGTGGTCGTCGCCGTCGCGCTCGCGGCGCACAGCCTGCACCACTCCCGTCACGCTCATGCAGGGCTTCCGGACGTGGAGCCGGTAGGGATGGTAGACGTGCCGCCAGAGCAAGGCATTGCAGTGCGGGCGAGATGCGCCATAGACCAACGGCGGTATCGTCAAAACGACGGCAGCCAGCACTATCGGGAGCCGGACCAACCGACGTATCGATAAGCTTGGTCGCGTGCTCACGCGGTAGCAAGATTTCTGTACATAATGGGACGATCCCGCTCTATATGCGGCGACATCTCGCTGGATGGACTTGGCCGGGTGGCCCCAGCGGAAAGCTCTACTCGCGCTTCCGTGGATTGCCAGTGCACTGGTAAGGCACCGTCACGAGGACCTCTGTGCAATTGCCATAGCCGTTGCGCGCCTCGCAGTGTTTCACCTCGCCACCAAATCGTTGTGCATCGGAATAGCCCCAAGCCTCGCATCGGGCCTTTGCCGTTGCGTGTGCTCGGCCCCACTGCACCCGCGGTTTCTGAAACAGACCATACTGGTAAGAAAGCCTTACTACTCCATCCGCACGACTGCCCCCGGTGGCTTGTGGGACTTCGACCGTTGCGCACCCTACAAGGAACAGCATGAGAACCATGGCCGTCAGCATGCTGAGATACTTCATTGTTGTTGCCCCGCCGTATCGTTATTGTCTATTCACAAAGCATGGGTGCATGCTTCGATCAAAGGATAGTAGAGCCGGTGACGATAGGACCGCCGAGACTGATAAGCGATGCCTTCCTGCTGATGAGCGGACCGTGCCGAGGGACTGATGTTACGACCGGGACTCAGCGAGCCGGTGGCTCAACAACCCGATGAACGATGATGCTGGGAGTACGTGGGCCACCCTGAAAGCCGAATCGGGTCAGAAGCGCCCGTAAACCGCGCCGATCAGGACCGGCCAGGCAATCCCTTTTGGGTGGCGTGTTGATCGCTGTGTCGTCGGGCTGTACTGCGGCCAGACGGGCAGGGATTTCCCGAACGATGGTTCTCGGTCTGCGGAGCCACTAAACTGACTTTCGGAAATACGGTGGACATCTCCTCTGCCGAAGATAATTTCTCAGACCGCGAGAGAAACGCCTCTCAGAAACGAGCTACCGCCCAGCCCCACAATCGGTCCCGCACTTCGAGCGCGGTGGCAGGCTAAGAGATCGTCGCTGTACGCCCTGGAGCCTCCTTTCTGCGCGACCCCGTGGGAGGAAAGTCGGCGCGCGCGTCAGTGTAAGAGCTTCACGTTCCACACTCAGAGGACAGGAACATTCGGCTATGCTGTGGCAGGAGCAACAATAACGGGGTGGCCCTTTTGACCTTCAACCAAGAGCTTGCGGTATGGAACGTGGCGGGCACATCTGGGCGGATACGCTGCAGCCGCGTTCGCTGCCGTACTGGTGTCGCTACACTTGGTGCGCCGCAATCATGCCGTCCGACTAAAGGCGGATGCCGGTTTGAGGGTATACGCCGGGAACGGCTCTATCTCCGACGAGTTCGTGATGATGACGGTCGTCAACAAGGGCCTAGACCCGGATGTTTCATAAACGCCCCGGCGCGCCCCGCTGGGCGTCCTTCGGTTTCTGATTGGCGCTCGACTGCGTCGCATTTGCAGGCGGCACGACCGAGGGAAGTTCCCCTGGCGGCCTTCGGCGGGGGGTTCCGGTACTTCGAGCCTGTCGCGAGCACTGCTTTTCCAGCGTGCACGCAGGCGTCGTCCTCCGGCCGTCGCCGGAACTTGCTGGATTTCGATGGGCCCCGCTTCAGGCGGCGGGTTGGAGGTCGCGCCAGGTAGAGCAGTTCGGTGACCCGATGCAGCACGTCCTTGACCGGGCAGGCGTTGGGCAGGTGCAGGTGGTTGGCGAGGAAGCCGTGGTCGCAGGTGCGGTCGCTGGCGGGGTCGTTCTTGATCGCCTTGATGAAGTTCTCGTCCTGGCCGCGTGCGCAATACAGATCCTGGTACAGCAGCTGCGGCGCCGGATCGGCCAGCGAGGTGACGACGAAGCGCGGATTGTTCCCCAGGCTCATGACCTCGGCCTTGAGCACCACCCGCCAGGTGCGCGACCAGGAGCCGGCCCGGTAGTCCACGTCCTCGTACAGCCGGGTGGCGGCCGGCGCGGGCTGGCCGAGGCGGCGTGCGTTGGCGCAGCGCTGCGCGTGCAGGGCGCGTGCCCGTTCCAGCAGCGGCCCGGCCTTGGGCGTAAGCGCCGGGTTGCCGGCCAGGGCGAACAGGAAGTCCATCCGCGGGTCGCGCTCACACAGCGCCATCAGCTCGGGGTTGGCGAAGTGCGCGTCCCCCCGCAGCAGGATGTGCGTGTCCGGCCAGGCGTGGCGCAGCCGGCGCACCACGCGGGCGAGGATCGCCGCGTTCTCGCGCCCGGTGGGGCGCCTGCCCGGACGGAGCACGGCGGTGATGAGCTTGCCCGAGAGCCCCTCGAACAGGAACAGCGGCAGGTAGCAATGGCTGCGGTAGTGGGGGTTATAGAACGCCAGTTCCTGCTGCCCGTGGGTGCGGTCCTCGGAATGGTCCATGTCCAGCACGATCATGGCCGGGGCTGCGGCGTAGCTGCTGAGGAAGGCATCGAGGAAGGCCTGCGCCAGCCGGTAGATGTCCCGGCGGGTCATCCCGTTCTCCAGCCGCGAGAAGGTCGGCCCAGAAGCCAGCGCGTTGCCGCGATCCAGCGGCGCGCGCTCGGCGGCGAGCTTGAACACCGGGTCGTGGCGCAGGCGGTTGGCATCGTTGCCGTCGGCATAGCCGCAGGCAGTCTGGAAAACGCGCTGGCGCAGCAGGTCGCTGAGGCGATGGTCGATGTAGGAGGCGTGCCGCCGATCCCGGATGGCCGATGCCAGAGCGTCGATCAATCCGGTCTGGCGATCCGTACCGCGCAACAGCAGCGCTCCGAAGTCGGTGGACATCGCGCCGCCGGCGAAGTCGGCACGAACCGTCAAGCCGGCGATCGTAGGAAAACGCAACTGGGTCGGGGTAGACTGATTCATGGACGGTCTCGTCTAGGCTTCGTCCGAAGCGTTATTGGCGTAACCCCAATTGTATCAATGGGCTAGGCGAGATTCGTCCTCTGTTTTGAAAAATCCGGTCTAAGGTCAGTCACGGTGACGAGCGTCACGTGCGTGGCTGGAAGAGGGAAGAAGCGGAAGCAGGGCATCCTGCAGTTCACGAACGAGCCGCAGCTTTCAGTGGAGCTCCTCCACGGCAAGCAGGCGGATTTCAGTGTCGCCACCAACTACACGGATGCGTGGATCGCGGCGGTGGCGGCGCAACTCAAGAATCTTCCCAGGAGAGTAATAACAAAGACGCCCCGGTCCCGGATTCACACTTCTGTCGGGCAGACCGGGAAGGTGCGACTGGAGAAGGACCTTCTCGAGCGGCTTGCGGGGGCCGCAGAGGCGGCCTAAGCGCAGAGGGCCGCCCCGCGGTCCAATGTGTCCAGGAAGACACGCGGTAGAGCTGGGCTGTTCCCGTGAACGCAGATGAGCACTGTCTCACCACCGTGACTATCCCAGTTACTGTGAAAAAGGGACACGCACGGGTAACGGTGACGCGCGACCGTTACCTGTGAAGCCCTTCTAACGCTCGTCCTGGATTCTTCCCTGCGGGATCTCTGAATGCTGGAAGAGGCCCCCGCCGCGTTGCCGGCTGTGACTCATCGCTGCCGGGGCGATGCGCTGGGCAGTCGGTTATCTGCCTCGGGTTCAGCAAGATACCGCCGTCGTGGATACCTTATGAAACGGCTGGCGGGTACTCATGTAACGGTTCCGGCGTATCACAGTAGCAGCCCCGCCAAGACGCAACCGGCTGGTGTGCGCGGTAGGGGCCGGCTGAGAGGCGTTCGGACGTGCGGACGACCCTTCTCGCATGCCTGGATCGGAAAACGCGCTCTACCGCCCTGCACCGCCGCCAGCCGCTCAGCGCGAATTATTGCGCACGCAGCCAGGGGCCGACAAGGCGCGCACGCAAACAGCTACCGCGAGCGGTGGCCTTTCCGCTGGCGTTGCAGCGATGCTTGGCGTCTCGCACGAATCATCGCCACGCGCTGCGGATACTCGCTTGCCCAGAACTTCGGGTCGACCGGCGCTTCATCCTTGGTGGGAATAGCGTCCGTCAGGTCGCGGCCAGTGTCCCGGTGGTAGTCGGCGTAAGCTGGCTTTGCGGAGAGCCTAAGCAGCTGCTGCATTGACCATCGCGCGTCCCTTTCCATTCGCCGGTTTTCGGCGGAGTCGCCTCGCGAGGCTGCGGCTTCCTGCGCGACCTGGCCGAGGTACCTACGGACAACCGAAATTAGTCCATCAACCCGTATGAGAATTGCCTCATGGCGGTATCGGGGCAGCCGCATGTAGTTTTCTGCTGTCCCCACCAAGAGATGCACCGGGTGTGCCATTCGAACCTGAAGAACTCTACCGTCGCCAGCTTCTACATCGACATAGCGTGCGCGTCTTTCAACATCATGCGCTCGCAATCCATAAGGCCCGGGCAGGAAATCCACTATCAGGTTATCGGAGGGCCCGTAGAAGTCGGGGATCTCGACATGGGCCAGCTCCGGCGTATGGTGTTCGCGGCCCGGAAGGGCAAGTTCGCCGCCTACGGCATCCGCGAATCGCTCTAGTAACTTCTCAAAGCCATGCGGGGCCTGCATCTGGAAATCCAGATCGACCGTTCGGAACGGCACATCCGAGTCTGGCATTAGCGCGACCGCCCAATGAACGCTTGCGGCACCGCCGATGACTATCAATCGGTCAGGATCACCGCCCCTGTCTCGGAACCGGGTGAGCAGATCGGCTATGGTCTGAGGATCAAGGGAACTGCCGGGAGGCATTACCCGCGCTTGAATGCACGCCGCGGGTCGAAGCGAACTATACCAACGCCTGCCCGGCTGCGCTTGGCCAGCGCCTGGCGCTCTGCCGGCGAACCATCCACGACAATCCGGCGCACTTCCGCACGTTCAGTGGCCTGCTGCTTCTGGATGCGCTCGAATAGCTGATTGCGGGATTGGGCTGCGTTGTGACGCTTCATGACTCTGTACCCATAGGCACTATGGTGTACCACGTGTAATCAGGATAGTTATTACGCGACCCCAATGCAATTACGCCCGTCAGCGAAAAGGCGTCGTTGGTAGCGCACTAGCAGGGAAAGAATGTGGAGAGAAATGTGGGGTTGCGGCTGAATGCTCGGATATTTCACCTTGCGAATCAGCCGCTTGCCTCTTTTAACTGGTGGAGCCGGGGGGGATCGAACCCCCGACCTTCGCATTGCGAACGCGACGCTCTCCCATCTGAGCTACGGCCCCTACGAAAGCGCGGGGCGTGTCTTCCGCCCCGCGGCGGATGGTATTCTAGCACCGCGCTCGCGGATTTCGCCACAACCCCGGGATCCTATGGAACAGGTCAGTATCGTCATGCCGGCGCTGAACGAGGCGGCCGGTATCGTCCCGGTGCTGGAACGGCTCCAGGCCTGCCGCCGGGACGGCCACGAGCTGATCCTGGTCGACGGCGGCAGCAGTGACGGCACCCCCGTGATCGCGGCGCCGCTAGTGGACACGCTGATTCACACCGGCGCGGGACGGGCGGTGCAGATGAATGCCGGCGCGGCCCGGGCCCGCGGCGCGATGCTCTGGTTCCTGCACGCGGACACCCTGCCCTGCACCGACGCCGTCGGCCAGATCCTGGAGGTACCCCTTCGGGGCGGGAGCTGGGGCCGGTTCGACGTGGTCATCGACAGCCCGCGTCCACTGCTGCGCCTGGTCGCCGGCATGATGAACCTGCGCTCGGCGCTGACCGGCATCGCCACCGGCGACCAGGGCATCTTCGTCGAGCGCGCCCTGTTCGAGAGGATCGGCGGCTTCGCCCCGCTGCCGCTGATGGAGGACATCGAGCTCAGCCGCCGGCTGCGCCGTGTCACGCACCCGGCACGCCTTCCGGGGCCGCTGCTGACCTCCGCCCGGCGCTGGAACCGCGGCGGCGCATGGCGCACCATCGCCCTGATGTGGCGACTTCGGCTGGCGTACCACGCCGGAGTGGACCCGGCGGCTCTGGCACGGCGCTACCACGGCCGGGACAGCGCATGAGCGACGCCCGCTGCGCGATCGCGGTGTTCGCGCGGGCGCCCCGCCCGGGCCGGGTCAAGACCCGTCTCGCCCCGGCGATCGGGCAACGCGGCGCGGCCGCGCTGCACCGGCGGCTGGTCCGGCGCACGGTGCGCACGGCGGTCGCGGCCGGGATCGGGCCGGTCACGCTCTACTGCACGCCCGACGCCCGCGACGCACTGTTCGTCGCCTGCCGGCGCGAGTGGGGCGTGGGGCTTGCGCGCCAGCGCGGCACGGGGCTGGGCGAGCGCATGTTCCGTGCCCTGCGGGAGCAGAGCCGCGGCGACCGGCCAGCCCTGCTGGTCGGCAGCGACTGTCCCGGCTTGGACGCCGCCTATCTGGGCTGGGCCCTGGCGGCCCTGGAGGCCGGCTGCGACACGGTGCTCGGCCCCAGCACCGACGGGGGCTACGTGCTGATCGGCACCCGCCGGCCCCGTCCCGCACTGTTCCGCGGGGTTCCCTGGGGCGAAACCACGGTATTGCAGCGGACCCGGCGGCGACTCGAGCGGGCACGGGCGCCGTACCGTCTGCTGCCGGCGCAGCCCGACATCGACACGCCTGCTGACTTGCGCGGCGCCCGTCGTGCCGGAGTCGTGACATACTGAATTTCCAACCCGGTCCGGGGTAATGCCGCATCGCGGCCCCGTTTCCGGCCCAGGAGCGCGTTGTCGTGGTGCTGCGCGACCGACGGGAAACGCCTCCAGCCGGGGAGGACCGGTGCGCCCGGAGGGGGAGACGGCGTGAGCAGCGATCGCGGTGTCGCGCTCGCCTGGCGTGGCGCCACGCCACCGCGCTTCCGCGCCTGATGGGAAAAGCGCACAACGGCTCCGAGAACTTACAATCCCATCCGGAAGACTGGCAACACAATAGAATAGGCAAGGACGGACCGGAGGAACCCCATGAGCATCAGGATCCGTCGCGGGCGTCCCGAGGACGCCTCGGCGCTGGCCCGCAACAACCTGGCCCTGGCACGGGAAACCGAGGGCCGCGAGCTCAGCCTCGCCCGGGTGCGCGCGGGCGTGAAGCAGGCACTCGAGCCCGAGTCCGGAGCCCAGTACTACGTGGCCGCGGACGGGGACAGCCACGAACTCATCGGGCAGCTGATGGTCACCCGGGAGTGGAGCGACTGGCGCGACGGCGAGTTCTGGTGGATCCAGAGCGTCTACGTGGCCCCGGCCTGGCGCGGGCGCGGCGTCTTCCGCGACCTGTACGGGCACGTCCGACACCTGGCGCAGACAACGCCCCGCGTGTGCGGCATACGCCTGTACGTCGAGCAGGACAATAACACCGCCCGGACGATCTACCGGCGGCTGGGCATGGAGGAGACGGGCTACCGACTGCTCGAGCTCGAGTTCGAGCAGGAATGAGCCGGACGCCTCGCTCACCGTGCTGACGCGCTACTGTCCGTATCCTTGCCGTAACCGGTCAGCTCGACGTAGCCGCGCCCCTGGACCGTTCCGTGGCGTCCGTTGCCGGACACCGCCACCGCCCCCTCCCAGTAGGTGACGATGCCGCGCAGCTCCTGGTCCCGGATCATCGGCCGGATCCGCAGGGTCAGGCCCAGCGGCTCCAGCGTCAGCCGCCACCCCGACGGGTAGTCGATCCCCGAACGCGGACTCCGCCAGTGGTCGCTCACATGCAGTCGCACGTGGGCGGGGTCAAGCGGACGTACGCCCCCCTGCGGCCCCACCACGGTCGCGTAGCTGTACCGGCTGGGCCGCCCGTCCCGCCGGCGCAGGCGGTAGAACATCAGGTCGCGCCCGTCGTCCAGGTGCAGCGCGAACCAGTCCCAGCCCACCTGGCTGTGATCCAGCACGCTGCTGCTCCACTCGTGGTCCATCCAGCTGGTGCCGGTGACCCGGAGGGTATGGCCGTCGATGCGCAACTTCCCCCGGGTCGCCAGACGCGTGAACGAGTAGTAGTAGGACGCATCGCCGGGAGCCGGGCCCTTGCGGCTGTACCCGTGCTCGCCCTGTAGCACCCGGGGCTTGCCGCTGCGCAGCTCGAGCTGCACTCCCAGGTCGTCATCCCCCGCCGAAAGCGTCAGAGGGAACAGCCGGTCCGGACGTTCGCCGGCCGCCGACCAGTCGTGCAGCCACACCCGGAACCGCCGCTTCGCCGTGGCTGCGATCGCGCCCGCGATCCCCGGCCCGGTGCGGCTGACCCGCTCGCGGTAACGGAAGCGGTCGTCATGCACGTCGGTGATCGCCAGGTGCGCCATGTACACCTGGTGGCCGCTCCAGTCCGCGCGTCCCCGCGCCCTGCCGGGCGCCAGCGCCACGCGGAAGAAGGTCAGCTCGAAGCCGAAGCGCCGCCCGGCGGCGGTCTCGAGGTTGCCGGTGAAGTACCACCACTCGTTGCGATAGCCCGGATGCGGGCCGTCGTCGTGCGGGAAGGCGAGCCGGCGCGGACCCGTGACCATGCGGTAGCCCGAGGACTGCCCGGCCCCCAGCACCCCGACCAGCGATCCCCCCGCGTTGCCGCCGCCCCGCGAGCCCTGCGCCCCCGGCCAGAGCCAGGCGGCCAGCGCGCTCGCGAGCAGCACCGCCAGCACCACGGCAACCCGGCGCATCGCGTCACTCCTCCCGCAGCGCGTGCGCCGCGCGTATCCGGCCCAGCCGCCAGCCGGGATACGCGCCCGCCACCAGGGCCGCGACCACCGCCGCGGCCAGCGCCTGCCACAGGGCCCCCGGGTAGACCCGGAACGGCATCACCCACCCGAACACGCGCGCGTTGACTACGCGCACGATGAGAGCGGCAAAAGCGAGGCCCGCGGGCAGGGACAGCAGGCCGGCCAGCCCCCCCATGAAGGCGGTCTCGCCAAGGACCACGCCGACAGTCTGCCGCGGCGTCATGCCCAGCGCCCGGAACACGCCGAACTCCCGGGCGCGCTCGAGCTCCAGGGCCATCAGCGCGCTGATCATGCCCACGATGCTGATGGTCAGCGTCAGCAGGCGCAACACGGCGGTAATGGCGAAGGTCTGGTCGAAGACAGCCATCGTGTATTCACGTACCGAACGCGTCGGACGGGCCGTGAACGGGATCCGGGGCCCGAGGAGGCGGCGTATCCGGCGCAGCACCGGCTGCGGCGACGCTCCCGGCGAGAGGTAGACCGCCAGCCAGGAGAGCTTCGGGTCATCCCAGTAGCGGAGATAGGTCTGGCGTGCCATCGCGATACGGCCGCGGGTCGAACCGTAATACCGGAAGACCCCCACGATCTCGAACTCCCGGGCGCCACGGTCCGTGTTCATCCGGATCCGGCCACCGGGCCGCAAGTGATGCAGCTGGGCCAGGGACTCGGACACGAGCACCGCCGGCGGAGTGCGACCGCCGTCGGCGAATGCTGTCCAGGCCTTGCCCGGCTGCCCCGCAATCAGCGGGAACGTGGCAAAATCCTGGCGCCGCATGGCGTAAGCGATCAGGGGCACGGCACCGAACGGCGTGTCGACGCTGACGTGGCGTCCCCGGGTTACCCGCGCGACGCCCGGAACCTGTTCGACACGTACGGCGAGATCGGGCGGCAGGACCCTCCCGGCCGTGCTCGATCCCGCCGGCCCGACGAAGATATCCGCTCTGAGTGCCTGGTCCAGCCACTGCTCGACGCCGTGGCGAAAGCTCCCGATCATCGTGCCCACGGCGACCGTGGTCGCGAGCGCGACCGCCAGCGCGGCGATCGCCACCGAGGTCCGGCTCAGGCCGGCCGTAACACCCCGCAGGGCGATCCGCACCAGCACCGCGCGTGCCGGCGGCAGGAGCCCGGTCACGCCGCGCACCGCGAGCAGGGTGAGACCCGGGATCCAGAGCGCCACGGCCGCCACCAGGCACACCAGGGCCGCGTATGCGGGCAACAGACCGCGGCCCGGAAGAAGGAGCAGTCCGACGCCGGCAAGCCCCACCCCGGCGCCCCCCAGCGCGAGCCACGGGATGAAAGCCCGCCGACGCCGTTCCAGGCTGGAACGCAACATGGCCGCGCGCGGGCTCACGCGTGCCGCCTCCACCGCCGGTGCCAATGCCGCCAGGACCGTCGCGCCCAGGCCCAGCGCCGCGGCCTTGCCAAGTATCCCGGGCCCCGGCGCCACCGCCCGCACCTGAACCGCGAAATAGACATCATTGATGGTGCGGGTAACGAGATGCACCAGGTGCTGCGCAAGGCCGACGCCAAGCGCCATCCCGATCACGGTGGCGACGATCCCGATGAGCAACGCTTCCAGCGTCACCGAAAGGAACAGCTGACCGCGGCTGACGCCCAGGCCGCGCAGGGTGCCGAAAAGCTCGCGCCGCTGGACCACGCTGAAGGTCATGGTGTTGTAGATCAAAAAGATCCCGATCAGCAGCGCCAGCAGGCTCAGGGCACCGAGATTGACCCGAAAGGCCTTCGTGGCCTCGTGCATCGTCCGGGCCCGCGTGCCGACGGCGCGGACGGTCACCCCGGGCAGCAGCGCAGACGAGAGCCTGCGCAGCATGTCGCGACCGGCAGCACCCGAGGGCACGATCAGGTCGATCTCGGAAATCCGGTGCGGCTCGTGCAGCAGCTCCTGCGCGGTGCCGATGTCCGTGATCACCACACCCGGCGTCATGCCGACACTCGGGGTAGCGAGCACGCGCACCGGGACGCGCCCCGCGGACAACGTCAGGCGGACCCCGGAGCCGGAACGCACGCCCAGCGCCGCCGCATCCTGTGCCTCGATGAGGACGGCATCCGGCTCGGTCATCAGCCGTACGGCCGCTTGCAGATCGTTCGCGGTTACCGCCCGCAGGCGCGGCCGGAACGGTACCGCCGAAACCGGGTCGATGCCCACCAGGCGCACGTTCTCCCCGTCCGGCAGGCCGGCGGTTCCTTCCAGCAGCGGCGTGGCGACGGGCAGCAACCCCTGCCTTGCGAGCTCGCGATAGAGACTGTCCGGGATCCCGCCGGGACCGGCCACGATCT
The DNA here is from genome assembly GCA_035638695.1 of Gammaproteobacteria bacterium. Classification (GTDB taxonomy): domain Bacteria; phylum Pseudomonadota; class Gammaproteobacteria; order UBA5335; family SLRW01; genus DASQZJ01. The sequence goes on along the minus strand of DASQZM010000083.1, from coordinate 3,604 downwards.
GGTGCGTGGCCCGTCCCACCACGCCCTCCATGGTCAGGTGAAATGCCCGGGTGGCGCTGGCATTGGCCAGATCCACGGCGACCACGACCGCGACCCCGAGCGCCACGCCCAGAACGGACAGGACCGCGAGCGTCGGATGGCGCAGCAGATACCGGATCCCGGCAAGGAACACGTACCGCATGCCGGGTCACCCGGCAGGCACGTCGGGAGTCGCGGAAAGCCTGCCGTCCCTGAGCGTGAGCACCCGGTCGGCGCGGCCCGCGACGGCATGACTGTGGGTGGCCATCAGCAGGGTCGTTCCGTGCTCCCGGGCCAGGGACTCGAGCAGGTCGAGAACACGCTCCCCGGTGTCGTCGTCCAGGTTGCCGGTGGGCTCGTCCGCCAGGATCAGGGCGGGACAGTGAATGATGGCCCGGGCCAGCGCCACTCGCTGCTGCTCGCCCCCGGAGAGCGTGTCCGGGTAGCTGCCGCCCCGCTCGGGCAGACCGATCGCCTGCAGCATCTGCCGGATACGCGCCCGGGCGGTGGCCGGTCTCCAGCCGTTGAGCTCCAGCGGCAGGTACAGGTTCTCCTCGACGGTCAGGGTCGGGACGAGGTTGAAGAACTGGAAGACGAATCCGAACAGGCCACGCCGGAGCAGGGTCCGCGCGTGCTCGGAGAGGATCTCCATGCGGCGACCGGCGACCGTGATGTGACCGCGGTCCGGGAGATCGATGCCCGCCACCAGGTTCAGCAGGGTGGACTTTCCGCACCCGCTGCGCCCCAGCATGACCACCCGCTCTCCCGGCTCGACGGTCAGGTCGACCCCGCGCAGAACCTCCCGGGTGCTCTTGCCCTCCCGGAAGCTCCGCCAGACCCCTTCCATCCGCAGCACCGGGCGAGACGTCTTGTGCTCTTCGTCCACGACCTGTCCCTTGGCAACCGTGGCCTGCCGGGCGGCTCTGGCCCGCGGCACCCGGCCCGTCGTCCCGCTCAGGGGAATGCCGGCGTATCCGGCTCCGTTGCCCCGATCCCGGGATGGTGCTTGCGAATCCGGTCCTGGATGCGCTACGCAGCCACGGTCCGCCTCAGGACCCGCACGCCGGGGAGCTCCTTGGCGGCCAGCCAGTCCAGGAACGCCCCGCCGCCGAGGGAAACGTAGGTGAACGCATCGGCGGCGCCGGCCCGGGCCAGGGCCGCCTGCGTTTCCCCGCCTCCCGCCACGCTGACCAGGGGGCCCTCCCGCGTGCGGCCGGCGATCGCCCGGGCGACCTGTTGCGTCCCGTGCTCGAATCCCTCGAACTCCGAAGCCCCGATGGGCCCGTTCCAGACGACCGTTGCCGCAGAGTCGAGCTCGCGGACGATGCGTCCCACGCTGCGCGGTCCGAGATCGAGGACCATGGACTCTTCCGGGATTTCGCCGACCCCCACGACGCGGCACGGCGCGTGCGCCTCCAGGGCACGGGCGATCACGACATCCTCGGGCAGCACGATCCGGCAGCCGGCTCGTGCCGCCGCCTCCCGGATCCGGGCCACCTCGTCAAAAAGACCGTCTTCCCGCAACGACCGCCCGACGCCGATACCCTGCGCCGCCAGGAACGTGTTCGCCATGCCCCCGCCAAGGACCAGTGCATCGACCCGGCCGGCCAGCGTGCGCAGCACGCCGAGCTTGGATGACACCTTGGCGCCGCCGAGTACCGCCACGTAGGGATGAGCCGGATCGGCAAGGTAGTGTTCCAAGCTCTCCAGCTCGCGCTGCAGCAGTCGTCCGGCTGCCGCCTCCAGCAGCCCGGGCAGCCCGACGATCGACGCATGGCTCCGATGACAGGCGGAGAAAGCGTCATTGACGTAGGCGTCACCGAGTCGGGCCAGGGCCGCGGCAAAGTCCGGATCGTTCTCCTCTTCCCCGGGATGGAAGCGGAGATTTTCCAGCAACACCACGGCGCCCTCCTTCTGCGCGTCCACGGCGTGCCGTGCGGCGTCACCGAGACAATCCCCCGCGAACTGGACGTCGATTCCGCCGAGTGCGTCGGAAAGCGGCCCGGCCACGGGGCGAAGGGAACATCGAGTGACGCGCTTGCCGCCGGGACGCCCGAGGTGCGACATCACCACCGGCTTGCCGCCGCGTTCCGTGAGCTCCCGAAGGGTCGACGCGCAGGCAAGAATCCGGGCGGCGTCCGCGACCGCCCCCTCCCGGATCGGCACATTCAAATCGGCTCGCACGAGTACGCGCCGTCCGGCGACATCCATGTCATCGAGTGTCCTGAGGTGCATCACCCCTCCTGCTTCCTGGCGGGTCAACCTGCGAATCCCGGCACCGAACATTCTCTGTCGAGCGGGACCCGCTTTCCCTGTCATTAGTACGCCGCTGCCAACCGGCACTCCTTGACCCGGGTCAGGACTGCCACCGGCATGCGGCTCGGAGGCACGCACTCACTGTTCTTTGTCCCTGTATTCCCGGATCGCCCGCAGCAGTTCGCGCTCGTCCACGCTCCAGGAGCGCGCCACGTGCGTAACGCTCAGACAGTGCCGGTAGAGCTGATGCCGGGGGACCTCGCCCGGGAACAGGCGCGCCAGCGTGATCATCCCTTCGCAGCGCTCCTGCCGCTCGCTGTCCTCGGGCCACCAGCGTCCGTGGCGGTCCCCCCTGCCCTTCGGGGGATATCCCCGCCCGTGATTCCGCTCCAGCCACGTCTCCAGCGCCCGCTCGAGTCTCGGCTTGCCCGCTCGCTGCTCCATGTCTCCAACCCTCCATCACTGTGATGCGGGCCGTCGGGCGGGCCCGCGCGGATCCGGCGCAGGAACGTCAACGGCCGGCGTCAGCGACATCGCCGTAGTGCAAGGTGGCAAGCCACTCCAGCAGGTCGTGCGCATCGACCATCCGCGGACGAGCCGCCCCTGTGGAATCGGATGATCCGAAACCTCGGCAGACGGACCGTCGCGGCTCGCCCGTCCACCGCCAGGTTGACCGGCGTCAAGGCGGGATGCTCCGGCGTTCGCTTTAATTGCGTCGTCCCGCGTTTTCGCGCGGGCAGAATTGCATCCCGACTCCCGGAGGGGGTGTTCGCCATGTCTCCTGTCCCCAAGCAACGGCCCGCCCGGAGCGTGGCCCTGAGTGAAACCGGTGCCAAGCCCGCGGCAAAGGCTCCGCGCAAACGTCGCTCGGCTTCCGGCGGCGAGCGACATCGCCGGATCGCCGAGGCAGCCTACTACCGTGCGGAACGTCGCGGCTTCGCCGGTGGCGACCCGGTGAACGACTGGCTGGAAGCGGAATCGGAGATCGACCACAACCAGGCCACAGGGTCGCGCCGGAAGGCCTGACGGCCCCCCGCCGGGAGACGTCGCTCGCGGCGCCGCATCGGCGGCGTCAACGCGCGTGCGTCCGCGTCCACAGCTGCACGCACCGAGTCTCCCGATGAATGATCGAGCATCCCCCCCGCCCGTGTCCGGCAAACCGGACACCGCGAGTCCCTACGCAGCGCTCGACAGCCGTCCCGAGGGGCTGAGCGCGCAGGAGGCTGCGCGGCGCCTGGAGCAGTACGGGCGCAACACCCTGCGCCAGGAGGAGGTCGGGCTGCTGCGGCGCCTGGCGGGCTATTTCTGGGGCCCGATCCCGTGGATGATC
>DASQZM010000082.1:0-67081 GCA_035638695.1 Gammaproteobacteria bacterium | reverse complement strand
TCGCTGACGCTCGCCTCGCCGGCGCCGGCCACGGGCAAGGTGGGCGTCGACCTGAACCTGGGGCCGTCCTACTACTGGCTCGAGCCCGATCTCAACGGCGACGGCAGCTACCAGGATCCCACCGCGATCGCGTCGTTCGGGTTGTACAACAACGGCGGCACGGACATCTACCGGCGCGAGGTGGTGCCGTAGCGTCCAGGGCGAGGGTCCGCGCCGGGGCCGGGTTGGTGATGTGGTCCGGCCAGAGGGGCAGTGGAAGGCGGGGGGTCCGGTTTTAGGTTTTAGGTTTTAGGTTTTAGGTTTTAGGAAAGAGCCCGATCTTGCTTTTTGCCGCGGGACGAGCCCACCAAGCGCAAGCGCCCGGAGGATCCACCAGGCGGAGTCCGCAGGCCACGGGCGAAGGCAGGACCCCGGGCCCTTCCTTCCTAAAACCTAAAACCTAAAACCGGAACTTCCCCGCCCTTGTTCGAGCCGACCCGGGCGCAAGCCCGGGTCGACCACGGCACGGTTGGCCGGCCCCGTCGCCGCCGCGGCCGGTTCGCGGTGCCCGATCAGGGCGTCTCCTCCGTGTCGCCGCGCTTGCGCGTGCGGCTGTCGCTGCTGCCGCTGCGGGTCGAGCGGCTGGTGCGGCTGCCGGACCGGGCGGTGCTCTTGCTCCGGGTGCCGCGCGTCCGGGTGGCGGAGCCCGAGTCCGTGCGCCGGGTGCCGCCGCCCCGGCGGCTCGCCGCCGCCTTCTGCTGCGGGAACTCGTCCACGGAGATCACGCCGTGGACCGCCTCGAAGGCCTCGCGCAGCGTGCGCGCCTCATCCTCGTCGATGACGCCGGCCTTGAGGCCCTCTTCAACGGCTTCCGGCACGCGGGCGGGCTCGATCTTGCGCTCGAGACCCCGGGCCAGCTTGGTCTCCAGCGGCTCCGCCGCCAAAGTCTTGCGCAGGGCGTCCTCGAGCCGGCCGACGGCGTCCTTCGGGTCGCTGCTGCGGAAGATCCCCTCGACCAGCCGCTCGCGGGTCTCGCCCTTGCCCAGCACGCGCTCCGCCACGCGATGACCGACCACGTCCGAGGGCGGAGCGTAGTGCGCGCCCCAGGGGCACACCAGCCAGTGCAGGAGCATCCCGGTGACGGCGCCGGGGAAGTTGCGGAAGATCTGCCGGAAGCGCTCCTGGATGCGGAACATCAGCTCCTCACAGGCCCAGCGGACCAGCGCCAGGTCCTCCGGCGGCCGGCCGTCGTCCTGGAAGCGCTTGAGCACGGCGCTGGCCAGGTACATGCAGCTCAGGATGTCGCCGAAGCGCCCGGACAGCTTCTCGCGGCGCTTGAGATCGCCGCCCAGCATGAACAGGGCGATGTCGGAGGTGACGCAGAATGCCGCGCTGATGCGCGTGAGCTGCCGATAGTACTGCCGGGTCACGCCGCGGGTGGGTGCGGCGATCAGGCGCGCGCCGGTCAGGCCCATCCAGAAGGCCCGTACGGCGTTGCCGATGACGAAGCCGGCGTGCTGCATCAGCGCCTGGTCGAAGTCTGCCTTGCCGCGGTCGGCGTTGTCGTCGCCCGCCGCCAGCATCTCCTTGAGCAGGAAGGGATGACAGCGGATCGCGCCCTGGCCGAAGATGATCATGCTGCGCGTGAGGATGTTGGCGCCTTCCACGGTGATCGCGATGGGCAGCTCGTTGTACACCTGCCCCAGGTAGTTGTTGGGGCCCTGGCAGATGCCCTTGCCCCCGTGCACGTCCATGGCGTCGTTGATCACCCGCCGCATGGCCTCGGTCATGTGGTACTTCATCATCCCGGAAATCACCGCCGGGTGCTCGCCGAGATCCAGGCCCGACAGGGTCAGCCGCCGGGCGGCGTCCATCAGGTAGGTCTCGCCGCCGATGCGGGCGAGCGCCTCCTCGACGCCCTCGAAGGCGCCCACCGGCAGGCCGAACTGCTTGCGCACGCGGGCGTAGCTGCCGGTGGTGAGCGTGGCCATCTTGGCCGCGGCGTTGCTCTGGGCGGGCAGGGAGATGCCGCGGCCGGCGGCGAGGCAGTTCATCAGCATCTTCCAGCCCTGGCCGATGTACTCCTGCCCGCCGATGACCTGCTCCATCGGGATGAACACGTCCCTGCCGCGCAGCGGGCCGTTCTGGAACGCCGCTTCCAGCGGGTAGTGACGGTGCCCCTGCTCGACGCCCGGGGTGTCCGCCGGGATCAGCGCCAGGGTGGGCCCGAGCTCCGGGTCCCCGCCCAGCAGCTGGTCCGGATCGCGCGCCTGGAACGCCAGCCCGATCAGCGTGGCGACCGGTCCCAGGGTGATGTAGCGCTTCTCGAAGTTGAGCCGCAGGCCGAGCACCTCACGGCCCTCGTGCTCGCCCTTGCACACGACCCCGGTGTCGGGGATCGCGCCGGCGTCCGAGCCGGCGTAGGGACCGGTCAGCCCGAAGCAGGGGATCTCCCTGCCCTCGGCCAGGCGGGGCAGGTAATAGTCCTTCTGCGCGTCCGTGCCGTAGAGCTTGAGCAGCTCCCCGGGGCCGAGCGAATTGGGCACCATCACGGTGACGCCGGCGGTGCCGCAGCGGCTGGAGATCTTCATCACGATCTGGGAGTGGGCGTAGTTGGAAAAGCCCAGCCCGCCGTACTCTTTCGGCACGATGATGCCGAACATGCGGCTCTCGCGGATGAAGTTCCAGACCTCCGGCGGCAGGTCCTTGCGCTTGTGGGTGACGTCCCAGTCGTCGAGCATCCGGCACAGCTCTTCCACCGGGCCGTCGAGGAAGGCCTGCTCCTCCTCGGTCAGGCGGGGCCGCGGGAAGGACAGCAGCCGGTCCCAGTCGGGGCGACCGGTGTACAGCTCGCCGTCCCACCACACGCTGCCGGCCTCGAGCGCCTCGCGCTCGGTGTCGGAGATGCCCGGCATGATCCTGCGGAACCAGTCGTAGAGCCGGTCGGTCACCAGCATCCGCCGCAGCGGCGCGGCGTTGAGCGTCACCGCCAGCACTGCATAGACCACCCACAGGAAGGCCAGCCATGCCGCACCGCCGGCACCGGTGAACGTGTAGCCCAGCAACGCGAGCCCCGCGATCCCGGTGGACATCCAGAGCGCGACACGGTGGTAGAAGCACACACCGATGGCGGCGAGCCCGAGCAGAAACCAGATCAGTCCACTCATAACCTCTCCTGTTGGGTGCCGCGGTTCCGGGCGGCACGATTCGATGCTTCCCTGACAGCGCACCGGCCTTCCCTTTCCCCCGGCGCGCAGCCGCGTGGCGGCTGCTCCCTGACCAGTTTAGAAGATTCAGGGCGCGCACGTGTTCCAGCTGCGCGGCGACCGCGGGGGATTACAGGAAGCGCATCGACAGGTCCACGGCCCGCACGTCCTTGGTCAGCCCGCCCACGGAGACGCGATCGACCCCGGTCGCGGCGATCGCCGCGACGGTGTCCAGATTAACCCCGCCGGAAGCCTCGAGGCGGGTGCCGTGGCCCGTGGCGTGTGCCTCGCGCACCCCCTGTTGCAGCATGTCGAGATCGAAGTTGTCCAGCAGCAGGATGTCGGCGCCGGCCGCCAGCCCCTCGCGCAGCTCGTCCAGGTTCTCCACCTCGACCTCCACCGAGAGCGTGGCGTCGATGCGGCGGGCCTCCTGCACGGCCTTCGCGATGGAGCCGGCCGCCAGGATGTGGTTCTCCTTGATCAGGATCGCGTCGTACAGACCCATGCGGTGGTTGTGGCCGCCGCCGCAGCGCACCGCGTACTTCTGGGCCGGGCGCAGGCCGGGCAGGGTCTTGCGCGTGTCGAGGATGCGTGCACCGGTGCCGGCCACGGCGTCCACGTAGCGGCGCGTAGCGGTGGCGGTGGCGGAGAGCAGCTGCAGGAAGTTCAGGGCCGTGCGCTCGCCCGTGAGCAGCGCCCGCGCCGGGCCCTCCAGCTCCAGCAGGGGCTGATCCGGTCGTACCCGCTCGCCGTCGTCCACCTGCCAGCCCAGCCGCACCCCCGGATCCAGCTGGCGGTAGACCGCCTCGGCCCACGGGCGGCCGCAGACGACGGCGGCCTCGCGGCTGATCACCCGTGCGCGGGCGCGGGCGCCAGCCGGGATCAGGCGCGCGGTACGGTCGCCGTCGCCGACGTCCTCGGCCAGGGCCCGGGCGACGGTCTCGGCGATATCATCGGGTGGCTGCGTGCGCATACGTGCTCCTGCCGACTCGGATGACGGTGGTCATGGCCGCCCGGAACCGCGCGGCCTAGAATGGCCCGGAGCCGAAGGACTTCGGGCCGTCGGGCACGCATTATACCGGCCCCGGCCGGCACGGCCGGACACCGCCGACGGGTTGCCGCGGCGCCGCGCCCGCGCGACAAGAAACCGGGAAGGGCATGCAAGCACTCAGGCCGCTGCTTACCAGCCTGCTGAACAGCCTCCGCGACCTGCTGCCGATCGTTGGGGTGATCGCGTTCTTCCAGATCGCGGTGCTGCATCAGCCGATCCCAGACCTGGGCCGGCTGCTGGGCGGCACGGCGCTGGTGACGGTGGGGCTGGCGATGTTCGTGTGGGGGCTGGACCTGGGGCTGTTTCCGGTCGGCGAAGCGCTGGCCAACGACTTCTCCCGCAAGGGCAGCCTCGGCTGGCTGCTGGCCTTCGCCTTTGCCCTGGGGTTCGGCACCACCGTGGCCGAGCCGGCCCTGATCGCGGTCGCCGGCGAGGCCGCCAAGGTTGCGGCAGCGGGCGGCTACATCGCGGACACGGCCCCGGCGCGTGCGACCTACGCCCTGGGCCTGCGGCTGACCGTGGCGCTCGCGGTCGGCTTCGCCCTGGTGGTGGGCGTGATCCGAATCCTGCGCGGCTGGCCGCTACAGTACCTGATCATCCTCGGCTACGCCGCGGTGCTGGTGACCACCACCTTCGCACCCAAGCCGATCATCGGCATCGCCTATGACTCGGGCGGCGTGACCACGTCGACCATTACGGTGCCGCTGGTTGCGGCGCTGGGGGTCGGGCTGGCATCCAGCATCCGCGGGCGTAACGCCCTGGCCGACGGCTTCGGGCTGATCGCGCTGGCTTCGCTGATGCCGATGATCTTCGTGATGGTCTACGGCATGGTGCTGCGATGATGCTCGAGCTGTTGCCCGCGTCGCTGCTGGGCACCCTGCGCGACGTCGCGCCGATCATCGCGGTGATCTTCGGCTTCCAGTACCTGGTGCTCCGGCGTCCGCTGCACCGGCCGCGGCGGGTGCTAGCCGGCTTCGCCGTCGCGATTCTGGGGCTGGCGCTGTTCCTGCTGGGGCTGAACGAGGCGCTGTTTCCGCTCGGACGGATCATGGCGCGCCAGCTCACGGCCCCCGAGTTCCTCTACGGGCAGCCCCACTTTCCCGTGCGGGTGCACTGGACCGACTTCGCCTGGGTATACGTGTTCGCGGCGGCGCTGGGATTTTCCACGACCATCGCCGAGCCGGCGCTGCTGGCGGTGGCGCGCAAGGCGGCCGCCGAGTCTGCGGGCACCCTGGATCCCACCGGCCTGCGCGTGGCAGTGGCGATCGGCGTGGCGTTCGGCATCGCCCTGGGCACACTCCGGATCGTTACCGGAACGCCGCTGGAGTATTACTTCATGGCGGGATACGTTCTGGTCCTGGTACAGACCATTTATGCACCGCGGGCGCTGATCCCGCTGGCGTACGACTCGGGCGGCGTGACCACGTCGACCGTGACGGTGCCGCTGGTGACCGCGCTCGGGCTGGGCCTGGCCCAGCAGGTCCCGGGCCGCAGCCCGCTGCTGGACGGCTTCGGCCTGATCGCGTTCGCCAGCCTGTTCCCGATCGTCACGGTGCTGGGCTACACGCAGCTGAGCTACTGGTGGGCGGCACGACAGGCGGCCCGCCGCGGGGAAGGAGAGTGAGCAATGCACTTCAAGCTGATCATCGCTCTGGTCGAGGACAGCAAGACGGATGCCGTGCTGGAAGCCGCCCGCAAGGCGGGCGCGACCGGGGCCACCGTGGTGACCCAGGCCCGCGGCGAGGGCCTGGAAAAGGCGCGCACGTTCTTCGGGCTGAGCCTGGAGACCCAGCGCGACATGCTGCTTTTCCTGGTGGAGGAGCACCTGAGCCGGCGCATCCTGGAGACCGTCCAGGACGTCGGCGAGTTCGACACCAAGGCGGGCACGGGAATCGCCTTCCTGCTCGACGTGGAGGACGCGGTCGGCGTCAGCCACCAGGTGGCGCAGCTGACCGACCGCGTACAGGAGGAGCTATGAACCAGCGCAGAATCGTCCGCGTCCGCGACGCCATGCGGACCCGCTTCGACGTGGTCGACGGCACCATCACGGTGCGCGAGGCGCTCAAGAGCCTGCGCCATGCCGAAACCAAGGCCCTGATCGTGAACAAGCGCCACCAGGACGATGAGTACGGCATGGTCCTGATCTCGGACATCGGGCGCCAGGTGCTCGCCCGCGATCGCTCCCCGGACCGCGTGAACGTCTACGAGGTGATGACCAAACCGGTGCTGAGCGTGGCACCGGACATGGACGTGCGCTACTGCGCGCGCCTGTTCGAGCGCTACCGCCTGGCGCGGGCGCCGGTGATCAAGGAAGGCGAGGTGCTCGGCATCGTCAGCTTCACCGACCTCGTGATCCACGGACTGATGGAGCCCTGAGCGGCCCCGCGCCCTACCCGGCGTCCCGCGCCAGGCGCAGTCCCGCGAACATGTGGCGCTGGTCGGCCTGGTAGAAATTGCGAAAGCCGGGGCGGCGGATCTCGGGCTCGGTGTGCCGGCTCCCGCCCCGAAGAACGTAGTGGGTGCCGTCGAACCAGGGCATCGAGTAGCCGTCGTAGGGAAAGGCGTGAAAGCCCGGGTAGGGATGGAAGGTATTGTCGCACCATTCCCACACCCGGCCCATATCCCGCAGGAGCCCGGCGCGGCAGGCCGCCTCCCACTCGTACTCGTGCGGCAGGCGGCATCCCGCCCACCGGGCGAAGGCCCGAGCCTCGTGCAGGCTCAGGCCGTCGACCGGCGCGCCGGGGTCGAATGCATGCAGACCATCGGCGTCCGCCAGCAGCCAGCCGGCGTCGCCGTCGCGGACCCAGTGCTCCGGCGCGCTGACCGCGGTCCGCCGAAGCCATTCCCATCCTTCCCCGGTCCACAGCCGCGGCTCGCGATAGCCGCCGTCACGGACGAACGCCAGGTACTCGGCGTTGCTGACCGGCCGCGCGGCGATGGCGAAGCAGGGGAGCTGCAGCTCGCGCGGGGGCAGCTCGTTGTCATACGCTCCCGGGTCATTCTCCGTGCCCACCCGGCAAGGCCCGCCGGGAACCTCGACGAGCCGCGCGTCCGGCGTCGACGCGGCCGCCTCGACGCGCGCCGGCGGCGCGGCGTCTGCCGGGATCAGCCGGCGCAGCAGCATGCGCAGGGTCTCGAGATGCTGGCAGTAGTGCTGGATCACGAACCGAAGAAGGTAGTCGTCGCGCAGCAGCGGATGTGCCCCGTCCGCAAGCACCTCCCGCCATGCGCGCCGGTTCTCTGCCTGCAGAGTCTCCACCCAGCCGGCGAGGTCGGCCCGTGGGGGCAGGCCGGCCGGGCGCCGGGTCTTGGGCGTGTTCTCCGGCAAGTACAGGGTGTGGTGCGGTGCGCCGAGCACCGCTTCGCCGCGGACCCGCTCGCGCAGCCAGTGGGTCTCGACGAAGGCGCAGTGCCCTACGTGCCAGGACAGCGGGCTCAGCTCCGGGTGGTGCTGCCGCCGGCACGTGGTGTCGTCGTGTCCGGCCAGCAGGGACAGGGTCTGCCGTTGCAGCTCGGCCAGCCGGTCCAGGGCGAATTCCCGGTCCGATTCGGTCACGCTCGAGCTTCCTCCCTTGCAGGCACGATCGGATGCATCCTTCGGGTACCCCGCGGGGGCTAGAGCTCGAGCAGCTCGGCCGGGCGTTCCGGATCCAGGATCAGCATGTGGCCCGGCGGGATCGCGTGCCAGATCCCGGCCTCGTCCAGCGGTTCCGAGGCAACCAGCTGGCCGTCGGGGAAGCCGTCCGTGTCGGTGCTGTAGTACAGCGTCGCCGGCTCCGCGGCGAATGCGTGCCGCAGCGCGTACAGTCGCAGGCCATCGGTCATCACCAGGCTCAGCAGCGCGCGTTCGCCGGGCGCCCAGGTCTCGATCAGCGAGCAGGCCTGGCGCAGAGCGGCCGGGACCTCGGGCTCGTCGGTGAGGATCTGGCGCAGCAGCGCGAACAGATACTCCGAGTCCGTCGTGCCCTGGATCCCGGCCTGGATCTCGACGTCCAGCCACTGCTGCAGGCGCGGCCGCAGACCGCGGGTGAAATTATCGACGAAGCCGTTGTGGGCATAGAGCCACTGCTCGTCGGCGAACGGCTGCGTGTTGTGCTGGTTGACCGTCATCCCCGGGGTCGCGCTGCGCACGTTGCCGAGCCAAATCGGGCTCACGAGGCTGCGGCCCAGCCCCGAAAGGTTGGGGTCGGCCCAGATTGGGGCGGTGTTGGTGTAGCTCGCCGGACGCCCCCGGTCGTCCAGCCAGCCGACCCCGAAGCCGTCCGCGTTGACCGTGGCGGTCTGCAGCTCACGGGCGTCCCAGGACTGCCGGTACAGGCTGTGCGGCGGCTGCAGCAGAAAATGCCCGAGCGAGATCGGGGCTCCCATGTAGGCGGCGATGCGACACATAAGTGAAGGCGTCTCCAGGAAACCGGCGTGCTGCCGAGATGCGGCGGCAGCGCTTGGCATGCGTCGGATGGTAGCCTACTGTAGTGCTGCTGTTCATCCCCGGAGACATCGTGAGCACCAACCGCGCCCCCCAGTCCGGCGACAGACTGCACTGCTGCATAGTGAAGCCGGCGCGCACCGTGCCCGGGCTCGAAGACGACGTGCGGGCTGGTCTGCTCGCGCCTCCCCGCACCCTGCCGCCGAAGTATTTCTACGATGACCGGGGCTCGCGGCTGTTCGACCGCATCTGCGACACACCCGAGTACTACCCGACCCGCACCGAGGACCATCTGCTGCGGGAACGTGCGCAAGCGATCCTGTCCCGGGCCCGTCCGGACCACCTTTTCGAACTCGGCAGCGGCGCCTCGCGCAAGACCCGCCACCTGCTCAGCGCGGCAGAAGCGCTCGCTCAGCACCCGACCTACTGGCCCTTCGACGTCAGCGAGGGGATGATGCTGGAAGCCGGCGCGGGCCTGGTCCGCGACTACCCCTGGCTGGAGGTCAACGCCCTGGTGGGCGACTACAACGGTGGGCTCGCCAACCTGCCGCGACCCGCGGGCCGGCGCCTGTACGCCTTCCTGGGCGGGACCCTGGGCAACTTCGAGCCGGACGGCGCGCTGGCGTTCTTGCGCGAGCTGCGGTCCTGCATGGAGGACGGCGACCACCTGCTGCTGGGAGTGGACCGGGTCAAGGATCCGGCGATCCTGTGGGCGGCCTACAACGACAGCGCGGGCATCACCGCGGAATTCAATCGCAACGTGCTGCGGGTGCTCAACCGGGAGCTCGGTGCCGACTTCGAGGTCGCGGCCTTCCGGCATCGTGCCGAGTTCGTGTCGGAGCATTCCCAGGTGGAGATGTACTTGGTGCCCGGCCGGGAGCAGCGAGTCTCGCTGGGCGTGATCGGCCGGAAGATCACCATCGGCGCGGGTGAGCCCGTGCGCACCGAGATCAGCCGGAAATTCACCCCGCAGGGACTGGAAGCGTTGCTCTCGGCCGCCGGGCTGACGCTGCTGGAGCATTACCAGCCTCCGGACGGCTACTTCTCGCTGGTGCTCGCAGTACCGGCCTGAGCGGGTCCGGTTCAGCCGGAAGGGCGGACCAGCAGCAGCTCGAGCAGCGCCTTCTGCGCGTGCAGGCGGTTTTCGGCCTCATCCCACACCACGCTCTGAGAGCCGTCGATGACCCCGGCCACCACTTCCTCGCCCCGGTGGGCCGGCAGACAGTGCATGAACAGCGCGTCCGGCCGGGCCAGCGCCATCAGCTCCTGGTTTACCTGGTAATCCGCGAAGGCCAAGGCGCGCTGCTGCTGCTCGGCCTCCTGGCCCATGCTGGCCCACACGTCGGTTACCACCAGGTCCGCGTCGCGTACCGCCTCGCGCGGATCGGCCACCAGCTCCACGTCGGCGCCGCCGATCAAGGATGTATCGGGCCGGTACCCCTCGGGGCTGGCGATGCGCAGCCGGAAGCCGAATCGCGCCGCGGCGTTGATGTAAGAGTTGCACACGTTGTTGCCGTCGCCGACCCAGGCCGCGGTGCGCCCGGCGATCGCGCCATGGTGCTCGCGCCAGGTCTGCATGTCCGCCAGCAGCTGGCAGGGATGGAAGCGGTCGGTCAGGCCGTTGATCACCGGCACGCGGGAATGGGCGGCGAACTCTTCCACCGAGGCATGCGCGTTGGCGCGGATCATCACGCCGTCGACCATGCGCGAGAGCACCCGCGCGGTGTCGGCGATGGGCTCACCCCGTCCGAGCTGGGTATCCCGGGGCGAAAGGAACAGGGCGCTGCCGCCGAGCTGAGTCATCCCCGCCTCGAAGGAGACGCGGGTGCGGGTGGACGCCTTCTCGAAGATCATCGCCAGGGTCCGGCGCGCCAGCAGCGCCCCGGGAACCCGCTCGCCGGCCGCGTGCAGGCGGCGAAGCTCCGAGGCCCGCGCCAGCAGGTGCTCGAGCTCCGCGGACTCCAGATCGAGCAGGGTGATGAAGTGCCGCACGCTCACGGGGCCCGCTTACTGCTGCCCCACAAAGCCGCGGATCACCCGCGCGAGCCGGTCGACCAGCTGGTCGGCGTCGGCATCGCCCAGCACCAGCGGCGGCAGCAGGCGCACCACGCGCTCGGCCGTGACGTTGATCAGCAGCCGCTCGTCGAGCGCCCGCTGTACCAGCTCGCCGCAGGGACGGTCCAGCTCCAGCGCCAGCATCAGGCCGCGATGGCGGATCTCGCGTACCGCGTCCAGGCCCTCGAGCGCCCGCCCGAGGCCGCCGGCGATACGTTCGCCCAGCTCTTTGGCACGCGCCAGCAGGCGGTCCCTCTCGATGGTGCGCAGCACCGCCAGGGCCGCGGCGCTGGCCAGCGGGTTGCCGCCGAACGTGGAGCCGTGGTTGCCCGGCCGGAATTCCTCCGCCACCGGTCCGCGCGCCAGGCAGGCCCCAATCGGCACCCCGTTGGCAAGCCCCTTGGCGAGGGTGACGACGTCCGGCATGGCGTCCTCATACTGGCTGGCCAGCCAGCGGCCGGTACGGCCGTTGCCCGACTGCACCTCGTCCATCATCAGCAGCCAGCCCCGCTCGTCGCAGAGCCGGCGCAGGTCGGCCAGGTAGCCCCGCGGCGGGATGCGGATGCCGCTCTCACCCTGTACCGGTTCGACCAGGACCGCGACGATGTCGTTACGACGCCGGGCCACCTCGGCGAGGGCGTCGGCGTCGGCCCAGGGCGCACGCACGAATCCGGGCGCCAGCGGCTCGAATCCCGCCTGCACGCGCCGGCTGCCGGTGGCGGTGAGAGTGGCGATGGTGCGGCCGTGAAAGGCGCCCTCGGCCACCACGATCTGGGGGTTGCTGACGTCCCGCCGGTGGCCGTGCAGCCGCGCCAGCTTGATGGCGGTCTCGTTGGCCTCGGCCCCGGAGTTGCAGAAGAACGCGCTGTCCATCCCGGTCACGCCGCACAGGCGCTCGGCGAGCTCCTCCTGCAGCGGGACCCGGTACAGGTTCGAGGTGTGCAGCAGCCGCGCGGCCTGGCGGGTAATCGCCTCGGTGACCTCGGGATGGGCATGACCCAGCCCGCACACGGCAATGCCGCTCAGGGCGTCGAGGTAGGCATTGCCCTCGTTGTCCCACAGCCAGGCGCCTTCGCCGCGCGCGAATGCGACCGGCAGGCGGGCGTAGGTGGACATCAGGTGTTCGGTCATGGCTTCAGGCTTCCGGGCCCTCGGGGTGGTCAAGTAAAGCGGGGCTGCCCGGCGGGGCAGCCCCGTTCGATTCCGCGCCGGCCTCGCGGTGCGAACCCGGCGTTACTTCGACAGGTTGCTGGCGACGAAATCCCAGTTGACCAGCTTCCAGAACGCCTCCATGTACTTCGGCCGGGCGTTCCGGTAGTCGATGTAGTACGCGTGCTCCCAGATGTCGCAGGCGAGCAGCGTCTTGACGCTGGAATCGGTCAGCGGCGTCTTGGCGTCGTCGGTCTCGACGATCGCCAGGGAGCCGTCCGACTTCTGCACCAGCCAGCCCCAGCCGGAGCCGAAGTTGCCGATGGTCTGCTCGGTGAACTGCTTGCGAAGCTCGTCGATGGAGCCGAAGCTGCTATCGATCGCCTTCGCCAGCTCACCGCTGGGATCGCCACCGCCGCGGGGGCTCATGCTGTGCCAGTAGAAGGTGTGATTCCACACCTGTGCAGCCTGGTTGAACAGCTTGCCGCTCGCCTTCCGGATGGTGTCCTCGAGCGACATGTTGGCGTACTCGGTACCCTCGATCAGCTTGTTCAGCGTGTCGACGTAGGTACGGTGATGCTTGCCGTAGTGATACTCCAGCGTCTCTCTGGAGATGTGCGGCTCCAGGGCATCCAGTGCGTAAGGAAGTTCGGGGAGTTCATGAGCCATGGTGCAATCCTTTCAGTCCGTGTCGGGTGTCAAAACCCGGTAAATGAAACTCCGTGCACGGAGGCTCGATCTTCGATCGGGTTCACGGAACAGCATACCAGTCTTCGCGGGGGGACTGTCAGGTCTCAGAGCCGCCGTGCGCTTCCCCGGCCAGGCGCGGGAGCGAAGGCGCAGTGGTGCTGCGTCGAGCGAGCGCGACACCGCCGGCGGGGCGCACGGCGGCTCCCTGCGGGCGGCTGCCTGGGCCGCCATGGACGGTGTTGCTCGTCGGTCGTGCAGCGCCACTGCACTCCCTCCTCACGCCTCGCCACGACGGCTCAGGCAGCCGCTGAGGCCCGACAGCACCCCCGAGAAGACTGGTAACATAGGCGAATGACCGTAAGATTGCAACGCGGCCCCGGCCGGGGGAAAAGACGTGTCAGACAGTGACGAAGGGATCGAGCTGAGCCTGTTCGGGAGCCGGATCGCGGCCGTTTGTGACGAAATGGGGGCGGTCCTGCGACGGGCGGCTTTCTCCCCGAACATCCGCGATCGGCTGGACTTTTCCTGCGCGGTATTTGACTCCGAGGGGGCGCTGTGCGCCCAGGCCGCCCATATCCCGGTGCATCTGGGCAGCATGGCCTACGCTATGGCCGACGTGATCGCCGCCCGTGATTGGCACCACGGTGACATGGTGTTGCTCAACGACCCGTACCTCGGTGGCACCCACCTGCCCGACGTCACGGTCGTGGCGCCGGTATTCGTCGACGGCCGCCGCCTCGGCTTCGTGGTCAACCGTGCCCACCACGCGGATATCGGCTCGGCTTCGCCGGGCTCCATGCCACTGTCCTCCCACCTCGAGGAGGAAGGCCTGGTGATCGCCCCCACCCGGGTGGCCGGCGCAGAGGGTGTCGACGAGGACGCGCTGGGCCGGATCCTGTCCGCATTGCGCAACCCCGACCAGGCCCGCGGCGATTTCGCCGCCCAGATCAGCGCCAACCGGGTCGGCGCCCGCCGCCTGGGCGAGCTCGTACGGACCCAGGGCTCCGCGCGCTTTGCCCGGCGTCTGGCGGCCCTGAACGACTACGCGGAGCGGCTGGCACGTTCGGCGCTGGGCACGATCCCCGACGGCCGCTACCGCTTCCAAGACTGGCTCGACGACGACGGCCGCGGCAACCGCGATATTCCCGTCGTCGCCACGGTCACGAGCGAATCCGGGAACATTACCGTGGATTTCACCGGCACGGGCGCGCAGGTCGCGGGCAACGTGAATTGTCCCCTGTCGGTGACGGCCGCCGCGGTCTACTACGTGTTCCGCTGCCTGATGCCCGCCCAGACACCGGCCTGTGCGGGCAGCTTCCGTCCGATCACCCTGCGCGCCCCCGAGGGCTGCCTGCTTCATGCCCGCCGCCCGGCCGCGGTCGCCGCCGGCAATGTAGAGACCAGCACGCGCGTTGTCGACGCCGTGACCGGGGCGCTCGCACAGGCGCTGCCGGAGAAGATGCCGGCCGCGAGCCACGGGAGCA
The DNA here is from genome assembly GCA_035638695.1 of Gammaproteobacteria bacterium. Classification (GTDB taxonomy): domain Bacteria; phylum Pseudomonadota; class Gammaproteobacteria; order UBA5335; family SLRW01; genus DASQZJ01. The sequence goes on along the minus strand of DASQZM010000082.1, from coordinate 53,041 downwards.
TGAACAACGTCGCGATGGGTTCGCACAGGGCCCCGGCGTGGGACTATTACGAAACCATGGGAGGGGGCATGGGGGCCGGCCGGGACGGCGGCGGGCTCGACGGCGTGCAGACCCACATGACCAACACCCTGAATACCCCGATCGAGGTCCTGGAGCTGAATTTCCCCCTGCGGGTTCGTCGCTATGCGCTGCGCTCCGGGTCCGGCGGCGCGGGGGTGCGACCGGGGGGCAGCGGCCTGGTGCGGGAATTCGAGTTCCTGGCGCCGACCGAGGTGACCCTGCTCACCGAGCGTCGCACGCACGCGCCCTGGGGACTTGCCGGTGGCGGCCCCGGCAGGCCGGGGGAGAACCGCCTGGACGGCGAACCGCTGCCGGGCAAGGCGCAGATGTCGGTGCGCGCCGGACAGGTGTTGTCGGTAGCCTCGGCCGGCGGCGGCGGCTGGGGCGCGGTCTCCGGTGGCGGCGCGCAGTGACGACCGGGCTGCGCCGCCGGTGGCGTTACCACGGACCGGCTTAGTACAATTGCTCCAAGAGACATAGATCAGGGCGCCGCCAGGTCAGCGCGGCGCCGAATCGGACGCGCAGCTCAGGAGGCTCCTATGGATACCGTCGAGCGGATCAAGCAGCAGATTGCGAGCCACCCGGTGGTGCTGTACATGAAGGGCACCCCGGATTTCCCCCAGTGCGGCTTCTCGGCCCGCGTGAACCAGGCCCTGCAGGCCTGCGGCGCGGAATTCGGCTACGTCAATGTGCTCGAGGATCCCGAGGTGCGCAGCGGGCTCAAGGAGTATTCCAACTGGCCGACTTTCCCGCAGCTTTACATCAACGGCGAGCTGGTCGGCGGCTGTGACATCGTGATGCAGCTCTACGAGTCGGGCGAGCTGCAGAAGATGCTGGAAGGCACTCGCCAGCAGGGCGAAGCGACCCAGTAGAACCCGGGCCCCGACCGGGAAACCACGTCCGCTGGCCGGGATCGCCGTGAGGCGATCCCGGCACCTTCAGGACAGGCCCTGCCCTGCTTCCGCGGCGCGTTGCACGTCCTCTTCATAGCGATCGCGCCACCGGTTCACGATGCGGCAGAACAGCTCGGCGGTCTGCTCGGCGTCATAGGCGGCCGAGTGGGCTTCCCGGGTGTCCCACGGCAAGCCCGCCACCGCCGCGGCTCTCGCCAGCACCGTCTGGCCGTAGGCCAGCCCGCACAAGGTGGCCGTGTCGAAGCAGCTGAACGGGTGGAAGGGATTGCGCCGGATCCCGCTGCGCTCCACCGCCGCGTTCAGGAAGGACAGGTCGAAATGCGCGTTGTGGCCCACCAGCACGGCGCGCGTGCAGCCCAGCTCGCGCATCTCGCGTCGCACCTCGCGGAAGACCCGTCGCAGGGCCTCGTCCTCCGGCAGGGCGGGACGCAGGGGATGGTGCGGGTCGATGCCGTTGACGGCGAGCGCGGCGGCCTCGATGTTGGCTCCCTGGAACGGCGATACGTGGAAGTTCCAGGTGGCCTTGCGGAACAGGCTGCCGGTGTCGTCCATGCCGAGGGTGACGGCGGCGATCTCCAGCAGGGCGTCGGTACGCGGGTTGAAACCCCCCGTCTCGACGTCGACAACGATCGGCAGAAACCCCCGGAAGCGGGTTGCCATCTGGCGCAGATGCTCGGTATCGCTCATGGGCGCAGGATATCGGATGGTGCCGCCAATTGCGATTGGCCGCGCCCGCCGACCGGATCGGGATCTACGCGAGCTTCCAGCCGACGCGCTCGCCCGCGCGCAGCGGCACCAGGCGCTCGTCGCCGAACGGCAGCGTTTCGGGCACCGTCCAGTCCTCGCGGCGCAGCGTGATGCTGGCGGAGTTCCGCGGCAGGCCGTAGAAGTCCGGGCCGTGCAAGCTGGCGAAGGCTTCCAGGCGGTCCAGGGCGTCAGCCCGCTCGAACACCTCGGCATAGAGCTCGATGGCCGCGTGGGCGGAATAGATCCCCGCGCAGCCGCAGGCGCTCTCCTTCGCCCCGGCCGCGTGCGGCGCGCTGTCGGTGCCCAGGAAGAAGCGGGGATTGCCGCTGGTGGCGGCCGCCACGAGGGCCTGGCGATGGCGCTCGCGCTTGAGCACCGGCAGGCAGTACAGGTGGGGCCGCAGGCCGCCGGCGAACAGGGCGTTGCGGTTGTACAGCAGGTGGTGCGGGGTGATCGTGGCGGCGATGCGACCGGGCGCCTCGCGCACGAACTGTGCGGCATCGGCGGTGGTGATGTGCTCCAGCACCACCGGCAGTTCCGGGTGCCGCTCGCGCAGCGGCGCCAGCACGTTGTCGATGAATACGCGTTCGCGGTCGAACACGTCCACGCCGGCACCGGTCACTTCGCCGTGCACCAGCAGGGGCATGCCCAGCCGGGACATGGTCTCCAGCACCCGATCGACCCGGGACAGGTCGGTGACGCCGGAGTCGCTGTTGGTGGTGGCGCCGGCAGGATACAGCTTTACCGCCTGCACGATCCCGCTGTCCCGGGCCCGCCGGACCTGGCCGGGATCCGTGTTGTCGGTCAGGTAGAGGGTCATCAAAGGCTCGAAGTCCGCACCGGCGGGCAGCGCGGCGAAGATCCGCTCGCGATAGTCGCGGGCGCTCCGCGTGGTGGTGACCGGCGGCCGCAGATTGGGCATCACGATCGCGCGACAAAAGCGCCGCGCGCTGGCGGCCACGACGTCGGCCATGGCGCGACCGTCCCGCAGGTGCAGATGCCAGTCGTCCGGGGCGGTCAGGGTGATCTCCATGGCGGGCATTTTACTGACTGGGTGAGGGTCCGTCTCGCCAGGCGGCCGGGAGGCTCGCGAGACCGCGCCACGACGGGCCAGGTCGGGGGGATTCTGGTAGCATAGGCGCCCTTTCGGGCCATCGCGCGGCGATGGTGGCGTCCTGGTCTGCGGTCGGCGGGCCTGCAACAGCTCGAGGTTCCCATGTCGGATGTCAAGAAGGTCGTCCTCGCCTATTCGGGCGGGCTGGACACCTCCGTGATTCTCAAGTGGCTGCAGCAGACCTATGACTGCGAGGTGGTGACGTTCACCGCCGACCTGGGCCAGGGCGAGGAGCTGGAGCCGGCCCGCGAGAAGGCCCGGCACCTCGGCGTGCGTGATATCTACATCGAGGACCTGCGCGAGGAGTTCGTGCGCGACTTCGTCTATCCGATGTTCCGGGCAAACGCCATCTACGAGGGCGAGTACCTGCTGGGGACGTCGATCGCGCGGCCCCTGATCGCCCGGCGGCTGGTGGAGATCGCCACGGAGACCGGCGCCGACGCGGTCTCCCACGGCGCGACCGGCAAGGGCAACGATCAGGTCCGGTTCGAGCTCGGTGCCTATGCCCTGCGCCCGGGGATTCGCGTGATCGCGCCCTGGCGCGAGTGGGACCTCGGTTCGCGCGAGAAGCTGCTGGCCTATGCCGAGCGGCACGGCATTCCCGTGGAGCGCCACGGTCGCAAGTCGCCGTACTCGATGGACGCCAACCTGCTGCACATCTCGTACGAGGGCGAAGTGCTGGAAGACCCCTGGGTCGAGCCCGAGGAGGACATGTGGCGCTGGACGGTGGCCCCGGAACTGGCCCCCGACCAGCCCACCTACCTGGAGCTGAGCTATCGCGGCGGCGACGTGGTCGCCATCGACGGCGAGGAGCTCAGCCCGGCGGAGGTGCTCTCGCGCCTGAACCGCATCGGCGGTGACAACGGCATCGGCCGGGTCGACATCGTCGAGAACCGCTACGTGGGCATCAAGTCGCGCGGCTGCTACGAGACGCCGGGCGGCACCATTCTGCTGCGTGCCCACCGGGCGATCGAATCGATCACCCTGGACCGCGAAGCGGCCCACCTCAAGGACGAGCTGATGCCGCGCTACGCCAGCGTGGTCTACAACGGCTACTGGTGGAGCCCCGAGCGCGAGATGCTCCAGCGCGCCATCGACGCCACCCAGGCCCACGTCAACGGCGTAGTGCGGCTGAAGCTGTACAAGGGCAACGTGATGGTGGTCGGGCGCAAGTCGGACAGCGACAGCCTGTTCGACGCCAGCATCGCGACCTTCGAGGACGACGCCGGCGCCTACGATCAGAAGGACGCCGAGGGCTTCATCCGGCTCAACGCCCTGCGCCTGGCGGTCGCGGCACGCCGCCGCGGCGGCGACGGGTGACCCCGCGCGTGCCGGCGCCGGCCCTCCGCTAGCCGCGTCCGGGCGGCACCCCCAGCTTGCGTTCCAGCTCCTGCAGGCACAGCAGGTAGGCGTGCTCGTCGGGCATGGTCCCCTGGCGCTGCGCCTGCCACAGGGTCTCGGCGAGGCAGTCCATCATCCGGTGCTCGGCCTCCATCTCCCCGCCGAGCACCCGCGCCAGGCTGGCGTGGATGCCGCGGATGCCCGCCGGGCGGTCCACCGAGACCTGCTCGCGCAGGGCGATGTGCAGCCCCATGTGCAGGAACGGGTTGGTTTCGCCGGTCTCCGGCAGGTACTCCCGCTGCAGGGCACGCTCGCCCTGCCCGATCACCCGGTGATACTCGGGATGCTCGGCGACCACGTCGGCGATGATCCGTTCGAGCGGCTCGAGCGGCTCGCCGGCGCGGGCCTTGCGCCAGGCTTCGGCAAAGGCCTTGCGGTAGCTTTCGCGGTCCTCTCCCAGGAACATGTTCAGCCGGCCTCCGGGGTCTTGTGCCGGTACTTGCACAAGTCCGCGATGACGCATCCCGGGCAGCGGGGCCGGCGCGCGGTGCACACGTAGCGTCCGTGCAGGATCAGCCAGTGGTGGGCATCCTTGCGGTACTCGCGGGGGACCACGCGCAGTAGTCGGTCCTCGACCGCACGCGGGGTCTTGCCGGGCGCCAGCCCGGTCCGGTTCGCCACCCGGAAGATGTGGGTGTCCACGGCAATGGTGGGCTCCCCGAAGGCGGTGTTCAATATCACGTTGGCGGTCTTGCGTCCCACGCCGGGCAGGGCCTCCAGCGCCTTGCGCTCCCGCGGCACCTCACCGCCGTGCTGCTCGACCAGGATCCGCGCCGCGCGGATCAGGTTGCGGGCCTTGCTGTTGAACAGGCCGATGGTGCGGATGTACCGGCGCAGGCCGTCTTCGCCGAGATCGAGCAGGGCCTGCGGGGTGTTGGCGATCGGAAACAGCTTCGCGGTGGCCTTGTTGACACCCGCGTCCGTGGCCTGGGCGGAGAGCACCACCGCGACCAGCAGCTCGAACGGGCTGCGGTACTCGAGCTCCGTGGTCGGGGCCGGATTGGCGCGGCGCAGGCGCTCGAAGATCTCGCGGCGCGTGTCCCGGTTCATGGCCCGCCCGTGGCTAGCGGATTCGGCTGCCCGGCGCCGGGCCGGAGCCGCCTTTGCGGTCGGGCTGCAGCAGCCAGATGTCTTCGCCGCCGGGCCCGGCGGCCAGCACCATGCCTTCCGAGACCCCGAAGCGCATCTTGCGCGGCGCGAGGTTCGCCACCACCACGGTCAGCCGGCCTTCCAGGTCCTCCGGGCGATAGGCCTTGCGGATGCCGGCGAACACTTGGCGGACGGGGCCGCCGAGGTCCAGCTCCAGGCGCAGCAGCTTGTCGGCGCCCTGGACGAGTTCGGCGCGGATGATCCGGGCCACCCGCAGGTCCACGCGGGCAAAGTCGTCGATGCCGATTTCCGGCTGCAGCGGCTCGCCGCCGGGCGCGGCCTCCCGCGCCTCCGCCCCGGCCCGTTCGCCGCTCCCGGCCAGCGTCTCCCGGGATGCCGCCACCAGCGCGTTGGTGGCCGCCGTGTCCACTCGGGTCATGAGCGGCCTGAATGCGTTCACCCGGTGCCCCAGAAGCGGTCGCTCGACGTCGTCCCAGTGGGCCAGGTCTACCCCCAGGAAGGCTTCCGCGCGCTCGGCCAGGCGCGGCAGGACCGGCTTGAGCCAGGTCATCAGCACCCGGAACAGGTTCAGACCCTGGGTGCAGATCGCCTGGACCTCGCCGGAGCGCCCGGGATCCTTCGCCAGCACCCACGGCTGCATGTCGTTGATGTACTGGTTGGCGCGGTCGGCCAGCGCCATGATCTCGCGCACCGCGCGGGCAAAGTCCCGGTTCTCGAAGTCCTTCGCCAGGCTGCTGCCGGCATCGGCGAACTCGCGGTACAGCCCCGGCTCGGGCAGATCGTCGGCGAGCACGCCGTCGAAGCGCCGGGTGATAAAGCCGGCGCAGCGGCTGGCGATGTTGACCAGCTTGCCCACCAGGTCCGAGTTCACGCGCTGGACGAAATCGTCCAGGTTAAGGTCGAGGTCCTCGACGCCGGGGCCGAGCTTGGCGGCGAAGTAGTAGCGCAGGTATTCGGGGTCGAGGTGCTCCAGGTAGGTGCGGGCGCGGATGAAGGTGCCGCGGCTCTTGGACATCTTCTGGCCGTTGACCGTGAGAAAGCCGTGGGCATAGACCGCGCTCGGGGTACGGAAGCCCGCCCCGTGCAGCATCGCGGGCCAGAACAGCGAGTGGAAGTAGATGATGTCCTTGCCGATGAAGTGGTACAGCTCGGCGGTGCTGTTCACGCCCCAGAAGTCCTCGAAGTCGAGCTCCGGGCGGCGCTTGCACAGGTTGGCGAAGCTCGCCATGTAGCCGATCGGCGCGTCCAGCCAGACGTAGAAGAACTTGCCGTCCGAGCCCGGGATCCCGAAGCCGAAGTAGGGCGCGTCGCGCGAGATGTCCCAGTCGGCCAGGCCCTCCTCGAACCATTCCTCGAGCTTGTGCGCCATCGCCTGCTGCACGTGGCCGCTGCGGGTCCACGCCTTGAGCATCTCGGTGAAATCGCCCAGGCGGAAGAAGTAGTGCAGCGACTCCTTCTCCACGGGCACCGCGCCGGAGAGGGCCGAGACCGGATTGCGCAGGTCCGCCGGCGTGTAGGTCGCGCCGCAGACCTCGCAGCTGTCACCGTACTGGTCCGCCGCGCCGCACCGCGGGCACTCGCCCTTGATGAAGCGGTCGGGCAGGAACATCCGCTTTTCCGGGTCGAAGGCCTGGTGGATGGTGCGGGTGAAGATGTGCCCCGCGCGGTCGAGCCGGGTATAGATGAGCTCCGCGCACTCCCGGTTCTCTTCCGAGTGGGTGGTGTAGTAGTTGTCGAAACTGACCAGGAAGTCGTCGAAGTCCCGCCGGTGCTCGGCCCCGACCCGCTCGATCAGCTGCTCGGGCGTGATGCCCTCCTGCTGCGCCTTGAGCATGATCGGCGTGCCGTGGGCATCGTCGGCACAGACGTAGATGCAGCGGTTGCCCCGCAGGCGCTGGAAGCGGACCCAGATGTCGGTCTGGATGTACTCCACCAGATGTCCCAGGTGAACGGGACCGTTGGCGTAGGGCAGCGCGCTGGTAACCAGGATCTTGCGCGGCTTGTCCGTCATGGATTGCGACCGTCTGCGAGGAAGCGCGCATTATGCCACAGGGCACCGGTGCCAACGAGGAGGCGGGTGCTGCGGTACTACCCCGGTCAGAGGGAATGCCGCACTTCAGCGTTCCTGTCGGTCTGTCTCGCCAGACGCGAGGAGCGGAGTGCAGTGGGTGCCGCACGAGCGACGAGCAACGCCGTCCGGACGGGGCGAGCGCCCTGCGGGCCGGTGCGTGAGCGCTGATGACCGCGTTGCGCTCGCTCGTCGGGGCAACGCCACGCCTTCGACCCCGCGCCTCGTCCTCCGCAGACACCCGCTCTGCGAGACGTGGCATTACCTCTGACCGGGTTAGTACAATGGCGCAGCGGCATCCCACCACGGCCGCAGTGAACGGGAGAAGACATGAGTCAGGTGAGTCGCGACAGCATCGAGCGGGCGCTGGAGCAGTTCCAGGATCCCAATGTCGGCACCGACCTGGTCACCTCCGGGGCGGTACGCGAGATCGACGTCGGTGATGACGGCGGCGTCCGGGTCCGGCTGGTCCTGGGCTATCCGGCGAAGAGCTGGCACGCGGAGCTGGAGGCGGGCGTGCGGGAACGGCTGACGGCGCTGGACGGGGTCCGCGAGGTGCGCGTGGAGGTGGCCACCGAGGTTGCCTCCCACGCGGTCCAGTCCAACCTGCAGCCGCTTCCCGGCGTGAAGAACATCATCGCGATCGCCTCGGGCAAGGGCGGTGTGGGCAAATCCACCACCGCGGTCAACCTGGCCCTGGCACTCACCGCCGAGGGCGCCCGCACGGGGCTGCTGGACGCCGACATCTACGGTCCCAGCCAGCCGCGCATGGTCGGCTACAGCGGCCGCCCGCGCACGAGCGATCGCAAGACCCTGGAACCGGTGGAGCGGCACGGTCTGCAGGTGATGTCGGTGGGCTTCCTGGTCGACGAGGAAACGCCCATGATCTGGCGCGGGCCGATGGTTACCCAGGCCCTGAATCAGCTGCTGAACGACACCCGGTGGCACGATCTGGATTACCTGGTCGTGGACCTGCCCCCGGGCACCGGCGACATCCAGCTCACGCTTGCCCAGCGCATCCCGGTCAGCGGCGCGATAATCGTGACCACGCCCCAGGACATCGCGCTGCTGGACGCCCGCAAGGGGCTGCGCATGTTCGAGAAGGTCGAGGTGGCAGTCCTCGGCATCGTCGAGAACATGAGCACCCACATCTGCAGCAACTGCGGCCACGAGGAGCATATCTTTGGCGCCGGCGGAGGCGCGCGCATCGCCGAGCAGTATCACACGGTGCTGCTGGGCGAGCTGCCGCTGGACATCCGCATCCGGGAGCAGACCGACTCCGGCATCCCCACCGTGGTGGCCGAGCCGGACAGCCCGCTGACCGCAGCCTACCTGGAGATTGCCCGGCGCACGGCCGGGCGCCTGGCGGCACCGGCCGGGCGCGAGCGCGCGGCCTTCCCCGAGATCGTGATCGCGGACGACTAGCCCCCCGGGGCCTCCTTGCGAAGGGAAGCCGGGGTTGGCCATGGCGCCCTTGCCGCGGTGGCCCCACTATGGTTAATTGCGCCGGTCGGGCCCCACCGGATAAGGCAAGTCCATGAGCATCAAGGCGGACAAGTGGATCAGGCGGATGGCCGCGGAGCGCGGCATGATCGAGCCGTTCGAGGCGGGCCAGGTGCGCAGCGCCGACGGCCGTCCGATCATCTCCTACGGCACCTCGAGCTACGGCTACGACATCCGCTGCGCGGAGGATTTCAAGATCTTCACCAACATCAACTCCGCGGTGGTCGATCCCAAGGGCTTCGATGACAGCAGCTTCGTCAGCCTCGAATCCGACGTGTGCATCATCCCGCCGAACTCGTTCGCGCTGGCGCGCACCATCGAATACTTCCGTATCCCGCGCAACGTCCTGACCATCTGCCTGGGCAAGTCCACCTACGCGCGCTGCGGCATCATCGTCAACGTCACGCCGCTGGAGCCCGAGTGGGAGGGCCATGTCACGCTGGAGTTCTCGAACACCACGCCGCTGCCGGCGAAGGTCTACGCCAACGAGGGCGTGGCGCAGATCCTGTTCTTCGAGTCGGACGAGGTATGCGAGGTGTCCTACAGGGACCGTGGCGGGAAGTACCAGGGCCAGCGGGGCGTCACCCTGCCACGCGCCTGACCGCGCGGCCGTCAGCTGGCGGGCAGGCCCTTGATCGATTCGAGCTCCAGCCGGATGGCGGCGCCGCCCTTCTTCTGCTGCAGCATCTTCACCGGCAGGTAGTCCAGCTTCGGCGCGCACCAGAACACCGTGGTCTTGTCCGGGTCCTGCGTGCGCTCCACGCGCAGGGTGTAGAAGGTCCCGGCGCCGGTGTGCACGCGTTCGCGCCCCTTGACCGCGAAGTGGTAGGTCTTGAGCTCGTTGTCGGCGACGAGCTTGTAGCTCATGCGCTCCCGGCCGTTGGCAAGACCCCGCATCACCGCGAGCTGCAGCACCATCTGGTCGACGGTGCCCGGGGGCACCTTCAGGCGGCGCGTCTTGCCGTCCTTTTCGCTGATCGCCGTGTCGTTCTCCCAGTCAAACCGCACACTGCGGCGATCTGCCTGGTCGCCGTTGTGATGCACGAACTGGTAGGACAGGGCCTGGATACGGCCCTGGTGCAGGCGGAACACGCTGGTCTCGGTGATGCTGTTGTCGCTGAAGAGCAGTCGCGCCAGCCCCCGCGGCTCTGCCTCCGAGTGGTAGCGCAGTCTGCCGTCCGCCTCCCGCTGCAGGGTGAATTTGCTCTCGGCGAGCGTGAAGGCGCCGCGACTCAAGGCGTAGTGGGCCGTGTAGGAGGGGATGAAGTCGCCGGCGCGGGCTGCCGGTGCGGCCAGCGTGAGCGCGAGGACCACGAACAGGGCGGCGGGCTTCACGGCAACGCCTCGCTTTGGTCGTCCAGAATCAGCGGCCGCCGGAGCGGTCGCCCGTCCAGCACGGGCACCCCGTCCTCAAGGCGCAGCCGCCCGCGGGCGATCCAGCCGACGACTTCGGGATACAGGCGATGCTCCCGGAGCTGCACGCGGCGGGCGAGGGCATCGGCGTGGTCATCCGGCAGGACCGGCACGCGGGCCTGGGCGATCACCGGGCCGCCGTCCAGCTCCGGCGTCACGTAATGCACGCTGACCCCATGCATGCGATCGCCCGCCTCCAGTGCCCGCTGGTGTGTGTGCAGGCCACGGTGGCTCGGCAGCAGGGATGGGTGGATGTTGATCATGCGGCCGGCGTACCGGGCGACGAAGGGGTCGGTGAGGATCCGCATGAAGCCGGCCAGTACCACCAGATCGGGCTCGTAGCGGTCGATGGTGTCCTGCAGGGCGGCGTCGAAGCGCTCGCGGGAGGCGTAGCGTGTGTGGTCCAGGGCCACCGCGTCGATCCCCGCGCGACGGGCACGTTCCAGGCCCCAGGCGCCGGGACGGTTGCTGATTACGGCCGCGATCCGCGCCGGAAGGCGTCCCGCGCGCACGGCATCGATCAGCGCCTGGAGGTTGGTGCCGCTGCCGGAGATCAGCACCACGATGGTGAAGGTACCGGATCCGGGCATCAGGCGAATCGCACCGTCGCGGGGGTCCCGGTCGTGCCAAGCTCGACGTGCCCCAGCCGGTAGACGGTCTCGCCGTGTTCCTCCAGCAGCGCGCGGGCGCGCTCGGCGGTCTCCGGCGCGGTGCACACGCACATGCCGATGCCGCAGTTGAAAGTGCGCAGCATCTCGTCTTCCTCCACCCCGCCCCGCTCCGCGAGCCACTCAAAGATCGCCGGTTGCCGCCAGCCGTCGCGGGCGATGACGGCGGTGGCGCCGTCCGGCAGCACCCGCGGCAGGTTCTCCGGCAGGCCGCCCCCGGTGACGTGGGCCGCGGCGTGCACCAGGTCCGCCCGCAACAGGGCCAGCAGCGCCGGGACATAGATCCGGGTGGGGCGCAGCAGGGCCTCGCCCAGGGTGGAATCACCCAGGGGCGTGTCGAGATCGGCACCGGTGTCGGCGAGGATGCGGCGGATCAGCGAGTAGCCGTTGGAGTGGGCACCGCTGGAGCCCAGGCCAAGCAGCACGTCACCGTCGGAAACCCGGCTGCCGTCAACCAAGCGGGCTTTCTCCGCGATGCCGACCGCGAACCCGGCCAGATCGTAGTCGCCGGGGGAGTACATGCCCGGCATCTCCGCCGTCTCGCCTCCGATCAGGGCACAGCCGGCCTGCTCGCAGCCGGCCGCAATGCCTGCCACCACGGCGGCCGCCACCTCGACGTCGAGGTGGCCGGTGGCGTAGTAATCCAGGAAGAACAGTGGCTCGGCGCCCTGGACCACGATGTCGTTCACGCACATCGCCACCAGGTCGATGCCGACCGTATCGTGCCGCCCGCTCTCAATCGCCAGGCGCAACTTGGTTCCGACACCGTCGGTTCCCGAGACCAGCACCGGTTCGCGGTAGCCACGCGGGAGCTCGAACAGCCCGCCGAACCCGCCCAGACCCCCGAGCACCCCGGCCCGGCGCGTACGCTCGGCGGCCGGCCGGATGCGGTCCACCAGGCGGCTGCCCGCGTCGATGTCGACACCGGCGTCGCGGTAGGTCAGGGGCTCTCTGGGTGGCATGGACCGGGTCTCCGGGCGCTGTCGGCGTTGGCGACCGGGCTGCAGCGACCAACGCGGCAGCCGGCCGGGATATCGTGAGCTGTTTGAAACCGCTGCCTGTCGTTTCAGCGTCGCAAGCTCCGGCGCGTTCCGGATCGGGCTGCGACGGATCGGGTGCTTGGGCGCCGGATCCGCGCCGGGCCATCCCCGGCCCGCGGGAAGCCAGAATCAATCGGCGCTTCCTTGTGCTATTGTACCTGACCCCTGAAAACCGTTTGAAGCGCGAGCCGCGGCGATCATGTCGATGCCCCGATCCAGCCCCAGCCAGTTGCCGGCCGTCGCGGTCACGCTCGGGCTGGTCCTGTTGCTGTGCCTGCCGGCGCGGGCGTTCGCCGTTAACGTCACGGGTCTGTACCAGGCGCGCGTGCAGGTGCCCGACCAGTCCTCCCAGGCCCGCGAGGATGCGCTGGGAACCGCCCTCGGGCGCGTCCTGACGCGGCTGTCCGGATCCTCGGCCCAGGGGCTGTCGGCGACGGTGAGCAATATCGACGCCTACGTGCAGCAGTACCAGTACGAGACCGACAGCTCCGGGCAGCTCGAGCTGGTGGCGGATTTCAGCCCGCCCGCAGTGAAGCGGCTGCTGCGCAACAACGGCCAGCTCGTCTGGGGTGACGAACGACCTGCGACACTGGTATGGCTGGCGGTCCAGGACAATGGCCAGCGGCGGATCGTCAGCCGCTCCAGCCAGGGCAGCTTCGTGCAGGCGCTGCGCAAACAGGCGCACCGGCAAGGGCTGCCGATGGCGCTGCCGCTGATGGACCAGCAGGACCATCAGTCGGTGGCGTTCGCCGACATCTGGGGCGGGTTCTTCGGCCAGGTGATGCAGGCATCAAAGCGCTACCACGCCAACGCCGTGCTGATCGGCCGGCTGTCTCACGCGAGCAGTGGCTGGCGGGGGCGGTGGACGCTGATCCAGGGCGGAAACCGCGACAGCTGGCAGACCGACGGCGCCGATGCCGCAGCGAACCTGAAGTCGGCGACCGACCGGTTGGCCGAGCTGTACATCAATCGTTACGCCTCGCGCGGCCAGAACGGCGGACAGACGGCGGCGATGACGGTATCCGGTGTGCAGGGGCTGGACGGCTATGCGCGGGTACTGAACTACCTGCGGGGGCTTTCCGCGGTCAGCGGTGTCACGGTGCTCGGGGTACAGGGAGACCGTCTGCTGCTCAGCCTGGCGCTGACGAGCGGTGCCAATCACCTGCAGCAGATCATCGGCCTGGGCCGCACTCTGCAGCAGGCGCAACCGCCCGGAAATGGTGCCACATGGTCGGGTACGGCCGGCAGCGGCCAGTCCGGACCGCAGCTGTACTATCGGTTCGCCGGCAAGGCGTCATGAGCGGGGGCGAGCGGACGCGGTTCCGGCAACTGGCGCTGCACCTGACGCTGGCCGATCACTGCAGCTTCGGCAACTATTGCGAAGGACCCAACCGCGCCGCGGTGCACGCGGTGCGGGCACAGGCCGCCGGCGGGGGTGCCCGGACCTGCTACCTGTGCGGGCCGGCGGGGGTGGGGCGCACGCATCTGCTGCAGTCCTCGTGCCGCGAAGTCGATGACCGCGGCGGACGACCGGTGTACCTGCCGCTGCGTGAGCTCGCCGCGACCGGGCCCGGGGTGCTGCACGGGCTGGAGGATCTGGACCAGGTATGCGTCGACGACGTGCAGCTGATCGCCGGCGATCCGGAATGGGAACGGGCCCTGTTCACGCTGTGCAACGATTTGCGCGAGCGCGGAGGTCAGCTGCTCGCGGCGGCCGACGGGCCGCCCGCCGGCATCGGACTGCGGCTTCCCGATCTCTCGTCGCGCCTGGCCTGGGGGCCGGTATTCCGCCTCCAGCCGCTCGACGACGAGGAGCTGCTGTGCGCCCTGCAGCTGCGGGCCCGGTACCGCGGGCTGGTGCTGTCCGACGATGCCGGGCGCTACCTGCTGCGGCGGCAGCCGCGCGATCCGGACACCCTGTTTCGGCTGCTGGATGGCCTGGACCGCGCCGCGCTGGCCGCGAAACGCCGTCTCACGATCCCTTTCCTGCGGGAGATGTTGGGCAACTAGCCCGCATTTCCCGCCACCCTCCTGCTGCTGCGGCCGGCGATCCGCTCGCCCTGACGGGACGTACTCCCTCCAGCCGGCTTGACGTAGCGTCAACTGCGCCGGCACCGCGTTCCGGTCCGTGCGCCCTGTCAGGCCGGCGCCTCGACGCCCTCGCGCCGGACGGTGGTGAGAAATGTGCTAGCCGCGAGCATGCGCGCCACCCAGGCGCACGACGGTCTCCCCGACCCGCCGTCCGAGGGCACGGCACAGGCGTTTCTCCTCGTCGGTCAACGGACGGTCGCTGCGCTGGCCGGAGACGTGGCTGGCACCGTAGGGCGTGCCGCCGCTGGTGGTGGTGTGCAGGTCCGGCTCCGTGTAGGGCAAGCCCAGCAGCATCATGCCGTGGTGCATGAGCGGGAGCATCATCGAGAGCAGCGTGGCCTCCTGTCCGCCGTGGAGCGTCGCAGTGGAGGTGAATACGGCTGCCGGCTTGCCGACCATGCCGCCGGACAGCCACAGCGCGGAGGTACCGTCCAGGAAGTGCTTGAGCGGGGCGGCCATGTTGCCGAAGCGGGTGGGGCTGCCGAGGATCAGACCCGAGCATTCCTCCAGGTCCCGCACGCTCGCGTAGGGCGGGCCGGCGTCCGGAACGGAGGGCGCGATCGCGGCAGTCTCCGCGGAGACTGCCGGGACCGTGCGCAGGCGCGCCGCCACGCCGGCGTTCTCCTCCACGCCGCGGCAGGCGAGACGGGCCATATCGGCGGTGGCGCCATAGCGCGAGTAGTACAGCACCAGCACCTCAGCCATTGTCCAGCAGCTCCCGTACCCGTTCCGGGGGGCGTCCGAGCACCGCGCGATCCCCGCGCACCACCACCGGACGCTCCAGCAGCTTCGGATGCTCGTGGATGGCGCGGATGAGCGCGTCGCGGCCCAGCGCCTGATCGTCGAGACCGAGCTCGCGGTACTCGCGCTCCTTGCGCCGCATCAGCTCCCGCGGCTCCAGGCCGAGCATCTCCAGCAGCCTGGCCAGCTCCGACTCCGACGGCGGTGTCTTAAGGTACTCGACGATGGTCGGCGCGACACCGGCCTCCCGCAGGAGCGAAAGCGCCTGTCGGGATTTCGAGCACCGCGGATTATGGTAAATGGTGACGTTCATCGCGTGGTCCTCCTCGCTGGTCATGCAAAGTCCCTGCCCGGAGTTCGCGGCCGGGACCCCGGGGAAACCGCGACTTGCTGAATCGCCCAAAGATACTAATCTTGCTGAGCACGACGCCACCGCCGGCGGCCGCAAACACCGGCCCCGGGGCGACGGCTGGAACGGCGGCCGCGGCGGTAGCGCCGGAGGGAGGCGGGTTTTCCGGGCGGGGCAGCCGCACGGCTGGCGCTCCGGGCATTCGCCGGGTCCCCGGGTGCGATCCGGTGCCGGCGGCGCCCGCGCCAGGGAGAGGGCGATTGACACCCTGAAAAGGCGGGTGATAACGTCCCTCAAGGCGCGGCTATGGGTCGCAGGGCGGCCGTTGCCGTTTGGAATAATAACGCCTAACCGTGGAGTGGTTGTCCATGCGAAACAGATTCTGGTGGAAGCAGCTCTTGGTCGTGGGGCTCACGGCGGGATTCGCGGTGGGCTGTGCATCTACGCCACAGAAGCCGCAGCAGCCGCAGCAGCCGCAGCAGCCGCAGCAGGAACACAAGGAGCAGGGACCATCTGCCGCCACGGTTCAGGCGATCAATGATGCCCGCTCAGCGCTGGATTCCGCCAAGGTCGCGGGCTGCAAGGACTGGCAGGGCATCGCCGATACCATCAGCCAGGCCGAGACGGCCGCGGCGAACGGCGACAATGCCCGAGCAAAGCAGCTCGCCGACCAGGCACAGAGCAATGCCCAACAGTGCGAGAAGCAGGCCAAGGAGGCGGCGGCCAAGGCGGCTGCGCACATGACCTACACCGTGGTCCGCGGCGATAACCTGTGGGACATCGCGAAGAAGCCGGACACCTACGGCAATCCGTACGAGTGGCCGCTGATCTACAAGGACAACAGCAGCAAGATCACGGATCCTGATCTCATTTATCCGGGCCAGGAGTTCGACATCAACAAGTCCCCGTCCCAGCACGCGGTCCAGCGCGCGGAGTATCACGCCAAGCACCGCGGACCCTGGAAGCTTGGGGTGACCGAGCAGTCGGACAAGGCCTACCTGGCCGGCAAGTGGAAGTAATCGTCGCCGCACAACGGCGTTTCCGGGGGGCCCTTCGGGGCCCCTTTCTTTAGGGGATGGGTGGTTTTAGGTTTTAGGCTTTAGGTAAGAGCGCGATCCGACACCCCGCCGGGGAACGAGTTCGTCGGGCGCAAACGCATGAAGCATCTACCACGCGGAACCCGAAGCCAGCCGGCCCGGAGAAACCACCGAACCCTTCTTACCTGAAACCTAAAGCGTAAAACCTAAAACCACCCCTGACGGAGGCGGCCATGAACGAAGTCCGGCGCCGGTTTCTGGTCGAGGGTCGGGTCCAGGGTGTGAGCTTCCGCGCCGCCACCCGCGCCCGGGCGAGCGGGCTGGGGTTGCGTGGCTGGGTGCGGAACCTGCCTGACGGACGCGTCGAGGTGGTGGCCGGCGGCAGCCAGGCGAGCGTCGGTGAGCTGGAGGTGTGGCTGCACGATGGGCCCCCGGCGGCCCGGGTGCGGGCGGTGTGGCTGGAACGCTTCCAGGGCGAGCCGGGCGACGATTTCCTCATCCTGTAGGGTCGCCTACTGCCGGTACCAGCGGTGGTTCAGCGCGTGTACGACCTTGCGCGCGTAGGCTGGACCCCGAGCGTAGCTGCCGTTGTACAGCGTCAGCGCCTCGACCAGGTCGCCGTGGGCCTTTTCCAGGTAATAGTGCAGGATCGCGCAGCCCAGGCGCAGGTTGGTTTCCGGGTGAAACAGGTTGGCGTGAGGCCGGTGCAGGCGGTTAAGCCAGAACGGCATCACCTGCATCAGCCCTTCCGCCCCGCTCGATGAAATGGCAAAACGGTGGAAGCCACTCTCCACCTGGATTACCGCGAGCACCAGCCCCGGGGTGAGATCGGCCCGGCGCGCCTCGGCATGGATCAGCCGCAGCAGCTTCAGGCGCCGCTTCGGGTCCGGGACGAAGGGGCGCAGGCGGTGCGACATGTCCATCAGCCAGACTTCCGCCGCGTAGCGGTTGCGGAAGCCCGGCGGGTCGTTGGCCAGCGCCGCCCGCAGAGCCCTGACCAGGCCGGGGTCAGGCCCCTCCGGGGGTCTGGCGGCAGCCGACACCGTGCCGGACGAACACGCCAGCACCGCGGCCAGCAGCACGGCGAAGCGGGCACCACGCTGCCATCCGCGTCGATCAGAGCGCGCCCCGGAATCTGCCGAGCAGCTCCTCGAGGGTTTGTTCCGCGGGGATGTCACGGGGCTTTTCATCCCGTCGTCCCTTGTACTCCAACGTCCCGGCATCCAGGCCGCGCTCGCTGACCACCAGCCGGTGCGGGATGCCGATCAGGTCCATGTCGGCGAACATTACGCCCGGACGCAGGCCGCGGTCGTCGAGCAGCACCGCCACGCCGGCCTCGGTCAGGCACCGGTGCAGGTCTTCCGCGGCAGCCCGTACCCGTTCCGACTTGGGCATGTTCACGGGCACCAGGGCGACCTGGAAAGGGGCGAGTGCGTCGGGCCAGATGATCCCGCGCTGGTCGTTGTTCTGCTCGATGGCGGCGGCGACGACGCGCGATACGCCGATACCGTAGCAGCCCATGATCACGGCACGCTCCTCGCCGCTGTCGTCCAGCACGCGCGCGTTCAAGTCGGTGCTGTACTTGTCGCCCAGCTGGAAGATGTGCCCGACCTCGATGCCCCGGGCGATCCGCAGCGTGCCCCGGCCGTCGGGGCTGGGATCCCCGGCCCGCACGTTGCGCAGGTCGGCGATCGCCGGCTCCAGCGTGTCGCGACCCCAGTTGACGCCGGTGTAATGCCCGGCACCGTCGTTGGTTGCGCACGCGAAGTCGGCCATGTGCACGACCGCGTGGTCGGCGATCAGCGGGCAGTCGAGGTCCACCGGTCCGATCTCGCGTTCGGCGTCGACGCCGAGGCGTTGGCGCACCTCGCCCGGCGTCGCCAGGCGGACGGGCGAAGCCACCTGCCCCAGCTTGTCGGCCTTGAGCTCGTTCAGCTCGTGATCGCCGCGCAGCGCCAGTCCCACGAGAGTGCCGTCGGCGCCGTGGAGCAAATGGACCTTAACCCGCCGCTCCGCCGGAACCCGATCGGCGGATTCCGGGTGGCGGGCGAGGGATTCGCCCGGATGCGGGCGGTTGCCGGCGGGCGGCGGCGTCTCGGCGAGCTCGACGTTGGCAGCGTAGTCGCCGTCGGTGGAGAAAGCGATCTCGTCCTCGCCGGACTCGGCCAGCACGTGGAACTCGTGCGAGAGCTGCCCGCCGATGCTGCCGGTATCGGCGCGCACCGCGCGGAACCCCAGGCCCAGTCGCGCGAAGATCCGGTGGTAGGCGTCGAACATGGCCTGATAGGTCTCGCGCAGGCTGGGCTCGTCCAGGTGGAATGAGTAGGCGTCCTTCATCAGGAACTCGCGCGCGCGCATGACGCCGAAGCGTGGGCGGATCTCGTCGCGGAACTTGGTCTGGATCTGGTACAGATTGATCGGTAGCTGGCGATGGCTGCGCACCTCCCGGCGGAACACGTCGGTGATCACTTCCTCGTGCGTCGGACCAAGGCAGAAGTCGCGCGAGTGGCGGTCCTGGAAGCGCAGCAGCTCCGGGCCGTACTGGTCCCAGCGGCCGGATTCCTGCCACAGCTCGGCCGGCTGCACCATCGGCATCAGCACCTCCAGCGCGCCGCTGCGGTCCATCTCCTCCCGGATCACGTGCTCCACCCGCCGCAGCACCCGTAGCCCCAGCGGCATCCACGTATACAGGCCGGCCGCCATCTGGCGGATCATGCCGGCCCGAAGCATGAGCTGGTGGCTGACGATCTCTGCCGAGGCCGGCGTCTCCTTCGTGGTGGAAAGATGGTATTGGGATGCGCGCATGAGTCGGGCCGTTCCTGGTGGTGCGTAAGGGTCGGGTTGCTTCGTGTTATGGGTTCCCGGCAGCGCTCCGGCACCGGGGGCGCCCGGAGGGTCGAAGGCAAGCCGGGGGCGGAAAATTGGACGAATTGAATGTTCCGCACGCCGGTGATGCGGGAAGCGGCATTTGCCCGCGCCGGAACCGCCTGCAGGCGCCATTCTCGCTTGATTTCGCGCGCCGATACAAGTAATTTTGTGGTTTACCTCCAGGCGGTCCGTGCGCTCGGGTGAGGCCGCCCGGGCGCACCATCGAGTCCCGAAGGTTCCTGCACATTTCCAGCGCAAGCGCATATTGCCAGGAGTGATCCCAGTGGAATTGACCGGTGCCGATATTCTCTGCCGCTGTCTGAGGCAGGAGGGCGTCAAGCATGTCTTCGGCTATCCCGGCGGCGCGGTGCTGACCATCTACGACGTGCTCAACAACCAGCCCGAAATCCAGCATGTGCTGGTGCGGCACGAGCAGGGGGCCGCTCACGCGGCCGACGGCTATGCCCGCGCGACCGGCAAGCCGGGCGTCGTTTTGGTGACTTCGGGGCCGGGCGTCACCAACGCTGTGACGGGGATCGCCACCGCCTACATGGATTCGATCCCGATGGTGGTGATCACCGGGCAGGTGCCGACCCATGCCATTGGCAGCGATGCCTTCCAGGAAGTGGACGCGGTCGGCATCACGCGGCCCTGCGTCAAGCACAACTTCCTGGTCAAGGACGTCGAGAACCTGGCGGACACGATCAAGAAGGCCTTCTACGTCGCCACCACCGGCCGCCCCGGACCGGTGGTCGTGGACATCCCCAAGGACGTTCAGGTCGCCAAGACCCGCTTCAGTTATCCCAAGCGAGTCGACATGCGGTCCTACAAGCCGGTGAGCAAGGGCCATGCGGGACAGATCCGCAAGGCGGTGGAGCTGATCCTGTCGGCGCAACGTCCGATGATCTACAGCGGCGGCGGGGTGGTGCTCGACGGAGCCTCGAAGGAGCTCACCGAGTTCGCCCGGCTGCTGGGCTATCCGGTCACCAACACGCTCATGGGCCTGGGCGCCTTTCCGGGTACGGATCCGCAGTTCGTCGGCATGCTCGGCATGCACGGCACCTACGAGGCGAACATGGCGATGCACCACTGCGACGTGCTGATCGCCATCGGGGCACGCTTCGACGACCGCGTCACCGGCAACGTGGCCAAGTTCTGCCCGCACGCCCGCATCGTGCATATCGACATCGACCCGGCTTCCATCTCCAAGACCGTGAGGGTCGACGTACCGATCGTGGGCTCGGTGAGCAACGTCCTGGGCCAGATGAACAAGCACCTGAAGGAGGGTTCCGGCAGGCCGGACCAGAAGGCCCTGAAGACCTGGTGGAAGCAGATCGACGAGTGGCGCGGGACCGACTGCCTGCGCTACGACCACAGCGCAAAGGTAATCAAGCCCCAGCATGTGATCGAGAGCCTGTATGGGGTTACCGGCGGCGACGCTTACATCACCTCCGACGTGGGGCAGCACCAGATGTGGGCGGCGCAGTTCTACAAGTTCGACCGGCCCAACCGCTGGATCAACTCCGGTGGCCTCGGCACCATGGGCTTCGGCTTGCCGGCGGCGCTGGGCGTGCAGATGGCGCACCCGGACTCGCCGGTGGTGTGCGTCACGGGTGAGGCGAGCGTGATCATGTGCATCCAGGAGCTTTCGACCTGCATGCAGTATCGGGCCCCGATCAAGATCGTGAACCTGAACAACCGCTACATGGGCATGGTGCGGCAGTGGCAGGAGTTTTTCTACCAGGGTCGCTATGCCATGTCGTACATGGACGCCCTGCCTGACTTCGTCAAGCTGGCGGAGGCATTCGGGCACGTGGGCATGAAGATCGAGGACCCGGCCGACGTGGAGCCGGCGCTGAAGGAAGCGATGGCAATGAAGGACCGCCTGGTGTTCATGGATTTCATCACGGACCAGACCGAGAATGTCTATCCGATGGTTCCGGCGGGGGCCGGCCAGAACGAAATGATTCTGGTGTAAGCGATGCGCCATATACTGTCGATCCTGCTGGAGAACGAGTCGGGGGCCCTGTCGCGCGTGGCGGGACTGTTTTCAGCCCGCGGCTACAATATCGAATCGCTCAGCGTGGCGCCCACCGAGGACCCGACGCTCTCGCGCATGACCCTGGTGACCTCAGGCAGCGACGACGTTATCGAGCAGATCATGAAACAGGTCAACAAGCTCATCGACGTGGTCAAGCTGGTGCTGCTGACCGAGGGCAGCCATATCGAGCGGGAGCTGATGCTCACCAAGGTGCTGGCCCGCGGCGAGTTGCGCGAGGAGATGAAGCGCCTGGTGGAGATCTTCCGCGGGCGCATCATCGATGTCACAGGCTCGACCTACGTGGTCGAGATGACCGGCGACGCGGCCAAGCTGGATGCCTTCCTCGAGGCGGCGGGCGAGGACAACGTGCTCGAGGTGGTACGCACCGGGGTATCGGGCATCGCGCGGGGCGAGTCCGCCCTGGGCCTGCCCGGGAAGTAGGCCGAGTCCGGCCGGCCGCGCCCCGCAGGCCGGGGCATCGTCACGCCGGAAGCAGACACGCGTGCGGGTCCGGGGCGAACGGCTCCGGCCCCCGGCCGGCCGCGTGCCGGGTCCGGAACGCCGATGGCGGCGGGAACACCGCTGTCGGCATCGCCACAGACCGGTTCAGGGGAAAACGCTTCATGATGAATATCTACTACGACAAAGACGCCGACCTTTCGGTCATCAAGGGAAAGAAGGTGTCCATCCTGGGCTACGGCTCCCAGGGGCACGCCCACGCCAACAACCTCAACGACTCGGGCGTGGAGGTGGTCGTGGGCCTGCGCGAGGGCTCGTCCTCGGTCGCCAAGGCGCGCGAAGCGGGGCTGACGGTGAAGTCACTGGCCGAGGCCGTCCGTGGCGCGGACGTGGTGATGGTGCTGGCACCGGACGAGCACCAGGGGGACCTCTACCGCGACGTCATCGCGCCCAACATAAAGCCCGGCGCTGCGCTGGCCTTCGCCCACGGGTTCAACATCCACTTCCGCCAGATCGAGCCGCGCGAGGACATCGACGTCATCATGATCGCGCCCAAGGGGCCCGGCCACCTGGTGCGTTCCACGTACACCAAGGGCGGCGGCGTGCCCAGCCTGATCGCGGTGGAGCAGGACCACTCGGGCCAGGCCCGGGAGATAGCCCTGTCCTACGCCTGCGCCAACGGCGCCGGCCGCGCCGGGGTGATCGAGACCAGCTT
Source organism: Gammaproteobacteria bacterium (assembly GCA_035638695.1). Lineage (GTDB taxonomy): Bacteria > Pseudomonadota > Gammaproteobacteria > UBA5335 > SLRW01 > DASQZJ01. Next base: position 30,702 of record DASQZM010000082.1, on the reverse strand, counting down.
CCGTGAGGAGACCGAGACCGACCTGTTCGGTGAGCAGGTGGTGCTCTGCGGTGGTCTCACGGCGCTGGTCGAGGGTGGCTTCGAGACCCTGGTCGAGGCAGGCTATGCGCCCGAGATGGCCTACTTCGAGTGCCTGCACGAGCTCAAGCTGATCGTGGATCTTATGTACGAGGGCGGCATCGCCACGATGCGCTACTCGATCTCCAACACCGCGGAATACGGCGATCTCACGCGCGGCAAGCGCGTGGTGAACGAACACTCGCGGGCGGCGATGAAGGAGATCCTGCAGGAGATCCAGAACGGCAGCTTCGCCAAGGAGTTCATCCTGGAGAACCGCGCCGGCAACCCGGTGCTCAAGGCCGGCCGCCGGCTGAGCTCCGGGCACCTGGTGGAACAGGTCGGCGAGAAACTGCGCGCGATGATGCCGTGGATCGCGCAGGATCGGCTGGTAGACCGGAGCCGCAACTGACGTCGGCCAGCCTGGCGCAGCGGGCGTGGCCCCGGTCGGGCCAGGCCGGATGACTCCGGAGCGAACGGGAATGTCCACTGAACAGGACAGCCAGGATTCCGACGGCGCGCCGGAGCCGCGCCGTCGGCGCGGCATCTACCTGCTGCCCAACCTGTTCACGACCGCCGCGCTGTTCTTCGGCTTCTATGCCATCGTGGCGGCGATGAACGGCAACTTCCGCCTGGCCTCCATCGGCATCTTCGTCGCCATGCTGATGGACGGCCTGGACGGGCGGGTAGCCCGGATGACCCATACCCAGAGCGACTTCGGCAAGGAGTACGACAGCCTCTCCGACATGATCAGCTTCGGCCTGGCCCCGGCGCTGGTGGTGTACTCCTGGGCCCTGTCCGGAATGTCGCAATACGGCTGGTATTGGGCCAAGGTCGGCTGGCTGGGTGCGTTCGTCTACGCGGCCGGGGGCGCGCTGCGCCTGGCGCGGTTCAACACCCAGGCGGAGAGGCAGGACCGCCGTTACTTCCAGGGTCTGCCGAGCCCCTCGGCCGCGGCGGTGGTCGCCGGCATGGTGTGGGTCTGTCGCGAAGCGGGCATCTCCGGACATGATTTTGGCTTCCCCGCCCTGATCCTGACCGTGGTGGCCGGGCTGCTGATGGTGTCCAACTTCCGCTATCACAGCTTCAAGTACATCAACCTGAACGAGCGGGTACCGTTCCGGTACATCCTGGCCGTGGTGCTGGTATTCATCCTGATTGCCATCAATCCGGCCCAGGTGTTGTTCGGGGTGTTCTTCCTGTACCTGTGCTCCGGTCCGGTGCTGGCGGGAATGCGCCGGCTGCGGGGCGGACGGCGCGGGCGGGGCCGGTGAAGCGTGGGCGACGGCGACGGGGTTGGCAAGGCGGGGCAACTCGTCTATAGTCAAGCACACCGTCGACGCAAGGCCGGACCGCCGGTATGAGTAAGCGCGAGACAATCAAATCCAAAACGTGCCGCGCCTCCCGGCCCAAGTCCCGGGCCACCCTCCTGCTGTGCCTGCGACTGCTGCCCTGAGGGGCAGCATATCCGCACTCTCAAGTCCCTCGCGGGACACACAAGCAAGCACCGAATTCCGAAATTTCCAGGATGAATGACAGCATGTCGCTGGCGGCGTACCCGGCGAATCCACGCCCGACGAGCGGCATGGCAGCGGAGTGAAGCGATGAGCGCCAAAGACAAGCTTTACATATTCGATACCACCCTCCGGGACGGGGAGCAGAGCCCGGGAGCCTCGATGACGCGCGAGGAGAAGGTCCGTATTGCCAAGGCCCTTGAGCGGCTGCGCGTGGATGTGATCGAGGCCGGGTTCCCGGCCGCCAGCAACGGCGACTTCGAGTCGGTCCGGGCGGTCGCGCGGGCGGTGCGCGGAAGCGTGATCTGCGGTCTCGCCCGCGCCAACCCGGCGGACGTCGATCGGGCCGCGGAGGCTCTCGAGGAGGCTGAACGGGCCCGCATCCATACCTTCATCGCCACCTCGCCGATCCACATGGAGAAGAAACTCGGCTTGAGCCCGGACGAGGTGCTGGCGCAGGCGGTGCGTGCGGTGCGCCAGGCGCGCGAGTACACCGATGACGTTGAGTTTTCACCGGAGGACGCCGGCCGCTCCGAGCACGACTTCCTGTGCCGGATCGTGGAGGCCGCGATCGACGCCGGGGCCAACACGATCAACATCCCCGATACGGTGGGTTACAACGTCCCCAGCCAGTTCGGGGACCTGATCGAGAACCTCATGCAGCGCGTGCCCAACAGCGACCAGGCGGTGTTCTCCGTGCACTGTCACAACGACCTCGGGCTGGCGGTGGCGAACTCGCTCGAGGCGGTGGGCCGCGGTGCGCGGCAGGTCGAGTGCACGATTAACGGCCTTGGCGAGCGGGCCGGCAATGCCGCGCTCGAGGAGATTGTCATGGCGGTGCGCACCCGGCAGGACCACTTCGACTGCGACGTGGACCTGGACACCCGCCAGATCATGCCGTGCTCGCGCCTGGTGGCCACCGTGACCGGCTTCAACGTCCAGCCCAACAAGGCGATCGTCGGCGCCAACGCCTTCGCGCACGAGTCGGGCATCCACCAGGACGGGGTGATCAAGAGCCGCGAAACCTACGAGATCATGTTGGCGCAGGACGTCGGCTGGGACACCAACCGCCTGGTGCTGGGCAAGCTCTCGGGCCGCAACGCATTCCGCACGCGGCTCAAGGAGCTTGGCGTGGTGTTCGAGCGCGAGGAAGAACTCAACGAGGCGTTCCGGCGCTTCAAGGACCTGGCGGACAAGAAGCGGGAGATCTTCGACGACGACCTGCACGCGCTGGTCTCCGACGTCGAGCTGACCCAGGCCAACGAGCGCATCAAGCTGGTGTCCCTGCGCGTGTGCTCCGAGACGGGCGAGCAGCCCGCGGCGATCGTGACGCTGAACGTGGACGGCGAGGAACGCCACGCCGAGGTCAAGGGCGCCGGCGCCGTGGATGCGTCGTTCCGCGCGATCGAGGCGATCTATCCCAGCGAGGGTGAGCTGCTGCTCTACTCGGTGAACAACATCACCAGCGGCACCGATTCCCAGGGTGACGTCACCGTCCGGCTGAGCCGGGACGGCCGGATCGTCAATGGCACCGGAACCGACATCGACATCGTGATCGCCTCGGCCAAGGCGTACGTCAACGCCCTCAACAAGCTGCTGCAGCCGGTGCAGCGATTCCATCCGCAGATGGGGGAGGTGTAGCGGTACGGCTGGCGATCCGATGAGCCGTAACCGCCAGCGTGCCTGCCTGCAGGCCCTCGGGGTACCGCTGTGGGAGCGGCGGGAACGGCCGCCCGCGGCGGTGCCCGGACCCGCGGAGCCGTCCCGCGCATCGGCCGGGCAGAGCGATGCGGTGGCGACCCCGCTGGCGCGCATGGACCTCGCCCAGCTGCGCGAAGCGGTGGCGGGCTGCCGTGCCTGCGGCCTGGCGCAGGGGCGTACCCGGACGGTGTTCGGGGTCGGCGACCCCGACGCCAGCCTGATGATCATCGGCGAGGCCCCCGGGGCCCAGGAGGACCGCCAGGGCGAGCCCTTCGTGGGTCGCGCCGGCAAGCTGCTGGACGCGATGTTGCGGGCCATGGGCCGCAGCCGCCAGCACGACGTGTTCATCACCAACATCGTCAAGTGCCGGCCGCCGAAGAACCGCGACCCGAAGCCGGAGGAGGCCGATGCCTGCGCCGGCTATCTCCGCCGCCAGCTGGAGCTGGTGCGGCCGCGGCTGATCCTGGCGGTGGGCCGGATCGCGGCGCAGCGGCTGCTGCAGACGGATACCGGCATCAGTCGGCTGCGCGGCCGGGTGCACTACTACGGTCCGGATGCGATTCCGCTGGTGGTGAGCTATCATCCCGCGTACCTGCTGCGTTCACCGCAGGAGAAGCGCAAGGCCTGGGCCGACCTCAAACTGGCGATGCGAGAGCTGGGAGACGCTGACCAATGAGTGCCGTGCCGGAAATGCCTCCCGTGACCCTGCGCCCACTGATGCCCGGGGACGTGGGCCGGGTGATGGACATCGAGCGGCGTGCCTACGCCTTTCCCTGGACCGCCGGGATTTTCCGCGAATGTCTTCGGGCCGGCTACTGTGCCTGGGCGATGGAGCTGGACGAGCGCCTGGTCGGCTACAGCATCATGTCGGTGTTCCTGGACGAGAGCCACATCCTCAACATCTGCATCGACCCGGAATACCAGGGCCGCGGGCTCGGCCGGCAGCTGCTCGATCACATGCTGGAGGTGGCGCGCCGGCACGGGGCGCTCAATACCTTCCTCGAGGTACGCCCGTCGAACCGCCCCGCGGTACGACTGTACACGCGCAGCGGCTTCGTCGAGATCGGGGTGCGGCGCGGGTACTATCCCGCGGCGCGCGGGCGCGAGGACGCGCTGGTGCTGCTGCGCGGCCTGTAGCGGGCGCTTTCCGGTCGCGCCACGACGGCACGTCTCTGGTAGAATCCACGGCCTGGATTCCGCCGGTCCCCTCTGGGACCGGGGCGGCTGACCCACGCGATTTTCCGACGAATACCCGAATGTCCGAAGTTCACGACCAGGCCGCGCGCCGGCGCACGTTCGCGATCATCTCGCACCCGGACGCCGGCAAGACCACGCTCACGGAAAAGCTCCTGCTGTTTGGCGGCGCGATCCAGATGGCGGGCGCCGTGAAGGGCCGCAAGGCCACGCGCCACGCCACCTCCGACTGGATGGAGATGGAGAAGGAGCGCGGCATCTCGGTGACCACCTCGGCGATGCAGTTCCCCTACGCCGGACGCGTCGTGAACCTGCTCGACACGCCGGGCCACGAGGACTTCTCCGAGGACACTTACCGCACGCTCACCGCGGTGGACTCTGCGCTGATGGTGATCGACGCCGCCAAGGGGGTGGAGGAGCGGACCATCAAGCTCATGGAGGTGTGCCGGCTGCGCCGGACGCCGATCTTCACCTTCGTCAACAAGATCGACCGCGAGGGGCGCGAGGCGCTGGAGCTGATGGACGAGGTGGAGCGGGTGCTCGGCATCCGCTGCGCGCCGGTGACCTGGCCCGTCGGAATGGGCCGGCGCCTGCGCGGCATCTACCATCTGCTGGAGGACCGGCTGTACCTGTATGAGGCGCGCAAGGACGGGCGTGCCGGTAAGCGGCGGCACATCGACGGGCGGGACAACCCGGAGCTGGAGGAGACGCTCGGCGGCGACGCGGACGCGTTCCGCGAGGAGATCGAGCTGGTGCGCGAGGCGAGCGACGCCTTCGATGCCGGACGCTATCTCGCCGCCGAGCTTACGCCGGTCTACTTCGGCGCGGCGATCAACAACTTCGGTGTCCAGGAGCTGCTCGACGACTTCGTGGAACAGGCGCCCCCGCCGCAGCCACGCCAGACCGTGACCCGCACGGTGCGGCCCGACGAGGAGGCGCTGACGGGATTCGTGTTCAAGGTCCAGGCCAACATGGATCCGGCGCACCGGGACCGGATCGCGTTCCTGCGCCTGTGCTCGGGACGCTTCTACAAGGGCATGAAGTTGCGCCACGTGCGCGCCGGGCGGGACCTCAAGATTCCGGACGCTCTGACGTTCATGGCCCAGGAGCGCGAGCACGCGGAGGAGGCCTGGCCCGGCGACATCATCGGCCTGCACAACCACGGCACCATCGCCATCGGCGACACCTTCACCCAGGGCGAGGAGCTGCAGTTCACCGGGATTCCGAACTTCGCTCCGGAGCTGTTCCGGCGGGCGGTGCTGCGGGATCCGATGCGCATGAAGGCCCTGCAGAAGGGGCTTGCCCAGTTGTGCGAGGAGGGGGCGACCCAGTTGTTCCGTCCGCTGGCGAGCAACGAGCTGATCCTCGGCGCCGTCGGCCCGCTGCAGTTCGACATCGTCGCGGCGCGTCTGCGCACCGAGTACGGCGTCGACTGCAGGTTCGAGAGCGTGCCGGTGGCAACCGCGCGCTGGGTGACCTGTGACAGCCCGGCAAAGCTCGAGGAATTCCGCGACAAGGCGAGGGAGCACCTCTCGCGGGACCATGCCGACGCGCTGGTCTACGTGGCGCCGACCCGGGTCAACCTGGATCTGACCATGGAGCGCTGGCCGGAGGTCAGTTTCCACGCGACCCGCGAGCACGGCGTCGCGCTCGCATGAGGACGCGCCACCGGCGCGGCAGCGGATGGAACAGCGCCACCCGCCGCCGCAGCGCGGCCAGCGTTCCCGGATTGCGGTCACCGCCGTAGCGAATGCGGATGTACAGGCCCGAAACGGCCTCCGCGTCGGGCCCCAGCCGGGGCTCCCTCGCCGCCACGCGCCGGGCGTAGTCGCGCGGACCCTCGCCGCGGCGGGGCGCCAGCCCCGCGCGGGCCAGGCGGGCGCAGAAGCGCCGCCACGCGCGCAGCGCCGGGTCGCCGCCGCGGGAACGGTGGCGCCAGATCAGAAACAGCGTCAGCAGACCCATGAAACCGGTCACGATGACGGTGAGCAGGATCACCATCCCGGTGGTCGACAGGCCGCCCAGCCCCAGCCGGGCCATGGCCAGGTGCTGGTGCTCGGGGCCATAGGCGAGAACCCAGGCGTCCCACGCCTGGTTGAGCGTGTCCCAGCCGAGACGGGCCTGGCGCAGGATGCCGGAGCCACTGAAGCCGGCATCCCCGCCGCCGCCGGCACCGCCGCTGGTCGCGATTCCGGGCTCGATGCGCTTGGCGGAGACGGCCGCGGTCGGATCGACGCGTACCCAGCCCCGTCCCTCGATCCAGACCTCGTCCCAGGCATGCGCATGCGACTGGCGGACGATGTAGTAGCCGCCCAAGGGGTTGTATTCCCCACCGGCATACCCGGTGACCACCCGCGCGGGCACGCCTGCAGCGCGCATCAGGAAAGCGAAGGCGCTGGCGTAATGCTCGCAGAAGCCCCGCCGGGTGTGGAACAGGAAATCGTCCACTGCGCCCGCGCCGAGCGGGGGTGGATTCAGCGTGTAGTAGTAGTCCTGGCTGTGGAAGCGGCGCAGGATCCGACGCACGATCTGCATCGGTGCCAGGCCCCGCTTGCGCCAGCCTGCCGCCAGGGCACGCGCCCGAGGGTCGATGCCGGCCGGCAGCTGCAGGGCCCGGCGGTGCTCGGACGGGGGCAGGCGGGGACCGAGCACGGCATCGGGGTAGGAGACCGCCCGGTACTCCAGGCGGTGGTCAACGGCACGGTCCCGGACCAGTGTCCGGCCCGGGGAAAGGTGGACACCGGTGCCGCCGCCGCCGGCGGGAACATCCAGGGCCGGCAGGGTGGTTGTCCCGCTGGGCTCGAGCATGATGCGATAGCGTATGGCCCTGCCGTGCGGCACCAGCTTCTCGTTTTCGCGCCGGGCGGGGTGGCCGCGGGTCCACTGACGGCCGTTGTAGTGCCACAGCACGGGTCCGCGCCAGTAGAGCTTCTTCTCCGGTGGTGGCCTGCCGGGGAAGTACGCCCGGAACGCGACGGCCTGCGACTGTGCGAGATGGGTGATGTCCCCGGGTGACATCGAGTTGCCCAGGCCGGTCAGGCCCGTGGTCCCGTGCGGTGCGCCCCAGAGCGGACCCGGCAGGCGCGGGAACAGCACGAACATGACCAGCATCAGCGGTACCGCCTGCACCAGCATGGCGCCGGCCCAGCGCAGGCGGGAGCGTAGCCGCAGCGCGACACCCGGCGCCGCGACCACGGCCAGTGTCAGCGTGACCAGGAGCAGACACGCGAACAGGTAGGCCGCGCGGGGGATAGACTGGCCGAACAGGAATCCCGTGGAGGCCAGGAAGTAGGCGAGGAACGCCAGGATCATGCCGTCGCGGTAGCTGCGCGTCTCCATCAGCTTCAGCGAAACCATCACCACCAGCAGCGAGGCGCCGGCCCGCTGGCCGTTGAGGCCGCCTTCGCTGAAGTAGACTCCTGCGAGCATCGCCGCCGCCAGGAACACCCGCAGCCAGCGCGGGGGCATTGGCAGGGCGCGCCAGCTCCCGAGCACCGCCCACAGCGCGCACGCGGCCGCCACCGGCCAGATCCAGCCGGGGAGGTAGGGGATGAGCGGCAACGTGACGGCCAGCAGGCTCGCCAGCAGCAGTCTCAGGCGGGCCGGGGGGAGCGCCTCGGTCCGGTACATGCTCATCCGGGCTCCGCCGCGGGAAATAGCGCCAGCGCGGCAAGGCACCGTTCACGCTGGGCGGGGCCACGCCCCACCGGGATGTCCCGGCCCGGGAGCGCAAGGCCGTAGTCGACTCCGGCCGCGTGGCAGTCCAGGATCCAGCGGCACAGGATGCGCAGGCGCTGCTCGGGATCGAATTCCGGCAGACTGTCCCATTCGAGGCGATGGGCCCGGTCGGAGGTGTCCAGGAAGACCTTGGTCATCACCTCCTGCTGGCGCGCGACGGCCTTCCAGGCGATGTGCCGGGAGGAGTCGCCCGGGTAATACTTGCGCAGTCCGTCGAAGTCCTCCCTCCCGCGCCGGCGGCCTCCGGCCTCCCCGGAGTGCGTGCTCCCGCTCCGCCGGACGGGCGGCGCGTCGGCGGCGGGCGCGGGATAGACCAGGCATTCGCCCTCGATGTCGATCCAGCTCCAGGCGTGGAACAGGCCCAGCGGCTGGCGTGTGCTCAGCGCGAACCGCGGCGCGGCCAGCCATCCGCGTCGCGTTGCGGCCACGTGTAGCGTGACGACGGCCGAGCCGCCCGGAGCAAGGTCCACCAGCTCGACGGTTCCGTCCGGGGATTCGATCGCAATGCCGAGGCGGCGCAAGCTCCCGGGATTTTCCAGGCGCATGCGGAAGGCGGCGTCTTGTCCGGCCCGCACCGCTGCCGCGCCGGCGAAGGCGACCCGCAGCCCGAGCAGGTTCCGGTGGCTGTGATGCATCGCCACCAACGCGAGCCCGCCCAGCAGGAAGCAGACCGCGAAGGACATGCTGTTGCTGTAGTTCATGGCCCCGAGGAGGATCACGAACAGCATCAGCGCGTAGACCAGCCCGTAGCCGCTGGGCAGGATGTACAGGTGGCGGCGCCCCACGCGCACCGGGCCGGGCCGCCGGCTGAGGCGCCGCGCGGCCCACTGCTGTCCGCGTTGCCGCAGTGCCGCGAGGGAGCGCATGCTCGGGACTCAGGGGATGGCGACCGACTCGAGCAGCTGCTGCACCACCCGGGCATCGCCGTATTCCTGCTCGTCGCTGAGATGCAGGCGGTGGGCGACGACCGGCGCCAGCACTGCCTGGACGTCCTCCGGGAGCACCTCCCCGCGTTCGTCGATCAGGGCCCAGGCACGCGCGCTGCGCAGCAGCGCCAGCCCGGCCCGGGGCGACAGCCCGGTACGGTAGCCGGCACTCTCGCGGGTGAAGCGGACCAGGGCCTGGACGTAGTCCAGCAGCGCATCCGATACGTGCACCTGCTCGACGCGGTACTGCAGCGCGATCAGCTCCTCGGGCGACAGGGCAGGGGAAAGCGAGCGCATCAGCGCGCGCCGGTCGCGCTCCTGCAGCAGGGCACGCTCGGCCCGCGGGTCCGGGTAGCCCAGCCGCAGCCGCATGAGAAAGCGGTCCAGCTGGGATTCCGGGAGCGGGAATGTGCCGAGCTGGTAAGTCGGGTTCTGGGTGGCGACCACGAAGAACGGCCGCGGCAGCGCACGGGTCTCGCCGTCACCGGTGACCTGCTGCTCTTCCATCGCTTCCAGCAAGGCGCTCTGGCTCTTGGGCGTGGCGCGGTTGATCTCGTCCGCCAGCACCAGTTGCGCGAATATGGGCCCCGGCAGGAAGCGGAAGCGGCCGGTATCGCGCTCGTAGACGGAGGTGCCCGTGATGTCAGCGGGCAGGAGGTCACTGGTGAACTGGATGCGCTGGAACTCCAGGCCCAGCGTGTGCGCGATCGCCTGTGCCAGGGTGGTCTTGCCCACGCCCGGGATATCCTCGATCAGCAGGTGACCCCGCGCCAGGAGGCAGGCCATGGCCTGCCGGATCTCGTGGTCCTTGCCGAGGATTACGGTGGCGATCGTGGCGATGGCTTCGTGGATGTCTGAGGGCATCGGGTCTTTAACGGTACGCGGCTGACATCGCCCGTGCCGCCACGGACGGGTGCGGTGCGGCGGATGCGGCAATCGTATCACAGGTGGCTGCCGCCGCAGGGAACCATCGTGCGCTCCGCCGGCGATGTTGCGGGCGCGATGCGTGGTGCGCCCGCGCCGTGCTCCGGCCCCCGCCCGGCGAAGCGCACGATGGCTCAGGGGCCTAACAATATCTGCGGCAAGACTGGTAAAATCGCCGCGCCGAGCAGGAGGATGCGGATGAACGAGCCCAGCGGGGATGAAACTCCCGGCTTCTGGCACGTGGTCTGGAGTGTGCTCGCCGCCTTTTTCGGCGTCCAGAGCGAGAAGAATTACCGCCGGGACACGACGCGTGGACGCCCGATCCACTATATCGTGATCGGGTTGTTCGCGACGGTGGTCTTCGTGTTGAGCCTGTGGGGACTGGTGCAGCTGATCCTGCATTTGAACGGCGTCGGCTGATCGGGTCGGGCCATGTCGGGTTGAACGCGGGGTCGCGGGGAGCCCCGCCCATTCGTCGAGGAACTCAGATGTCGATCAAGGAGCTCGTGCAGGAGTGGGAGGGCAAGGCCGCGGACAAGCTTACCGCGCGCGAGTACGGCGTACGCCTCCCGGTTCACGATGCGGCCCGGATCGCGGCGCTCACCGAGATGTATCCGCTGCGCACCGAGTCCCAGATCATCACGGACCTGATCTCGTCGGCCCTGGATGAACTCGAGAGCGCCCTCCCCTACGTCGAGGGCACCCGCGTGGTGGCCGAGGACGAGGAGGGCGATCCTGTCTACGAGGACGTCGGGCCCTCGCGCCGGCTCTACGAGCTGACCCGGAAGCACCTGCGGCGGCTCGAGGGCGGCGGCAACTGAGCCAGGCGGTTCAGTCGAGCGCCGCGATCCGCTCGCGCTGGGCCTGCAGCTCGTCGAGGGATTGGCGCAACGAGTCCAGCTTGCCCCGCTCCTTGTCGACCACCTGCGCCGGGGCCTTTTGCACAAAGGACTCGTTGGCGAGCTTGCGCTGCGTGCGTTCCAGATCCTGCCGCAGCTTGGTCATCTGGCGGTCGAGGCGCTGAAGCTCGGCGCGCGTGTCGATCAGGCCCGCCATCGGCACCAGGATCTTCATGCGCCCCAGCAGCGCGGTGGCCGCCTGCGGCGGCGACTCGCCGCGAGTGATGAAGCGGATCGATTCCACCCGGCCCAGCGTGTCGAGATAGGCCCGGTGGGCATCCACGCGCTCGCGCGAGCGCCGGTCCGCGTCCTGGAGCAACACCGGCAGCGGCCGGCCGGGCGCGATGTCCATCTCGCCGCGGATGCGCCGCAGTCCCAGGATGAACCCCATCACCCAGTCCATCTCCTGCTCGGCCGCCTCGTCCCGGACGAGCTCGCCGGGTTCCGGGTAGGCCTGCAGGCAAATCGTCTCCGGCCTGTGCCCGCTGTCGGCAAGCATCGGGGCCGCGCGCTGCCAGATCTCCTCGGTGATGAACGGCATGAGCGGGTGCAACAGGCGCAGGATGCTGTCCAGCACCCGCACCAGCGTGTGGCGTGTGCCACGCCGGCTGCGCGGCTCGGCATCGGCGTCGTGCAGGGTCGCCTTGGACAGCTCCAGGTACCAGTCGCAGTACTCGTCCCAGACGAACTCGTAAAGCGCGTGCGCCATGAGGTCGAAGCGATAGCCGGCGATGTGCTCGTGGACGGCATCGATCGTGCGTGACAGGCGCGACAGGACCCATCGCTCGGCCTGGCTCAGGCAGCGCCCTTCGGTGTCCGTGCCTAGGTCCTGGCCCTCCGCGTTCATCAGGACGTAGCGGGCCGCATTCCAGATCTTGTTGCAGAAGTTGCGGTAGCCCTCGACCCGGTTCAGATCGAAGCGGATGTCCCGCCCGGTGGACGCGAGCGCGGCAAAGGTGAAGCGCAGCGCGTCGGTGCCGAAGGCGGGAATACCCTGTGGGAAATGCCGGCGGGTCGCCTTCTCGATGGAGTGTGCCATCTGCGGCTGCATCAGGCCGCGCGTGCGCTTGACCACGAGCGACTCGAGATCGATGCCGTCGATGAGGTCGATCGGGTCGAGCACGTTGCCCTTCGACTTGGACATCTTCTGCCCGTCCGAGTCCCGCACCAGGCCATGAATATAGATGTCGTGGAACGGGACCTCCCCGGTGAACCTGAGCCCCATCATGATCATCCGGGCGACCCAGAAGAAAATGATATCGAAGCCCGTGACCAGCACGGACGTGGGGTAGAAGCGGCGCAGCTCCTCGGTCTGCTCGGGCCACCCCAACGTCGAGAAGGGCCACAGCGCCGACGAGAACCAGGTGTCCAGCACGTCGTGGTCCTGCTCGAGCGAGACCTCGTCGGGCAGGCCGCCGCGGCGGCGCGCCTCGGCCTCGCTACGGCCGACGTAGATGTTGCCCTGCGGGTCGTACCAGGCCGGGATCCGGTGTCCCCACCAGATCTGGCGCGAGATGCACCAGTCCTCGATGTTGCGCATCCATTCGAAGTAGGTCCGGGCCCAATTGCCGGGAACGAAGCGGATGTCGCCGCGCTCGACTGCCGCGATAGCAGGCTCCGCCAGCGGCTTCACGCGCACGAACCACTGGTCCGTCAGATAGGGCTCGAGGATTTCGCCGGTGCGGTCCCCGCGGGGCACCATCAGCGTGTGATCGGTGACCGCCTCCAGCAGCCCTTGTGCCCGCAGGTCCCCGACGATCCGCTCGCGCGCGGCAAAACGATCCAGGCCCCGGTAGGCCTCCGGTGCCTGGTCGTTGATCCGCGCGTCGGGCGTGAACACGTTGATCAGGGGCAGCGAATGCCGTTGGCCGACCGCGTAGTCGTTGAAGTCGTGCCCCGGCGTGATTTTCACGCATCCGGTGCCGAATTCCGGGTCGACATAATCGTCGCCGATGACCGGGATCAGGCGCCCGGTTAGCGGCAGGCACACGCGCTGCCCGATCAGATGCCGGTAGCGCTCGTCCTCCGGGTGCACTGCCACGGCGGTGTCGCCCAGCATGGTCTCGGGGCGCGTGGTGGCGACCACCAGGTATTCGGCGGTCGGTCCACCGTCGCTACCGGCCAGCGGGTAGCGCAGGTGCCACAGGTGGCCCCGCTCCTCCTGCGCGACGACCTCCAGGTCGGAGATGGCCGTCTCGAGGACCGGGTCCCAGTTGACCAGGCGCTTGCCACGGTAGATCAGACCATCATCGTGGAGTCGTACGAACACCTCGCGCACCGCGCGGGAGAGTCCCCGGTCCATGGTGAAGCGTTCGCGCGACCAGTCGAGCGAGGCGCCGAGCCGGCGCAGCTGTCCGCTGATGGCGTTGCCGGACTCGGCTTTCCACTGCCAGACACGCTCGATGAAACGCTCGCGGCCCAGCGAGATCCGGTCGTTCCCCTCGCCGGCCAGCTGGCGTTCCACCACCATCTGGGTGGCGATCCCGGCGTGATCGCTGCCCGCCTGCCAGAGGGTCGCGTCGCCGCGCATCCGGTGGTAGCGCACCAGGGTGTCCATCAGCGTGTCCTGGAACGCGTGCCCCATATGGAGGCTGCCGGTCACGTTGGGCGGCGGGATCATGATGCAGAAGCTGCCCGCCCCGGGCCGGGCGGGGCGGGGCGCGAAATAGCCCCGTTCTTCCCAGGTCCGGTACCAGTATTGTTCTATCGTATGGGGGTCGTAGGTCTTGTCCATTGCGTATCGAATGCTGTCGGCCGCGCGGCGCCGCGAATGCGTCGCGCCTGGCAAGGCGAAAAGCGGGCATTATACCAGCGCCTGTCGCGCGACCCCGCGCGCACGGGCGGCCGCAACCGCGGGCCGAAGCGACCGAGATCAGTCCTTGCCGGTTCCGTAGCGGAGAGCTTCGTCCACGGCGGCGGGAACACAACGGGCGAGTTCCTCGTCAAGCTCGGCCAGCAGGGACTCGCGGATCCCGGCCAGCGCCCGCTCGAGCGCCTGTTCCATCAACAGGCGCATCTGCCCGAGCACCTCGGCGTGCAGGCGCCCGGTGAGGGCCTCCAGGTCGTCCAGGGCCTGCTCCAGATCCCCGCGGGTATCCGGCTGGGCCTGGGCGGCGTCCCGCTCGACCACCTGGTTCAGCGTCGGGATCTCTCCCGCCGGATGTCCCCCGGCGGTATTCCCCTCGCTGCATTCCCCCTTGGCAAAGTCCATGCTCTGCTGGTTGTCGTCGGCGTCTTTGTCGATCATCGGTTTCTCGGCGCCAGTTCGTGGGTCTCCAGATCGTAGCCGCGATCACGGTAGAAGCGGAAGCGTTCGCGCGCCCTGCCGCGCGCTTCCTCACCGGCGGAGACGATCTCCAGCAGGCGATCGAAGCGCCCGAAGAATGCCGGAACCGCCTCGGCCAGGTTGATCAGCACGCCGGTCTGGGGTGGCTGCGCGGCGGCCTCGTGGCCGATGACCACCGGTTCACGGTATTCCTCGTCGTAGCGGGCGTGCGGAACGAAGGCGCCGTCACGGAAGCTCCAGAGCTGCTCGTCCAGGCGCTGCGCCTGGGCGGGCCCATCGGCGTGCAGATACACTCCCTGGCCCTGCAGGTAGGCCTTTTCCGCCAGCCGGCAGGCCACCCGGAGGCGGGCCTCGGGCCCACTGTCGGCAAGCAGGTAGAAGCTGATACGGGTCATTCAGTGCCGCTGGGCACGCTCGAGCAGGTATTCCAGGAGCATTGGCACGGGCCGGCCGGTGGCGCCCTTCTCCTTGCCGCTCTTCCAGGCCGTGCCGGCGATGTCCAGGTGCGCCCAGCGCATCTCGCCGGTGAAGCGGGACAGGAAGCACGCCGCGGTGATGCTGCCCGCCGGCCGGCCGCCGACGTTGGCGGTGTCGGCGAAGTTGCTCTTGAGCTGTTCCTTGTACTCGTCCCACAGCGGCATTTCCCATCCCCGGTCGCCGCTGGCCTCCCCGGCAGCGACCAGGGCACGCGCCAGCGAGCTGTCATTGGCATAGACGGCGCTGGCTTCATGCCCGAGGGCGATGATGCACGCCCCGGTAAGCGTGGCGATATCGATGACCGTGAGCGGCTTGTAGCGCTCGCTGTAGGTCAGGGCGTCGCACAGCAGGAGACGGCCCTCCGCGTCCGTGTTCAGCACTTCCACGGTCTGGCCGGACATTGTCCGGACGATGTCGCCGGGCTTGTTGGCCGCGCCGTCGGGAAGGTTTTCCGAGCAGGGCACCACGCCCACCACGTTGATCGGCAGGCGGAGGTCGGCCACCGCGCTGATGCTGCCGAACACGGCGGCCGCACCGCACATGTCGAATTTCATTTCGTCCATGGCGGCGGCGGGCTTGAGCGAGATGCCCCCGGCGTCGAAAGTCACGCCCTTGCCGACCAGGGCGTAGGGCCGGTCCTCGGGGCGGCCGCCCTGGTACTCGATCAGGATCAGTTTGGCCGGCTCGCTGCTGCCCCGGGAGACGCTGAGCAGGGCGCCCATGCCCAGCTCGGTCATCTCCTTCTCTTCCAGCACGCGCACCTTCAGGTCGGCCTTCTCCCGGCCGATCTGGAACGCCCGCTCGGCCAGGTAGGTGGGTGTGCACACGTTCCCGGGCGTATTGCCGAGATCGCGCGCCAGCTTGACCCCGGCGGCCGTGGCGCGGCCGACCGCGATGGCCTGCTCGCCCGCCGGCAGTTCCCGCCGGCTCGGCGTGCCGAAGGTCATCCGGCGCAGTGGGCGGGGCGGCTCCTCCTTCTCGCTGCGGAACTCCTCGAAGCGATAGAGCGCGTGCTCGGTCACCTCGACCGCGGTGCGCACCTTCCACGAGATGTCACGGCCGCGCACGTGCAGGTCCGTGAGAAAGCTGACGGCGTCACGGGCACCGTAGTTGGCCAACACCTTCGCCGCCTGGGAATTCACCCGCCGGTAGGCCTTGTCGTCGAACTGGCGCTCCCGGCCGCAGCCCACCAGCAGCACCCGATCGCACAGGGTATTCGGGACGTTGTGCAGGAGCACGCTCTGGCCCACCTTGCCGTCCATGTCGCCGCGGCGCGCGATCGCGGAGATGTAGCCCCCGCTGACGCGGTCGATGTCCGCGGCCGCTCCGCGCAGGCGGCGATGATCGAATACGCCCGCCACCACGCAGGCGACGCGCTGCTTCTCGGGATTTCCGCTCTTGACCGAGTAGTCCATCGAATCACTCCTGGTTCGACGCCGGCACACGGGGCAGGGCCGGCATGGATCGGCTTTCGCTCGTATTGGTTCTGGCCCGCGACGGGCTCCGGACGGCGCGGGATCACCGTCTCCTGTTTCGCCGGACGCGCAGCGTGTTGCCGACCGGGTTCGGGGCTGGCAAAGTGCGGAACATCCTCCCGCGCACCGTGTGCGCGCGCACATCGTCCAGTATGTTCCGGCCCGGAATCTCCCGGTGTGGCGCGGGCCGGCGGTGCAGCGGGTGTCAGGCGCTGCGCGGCGGCCACCACTACGGTTCCGCATCCGAGTACGTAGTGTATTGGAAGCGGAAATTTTTTTAAATCGCCTTTCTTCCCGGAACGTGCATGCTGAGTCGAATTGACCGCTATATCCTCCGGGAGGTCGGGCAGACCTGGGCCGCCGCGACCGGCGTCCTGATGCTGATTCTGGTCAGCTCACGCTACGTGCGGTTCCTCAGCGACGCGGCAGCCGGAAAGCTCAGCCAGGACGTGATCTTCCACCTGCTGGGGCTCGTCGCGCTGCAGTATTTCACGGTGCTCATCCCGGCGGCCCTGTTCGTCGCCATCATCCTCGCCTTCGGCCGCCTGTACCGGGACAGCGAGTTCACCGCCCTGGCGGCCTGCGGCATCGGGCCGGCCCGACTGTACCGGCCCCTGCTGCTGCTGGCGGGTGCCGTGGCAGTCCTGCTGGCGGTGCTTGCCTTCTGGCTCAGCCCATGGTCGCAGCGCCAGAGCTACGAGGTGCGCCATGCGGCCGAACGCGCGGTCCGGTTCGGTGCCGTGGCGGCGGGCCAGTTCAAGGCCTTCGATTCCGGGAAGTCGGTGTTCTACGCCGAGGGCACGAGCGACAACGGGCGCGAGCTCAGGAATGTATTCATCCGCACCACCCGGAACGGCGAGCCGGTGGTCATCTTCGCCGCGCGGGGGGAGCAGCGGATCGAACCAGGCGCGCGGGTGCTGGTGCTGGTGAACGGGTTCCGCTACAGCGGCAGCCCGGGCTCGGCGGACTTCCGGATCGTGCACTTTCATACCCATGGTATCCGCTATCAGCTGCCGCAGGCAGGCAACGAAAGCAATCGCCACAGCATCAAGTCCACGGCGGCGCTGATCGCCTCGAGTGATCCCGGCGACAAGGCGGAGCTGCGCTGGCGGCTGTCGATTCCGCTCTCGGCACTGGTGCTCACGCTGCTGGCACTGCCCCTGGCGCATAGCGGGCCGCGCCAGGGGCGCTCGGCGCGGGTGCTGCTGGGGCTGCTGGTCTACATGGTCTACTCCAATCTGCTGAGCGTGGGCCAGAGCTGGATTGCCGATGGTCAGGTGCCCCCGGCGATCGGGTTGTTGTGGGTGCACGCGCTAGGCGTGGCCGCGGCGTTCGCGCTGCTCGCCCGGCAGAACGGCTGGGCATGGATGCTGGGCATGCGCGGTCCGTGGAGACGTCTGCAATGAAAATCGTCGATCGCTACCTCGTCCGGGCGGTCCTGCTGGGGACGTTGCAGGTGCTGCTCGCACTGATGGCGCTCAACCTGTTCCTGAACTTCCTGGCGGAGATCGAGCACGTCGGCGGGGGCTACGGCATCCTGCAGGCGCTGGGCTACGTGCTGCTGCAGCTGCCCGAGGGTGCCTACGAAATGTTCCCCATCGCCGTGCTGCTGGGGACACTGTTCGGGCTGGGGTCGCTGGCCGCGGGGCGCGAGCTGATGGTGATGCGGGCCTCCGGGCTTTCGCTGGTGCGCCTGACCTCGGCGACGCTGGTCGCCGGCGCAGTGCTGATGGTCTGCTGTTACCTGCTGGGCGACCTGGCCGCCCCGCAGGGGAACCAGCTCGCTATCCGGCTCAAGGCCCAGGCCGAGAGTGGCCACGCGACCATGCAGATTCACGGTCACTTATGGCTGCGCGACGGCAACCGTTTCGTCAGCATCGCCGAGCTGCAGTCGCGGCGCCGGGCTGCCGGAATCGACATTTACCGCTTCAGCGACAGCCATCGGCTGGTGGTCGCCGCGCATGCGCGCAGCGCCACGATCGGTACCGGCCGCTGGACCCTGCATGATTACGCCGCTTCGCGCTTTGGCCCGGAGGGGGTGCGTGTCACGCACCAGGCCAACAAGGTCTGGTCCACGCGCCTGAGCCCCGGTCTGCTAGACCTGTTCGTGGTCAAGCCCGAGAGCCTGACGCTGCCGGGGCTGTATCGCTACATCCGCTACCTCCGGGGCAACGGGCTGGAATACGATCGTTACGAGACGAAGTTCTGGGCTAAGGTGGTGGAGCCGTTCACGGTGCCCGCCATGGTGCTGCTGGCGATCCCGTTCAGCTTCGGGCCGCTGCGGTCGGTCGGCACCGGCCAGCGGGTGCTGGTCGGCGTGGTCATCGGGGTCCTCTACTATCTGGCCAACAACGCGCTGCTCAGCAGCGCCCAGGTCTACGGCATCAACCCGGCGGTCACCGCCTGGCTCCCGACAGTGCTGATCGTGGCTGCCGCCGTCTGGGGGATCCGCCGGGTGCGCTGAGCCGTCGGGAGGCGTCACCCGGGGCCGGACCCGGGCTCGGGCCCGGCCCGGCGCGGTTGCCGCGGCAGGAACTGCAGGGTGGTGCCCGACAGCCGGTCGTGCCAGCACAGCCCATCGGGATCCAGCCACTGCCACAGGAAGCCGAGCCCGAACGCGGCCCAGGAGAGAATCGCGGCCGCAAAGCGCAGCGTGGCCCGCATCCATCCCACCGGCTCGCCGTCCACGGTGGCAAGGCGCAGGCGCCAGCTGCGCATTCCGACGGTCTGCCCGCCATGGGTCCAGAAGCCGGCGAAGAACAGCCAGGCGACCACCAGCAGGTAGAAGGTGTAGGCACGGGTGCCGGCGGGGATCGGCCGCCCGTGCGTGAACAGCATCAGGGGGAACGTGGCGAGGATCAGCAGGGCCAGCAGGATCAACGAGTCGTAGAAGATCGCCGCCAGTCGCCGCAGCAGGCCGGGTCGCTGGATCGCGGCAGATTGCTCCGAAGCGCGGGCTGGCTGCATGCGGTCGGACACCCGGGAAGATGGCGCTCCCTAGGGGAATCGAACCCCTGTTTCCGCCGTGAGAGGGCGGCGTCCTGGACCGCTAGACGAAGGGAGCTGCTTGTATCGGTTGGCGCGCCCGGGCGTGTACTCACGGGCACATGACCAATGCTATTATACGGTTGACCACGAATTGCTCAAGCCCGATAAGCGCCTGCAGCGTCGCGAAATCCCAAGGGAACCGGTGGCAGAAACAATATCTCCGACAATCATACCGCGTTCGGAACACAGCATTTCCCGCGCCAACATTTCCGACAATGCCCTCAAGGTGCTGTACCGCCTGCATAAGGCCGGGTTTCAGGCCTTCCTGGTTGGCGGCGGCGTGCGGGACCTGCTGCTGGGGCACCAGCCCAAGGATTTTGACGTCGCCACCGATGCCCTGCCGGAGGAAGTGAAGCGGGTCTTCTCCAACTGTCGCCTGATCGGGCGGCGATTCCGTCTGGCGCACGTGCTGTTCGGACGTGAGATCGTAGAGGTGGCGACGTTTCGCGCCGGCCATGACAGCGGTGAGGGTGAGGGACTGCAGGACGAAAGCGGGCGGCTGATCCGCGACAACGTCTACGGCAGCATCCAGGAGGATGCGCTGCGCCGGGACTTCACGGTGAACAGCCTCTACTACAATATCGCCGACTTCTCCATCCAGGACTACACCGGCGGCATGCGCGATCTCGGGCGCGGCATCCTGCGCCTGATCGGCGATCCCGCGGTGCGCTACCGCGAGGACCCGGTGCGCATGCTGCGCGCGATCCGCTTCGCCGCCAAGCTCGGGTTCGCGATCGACCAGGCGAGCGAGGATGCCATCCACGAGCTGGGCGCGCTGCTGGGGCAGATCGCGCCGGCGCGTCTGTTCGACGAGTCCATGAAGCTGTTCCTGTCCGGTCACGCCCTGGCCAGTTACGAGGGCTTGCGGCGGCACGGGCTGTTCGCTCAGCTGTTCCCGCGGACCGAGCGTGCGCTGCGCGCCGAAGGCGAGGACGGTCCCACGGACCGGCTGCTCCGCCGGGCCATGGAGAATACCGACCGGCGGATCACCGAGGACCGGCCGGTCACGCCGGCGTTCCTGTTCGCGGCGCTGCTGTGGGGTGCGGTGCGCGACGAAGCGGGTGCGGTGGAGGCGGAGCGGCCTCCCGCGGCGGCGCTGCACGTCGCAGCCTCTGACGTGGTCGCCTCCGAGATCGACGCGGTGGCGATTCCCAAGCGATTTCGCGTGCCCATGCGGGAGATCTGGCAGCTGCAGGCGCGCCTCGAGCGGCGGCGGGGCAAGCGCGTGCGGCAACTGCTCGGCCATCCACGCTTCCGGGCAGCCTATGATTTCCTGCTGCTGCGGGCCGGAGCCGGGGAGGTCGACGCCGACCTGGCCGACTGGTGGACCCGGTTACAGAACGTCGATCGGGTCGAGCAGGAGCAGATGCTGTCGGGCGGAGGCGCCGGGCGCAGGCGGGGCCGGCGGCGCGGGCGGAGGCAACGGTGACGCGCGGCGCACGGGCGTACATCGGGCTGGGCAGCAATCTCGGGGAGCCGTCCGCGCAGGTGTCGGGGGCGCTCGCGGAGCTCGGCAAGCTGCCGCGAACGCGGCTGGTGGCCCGCTCGTCGCTCTATCGCAGCCGACCCATGGGACCACCGGACCAGCCCGACTACGTCAACGCGGTGGCAGCCCTGGACACGGACCTGCCTCCGGGAGAGCTGTTGCGCGAGCTCCAGTCCCTGGAGCGGCGCCACGGCCGCAGGCGCTCGGGAGTCCGCTGGGGGCCGCGCACGCTCGACCTGGACCTGCTCCTCTATGATGAGCTGAGCATGAACACGGCCGAGCTGGTCATTCCCCATCCGGGCATCGCGGACCGCGGCTTCGTGCTGCATCCGCTGCGAGAGCTCGCCCCCGCCCTGGCCATCCCGGGCCGGGGCAGGGTGGACCAACTGGCGCGTCGCTGCCCGGCCGAAGGCCTGGTGCGGCTGGACTGAGACAAGAACACCGTGCTGCCGCATCGCTATATCGCCATCGAGGGGCCGATCGGGGTCGGGAAGACCAGCTTGGCCCGGCGGCTGGCGGACAGTTTCTCCGGCGAGCTGTTGCTGGAGCGCGCCAGCGAGAACCCGTTCCTGGAACGCTTCTACACGCGGCCGCGCGATACCGCCCTGCCCGCCCAGCTGTTCTTCCTGTTCCAGCGGGTACGCCAGATGGAAGAGATCCAGCAGGCCGACATGTTCCGGCCACTGCGGATCGCCGACTTCCTGTTCGAGAAGGACGAGCTGTTCGCCCGGGTGAATCTCGACCGGCACGAGTACGATCTCTACCGGCAGGTTCACGACCGCCTGGCGGTGGCACCACCCCGCCCGGACCTGGTGATCTATCTGCAGGCGCCGGTGGAGACCCTGCTCGACCGGATCGCGCGCCGCGGTATCGACTACGAGCGCCAGATCAGCCGCGACTACCTGACCCGCCTCAACGAGGGCTACATGGAGTTCTTTCACGGCTATGACGCCGCGCCGCTGCTGATCGTCAACGCCGCCGGGATCAACCTGGCGGAGGGCGGCGAGGCCTACGGCCTGCTGCTCGAACAGATACGCCAGGTGCGATCGGGCCGGCATTACTTCAATCCGATGCCCGAGATACTCTAGACACTCTAGGACACTGCGGTTGATTCAGAGGTCCCCGCGGGGGCCATGTAGCGCCCGCCTGGTGCCAGGCGGGCGAGCGGTCGATCCGGCCCGGAGTATCCCGCACCGCCGCTGGCCTGTCCCGCAGGACCTGCGGTATGCTGGCGCACTTGCCGATCAGGGCCGGGTGCCCGGGCACCCGGCACCGCTTGTGCGGAGTCTCTGTCTGATGAGCACGAACGCCACCACATCGCGGGATCGCGCTGCCGGTCCCGTTTCCCTGCCGACCCTCGGCCGCCTGAAGCAGGACGGTGAGAAGATCGCCTGCCTGACCGCCTACGACGCCAGCTTCGCGGCGCGGCTCGACGAAGCCGGGGTGGACGTGGTGCTGGTGGGAGACACGCTCGGCATGGTGGTGCAGGGACGCGACAGCACCGTTCCCGTGAGTGTGGACGAGATGGCGTACCACAGTGCAATGGTCGCGCGCGGCCTGCAACGGGGCTTCCTGATGACGGACATGCCGTTTCTCAGCTACGCCACGCGCGATCTCGCGGTGCGCAACGCGGCACGGTTGATGCAGGAGGGCGGCGCCAAGATGGTCAAGCTCGAGGGCGGGGCGCTGCAGGCGGAGCTGGTGGCGTTTCTGGCCGGCCGGGGCATCCCGGTATGCGCCCATATCGGACTGCAGCCACAGTTCGTGCACAAGCTCGGTGGCTACAAGGTGCAGGGGCGCGAGGACACCGCCGCCGAGGCCATGCTGGGCGACGCCCGGGCCCTGTGCGAGGCCGGTGCCGACATGCTGCTGCTGGAATGCGTGCCCACCGACCTGGCCCGACGGGTCACGGAGATCTCGCCGGTCCCGGTGATCGGCATCGGCGCCGGTCCCGCGGTCGACGGCCAGATCCTGGTGCTGTACGACATGCTGGATATCACCGTGGGACGCAAGCCGCGTTTTGTGCGCAATTTCATGCAGGACGCCGGTGATGTGGCCGGGGCCCTGCGCGCCTACGTCGGCGCGGTCCGCGACGGCTCTTTCCCTGCCCCCGAGCACTGTTTCTGAGCATGCGCGTGCTCAAGCAGCCGGGGGACCTGCGGCAGCTGGCGGGCGACTGGCGCCGCGAGGCCGGGTCGCTGGCTTTGGTGCCCACCATGGGCAACCTTCATCAGGGCCATCTGGACCTGGTGGAACGGGCCCGCTCGCTCGCCAAGCGCGTCGTCGTGAGTATCTTCGTCAATCCCGCCCAGTTCGGGGAGGACGAGGACCTTTCGAGCTACCCGCGCACGCCGGAGGAGGATCGGCGCGCGCTGGAGGCACTGGGTGTCGACTGCATGTTCACACCGGCCCCCGCGCAGATGTACCCGCTGGGCCTGCCCGCCCGCTGCCTGGTGCAGCTGCCCGGGATTTCAGAGATCCTCTGCGGCGCCTCCCGTCCCGGCCATTTCGCCGGCGTGGCGACCGTGGTGGCCAAGCTTCTGAACCTGGTCGCGCCGGACGTGGCGGTGTTCGGAGAGAAGGATTTTCAGCAGCTGATCGTGATCCGCCGGATGGTCGCGGAGCTGTTCCTGGCGGTGCGCATCGAGGGTGTCCCCATTCGGCGAGAGGCCGACGGGCTGGCGATCAGTTCGCGCAACCGCTACCTGGACGCGGCCGAGCGCGAGCGCGCGGCGGCGCTGTACCGCACGCTGGTGGCTCTGCGCGATGCCATCAGTGGCGGCCGGCGGGACTATGCGGCGCTCGAGCGCGAAGGCGCCGGGTGGCTGGAGCGGGCCGGCTTCCGGGTGGACTACGTCGCGGTGCGCCGCGTCGCCGACCTGGGTCGGCCGGAGGTCGCGGACCGCGATCTGGTAATTCTGGGGGCCGGCTGGATGGGGCGGGCGCGCCTGATCGACAATGTCCGCGTGCGCGCGGCGCAGGCGGAGCATGATTGACAGGGCGGGGGGCACGGGAACTCCTGCATGGTTTCGCTAGCCGGCCTCGCCCCGGGGAGCACAGCGGGAAGGCCCCGGCGATGTCCGTCGCCGGGGCCTTTTCTTGTGGCCTTGCCCGGCGCTGGGCGATCCCGATCCCGGCTATCCGCCACGCTGGCGCCGCAGCGCCCAGGCCACGTGCTCGCGCACCATGGCCGAGGGATGATCGGCGCGCGCCGACAGGACGGTCGCGGCCGCGGCCGACGGCGGCGCGTTGCCCAGTGCCACGGCGACGTTGCGCAGCCAGCGCTGGTGCCCGATCCGCCGGATCGCCGACCCCTCGGTACGCTGCAGGAACTCCTGCTCGCTCCAGCCCAGCAGCCCGGACAGGGCGGGCGCGTCGAGACCGTTGCGCGGCGCGAAGTCCGCCTCGGCCGTGGGATGCGCGTACCGGTTCCACGGGCAGACCAGCTGGCAGTCGTCGCAGCCGTAGATGCGGTTGCCGATGGCCGGCCGCAGGGGCTCGGGGATACTGCCGCGGTGTTCGATGGTGAGATAGGAGATGCAACGGCGGGCGTCCAGCTGGCGCGGACCGGTGATGGCTCCGGTAGGACAGACGTCGATGCACTTTCGGCAGCTGCCGCAGTGGTCCTCGACCGGCGCGTCCGTCGGCAGGGGCAGGTCCGTGAACAGCTCCCCCAGGAAGAACCAGGAGCCGGCGTCCCGGGAAAGCACGTTGGTATGCTTGCCCACCCAGCCGAGACCCGCTTTGCGGGCCAGCGCCTTCTCCAGCACCGGCGCGCTGTCGACGAAGGCGCGGTAGCCGACGCTGCCGCTGGCCGCGCGAATCCGCTCGGCGAGCTTCTGGAGGCGGCGGCGCATCAGCTTGTGGTAGTCGCGTCCCAGGGCGTAGCGGGAGACGTAGCCGAGCTCGGGGCGCGACAGGACCCCCCACGGGTCGCGCCCCGGCGGGAAGTAATCCAGGCGCACGGCGATCACGCGCACGCTGCCCGGTACGAGTTCCTGCGGCCGGCTGCGGAGGGTGCCGTGGCGCTCCATCCACTCCATGTCGCCGTGCCGCCCGGCACGCAGCCAGTCGAGCAGCCGCGGCTCGTCCGAAGACAGGTCCACGTCCGCGATGCCGACGCCGGTGAAGCCGAGCTCGCGGCTCCACTGCCGGATGTCGCGGGCCAGCTTCTCCAGCGTCGCGGGGTCGTTCACGGACGCTTCGCGTGACGGGTCGGTCATGCCTGCGGGAGGATCGGGAGGTCCATCCAGTTCACCAGTCTTCTCGAAGGTATCGTCAGGTCCCGGCGGCTCCCCGCACCTTGCCAGGCAGACCGACAGGAACGCTGAGAAGAGGCATTCCCTCTGACGGGGTTAGTATAATGACAAACATGCAGGAGCTTCCCCAAAACCTCTATCTGGCATCCCAGGTGGGCGAGCTCGACCGCAGCGCGATCGAGCGCTTCGGCATCCCCGGCGAAACCCTCATGGAACGCGCGGGCCGGGCGGCCTTTCGCGAGCTGCGCCGGCGCTGGCCGGAGGCGCGTCGCCTGGTGGTCTGCTGCGGCGGCGGCAACAACGGCGGCGACGGCTACGTGGTGGCCCGGCTGGCCCGGCAGGCCGGGCTGGAGGTGCGCCTGCTGGGCTTGCGCGAGCCTGACGCACTGCGGGGCAGCGCGCGGTGGGCGGCGCGGTCCTGGCTGGAGGCGGGCGGCGGCTACGAGGGGTACACGTCAGGGACCAAGCTTGCCGATGCCCGCGCCGACGTGATCGTCGACGCCGTGCTGGGCACCGGGCTGAGCCGCGAGGTCGGCGGCGACGCGCGGCAGCTGGTGGATGCGATCAATGCGGCCGGGGCAGCCGTGCTGGCGGTGGACATCCCGTCGGGTCTGAGCGGTGACAGCGGCCGGATCATGGGCACGGCGGTGCGCGCGGACCTGACCGTCACCTTCATCGGCCTCAAGCGCGGGCTGCTCACCGGAGACGCCCCCGACTGCACCGGCGCGCTGCGCTGCGACGATCTCGGGATCCCCGCGGCGGTCTACGACGTGGCCGAGCCGTCCGCCCGGCGGGTCGGGCGGGACGATCTGTCCCGTCTGCTGCCACGACGCCCGCGCACCGCGCACAAGGGCCGCTACGGCCATGTCCTGGTGGCCGGCGGCGGACCGGGCATGCCGGGCGCCGTGCGTATGGCCGGCGAGGCTGCCCTGCGTATCGGTGCCGGTCTGGTGTCCGTCGCCACCGCGCCGGACCACGCCGGCAGCGTCAACGTCGCCCGCCCGGAGCTCATGTGTCACGCAATCCGAAGCGGCGCCGACCTTGCGCCCCTGCTGGAGCGTGCCACGGTGATCGCGGCGGGGCCCGGGCTGGGGCAGTCGGACTGGGCCCGGAGCCTGTTCGAGACGGTTCTTGCGGCAACGCAGCCGCTGGTGCTGGACGCCGATGGCCTCAACCTGCTGGCCGCACGGCCGCGCAAACGCGAACGCTGGGTGCTTACGCCCCATCCGGGCGAAGCCGCACGGCTGCTCGAATGCGGCGTGCGTGAGGTCCAGTCTGACCGGTTCGCGGCCGCGATCGCGCTCAGCCGGCGCTACGAGGCGGTGGTCGTGCTCAAGGGGGCCGGCACCGTGGTTGCCGACGGCGAGCGCCTGGCGGTTTCCGCCACTGGCAACCCGGGGATGGCCACCGGCGGGATGGGCGATGTGCTCACCGGTGTGGTCGCCGGCCTGCTGGCGCAGGGACTCGAGCCATTCGATGCGGCCCGCCTGGGCGCGTTCCTGCATGGTGCCGCGGCGGACGCGGCCGCCCTGGATGGCGAACGCGGCCTGGCCGCGCTGGATCTGATGCCGCAGCTGCGCCGTCTGAGCAACCCGTGACCGGTGCGACCCGCATCCTGCTGCCGGGGCCGGCGCACACCCGGCGTCACGCGGCGGCCTTCGCGCGCGCCCTGCGCCGCCTGCCGAAGGACGCGCACCTGGTGATTGCCCTGGAAGGCGAACTGGGCACCGGCAAGACTTCGTGGGTACGGGCGCTGTTGCGGTCGCTGGGATGGTCCGGGCCGGTGCGCAGCCCGACCTATACGCTGGTTGAGCCCTACGAGCTGGACGGGCGCCGGTTTCTGCACATGGACCTCTACCGCCTGGCGGACCCCGGGGAGCTGGAGTACCTCGGGATACGCGACCAGGACGCGCCGGGGACCGTCTGGCTGGTCGAGTGGCCTGAACGGGCCCGCGGGGAGCTGCCGCGGCCCGACCTCAGCCTGACGTTCCGCCACCGCGACAGCGGGCGCGAGCTGACCCTGGAGACGGCCAGCCCCCTGGGCTCGCGGCTGAAGGCCCGCATGCAGGGCGACCCCGAGTGCGACTAAAGTCCTTGGAAAACAATGTGACCGGCGTTCGGGTCGCGCCGGTCCGGGTCGAGGGCCTCCGGGTACCGGAGGCGTCGGACCGCACTCGTATCGTGTGCGACCTCGGCGAGCGCGCGTCGTACCGGCCGGCCGGACCTGTCAGGACGAGGTGGCCACCGCGATCCTGGTCGGGATACGCCGTTCTGCGGCGGCGCGCCGCCCGGCGCCACGGCGGCTCGCGCGCAACAGCCGCGCGCGCGTGCTGCCGCGCGAAAGGACGCCCTCCCGGACCGTGGTGGAGTGGCTCGTCGCCGCGTCCGGGAACCGGGTTCAGGGATGCCCCCGATACTGCTACATTACCTGCATGATCCGGCGACTTCCGTCCCAACTGGTCAACCAGATCGCCGCCGGCGAGGTGGTCGAGCGGCCGGCGTCCGTGGCCAAGGAGCTGCTGGAGAACAGCCTCGACGCCGGCGCGCACCAGGTCGACGTGGACGTGGAGCGCGGCGGCCTGCGCCTGGTCCGGGTGCGGGACGATGGCAGCGGCATTGCCGCGCATGAGTTGGCGCTGGCGCTGGATCGCCACGCCACCAGCAAGATCGCCACCCTGGAGGATCTGGAAGGCGTGCACAGCCTCGGCTTCCGGGGCGAGGCCCTGCCCAGCATCGCTTCGGTATCGCGCCTGCGGCTGGTGTCCCGGACCGCCGCCGACCAACACGGCTGGGTGCTGGAAGGGCCGGACGGAGAGGATCCGGTCCCGGCGCCCCACCCGCCCGGGACCACGGTGGAGGTACGTGACCTGTTCCATAACACGCCGGCGCGGCGCAAGTTCATGCGCACCGAGCGCACCGAGTTCGGCCACCTGGAGCGGGTGCTGCGTCAGATGGCCCTCTCGCGCTTCGACGTCGGCATGCGCCTGCGTCACAACGAGCGCGAGGTGCTGGACCTGCCGGCGGCGACGACGCCCCAAGAGGGCGTGGACCGGCTGCGCGCGCTGCTCGGCGGCGTGTTCGCCGAGCATGCCCTCGGCATCGACTATACGGCGGCCGGGTTGGGCTTGCGCGGCTGGATCGGCCTGCCCACGTTTTCGCGCAGCCAGGGTGACCTGCAGTACTTCTTCGTCAACGGGCGGATGGTGCGGGACCGACTGATCGCGCACGCCGTGCGCCAGGCCTACCAGGACGTGCTGTTTCACGGCCGGCACCCGGCCTACGTGCTCTACCTGGAGCTGTCGCCCGCGGGCGTGGACGTCAACGTGCACCCGGCCAAGCAAGAGGTGCGCTTCCGGGATGGACGTACCGTGCACGATTTCCTGTTCCGTGCCATCGAGCGGGCGCTCGCCGCCGCCGGCAGCGAGCGCCCGAGCGGCGGAACGCTCCCGGCTGCCGTATCGGCCGGGCATGCGGGCGGCACCTGGCCGGTCCGGCGACCCGGCGCGGCGGCACTTCAGGCCAGCATCCGCTTCCAGGAGCCGCTTCCGGGACCGGCGGCCACGCCCGCCGCGGCCTGGAACGCCCCGGCGGGCGTGGCCGAGGCAGCTCCCGAGGCCCACGCGCCGCCCCTGGGGTATGCCCTGGCCCAGCTGCACGGCGTCTACATCCTGGCCCAGAACGCCCGCGGGCTGGTGCTGGTGGACATGCACGCCGCCCACGAGCGCATCACCTACGAGCGCCTCAAGCGTGCGGTGGAGGCAGGCGGGCCCGGTGCCCAGCCGCTCCTGGTGCCGGTAAGCGTGAGCCTCTCCCGAGCCGAGGCGGATCTGGTCGAGGGTGAGCAGGAGGCGCTCGCCGGGCTCGGCTTCGAGCTCAGCCGCGCCGGTCCGGAGACCGTGCTGGTGCGCGGCTTGCCGGCTCCCCTGCGGGACGCGGATGCCGACGCGCTGCTGCGGGATGTGGTCGCCGATCTGGCCCGGCACGGGCGCAGCAGCCGGGTTCGCGAGCGGGTGAACGAGGTGCTGGCGACCGCGGCGTGCCACGGCTCGGTGCGGGCGAACCGGCGCCTGACGCAGGCGGAGATGGATGCGTTGCTGCGGGAGATGGAACGGACCGAGAACAGCGGACAGTGCAATCACGGCCGGCCGACCTGGACCGAGCTGGACATGGCAGCGCTGGACCGGCTGTTCCTGCGTGGTCGATGAGCGCGGCCCCCGCGCTGGGCGGCCGGGCGGGGCGGGCGCGCCCGGTGATCTTCCTGATGGGACCGACCGCCTCCGGCAAGAGCGGCCTGGCGGTGCAGCTGGCGCGCCGTTACCCGGTGGAGATCGTGAGCGTCGATTCGGCGCAGGTCTATCGCGGCATGGATATCGGCACTGCCAAGCCGTCGCGGGAGCTGCGTACCGCCGTGCCGCACCACCTGGTGGATATCCTGGATCCGGCCCGGCGGTATTCTGCCGGGCGCTTCCGGACGGACGCGCTGGCCTGCATCGAAGCGATTCTCGCACGGCGCCGCGTGCCGCTGCTGGTGGGCGGGACGATGCTCTACTTCCGCGCGCTGCAGGGGAAGGTCGATGATCTTCCGCCGGCGGATCCAGCGGTTCGCGAAGCGCTGCGCGAGGAGGCGCGGCGGTTCGGCTGGGAGGCGCTGCACCGGCGTCTGGCGGGGATCGACCCCGAGGCGGCGGGGCGCATCCACCCCAACGATCCCCAGCGCATACAGCGCGCCCTGGAGCTGTACCGGTTGACCGGTCTGGCTCCGACGGAACTTTACCGGCGGCAGGGTGCCCAATCGCGTGAATACCGGATCACGCGAGTGATCGTGTCGCCTTCTTCGCGCGCGCTCCTGCACCAGCGGATCGCTCGGCGCTTCCACGACATGCTGGAACAGGGGTTCATCGATGAGGTGCGTGCCCTGCGGGCGCGCGCTGACCTGAACCCGGAGATTCCGTCCATGCGGGCTGTCGGGTATCGCCAGCTGTGGGAATACCTGGACGCCCGGCGAACCCGCGACGAGGCGATCGCCAGGGGCATCGCCGCCACCCGGCAGCTGGCCAAGCGTCAGCTCACCTGGCTCAGGCGCGAGCGGGAGGCGGTATGGCTGGACAGCAGCGACCCTGGTCTCGCCGCGAAGACCGCGGAACGGCTCGGGGCGGCTATCGCGGATGGCGGGATGTGCTTGTGACGTATGCTATATTAGTTTCGGGCCGGGTACGGCCGGGACGGGTTGGAAGGCGCCGGAATGGAGCGAACATCAGTCCACGAGAGGCTCGTGGGATAAGAAATAGAATGGAGTAAGACAATGGCCAAAGGGCAGTCTTTGCAGGAACCGTTTCTGAACGCCTTGCGCAAGGAAAAGATCCCGGTGTCCATCTATCTCGTGAACGGGATCAAGTTGCAGGGCCAGATCGACTCCTTCGACCAGTTCGTGGTGCTGTTGAAGAACAGCGTCAGCCAGATGGTATACAAGCATGCGATTTCCACCGTGGTGCCGGCCCGCAACGTGAAGCTGCCGGGGCCCCCCACGGATGAAACGAAACCGCCGGAGTTCGGTAATTTCTGACCATCGGTTCAGCATGAGGCGCGCACGTGTTTGAACGTCCCCGGGCGGGGCGGCGGGCGGTCCTTGTCAGCCTGGACATAGGCGCGCCGGGCACCAGCGGGCACGGGGAGTTCAGAGAGCTCGTGGTCTCCGCCGGAGCCCAGGTGACGGTCTCG
>DASQZM010000081.1:0-8011 GCA_035638695.1 Gammaproteobacteria bacterium | reverse complement strand
CGGAGATGGTGATGCCGGGCGACAACGTGCAGATGAAGGTGGACCTGATCTCGCCGATTGCGATGGAGGATGGTCTGCGCTTTGCCGTGCGCGAGGGCGGCCGCACCGTCGGCGCCGGCGTCGTGTCCAAGATCATCGAGTAGGCAGGGCAACGCGCATGATGCGACCGGGGGGCGCTTGCGCCCCTCGTTTCGCGGTGAGCGCCGGACGCCGGCATCGGCGCCGGCGAGGATCGAAGGCCAGTAGCTCAATTGGCAGAGCAGCGGTCTCCAAAACCGCAGGTTGGGGGTTCGAGTCCCTCCTGGCCTGCCATCTTCCCGCCGGGCGGGCAGGACACAGAGGTAGCTCCTTCAACCTGATGAATGCCAAGGCTGACACAAGCGGGTCCGTGATGGACACCGTCAAGCTGTCCGTGGCGGTGGCGATCCTCGCGGGCGCCGTGGGCGCGTTCTACTGGTTCTCGCAGGAGATGCTCGTGATCCGGGTCGGGGGGCTGCTCGCGGCAGCCGCGGTATCGATCCTGATCGGCTACCAGACGGCGAAGGGGCAGGTGCTGTGGGGCTTCGTGCAGGAGTCGCGCAACGAGGTGCGCAAGGTCGTCTGGCCGACCCGCCAGGAGACCATCCAGACCACCCTGGTGGTGGTGGCGCTGGTGATCCTGACCGGCGTGTTCATGTGGCTGCTGGACATGCTCCTGGGCTGGGGCATCCAGCAGATTATCGGGGTAGGGGGCTGAGCATGGCGATGCGCTGGTACGTGGTCCACGCCTATTCGGGCTTCGAGCACCAGGTCAAGCGCTCGCTGGAAGAACGGGTCAAGCGCAGCAACCTGCAGGATTACTTCGGCCGGATCCTGGTGCCGACCGAGGAGGTCGTGGAGATGCGGGAGGGACAGAAGCGCAAGAGCGAGCGCAAGTTCTTCCCCGGCTACGTCCTGGTCCAGATGGACATGAACGACGAGAGCTGGCACCTGGTCAAGGACGTGCCCAAGGTGCTGGGGTTCATCGGCGGCACCAGCGACCGCCCGACGCCCATCTCGGACCGCGAGGCGGAGTCGATCCTGCAGCGTATGCAGGAGGGCGTGGAGAAGCCGCGTCCCAAGGTGCTGTTCGAGGCCGGCGAGGTGGTCCGGGTGACCGACGGCCCGTTCAACGATTTCAACGGCGTGGTGGAAGAGGTCAATTACGAGAAGAACCGCCTGCGCGTGGCGGTGCTGATCTTCGGCCGGTCCACGCCGGTGGACCTGGATTTCAGCCAGGTCGAGAAGGCCTGAGGTACTTGCGGGGAGCCGGAAGGCGCTTGCACCCGACAGGAGTGAACGATGGCGAAGAAGGTAACGGCCTACATCAAGCTGCAGGTGCCGGCCGGGCAGGCGAATCCCAGCCCGCCCGTGGGGCCGGCGCTGGGGCAGCACGGCCTGAACATTATGGAGTTCTGCAAGGCGTTCAACGCGCACACGCAGAACATGGAGCAGGGGTTGCCGACCCCGGTGGTGATCACCGCCTATTCCGATCGCAGCTTCACCTTCATCACCAAGACGCCGCCGGCGGGCGTGCTGCTGAAGAAGGCCGCGGGCATCCAGTCCGGCAGCGGCACGCCCAACACCAATAAGGTGGGCAAGGTCAACCGTGAGCAGCTCGAGGAGATCGCGAAGCTCAAGATGCCCGACCTGACCGCGAAGGACATGGACGCGGCGGTGCGCACCATCGCCGGCAGCGCCCGCAGCATGGGCCTCGACGTGGAGGGGGTCTGATCATGGCGAAGGCTGGCAAGCGAATTCGTGCCGTCCGCGAGCGCATCGAGATCGGCAAGCTGTATCCGGTCGACGAGGCGCTGTCCCTGATCCGGGAGACCGCCAGCGCGCGCTTTGCCGAGTCGGTGGACGTCGCCGTGAACCTGGGCGTCGACCCGCGCAAGTCCGACCAGGTCGTGCGCGGCTCGACCGTACTGCCCAACGGCACCGGCAAGTCCGTGCGGGTGGCTGTGTTCGCCCAGGGTGCCAACGCCGAGGCGGCGCAGGAAGCCGGCGCGGACGTGGTCGGCTTCGAGGACCTCGCCGAGCGGATCAAGGGCGGCGAGCTGGATTTCGACGTGGTGATCGCCTCGCCCGACGCCATGCGGGTGGTGGGCGCGCTGGGCCCGATCCTGGGCCCACGCGGCCTGATGCCCAACCCCAAGGTGGGCACGGTGACGCCGGACGTGGCGGGCGCCGTGCGCAACGCCAAAGCCGGGCAGGTGCGCTACCGCACGGACCGGAACGGCATCGTCCACTGCACCATCGGCAAGGCGGACTTCGAGGTGGACCAGTTGCGGGAGAACCTGGCGGCGCTGATCGCCGACCTGCAGAAGGCCAAGCCGGGCACCTCGAAGGGGATTTATCTCAAGCGGATCACCGTCTCCTCCACCATGGGGGCGGGGGTCCGGGTGGACCAGTCCAGCCTGCCGGGGTGACCCGCGGGCCGGAAGAGTTTCGATGGATCTGGGCCGTCACCGCGAGGTGACGCGTCTAAGACCGCAGGTGCCAGGGGCCCGGACGGGCCCGGGCTTAATGGCCCTCGGGCCGGCCTGCGCAGACGGTGAACCCGGGTCAGGTACGTCCTGGCGCTGGTCATCGTGACAAGAGGGCGGATGTCGAGGGAGCGGCATCCGGTTATCCGAGTCGCGGGTGCCGCCGGCACCCGGTGCCGAGGCCAGGAGGTGATGCAAGGTGACAACCAGCCTTGAGCAGAAGCAAGCCATGGTGGCCGAGGTCAACGCGGTCGCAGCAGGGGCGCATTCCGCCGTTGCCGCCGAGTACCGCGGTCTCACGGTAAGCGAGATGAATGACCTCCGCACCCGTGCCCGCGAGGGTGGTGTCTATCTGCGTGTGGTCAAGAACACCCTGGCGCGCCGGGCAGTGGAAGGGACGGATTTCGAGTGTCTGCAGGGGGTTCTGGAGGGGCCGCTGGTGCTGGCCTTCTCGCAGAACGATCCCGCCGCGGCCGCGCGGGTCCTGACCGATTACGCCAAGACGAACGAGAAGCTGATCCTGAAGTCCGTGGCTTTCGGGGGACAGCTTTACGGGGCCGGGGAGGCCCAGCGCCTGGCGACACTGCCGACCTATGATGAGGCGATTGCCAGGCTGATGGGCGTGATCAAGGCACCCGTCGAGAAGTTCGTACGCACGCTCAACGAGCCGCATGCGAAGCTGGCGCGCACACTTGCCGCGGTGCGCGACCAGAAGCAGCAGGCGGCCTAGGGACGGCTTTCGGAATCCAGGCGACCTGACCGGGTCGAAACAGATCGTGCAGGAGTCGACTACAATGGCTGTATCCAGAGACGAGATTCTCGATACCATCTCCAACATGACCGTCATGGAGGTCGTGGAGCTGATCGAGGCGATGGAAGAGAAGTTCGGGGTCTCCGCGGCCGCCGCCGTGGCGGCTGCTCCGGCCGGCGCTGCCGCCGCGGGCGGTGAGGCCGCCGCCGAGGAGGAGAAGACCGAATTCGACGTAGTCCTGAGCAACTTCGGGTCCAACAAGGTGTCCGTGATCAAGGTCGTTCGCGCTGCCACCGGGCTGGGCCTGAAGGAGGCGAAGGACCTGGTCGAGGGGGCGCCTGCCCCGATCAAGGAAGGCATCCCCAAGGAAGAAGCTGAGGAGCTGAAGAAGCAGCTTGAAGAGGCTGGCGCCAGCGTCGAGATCAAGTAAGGTTCTTGACGTTAGAGCGACAGATTGTTGTCCCGCAAGATGGCTGGTGGCGCGACGCCACCGGCCTTTTCCTGCTGAGTACGCGGCACTGCCGGGGCCGGCTGCCCGCAAGCCGGCGCCGCGACCTCCGACACGCCGCGCCTGATGATCGCTGAGGATTGCCCGATGGCTTATACCTTCACCGAAAAGAAGCGCTTCCGCAAGGATTTCGGCAAGCTGCCTGCGGTACGGGAAGTGCCGTACCTGCTTGCCACGCAGATCGAATCCTATCGGGACTTCCTGCAGCTGGAGCGGAAGTCCGAGGAGCGCGGGGACCGGGGTCTGCACGGCGCCTTCCGCACGGTGTTCCCGATCAGCAGCTACTCGGGCAACGCCGCGCTGGAATACGTGGACTACCGGCTGGGCGCGCCTCCGTTCGACGTCAAGGAATGCCAGCTTCGCGGCATGACCTACGCGGCGCCCCTGCGCGTGACCGTGCGCCTGGCGCTGTACGACAAGGACAGCAGCTCCGGCACGCCCAAGGACGTGCGCGAGTCCGAGGTCTACATGGGTGAGCTGCCGCTGATGACCGAGAACGGCACGTTCGTGATCAACGGCACCGAGCGTGTGATCGTCTCGCAGCTGCACCGCTCCCCGGGCGTGTTCTTCGACCACGACCGGGGCAAGACCCATTCCTCGGGCAAGCTGCTCTATTCCGCGCGCATCATCCCCTACCGCGGCTCCTGGCTGGACTTCGAGTTCGACCCGCGCGACAACATCTTCGTGCGCATCGACCGGCGGCGCAAGCTGCCGGCCACGGTCCTGCTGCGCGCGCTCGGCTACACCACCGAGCAGGTGCTGGGGCTGTTCTTCAACTTCAACCTCTACCGCATCGGGAAGAAGGGCGAGATTTCGCTCGAGCTGGCGGAGCCGGAGCGCCTGCGCGGCGAGACGGCCACCTTCGACATCAAGATCGGCAACAAGACCCTGGTCGAGGAAGGCCGCCGGGTCACGGCCCGCCACATCCGCGAGCTGAAGAAGGCCGAGGTCAAGCAGCTGGCAGTCCCGCGCGAGTACCTCGAGGGCAAGATCGTCGCCCGCGACCTGGTGGATGCGAGCACCGGCGAGATCATTGCCCGGGCCAACGACGAGCTCACGGCCGAGACGGTCGATGCGATCATCAGGGCCGGCCTTAGCGAGTTGCCGACCCTGTACGTCAACGACCTCGATCAGGGGCCGTTCATTTCCAACACGCTGCGCATCGACCCGACCGACAACCAGCTCGACGCACTGGTGGAGATCTACCGCATGATGCGGCCGGGCGAGCCGCCGACCAAGGAGGCCGCGCAGACGCTGTTCGACAACCTGTTCTTCTCCGAGGACCGCTACGACCTCTCGCCGGTGGGGCGCATGAAGTTCAACCGGCGCCTGGGGCGGTCCGACGTCACCGGCCCGGCGGTCCTGTTCGATCCGCACTACCGCCGCGACACGGACGACGAGCGGCTCAAGCGCTACGCGAGGGAGTACGAGGAACAGGGCTACGAGTCCGACATCCTGGCCGTGCTGCGCGCGCTGGTCGACATCCGCAACGGCAAGGACAGCACCGACGATATCGACCATCTCGGAAACCGCCGCATCCGCAGCGTGGGCGAGATGGCCGAGAACGTCTTCCGCGTGGGCCTGGTGCGCGTGGAGCGCGCCGTGCGCGAGCGGCTGTCGATCGCCGAGAGCGAGGGCCTGATGCCGCAGGACCTGATCAACGCCAAGCCGGTGGCGGCGGCGATCAAGGAGTTCTTCGGCTCCAGCCAGCTGTCCCAGTTCATGGACCAGAACAACCCGCTCTCGGAGGTGACCCACAAGCGCCGCGTGTCGGCGCTGGGCCCGGGCGGGCTGACCCGGGAGAGGGCCGGCTTCGAGGTGCGCGACGTGCACCCGACCCACTACGGCCGCGTGTGCCCGATCGAGACCCCGGAAGGACCCAACATCGGCCTGATCAACTCGCTGGCGGTGTATGCCCGCACCAACCGCTACGGCTTCCTGGAGACGCCGTACCGCAAGGTGGTCGAGGGCAAGGTCACCGAGGAGGTCGAGTACCTGTCGGCGATCGAGGAAGGCCGCTACGTGATCGCCCAGGCCAACGCGGCGCTGGACGAGAAGGGCCGACTGAAGGATGACCTGATCTCGTGCCGGTTCGAGAACGAGTTCACCATGATGCCGCCGGAGCGGGTGCAGTACATGGACGTCTCGCCGAAGCAGATCGTCTCGGTGGCGGCGAGCCTGATCCCGTTCCTGGAGCACGACGACGCCAACCGGGCCCTGATGGGCTCCAACATGCAGCGCCAGGCGGTACCGACGCTGCGCGCCGAGAAGCCGCTGGTGGGGACCGGCATGGAGCGCAGCGTGGCGATCGACTCGGGGGTGACCGAGGTGGCGCGCCGCGGCGGCGTGGTGGAGTCGGTGGACGCCAGCCGCGTGGTGGTCCGGGTCAACGACGACGAGACCGTGCCCGGCGAGCCCGGCGTCGACATCTACAACTTCATCAAGTACTCGCGTTCGAACCAGAACACCTGCATCAACCAGCGTCCGCTGGTGCGCCCGGGCGACGTGATCGCCCGTGGCGACGCGCTTGCGGACGGGCCGTCCACGGACATGGGCGAGCTGGCCCTGGGGCAGAACTGCCTGGTGGCCTTCATGCCCTGGCACGGCTACAACTTCGAGGACTCGATCCTGATCTCCGAGCGCCTGGCGCAGGAGGACCGCTTCACCACGATCCACATCGAGGAGTTGTCCTGCGTGGCGCGGGACACCAAGCTCGGCGCCGAGGAGATCACCTCGGATATCCCGAACGTGGGCGAAGCGGCCCTGTCCAAGCTGGACGAGTCCGGGATCGCCTACATCGGTGCCGAGGTGCGCGCCAGCGACATCCTGGTGGGCAAGGTCACGCCCAAGGGCGAGACGCAGCTGACCCCGGAGGAGAAGCTGCTGCGGGCGATCTTCGGCGAGAAGGCCTCGGACGTGAAGGACACCTCGCTGCGGGTGCCCCCGGGCATGGACGGCACCGTGATCGACGTCCAGGTCTTCACCCGCGACGGGGTGGAGAAGGACGAGCGCGCCCTTTCGATCGAGCGCCAGGAGCTGGAGAAGGTGCGCAAGGACCTCAACGACCAGCGCCGCATCCTGGAGGAGGACATCTACCTCCGCATCCGGCGGCTGCTGGAGGGCAAGGTGGCCGACGGCGGTCCCGGCGGACTCAAGGCCGGTTCCAAGGTCACCGGCGACTACCTTGACAAGCTCGAGCGGGAGAAGTGGTTTGAAATCCGCCTGCGCTCCGAGGACGTCAACCAGCAGCTCGAGCGGATGAGTGAGCAGCTGCGCGAGCAACGCGCGGAGTTCGAGCGCCGCTACGAGGAAAAGGAGCGCAAGATCACCGCCGGTGACGATCTGGCGCCCGGGGTGCTCAAGATGGTCAAGGTCTATCTGGCCGTGAAGCGCCGTATCCAGCCCGGCGACAAGATGGCCGGCAGGCACGGCAACAAGGGCGTGATCTCGCAGATCGTGCCGGTCGAGGACATGCCGTACATGGAGGACGGCACGCCGGTGGACGTGGTGCTCAACCCGCTGGGCGTGCCCTCGCGGATGAACATCGGCCAGGTGCTGGAGACGCACCTCGGCTTCGCCGCCAAGGCGCTGGGCAAGAAGATCGGGGAGATGCTGGAACAGGAGCGCAAGGCCGCCGAGCTGCGCAAGTTCCTGGACAGCATTTACAATGCCAGGGACACTGGCTATAAGCGGACCGAGCTCGACAGCCTGGAGGACGAGGAGATCGTCGAGCTCGCCGGCAACCTGCGCGACGGTGTGCCGATGGCGACCCCGGTGTTCGACGGCGCCAACGAGACCGAGATCAAGCACATGCTCGAGCTCGCGGGCCTGCCGACCTCCGGCCAGCTTACGCTCTACGACGGCCGCACCGGCGAGGCGTTCCATCGCCAGGTCACCGTCGGCTATATGTATATGCTCAAGCTCAACCACCTCGTCGACGACAAGGTGCACGCTCGTTCCACCGGTCCCTACAGCCTCGTCACCCAGCAGCCGCTGGGCGGCAAGGCGCAGTTCGGCGGCCAGCGCTTCGGCGAGATGGAGGTCTGGGCGCTGGAGGCCTACGGCGCTGCCTATACCCTGCAGGAGATGCTGACGGTGAAGTCGGACGACGTGAACGGCCGCACCAAGATGTACAAGAACATCGTGGACGGCGACCACCGGATGGAGGCGGGCATGCCCGAGTCCTTCAACGTGCTGGTCAAGGAGATCCGCTCGCTGGGCATCAACATCGAGCTGGAGCAGGAC
>DASQZM010000080.1:0-17913 GCA_035638695.1 Gammaproteobacteria bacterium | reverse complement strand
CGGAGATGGTGATGCCGGGCGACAACGTGCAGATGAAGGTGGACCTGATCTCGCCGATTGCGATGGAGGATGGTCTGCGCTTTGCCGTGCGCGAGGGCGGCCGCACCGTCGGCGCCGGCGTCGTGTCCAAGATCATCGAGTGATGGCGATGGCTAACCAGCGAATCCGGATTCGGCTCAAGGCCTTCGACCACAGGCTGCTGGACAGGTCCGCGCGGGAGATCGTGGAAACCGCCAAGCGCACCGGAGCCCAAGTAAAGGGCCCCATTCCGCTTCCGACCCGCAAGGAGCGCTACACGCTCCTGATCTCACCGCACGTCAACAAGGACGCCCGCGACCAGTACGAGATACGTACCCACAAGCGGCTGATGGACATCGTCGATCCCACCGACAAGACCGTCGATGCCCTGATGAAGCTCGACCTGGCCGCCGGCGTGGACGTCCAGCTCAAGCTTTACTGAAACGACGCCGGAAGGGGCGCGTTTGCCCCGTTTCCGGAAGGTCCCCGGCGGCTTCGCCGCCGGGCCGCAACCGACCGCCCGGGCGTCGGTGACGCCGCCGGGCGGGGCCGTGTGCCGCGGCCCCGCATCCGGCGCCGGGCAGACAGTGCCGGTCAATCGAAATCGGTACGGTGCAGGAGTGCAGAACAATGGCAATCGGAGTCGTTGGTCGCAAGCGCGGCATGACGCGCGTGTTCACCGAGGACGGCGGGTCCGTCCCGGTGACCGTGATCGAGGTGCTCCCCAACCGGGTGACGCAGCTTCGCACGCCCGAGCGCGACGGCTACAGCGCGGTCCAGGTAACCACCGGGACGCGCCGTCCGAACCGGGTGAGGAAGCCCCAGGCAGGGCACTTCGCCAGCGCGGGCGTCGACGCCGGGCGCGGGCAGTGGGAGTTCCGCGTCGACGGCGGGGACGCGCCCCCCTACGAGGTGGGCGGCGAGATCCGGGTGGACATCTTCGAGGCCGGCCAGAAGGTCGACATCTGCGGGCGCTCCATCGGCAAGGGCTACGCCGGCACGGTGAAACGGCACAACTTCCGCACCCAGGACGCGAGCCACGGCAATTCCCTGTCGCACCGGGCGCCCGGCTCGATCGGCCAGGCTCAGGACCCGGGGCGGGTGTTCCCCGGCAAGAAGATGGCCGGGCAGCTGGGCAACGTTCGCACGACGATGCAGAACCTGGAGGTGGTGCGCGTCGACGCGGAGCGCAACCTGCTGCTGGTCAAGGGCGCGGTGCCCGGCGCCAGGGGCGGCGACGTGCTGGTCCGTCCCGCGGTGAAGGCCGGCTGAAGGGGGTACGCGAATGGATCTCAAGCTAACAGGCGGCAGCAAGACGGTGAGCGTGGCCGACAGCGCGTTCGCGGCCGAGCTCAATGAGCCCCTGATCCATCAGGTGGTGACCGCGTACCTGGCGGGCGGGCGCTCCGGCACCAAGGCGCAGAAGACCCGCAGCGAGGTCGCCGGCGGCGGCAGCAAGCCCTGGCGCCAGAAGGGCACCGGGCGGGCCCGCGCCGGCAGCATCCGCAGCCCGCTGTGGCGCGGTGGCGGCAGGACGTTTGCGGCGAAGCCACGCAGCCATGCCCAGAAGGTCAACCGCAAGATGTATCGCGGCGCGCTGCGCTCGATCCTGAGCGAACTGGTGCGCCAGGGCCGGCTGGTCCTGGTCGACGAGCTCAAGCTGGAGGCGCCGAAGACCAGGCAGCTGCTGAGCCGGCTCGGCGAGCTCGGGGTCACCCGCGGGCTGGTCGTGGTGGACCGGCTGGACGACAACCTGTTCCTGGCCTCGCGCAACCTGGCCGAGGTACACAGCTGCGACGTGGCGACGCTCAATCCGGTGGCGCTGGTCGGTGCCGAGAAGGTGGTGATGTCGGTGGCCGCGCTGCGGCGTATCGAAGGGTGGCTGGCATGAATCGCGAACGCCTGATGCAGATCCTCAAGGCCCCGCACGTCTCGGAAAAGAGCACGAACGTGGCCGACGCGCACAACCAGATCGTGTTCCGGGTGGCGCCGGATGCCAGCAAAAGCGAGATCGCCCGGGCCGTCGAGCTGATGTTCGAGGTCAAGGTCAGCGCCGTGACGGTGGTCAACCTGCCGGCCAAGCGCAAGCGCTTCGGCCGCATCGAGGGCAAGCGCTCTGGCTGGCGCAAGGCCTACGTGCGGCTGGCCGAGGGCCACGAGATCGACTTCATGGGCGCCGACTAAGGCCGCCCGGCAGCAACGGACAAGAGCAGCGACCATGGCTATCAAGAAAGCGAAGCCGACTTCTCCGGGGCGCCGGTTCGTCGTACAGATCAAGACGCCGGGCCTGCACAAGGGGCGCCCGCACGGTCCCCTGACCGGGAAACAGGGCAAGTCGGGCGGGCGCAACAACGCCGGCCGCATCACGGTGCGCCATCGTGGTGGCGGGCACAAGCGCGTCTACCGCGTGATCGACTTCCGCCGCGAGAAGGACGGGGTGCCGGCGCGGGTCGAGCGCCTCGAATACGACCCGAACCGCAGCGCCAACATCGCGCTGCTGCTTTACGGCGACGGCGAGCGGCGCTACATTCTTGCGCCCCGCGGCGTCGCGGTGGGGACCGCCGTGCAGTCGGGAACCGACGCACCGATCCGGCCCGGCAACGCGCTGGACCTGCGCCACATCCCGGTCGGCACCACGGTGCACAACGTTGAAATGCGCCCCCGCAAGGGCGGGCAGATCGCGCGCAGCGCCGGCAGCTACGCCCAGATCGTGGCGCGCGAGGGGCATTACGCGACCCTGCGCCTGCGCTCGGGCGAGATGCGCCGGGTGCACCTGGACTGCCGTGCCACGGTCGGCGAGGTCGGCAACGGCGAGCACAGCCTGCGCGAGCTCGGCAAGGCGGGCGCCACGCGCTGGCGGGGTCGCCGGCCGCACGTACGCGGGGTCGCGATGAACCCGGTGGATCACCCGCACGGCGGCGGCGAGGGCCGCACCTCGGGTGGCCGGCATCCGGTCACGCCCTGGGGCGTGCCCACCAAGGGGTACAAGACCCGCAGCAACAAGCGCACGGACAGCTTCATCCTGCGCCGTCGCCGCAACCGGAAGTAAAGGGCAAGGGTAGCGTTATGCCGCGTTCGATTCGCAAAGGTCCGTTCATCGACCAGCACCTGGCCCGGAAGGTTGCCGAGACCCAGGGCCAGCGGGTCAAGCGCCCGATCAAGACCTGGTCGCGCCGCTCGATGATCACGCCCGACATGGTCGGGTTGACCATCGCGGTGCACAACGGCCGGCAGCACGTGCCGGTGCTGGTGAGCGAGAACATGGTCGGGCACAAGCTCGGGGAATTCGCCGCGACGCGCACGTTCAAGGGGCACGCGGCGGACCGCAAGTCCAGATAAGGAGGCGGGGTCGTGGAAACCGCAGCAAAGCTCCGTTACGCGCGCATCTCGCCGCAGAAGTGCCGGCTGGTCGCCGACCAGGTCCGTGGCCTGCCGGTGGACCGGGCGCTGCAGCTCCTGAGCTTCAGCCCCAGGCGCGCCGCGCGGATCGTGCACAAGGTCGTGGAGTCGGCCATCGCCAACGCCGAGCACAACGAGGGTGCGGACGTGGACGAGCTCAAGATCACGCGCATCTTCGTCGACGAGGGGCCGTCGATGAAGCG
The DNA here is from genome assembly GCA_035638695.1 of Gammaproteobacteria bacterium. GTDB lineage: Bacteria > Pseudomonadota > Gammaproteobacteria > UBA5335 > SLRW01 > DASQZJ01. Next base: position 14,293 of record DASQZM010000080.1, on the reverse strand, counting down.
CTTCCAGGCCCGGGCCAAGGGCCGGGCCAACCGTATCCTCAAGCGGACCAGTCACATCACCGTGACGGTCTCCGACGACTGAGCGCGAGAGAGTCTGGTATGGGCCACAAAGTACATCCGACCGGCATCCGGCTGGGCATCGTCAAGGACTGGACCTCGAAGTGGTACGCCGGCAACGGCGACTTCGCGGACTACCTCAACACGGACATGGAAGTGCGCGACTACATCAAGCGGCGCCTGTCGCACGCCTCGGTCGGCCGCATCCAGATCGACCGGCCGGCGCGCAACGCGCGGATCACGATTCACACCGCGCGTCCGGGCATCGTGATCGGCAAGAAGGGCGAGGACATCGAGCGGCTGCGGCGCCAGGTCTCCCAGATGATGCGCGTGCCCACGGCGATCAACGTCGAGGAGATCCGCAAGCCGGAGCTCGACGCGACGCTCGCGGCCGAGAGCGTCGCGCAGCAGCTGGAGAAGCGGATCATGTTCCGCCGCGCCATGCGCCGCGCGGTCGGCAACGCCATGCGCCTCGGCGCCCAGGGCATCAAGGTGCAGGTCAGCGGCCGCCTCAACGGGGCCGAGATCGCCCGCACCGAGTGGTATCGCGAGGGCCGGGTGCCGTTGCATACCCTGCGGGCCGACATCGATTACGGCTTCGCCAGGGCGCGCACGACCTACGGGACCATCGGCGTCAAGGTGTGGATCTTCAAGGGCGAGATCCTGGACAAGAATCCGCTCGACCCGGAGCCCGCGTCGGCCGAACAGACGACGAGCTAGGAATCTGAGGCATGTTACAGCCGAAAAGAACCAAGTTCCGCAAGCAGCAGAAGGGCCACAACCGCGGCACGGCGCAGCGCGGTGACCGGATCGCCTTCGGCGAGTACGCCCTGAAGGCGACCGAGCGCGGCCGCGTCACCGCGCGCCAGATCGAGGCGGCGCGGCGGGCCATCACGCGCCACGTCAAGCGCGGCGGCAAGATCTGGATCCGGGTGTTCCCGGACGTGCCCGTGACCAAGAAGCCCATCGAGGTCCGCATGGGCAAGGGCAAGGGCAACGTGGAGTACTGGGTGGCCAAGGTGCAGCCGGGCCGCATCCTCTACGAGATGGAGGGGGTCAGCGAGCCGATGGCGCGCGAGGCGCTGCGCCTGGCTTCGGCCAAGCTCCCGGTCAAGACCGTATTCGTGACGCGGACGGTGCTGTGATGGACGCAAACGAGCTTCGCAACAAGTCCGACGGGGACCTGCGCGACGAGCTGCTCAAGCTTCGTCGGGAGCAGTTCAACCTGCGGATGCAGCAGGCCACCGGGCAGATGGGCCGGCCGCATCTGATGCGCCGGGTCCGCCGCAACATCGCCCGCGTGAAGACGGTGCTGAACGAGCAGCGCAAGGCAGGTGAGGCCAAATGAGCGAGCAGAGCAAGAATGCCCGGACGCTTGTCGGGCGCGTCGTCAGCGACCGCATGGACAAGACCATCACGGTGGCGGTGGAACGCCGGGTGCAGCATCCCGTCTACGGCAAGTACATCCGCCGCTCGACGAAGCTGCATGCGCACGACGAAGAGAACGCCGCCAAGCGCGGCGACTTCGTGCGCATCCGGGAGTGCCGTCCGCTGTCCCGGACCAAGGCGTGGCGCCTGGTCGAGGTGGTGGAATCGGCGGTCGGGGCCTGAGCCGCGGGCGGACGCGGACGGGCATGCGCAATTCGGTCGGGCGGCACAGGAAAACGGGTTTACGGCCATGATACAGATGCAGACGGAATTGACGGCGGCGGACAACAGCGGCGCCCGGCGGCTGATGTGCATCAAGGTGTTGGGCGGCTCCGGACGCCGCTACGCCAACGTCGGGGACATCATCAAGGTGAGCGTCAAGGACGCCATCCCCCGCGGGCGGGTGAAGAAGGGTGAGGTCTACAACGCCGTCGTCGTGCGCACGGCGAAGGGTGTGCGCCGGCCCGACGGCTCGCTGATCCGTTTCGACGGCAATGCCGCGGTGCTGCTCAACAACCAGCTGCAGCCCATCGGCACGCGCATCTTCGGCCCCGTGACCCGTGAGCTGCGCACCGAGCGCTTCATGCGGATCATTTCACTCGCGCCGGAAGTGCTGTAACCGGAACAGGGCGGAGCGGAACATGCGCAAGATCAAGACAGGCGACGACGTGATCGTCACGGCGGGCCGGGACAAGGGCCGCACCGGCCGGGTCCTCAAGGTGCTGCCGGACGATCGGGTGATGGTCGAGAACGCCAACCTGGTCAAGAAGCACACGCGGCCGGATCCGAACCGCGGCGTGGCCGGCGGCATCGTGGAGAAGGAAGCGCCCATGCACATCTCCAACGTGATGCTGTACAACCCGCGCAGCAAGAAGGGTGACCGGGTCGGCTTCCGCACGCTGGACGATGGCCGCAAGGTGCGCTACTTCAAATCGGACAACGAGGTCGTGGACCTCTGACGGCAGGAACGGTCATGGCAAGGCTGCACGATTACTATCGCGACACCGTGATCCCGCAGTTGCAGGAGCGCTTCGGCTACCGCAACGCGATGGAGGTGCCGCGGCTGAGCAAGATCACCGTCAACATGGGCCTGGGCGAGGCCGTGAGCGACCGCAAGGTGGTCGACAATGCCATGCAGGACCTGGCGAAGATCACCGGGCAGAAGCCGGTGATGACGCGGGCCCGCAAATCCGTGGCGGGCTTCAAGATCCGCGAGGGCTGGCCCATCGGCTGCAAGGTGACCCTGCGCCGCGAGCGGATGTACGAGTTCCTCGATCGCCTGATCAGCGTGGCCATCCCGCGCATCCGGGATTTCCGCGGTCTGTCCGGGCGCTCCTTCGACGGGCGCGGCAACTACACCATGGGCGTGCGCGAGCAGCTCATCTTCCCGGAGATCGACTTCGACAAGATCGACGCGGTCCGCGGGATGGACATCACGATCACCACGACGGCAAGCGACGACGAGCACGGCCGGGGCCTGCTCGAGGGGTTCAGCTTTCCGTTCCGGCACTGAAGGGTAGCGCAATGGCTAAGGTTTCGATGGTACAGCGCGAGCTCAAGCGCGAGCGCCTGGTGCAGAAGTACCAGGCCAAGCGCGACGCGCTCAAGCAGAAAATCAAGGATCCGGAGATCAGTGAGGAGGAGCGCCTGGAGGCGGTGCATGCCCTGGCGGACCTGCCGCGGAACTCGTCTCCGGTGCGCCGGCGCAACCGGTGCCGCAACACAGGTCGGCCGCGCGGCTACTACCGCAAGTTCGGCCTGGGCCGCAACAAGCTGCGCGAGGCGGCCATGCGCGGTGACATCCCCGGTCTCGTGAAGTCGAGCTGGTAAGGCCGGGCCGGCAAGGGAAATTGGAAGGTTTCTGACGATGAGCATGACCGACCCCATTGCAGACATGCTGACCCGCATCCGCAACGGCCAGTCCGCGGCGAAGGTGGGCGTGAGCATGCCCTCCTCGAAGCTCAAGGTGGCCATCGCCGAGGTGCTCAAGAGCGAAGGCTACATCCTGGACTACACGGTCGAGGGCGACAGGAAGCCCGTCCTCACCGTCACGTTGAAGTACTTCGAGGGACGTCCGGTCATTGAGCGCGTCGATCGCGTGAGCCGGCCGGGCCTGCGGATCTACAAGGGGAGGACGGACCTGCCGCGGGTGATGGGCGGTCTGGGCATCGCCATCGTCTCCACCTCCAAGGGCGTCATGACCGATCGCGACGCCCGCGCCCAGGGACACGGCGGCGAAGTGCTCTGTTACGTAGCGTAAGGCGGATTGAAACCATGTCTCGAGTTGCCAACGAACCGGTCGCGATCCCCAAGGGCGTCGAGCTGACCCTCAGCGGCCGTCACGTCGCGGTGAAGGGCCCGCAGGGCGCCCTGGAGCTGGACCTGAACGCCATGGTGACGGCGCGCCGGGAGGACGAGGTGCTGCGCTTCTCGGCGCCCGGGGAAGACCGCAAGGCGGTGGCCATGGCCGGCACCATGCGCTCGCTGGTCGCGAACATGGTGCACGGCGTGACGCAGGGCTTCGAGCGCCGCCTGCAGCTGGTGGGCGTCGGCTACCGTGTCCAGCTTCAGGGCAAGAACCTGAACCTGTCGCTGGGCATGTCGCACCCCGTGAACTATCCGGTCCCCGAGGGGATTACCATCGAGGTGCCCTCCCAGACGGAGATCGTCGTCAAGGGCGTCGACAAGCAGCAGGTCGGCCAGGTGGCGGCGGAGATCCGCAGCCTGCGGCCCCCGGAGCCCTACAAGGGCAAGGGCGTGCGCTACGTCGACGAGCGGGTGGTCCTCAAAGAGGCCAAGAAGAAGTAGGTGGCTTATATGCTGGACAAGAAGGTACGACGTCTGCGCCGCGCCCACCGGGCCCGTGCGAAGATCCGCGAGCTGGGCCAGCATCGCCTGTGCGTGCATCGCACGCCGCGGCACATCTACGCCCAGCTGATCACGCCGGACGGCTCGCGCGTGATCGCCGCGGCCTCCTCGCTGGAGAAGGCGGTGCGCGAGAAGGTCGACTATCCCGGCAACGTCGGGGCCGCCGCCGAGGTGGGCCGGGCGATCGCCGAGAAGGCCAAGGGAGCCGGCGTGACCTCGGTCGCGTTCGACCGCTCCGGGTTCCGCTATCACGGCCGGGTCAAGGCGCTGGCCGAGGCGGCGCGTGAACACGGTCTGCAGTTCTGAGGGTTACGCGAATGGCGACGAGGGAAACGCAACAGGCCGGCGATGAGCTTCTGGAGAAGCTCATCACCATCAATCGGGTGGCCAAGGTGGTCAAGGGCGGGCGCCAGTTCGGCTTCACCGCGCTGACCGTGGTCGGCGACGGCGACGGCCGGGTCGGATTCGGCTACGGCAAGGCCCGCGAGGTGCCGGCCGCGATCCAGAAAGCGATGGAGAAGGCGCGCCAGAACATGCAGCCCGTGCACATCAGCGGCGGCACCCTGCAGCACCAGGTGACCGCCTGGCACGGCTCCAGCAAGGTGTTCATGCAGCCGGCCTCCGACGGTACCGGAGTGATCGCCGGTGGCGCCATGCGCGCGGTGTTCGAGGTCGCGGGCGTGCACAACGTGCTCGCCAAGAGCCTGGGCTCGCGCAACCCGATCAACGTCGTGCGGGCGACCATCAAGGGCCTGCAGGCCATGCACTCGCCCGAGTTCGTCGCGCGCAAGCGCGGCAAGTCGGTGGAAGAGATCACGGGGTAAGCCATGGCCAGCAAAGGCAGCGCCAAGCAGCTCCGGCTGACGCAGACCCACAGCGCCATCGGGCGCCTGAAGAGCCACCAGGCGTGCCTGCGCGGCCTGGGACTGCGCCGCCCGCACCACTCGGTGGTGGTGGCCGACACGCCCGAGAACCAGGGCATGATCCGCAAGGTCGCCTACATGCTCAAGATCGAGGAGGCCTGACCATGAGACTGAACGAGCTCAAGCCCGCCCGGGGCAGCAGGAAGGCCGCCACGCGCGTGGGCCGCGGCGTCGGCTCCGGCCTGGGCAAGACCGGGGGGCGCGGCCACAAGGGCCAGAAGTCCCGTTCCGGCGGCTACCACAAGGTCGGGTTCGAGGGCGGCCAGATGCCGCTGCAGCGGCGCGTGCCCAAGCGCGGCTTCCGCTCGCGCGGCCGCCGCTTCAATGCCGAGGTCCGGCTGGGCGAGCTGGCCGGCCTGGAAACGGACACGGTTACCCCGGAAGCGCTGCGGGAACGCGGCGTGGTCCCGGCGCGGGCGAAGAACATCAAGATCATCCTGTCCGGAAAGCTCGACCGGGCGGTGACGGTTCGGGGCGTGGGCGTGACCCGCGGCGCACGGGCCGCCATCGAGGCCGCAGGTGGCAAGGTAGAGGATTAAGTGGCGAACGCACGGTCCAACCAGGGGCTTACCCCCAACCTGGCGAAGATGACGGAGCTGCGCCAGCGGCTGCTGTTCCTGCTGGGCATGCTGGTGGTGTTCCGTATCGGCTCGTTCATCCCGGTGCCGGGGGTGAATCCGTCCGCCCTGGCGCGCCTGTTCCAGCAGAACGGCGGCACCATCCTGAGCATGTTCAACATGTTCTCGGGCGGCGCTTTGCAACGCTTCAGCCTGTTCGCGCTGGGCGTGATGCCCTACATCTCGGCCTCCATCATCATGCAGCTGCTGACGGTGGTGGTGCCGAGCCTGAGCGAGATGCAGAAGGAGGGCGAGGCGGGCCGGCGCAAGATCACCCAGTACACCCGCTACGGCACGGTCGCCCTGGCCACGTTCCAGGCCGTCGGCGCCTCCGTCGCGCTGGCGAACCAGCACGTGAACGCGATCCCGGCGCCGCAGTTCATCTTCATCTGCGCCGTGACGCTGGTCACCGGGACCATGTTCCTGATGTGGCTGGGCGAGCAGGCCACCGAGCGCGGCATCGGCAACGGTATCTCGATGCTGATCTACGCGGGCATCGTGGCCGGGCTGCCGTCGGCGCTCGGCGGCACCCTGCAGCTGGTGCGCAACGGTGAGATGAACACCCTGACGGCCCTGGCGCTGTTCGCGGTGGTGATCGGCGTGACCGCGTTCGTGGTCTTCGTCGAGCGCGGTCAGCGGCGCATTACCGTCCACTACGCCAAGCGCCAGCAGGGACGGCGGATGTACCAGGCGCAGAGCACGCACCTGCCGCTGAAGCTGAACATGTCGGGCGTGATCCCGCCGATCTTCGCCTCGAGCTTCATCCTGTTCCCCTCGACGCTCGGGAGCTGGTTCGGCAGCACCCAGCACATGGAGTGGCTGCAGCGGGTCTCCCAGGCGTTGTCCCCGGGCCAGCCGCTGTACGTGATCCTGTACGCGGTGCTGATCGTGTTCTTCTGCTTCTTCTACACCGCGCTGGTGTTCAACTCGCGCGACACGGCCGACAACCTGAAGCGCTCCGGCGCCTTCATCCCCGGGATCCGCCCGGGCGAACAGACGGCGCGCTACGTGGACCAGGTGCTCTCGCGGCTGACCATGGCCGGCGCCGTCTACATCACGGCGGTGTGCCTGCTGCCTGAGTTCCTGATCCTGTACTGGAACGTGCCGTTCTACTTCGGCGGCACCTCCCTGCTGATCATCGTGGTGGTGCTGATGGACTTCATGTCGCAGGTCCAGGCGCACGCGGTGTCGCACCAGTACGAAGGCCTTCTCAAGAAGGCCAACCTGAAATCCCACGGTCGGGCCGGGCTGCCGCGCTGAGTCGGCCGGACGCCACAGAGCTTCGGAGAGAGTCATGAAGGTACGCGCATCGGTGAAACGCATCTGCCGCCACTGCAAGATCGTCCGGCGACGGGGCACGGTGCGGGTGATCTGCCCGGATCCGCGTCACAAGCAGCGGCAGGGCTGACCCGATTGAATCGGAATCCGAAATTGATTATATTGGCGTGTTTCGTGCGGGGCTTTTCCCGAGGCGAGCGCGCGGGGCGTTGCCGGGGCGGCGGGAATCGCCGCACGGCGGCCCGGAAAACCCAGGGAGAGTGAGTCAATGGCCCGTATCGCAGGCGTCAACATCCCGCCCGCAAAGCATACCGTCATCGCGCTGACGTCGATCTACGGCATCGGCCGCAACCGGGCGCAGCAGATCTGCGAGGTGATCGGCGTCGACCCGACCATCAAGGTGAAGGACCTGAGCGAGCCGGAGCTCGAGCAGATCCGCGCGGCGGTGGGCCAGTACATCGTCGAGGGCGACCTGCGGCGCGAGGTCAGCATGAACATCAAGCGGCTGATGGACCTGGGCTGCTATCGCGGCCTGCGCCATCGCCGCGGCCTGCCGGTGCGTGGCCAGCGCACCCGGACCAACGCGCGCACGCGCAAGGGCCCGCGCCGGCCCATCCGCCGCTGAAGCGGCCGCAACAGGTCGGTGCCGGGTCCACCCCGGCTCCGGGTATCGGCTAGAGACCAGGAACGCACCCAATGGCCAAGACGAGCACGCGCAAGCGCGTCAGGAAAAACATCACCGACGGCGTGGCCCACATCCACGCCTCGTTCAACAATACCATCGTGACCATCACGGACCGCCAGGGCAATACCATCTGCTGGGCGACCTCGGGTGGCTCGGGTTTCCGCGGCTCGCGCAAGAGCACGCCGTTCGCGGCCCAGGTGGCGGCCGAGCGCGCCGGGACCACCGCCCAGGAGAATGGCGTCAAGAACCTGGACGTGCAGGTCAGGGGACCCGGCCCCGGGCGTGAGTCGGCCGTGCGCTCGCTCAACAACGTGGGCTTCAAGATCCTGAGCATTACCGACGTGACGCCGATTCCGCACAACGGCTGTCGTCCACCCAAGAAGCGTCGGGTCTGAAGGCAGGGGTGATCAATGGCTAAGTACACCGGACCCAAGTGCAAGCTGTCCCGCCGGCAGGGCACCGACCTGCTGCTGAAGAGCCGCGGCTCCTCGCTCGAGGGAAAGTGCAAGATCAACTCGCCGCCCGGCGGCCCCGGACAGCGTCGCACGCGGCTGTCGGACTACGGCATCCAGCTGCGCGAGAAGCAGAAGCTGCGCTGGATGTACGGGGTCCTGGAACGCCAGTTCCGCAACTACTACAAGAAGGCCTCGCGCAGCAGGGGCGCCACCGGCGAGCGGCTGCTGCAGATGCTCGAGGCCCGGCTGGACAACGTCGTCTATCGCATGGGCTTCGCCGCCACCCGGGCGGAGGCGCGCCAGCTGGTGAGCCACAAGGCGATCATGCTCAACGGCAGGAAGGTCAACATCCCTTCCTACCAGGTACAGCCCGGCGACATCGTCACGGTGGCCGAAAAGGCCCGCAAGCAGGCCCGTATCCAGGCGGCGCTCGAGACCGCGACCCAGATCGGCCTGCCCGAGTGGGTCACGGTCGACGACAAGAAGTACGAAGGGACTTTCAAGGCATTGCCGGAGCGCGGCGAGCTGGCGCCCGACATCAACGAAAGCCTGGTCGTCGAGCTGTACTCCAAGTAAGAGGTAAGTCATGCAAGGCTCCGTTTCCGAATTTCTCAAGCCCCGCCTGGTCGACGTCCAGCAGATCTCGGACACCCGGGCGAAGGTGACCCTCGAGCCGCTGGAGCGCGGCTTCGGGCACACCCTGGGCAATGCCCTGCGGCGCGTGCTGTTGTCCTCCATGCAGGGCGCGGCCGTGGTCGAGGCCGAGATCGAGGGCGTGTTGCACGAGTACACCAGCATCGAGGGTGTGCAGGAGGACGTGATCGAGATCCTGCTCAACCTCAAGCAGCTGGCGATCCGCATGCACGGTGCCAGCGAAGCCGAGGCGCACATTTCCCGGGACGGGCCGGGCGTGGTCACCGCCGGTGACATCCAGGTGGGCCACGACATGGAGATCGTCAACCCGGATCTGGTGATCGCGCACCTGAACGAGGAGGGTGCCCTCAAGGCGACCCTGAAGATGCGCACCGGCCGCGGCTACCAGCCAATCACCCAGCGGGTTGGACCGGAGGACGAGTCGCGGCCGATCGGCGTGCTGCAGCTGGATGCCTCCTTCAGCCCGGTGCGGCGTGTCACCTACAGCGTCGAGAGCGCCCGGGTGGAGCAGCGCACCGACCTCGACAAGCTGGTGCTCGACATCGAGACCAATGGCACCCTGGATCCGGAGAGCGCGATCCGCCGCGCCGCCACCATCCTCCAGGACCAGCTGTCGTCCTTCGTGGATCTCGAGGGCCGGCAGGTCGAGCAACCGCAGGAGAGGGAGCAGGAGATCGACCCGATCCTGCTGCGGCCGATCGACGACCTGGAGCTGACGGTACGCTCGGCCAACTGCCTCAAGGCCGAGAACATCTTCTACATCGGCGACCTGATCCAGAAGACCGAGGTGGAGCTGCTCAAGGCGCCGAACCTCGGCAAGAAGTCGCTCACCGAGATCAAGGACGTGCTGGCCGCGCACGACCTGTCGCTGGGGATGAAGCTGGAGAACTGGCCGCCACCGGGCCTGGAGCACCGGGCCGAGGGCAGTACCGGCACCAGCGGAGCCTGACGCCGACCGACCAGACACCGGGGATAACGAGCCATGCGACACCGCAAGACCGGACGCCAACTGGGCCGCGACGCCAGCCATCGCCGGGCGATGCTGCGCAACATGACCGCATCGCTGTTCCGCCACGAGATCATCCGCACCACCCTGCCCAAGGCCAAGGAGCTGCGCCGGGTGGCCGAGCCGATGATCACCCTGGCCAAGAGCGACGGCGTGGCGCGGCGCCGGCGGGCTTTCGACCGGCTGCGCGACCGCGAGGTCGTGACCAAGCTGTTCAACGAGCTGGGCCCGCGTTACCGCGAGCGCCCCGGCGGCTACCTGCGCATCCTCAAGTGCGGCTTCCGGCCGGGCGATAACGCCCCGATGGCGCTGGTGGAGCTGGTCGACCGCCCGATCGAGGAGCAGGCCGAGGCGTCCTGAGCCGGCCAGCGGTGCGCGAGCGCGAAAAGGCCGGGCATCGCCCGGCCTTTTTTCCTGCAGGGCACCGTTCCGGTCCGGGCGCCGCCGCCTCAGTCCGCGTTCCCGATGCGGGTGGAATGGCCGGCAGCGCGTCGCACACTCCATACCAGCAGTGCCGCCAGCACCTGCGGCACCACCAGCAGGACCCATGCGGGGCGGTAGCCGAGCGTCTCGATCAAGGCGCCGAAGGCTGGCGGCGCGAACATGGCAGCGACGTACAGGGACATCATGGACAGGCTCAGCATGGTGGCGGCAGCGTCGCCGGCGCGCTCGGCGAGCAGCGTGACGTACAGCCCGTTCCAGCCCTGGAGGGTGGCGCCGCCGGCGACCGCCAGGCAGAACACGGCTGCCAGCGACGCGGTGGTCAGGGCCGCGGCGCACAGGCCACCGGTCAGGCAGATGATGATCAGGGTGCCCGTGCGCCGGCCGCCCGCGAAGCGGTCGGACACCCAGCCCCAGGCGAGTCGCCCGGCGACGCCCCCGACCTGCAGGCCGATCAGGCTCAGCGCGGCCGCGGACTTGGACATGCCGAAGTCGTCCACCAGGTACAGCGGCAGATAGCTCATCAGGCTGAACTGTCCCACCACCAGCAGGGTTGCCATGCCGGTGATCCCGAGCAGGTCCCGCCTGCGCAGAAACGCGGCCACGTCCCGGGCCATCCCGGGGGCGGTGGGCTTCTCCCCGCGCGTGGGTGGCGGAAGCAGCACGCAGAATATCCCGCCGCTCAGGGCCACCGCCGCGCCGGCGAGCATGGCGCCACGCCAGCCCCAATGCGTTGCGATCCCGGGCAGGACCAGGGCGGCCAGCAGGCCCCCAAGCGGCAGCCCGGCTTGGCGGACCCCCATGGCGAGCCCCCGGCCGCGCGGGCCGAAAGCACGGTAGACGGCGCGGCTGCCGGCAATCTGGCTTGACGGAAAGCCCGTGCCGGCCAGCGCCAGGCCCAGCGCCAGGAGCCACCAGGAGGACGACAGCACCAGCAGGGCGCAGGCAAATGCCACCGCAGCCGCGCCGGCGCTCATCACCAGGCGTTCCCCCAGGCGCTCGGTCCCCCGGCCGGTAGGGTAGAACACCAGCAGGGCGCCCAGGTTAAAGGCCCCGATGACCGCGCCCACCTCACCCAGCGAAAGGCCGAAGTCGGCGCGCAGGAAGGGCGCCAGCGCCGGGATTCCGAACCGGACGAACGTCAGCGCCGCCTGCTGCCAGGTCGCGACCGTGAGCACGCGCCAGCGGCTGGCGGCCATGGGATCGGAGAACGAAGACATGCCGCGGATGGTACTACGACGCGGATCCGCCGACATGCGTTGCCCTACCCGGCTGGTGCGGCCGCCGGACCGGGCCGGGGCCCGAATCCGGTGGATGATCGACCGAGCGGCATCGCATCGCCGCCGGCAGCCGCGGCGGCTTACGGCTGCTATGCTTTGCGGGGGAGGCGCAGCTCAGCGCGCGTCCCGGGACAACAAGCAATAACCGGAGGAGTGCCATGCCCGTGAACGCGGAAACCCTGGTCTTCCTGCTGACCATCCTGCTGGGCTTCGCCCAGATCCTGATCCTGGTCGTGCTGGCCAACTCGGTCTATGGCCTGGGGCCGCTGGTCGGCCCCCGGGACAACCTCCAGCCCAGCGACAACAAATGGCTCGGGCGCATGCGGCGGGCCAACGAGAACTTCAAGGAGACCCTGCCCTGGGCTCTGGGCCTGCTGATTATGGTGCAGATTACGGGACACAGCAGCGCCACAACCGTGGCGGGCGCGTGGCTGTATTTCTGGGCCCGCGTCGCCTACGTGCCGCTGTACCTGTTCGGCATCCCCTGGCTGCGTACCCTGGCCTGGACCGCCTCGATCATCGGCCTGGGCATGCTGCTGGTGCCGATCTTCGGTTGAGCCCCGCCGGTTTCCGGCTGTCGCCCGCGCCGACGGTATCGGCGTAGATTGACTGGGCCAGGGGCAATTCCGCGTCCTGAGGGGCTGCTGAAAAAGCCCACGGCTTTCTTTTGCAACGCCCTAAGGATGAGGCATTGCCCCCGACGGGGTTGATAATCAGGACGAACAACGCGGAGCGTCAGCCATGGCGGACAGGAAGGTACTGGTCGCCGGCGCCTCCGGCCTGGTGGGCTATGCCGCGTTGCGCCATCTGGCCGCGCGGGACGACTGCGAGGTCGTCGCCGTGTCGCGGCGCGCGCCCCTGCGGGCCGAAGGCGTTCGGCACATCCCGGTGGACCTGAGCGACCGCGACCGGTGCGCGGAGGTGTTCGGCGCCATGCGGGGGATCACCCACCTGGTCTACGCCGCCGTGCACGAACGGCCGAGGCTGGTCTCCGGGTGGCTGGAGGAGGAGCAGATCCGGACCAACGAGGTGATGCTACGCAACCTGTTCGAGCCGCTGGAGGGCGCCTCGGGAGGCACGCTGCAGCACGTCTCACTGCTGCAGGGGACGAAGGCCTATGGGGCCCACGTGCGTCCGATCGAGATCCCCGCGCGCGAGAACCGCTCCGAGCATCGTCGACATCCCAACTTCTACTGGCGCCAGGAGGACTACATCCGGGAGCAGCAGGCCGGCAGGGACTGGCACTGGACCATTTTCCGCCCGCAGATCATCTTCGGCATGTCCACCGGCAGCGCCATGAACCTGATTCCGGCGATCGGCGCCTACGGGGCGATCCTGCGCGAGCAGGGCCGCCCGCTGCTGTACCCGGGCGGACCCGGGAACGTGCTGGAGGCGGTCGACGCGGACCTGCTGGCGCGGGCCATCGACTGGGCCGGCCGGGCGCCGGAGGCGGCCGACCGGGTCTTCAACGTGACCAACGGCGACGTCTTCACCTGGCGCGGGGTGTGGCCGGCAATCGCGGAGGCGCTGGGCATGGAGCCGGGGCCCGACAAGCCGCTCCCGCTGGGCGAGTGGATGCCGCAGTACGGACCGGAGTGGGACCGGATCCGCGAGAAGTACGACCTGGCGGCACCTTCGCTTGGCCAGTTCGTGGGCAAGGGATTCGACTACGCGGATTTCTGCATGGGCTACGGCGCCGGCAGCGAGGCGCCGCCCGTCATCGTCTCCACCATCCGTCTGCGCCAGGCCGGCTTCACCGAGGTCATGGACACCGAGGATATGCTGGTCAAGTGGATCCGGGCGTTCCAGCGCGAGCGCTTGCTGCCGGCGGCGTGATGGGCCTGGAAGTTCCGTTTCGGCTGACGGCGAACCGGGCCCTTTTCTCTGCTTGTCCAAACAAAAGGGCGGAAAGGAAGGACACCCGGCGACTTGGTCCCGTCCGCTGTCTGTGACAGCGGACGGGACTTCCCTGCGCTTCTCGGATCGGAAGGGGGTCGATCAACGCGGCATCCCTGCCGCGATGATCGACGCGCCGCGTCCCTGCGGCGCCCCTTCGGGCCGGAGACCTTCCGTTCCTGCGATGCTCGGCTGCGTCAACGGGACCCGAAGAGACTGCCTCGGCTTGTATGAGCGGGCCTTTCGCGGTCCCCTTGATGGCGCCCATCGCTGCCGAGCATCGTAGGGTATCGGCCGAAGGCCGACGCCATCGCGGGGTGTCCTTTTCCTTGGTTAGTTCTTGTTGGACAAGCAACAAAAACTAACTCGCCCGTCATCAGGGCGGGACTCTTGGGGTCGCGATGATCCCTTCAGAGGTTCCGGTGTATCCGGGATACGCGAAACGCGGCCTGGATACCGACGCGGAGCGGGAGAGCGAAAAGAAAACGCCCGGCACCGCGCGGTGCCGGGCGTCCTTTCAAGCTGGCTTCAGGATCGGATCAGAACGCGACCTGGGTCCAGATGCCGATCTCGTCGGACTTGCCCGTCGAGCCGGCCGGCTGACCGTAGAAGTCCCCGACGTAGCCGCCGTCGACCTTCTCGTGCTTCCATACGAACGCGACCTGCACGTTGCTGATCGGCTCGTACTGGATGCCGGCGTTGTAG
>DASQZM010000079.1:0-3593 GCA_035638695.1 Gammaproteobacteria bacterium | reverse complement strand
AGATCCTCCGCGCCGGCGAACAGCAGCTGCGCAATGATCTGCTGCAGCCACGTGGTGCCGGACTTGGCGTAGGTCGCGATGACGATGTCGTCGTCGCGAAACCGGAAGTCGTTCCAGATGGTGGAATCCATGTGGTGGTTGCAAAGCTCGCGCTGCTTGCGCGGCCACCGCTTTGGCTCGCCGACCATGAAATCCCCCCCCGGCGCACGATGCGGGCGCCCTGATACCAGCGTAGCGCGTTTTGGTCGCGAGCGAACCCCCTCGGAGACGCCTCGATTTCGGCGACCGGCGTACCGGCACAGGCGGATGACCGCCCCGTCCGGTCGGCTGGACGTCCGCGGCAGGCCCGATAGCGAGCCAGCGATGGCGTCCGCCGCCCGGGGTTGCGGGGAGCCGCACCGGGACGCCGCGGGCTAGGCGCGGTCGCCGAGGTAACGCCGCTTGGCCTCCCGCATCTCCGCGTCGTGACGATACCGCGACGGATGGAAATCCCTGCGGTAGTAGGCCAGGTAACGGGGGATGATGCGGCGGAACACGCCGGGCCACCCCCACAGTAGGTTTACCCCTTGTGCCCAGGCCTTCAGATTGAACAGGTTGCCGGAGACACGCAGCAGCTTCAGCGTGCGCACGGTGTTGATCATGGTGAACAGCAGGGTCACCTTGCGCATGGTGCGGCGGCGCAGCGCTTCGTCGTTCACCGTGGCCTTGTACACGTCGAAGGCCACCGACCGGTGTTCAACCTCCTCGATCGCGTGCCATGCCCAGATCCTCGCGAGCGCCGGATGCATCTTCTCCAGCGTTACGGGGTGGTCCAGGAACGCTCCCGCCATGATGGCGGTAAAGTGCTCCAGCGCCGCCGTGCGGGCCAGGTTCTGTTCGGGACTCGAGTTCTTCTGCACCCAGCCCATGCGGTCGGCGACCATATCCTCCATGGCCCTGGCCGGATAGCCCTTTCTCTCCATCAGCGTGTTCAGGGCCGTATGCTCCCTCCTGTGGTTCGCTTCCTGGCCGATGAAGGCGCGGATCCTCCTGCGCAGCCCGGGATCGTTCACGTCCGCCTCATAGTGCCGCACGCTGTCGATAAAGTAGCGCTCACCCGCGGGAAACGACACGGAAAGACTGGTCAGCAACGCCGTCAGGAACGGGTTGCCGTCGAACCAGAACTCGGGGATGTCGTCCCCGAACTCGAAGTTCATCCGGCGGACCGTGATGGGCTCGCTGGCTGACGCGGGCCGCGGCTGCCGGGCGGTGGCGGCGGGATTCATCCGGTGCTCCTGTTGCGGGGAAACGGAAGTACGCAATTTACCAGATCTTCCGGCAGAGCTTGTCCGGCTCCAGAGCCCCTCCGCGCTTCGGCCCTGACATGACCTGCGGGCAATCCGCCTGGCATCTGCAGCGATTCAGTGGCACGCGCCCGCCGCCCCAGGGCGCTAGCGGCGCGTCGAAGGCTGCGCCGGCACCGACCGGGGCCGGGAGACGCACAGCCAGGCCGCCACCGGCTCCGGGAGGTTGCCCCGGAGCTCGATCGCCCTGAGCTTCTCGATCCGCAGCGACGGCTCGATCGCGCCGATCACGTCCCAGGCGGACCGGCGCGGCGGCCCGAAATCCCGATCCGGCCCTTCGGTGCTGCCGATCAGGCTCAGCCAGCGACCACCCGGCGCGAGCACCGAGCCGACGCGCGCGGCGAACCGCTCGCGATCCCCGGCGCCATCGAACAGGTGCAGGCAGCCGAGATCCAGGACGAGGTCGAACGGCCCCGTCTTCACCCCGTCACGGAGGAAATCGGCCGTTTCGAATCGGCAGTCCAGCTCCTGGCCGGCAGCCTTGGAGCGCGCCTTCTCGACCGCGACCCCCGAGACGTCGATCCCGAGCACGGAAAATCCCTGCCCGGCGAGCCAGAGCGACTGCGTCCCCGTCCCGCAGCCGACGTCCAGAGCCCGGCCGCCGCCGGGCAGGCGTTCGCGCACGAATGCCACGAGATACTCATTCGGCACGCCCGTATCCCACGGCATGTCGCCGGAGAGGTAGCGCTCATTCCAATCGACGTTCGGCATATCCGAGCAAATGATCAAGCTGGTCCGATCCGGGATCGCGGTCCCGGAGCGGGATACGGGCACCGCCGCAAACCGGGCATCAGGTCCGCATTTCCATCCGCCGGCCCGGCAACACTGGCACCCGGGCCGAGCGGACCCCATGGGGGTCGCCCGCAGGTCGAGGCATCGTTCACCCGACCTGCAGTCGTTCCAGGCAGACCTGCAGGTATTCCTCGCTGATATTCACCCGTTCCAGCATACGGCCGTAGAGCATCGCGGTCGGTACCGAGCGGCCGCCGCGCTCCCGCTGGGCCTCGCGGAGCACGTGGAGCACGATCCGTTCGACCCGGGTCATCCCGTCGCACACGTCCGGGATGCTGCCGAGGATCTGCCGCCGCACCATCCGTATTCCGCTCCCCTGCACCCGTCTTCCACCAACCGCAGTGAGCCATCTCGCCCCGGCGGTGGCGCGACGGTGCACACCGTGGTCCGCGCCGCAAACGGAGTTAGTGCCTCGCGTAATATTGCAGACATTCAATTCGCAAAATCAAACAGTCGGAACTACATTCAGCGTCACCGCCGGTCGGCGGACTCGGGAGAGCGGCGGTCCGGCACCATACAAACGAGCGGGCACGTCCGGCACGGACCGGGCGGAGCGCTGGTTTCGGGAGCGGATGGTTGTCCGCGAGTGACCGCGGTAGCCGCCGGCCAGCGCGCACCGTGATCAGGGAGATGCCGCCGGAGGCAACGGCGGGGTTGGCGGAACGCGCCCTGACGCAACCAAGACGCAGCGCAGTCGGAGACAGTAATGGCCGCGAACGCAAGGAACACCCCCGGCACCGGCAAGTGCCCGGTGATGCACGGGTCCCGTACGGAGCTCCACGGAGGTGGCCCGGGCAACGAAGACTGGTGGCCCAGGCAGCTCAACCTGTCGATCCTTCACAGGAACTCCCGCAAATCCAATCCCTTGGGAGAAGATTTCAACTACCGCGAAGCGTTCAGGAAACTCGACGTCCCGGCCCTCAAGCAGGACCTCAAGGCTTTGATGCGGGACTCGCAAAACTGGTGGCCGGCCGACTTCGGTCACTACGGCCCGCTGTTCATTCGGATGTCCTGGCACGCCGCCGGCACCTACCGCATCGGCGACGGCCGTGGCGGTGGCGGCACCGGATCCCAGCGCTTCGCCCCGACCAGCAGCTGGCCGGACAACGTCAACCTGGACAAGGCACGGCGGCTGCTGTGGCCGATCAAGCGCAAGTACGGCCACAGCGTCTCCTGGGCAGACCTGATCATCCTCGCCGGCAACGTCGCCCTCGAGGACATGGGCTTTACCACCTTCGGCTTCGGCTTCGGCCGCGAGGACACCTGGGAGCCCGACGATGTGACCTACTGGGGCTCCGAGAAGCAATGGCTCGACGACAAGCGCTACAGCGGCGACCGCGAGCTCGAGAACCCGCTCGCCAACGTCCAGATGGGCCTGATCTACGTGAACCCGGAAGGGCCCAACGGCGAGCCCGACCCGGTCAAGGCCGCGCATGACATTCGCGAGACCTTCGGCCG
>DASQZM010000078.1:0-17246 GCA_035638695.1 Gammaproteobacteria bacterium | reverse complement strand
ATCGAGTCGGCGAGATCGGATCGAGGAGGCGCTTCTCCAGCAGCTTGCCCGGTATCGGCACCCGGACGGCTCCGTGGTGATGATGTCCAGCTCCTGGATGGTCAGCGCCGAGAAGCTGCCGACCTAGCGGGGTAGGCCTGCGCGGGGCCGGGGCCGGGGACGCGCCAGGAGGGCCGGGTTCCCGGGCCTCGCTTGGCAGGTGAGGGACTTCTGCCGGGCAAGCGCCGCGGGGGGGACCGCGCGTTCTAGGGAGCTCCCGGGCGCGCGCTTGCCACACGGCAGTGTGGCGTCGCCGGGTGTCGGCTTAGTATCATTCGGCGCTTCAGCCACAGCGCAGGATGACAACCGTGTCCCAGTCCGACACCGCGCCCGGGGTTCCCTCCGCCGCGGACAAGCATGTCGTGGAAGGCGAGATCACCTGGACGGTGCGCCTGGCCGGGGCGTTCATCGCTTCCCTGATCCTTCTGGCGGCGGCACTCGGCGTGTGGCGTGGCCTGGGCAGCCCGCTGACAGGCTCCGCCGCGGCGGCGCAGGGCTTGGAGCTCGCCCAGGTGGTGCTGGCGGCGGCTCTGATCATGCTGGGCAGCATGGTGGAGGGCTTCGGCTTCGGTCTGGCCCTGGGGACCCGCTGGCCCTACACGCGCAACATCCTGGTGTTGATGCTCCGGGGCGACCCGGAGGCCGCGCACCGGGTGGTCGCCACCGGCTTGTCGCTGGTGGCCGTGACACTGGCGATCCTCGACCCCGGCTTCATGACCTTTCTCGGGCTGGGCCTGATCATCGCCACAGCGCTGTTCGGGATGGGGACGCTGTACGTGCTGGCGGGCCGCGCTCCCGCGTTTGTGCATGGGAGCCACGGACTGCTCGCCTACGCCGTATTCCTCACCTACCTGGTAGCGTTGATCTTTCCCGGGGTGCACCTGGGCCTGTACCTGAAGTACGCGGTGCCGCTGCACGCGCTGCTGCTGACAGTGTTCATCGGCGGCATGGTCACGGGGCAGCGCGGCTTCGGGCAGCCCATCGGCGCGTTTTACGCGCCGCACAAGGCCTCGCAGTGGGTGTTCGTGGCCCACGGCGCGTCGGCGCTGCTGGTGATCGGCACGCTGGGCTGGTTCATGCCGGCCTACCCGGTTGCCTTCGCCCTGGCGCTGACCCAGGCGGCGGTCGGCTTCTTCCTGTTTCACGCGGTCAATCTGCGCCCCCGCGCGCCCGGAACGATCGTCGCCTTCCACCAGGCGATGGCCCTGCTGATCACCACCGCGATCGTCATGCAGTGGCGGTAGGCATCCCGCGCGCCCCGGAACCAGGTGTTCCGTCCCGGACCTTCGACGACGGGACCCATTCCGGGTTCGGGGGCCCGCTGTTCAGCTGCGCCAGCGGGGTGGACCAGGGCGGCGTGGAAGACGCCATGCGCGATGCCGGGAGGCTCGGTGCAGAGATCGCGGCGCTCTATCCGGCCCCGGTCGAGGCTGGGCCACCGGGTACGGAAGCGGTCCGCTTAGACTCGGCCGTGCAGGGTTCCTAGAATAGGCCGGGTATCTGCCGTTCGACGAGGCACCCGGTTGAATCCGCCCAGGGCCGGGCGCAGCTCGCCTGAAGCCCAACGGGGTCCGATACGGGGCGCCACGATCCTCAGTCCGAAACCCGGAGCCTGCAAATGTCCCGATCCATCGAAATCAACGCCGGCGACGGCACCATCGACGCGCACATCTTCACCCCGGCCAACGCCAGCGACCCGCTGCCGCCGGTGGTCTTGTTCACCGACATCGGCGGCCTGCGGCCCTGCTACCACGAGAAGGCCCAGAAGGTGGCGGACGGCGGCTACGCCGTGCTCATGCCCAACGTCTACTACCGCGACGTGAGCGGCCCGGCGGTCCCGGAAGGCAAGTCGTTCCGGGATCCGGATGTCCGGCCGACCCTGTTCGAGTACGCCGGGCACCTGACGCCCGAGGGGCAGGCCCAGGATTTCCCGGCCCTGCTGGGCTGCGTCGACGCCGAGGCCGAGTTCGCCGGCGGACCGGTAGGCGTGGTCGGCTACTGCATGACCGGCGCCTTCGCTCTGCGCATGGCCGCGAATCATCCGGATCGGGTGGCGGCCGCCGCCGGCTTCCACTCGGCGCGGCTGGGCGACGACAGTGACGCCAACAGCCCGGTGCACTTCGTGGACCGGATCAAGGCCCAGGTGTATCTCGGTCACGCGGACAAGGACGAGATCATGCCGCCGGAGCAGATTGCGCGGCTGGATCAGGCGTTGTCTGCCGCCGGGGTGCATTTCACCACCGAGCTCTACAAGGGCGCGGCCCACGGCTACACCGCCAAGGACGCGCCGGTCTATGATGAGGAGGCTGACGCGCGGCACTACAAGCGGCTGTTCACGCTGCTGGAGGAAGCACTATGAGCGAGAAGCCGATCAGCCGCTTTCCGGTGCCGCAGCTCTCCGGGCTGCCCGGCGATATCCGCGAACGGATCGAGGCGGTGCAGGAGAAATCCGGGTTCGTTCCCAACGTGTTCCTTGCCCTGGCCCATCGCCCGGATGAGTTCCGGGCGTTCTTCGCCTACCACGACGCCCTGATGGAGAAAGAGAGCGGGCTCAGCAAAGCCGAGCGGGAGATGATCGTGGTGACCACTTCGGCGCTCAACCAGTGCCAGTACTGCGTGGTGGCCCACGGGGCGATCCTGCGCATCCGTGCGAAAAACCCCTACATCGCCGACCAGGTGACGGCCAACTACCGCAAGGCGGACATCACGCCGCGCCAGCGGGCCATGCTGGACTTTGCGGTCAAGGTCTCGCAGCGCGCCGAGGAGGTGGACGACGGCGACTACGAGGCGCTCCGCGCCCATGGCTTCAGCGACGAGGACATCTGGGACATCGGCGCGATCAGCGCCTTCTTCGCCCTGTCCAACCGCATGGCTAATCTGACCAGCATGCGGCCGAACGAGGAGTTCTACGGTATGGGCCGCCAGTGAACCCCGGGGTCAGAGAACACGTTCCGCGAATCCGGAAGGAACCGTTCCCTGGCCCCCGATTCCCCGGATCACGGGGTTGGTCTCACTTCCCCTCGAGCTTGTCCTGGGTCCGGTTCTCGAAGTCGCTGGCGTCGTGCCGTTCCCGGAGCTGCTTTGCGGGATTGCCCGAGGTGCGGTTGACCATCCGGCCGCGCTGGACGGGCTCGCGTTCGAGGATAGTGTCTGCCCAGCGGATGACATGCTCGTACTCGTGCACCGCCAGGAACTCGCCGGCGTCGTAGAGCCAGCCCTTCGCCAGCGCCCCGTACCAGGGGAAAATCGCGATGTCCGCGATGCTGTACTCATCGCCCGCCATGTACTCGCGTTCGGCGAGGTTGCGGTTGAGCACGTCGAGCTGGCGCTTCACCTCCATGGTGTAGCGGTCGATGGGGTATTGCCATTTCGCGGGCGCGTAGGCGTAGAAGTGGCCGAAGCCCCCGCCGAGGTAAGGCGCCGCGCCCATCTGCCAGAACAGCCAGTTCATGGTCTCGGTGCGCTTGTGGTGATCGACGGGGATGAGCTCGCCGAACTTCTCGGCCAGATAGAGCAGGATCGAACCGGACTCGAACACGCGTGTCGGCGGCTCGGTGCTGCGGTCCACCATGGCCGGGATCTTGGAGTTCGGGTTGATCGCGACGAAGCCGCTGGAGAACTGGTCGCCGTTGCGGATCCTGATCAGCCAGGCGTCGTACTCGGCGCCGGAGTGCCCCAGCGCCAGCAGCTCTTCGAACATGATGGCGGCCTTGACGCCGTTGGGCGTGGCCAGCGAGTAGAGCTGGAACGGATGCTTGCCGACGGGTAGCTCCTTGTCATGGGTGGGGCCCGCCACTGGCCGGTTGATGCTGGCGAACCTTCCCCCGCTCTCCGTTTCCCATTTCCAGACTTTGGGCGGCGTGTAGGTCTGGCTGTCGTTCATCTCTCCGGGCTCCTTATTTCGTCGATTGTCGGATTCGGGCCGAGCGAGCTGTCTCCCCGAATTCGGGTTTTGACAGCTCACAAGCTCGCGCGGTCGCGCGAGGACTCGTTCCGGATTCCCGATGCGGGCATGGCATGAGGGTAACAGATACCGGCCCGGACGCGCTGCCGGGCTGCGGCGAGACGCGCGGGGAACCAATGCCGCCGCCGGATCCCGGCGCCAACATCATCCGGTCGCAGCAGACGGTCTGCCGGAAGTGCCGCGAGCACCCACGAGCCGGGCGGCTCGGGAGTCCGGTGGCCCCCCTTGCGCGGGAAACCCGCGGGCGATTCCCACCGGTGTGATACCCGTCAAGGGCTCCCGGGGTCGGGAGACTACACTGCCTGCATGAGGCGTCACTGCTACAGGTCGCGGGGGGTGACTGGCGTCCGATGGCGACGTTGCAGCCGCGCGGTGCCGGCAATCGTGCTCTTGCTCCTGCCACCTGTCGCGGTCGCGGCGCAGTCACCGTCCGCCAACCCGGTATCCGCGGATATACGCACGACCCTCGCGGAGTCGCATCCGCCGCTGGAAGGAAGCGCCGGGACGCTCTACTCGGCCGATCTGCTCAGGCAGGTTTACGCGGCACGCGGCAACCGGCCCGGATGGGTCAGCGGCAGCGGGCCGCACCCCCAAGCGCGGACGCTGCTGCATGCCCTGAAGGCCAGCGGTGCCGATGGTCTGAACCCCGATCACTACCATCTGGAAGCGCTGGAACGTCTGATCAGCGAGAATTTCGCCGAGCTCCCGGCCGGGACGCGCGACCGGCGCCTGGCCTCCCTGGAACTGCTGCTGAGCGACGCCTTCCTGGCGCTGGCCCGGGACCAGCATGACGGCCGCGTGGACCCGCTGACGCTCGAGCCGCGTCCGGTCCCGTCGGATCCCCACGGTGTGCCTGCCTCAGAGCTCGAGGGCGTCCTTGGCGGCAAGTCGCCGGCGCTGGTGTTGCGTCACCTCGCGCCCGTCCGGGACAACTATGCCGGCCTTCGGGACGCGCTGGCAGCCTATCGGGCCATCGAGGCGGATGGTGGCCTGTCACGTATTCGCGGGGGCGGGGTGTTGTCCCGCGGCGATCGCGGAGCGCGCGTCGCATCGGTGGCGGCACGTCTTGCGCAGACGGGCGATCTGGACGGGTTCACCACGGGCGACGATTGCTACAATGCTGCGGTAAAGGCGGCGGTCGTGCGCTTCCAGGCGCGCCATGGCCTCAGGGCGGACGGGGTCGTCGGGCCCGCGACGCTGGCCGTATTGAACCAGCCGGCGCGCAGCTGGATCGACAAGCTGCGGGTGAACCTCGAACGGATTCGCTGGCTGCCGCGCAAGACTGCCGCCACACGGCTGGCAGTGAATATCGCCGACTTCCGCGCGAGGCTGTACGTACACAACGAGACGGTGCTTTCGGAACGCGTCGTCGTCGGCCGCCGCTATCGGCAGACTCCCGAATTCAGGGACCAGATTCGCTACCTGGTGGTCAATCCCGCCTGGGACGTGCCCCGGAGCATCGCGGCGGAGACGATCCTCCCCGCGGTCAAGCGGGACCCGGGGTACCTGGACCGGCATGGCTACGAGGTGCTACAGGGCTGGGGAGCGCGCGAGCACCGCGTCGACCCCGCCCGCGTCCGCTGGCGCCGGCTATCCCCGTCCCGCGTGCCGTACCACTTCCGCCAGATGCCGGGGCCGACGAACCCTCTGGGCCGGGTCGAGTTCGTGTTCCCGAATCGGTACGACGTCTACATGCACGACACACCGGAGCGGTGGCTGTTCGACTCCCGGCAGCGGACCTTCAGCCACGGTTGCATTCGCGTGGAGCACGCCATGCGTCTTGCCGCCGAGCTGCTGCGGCTGGACGGAAGAGAGCGCCCGGGACTGGACCTGATCGGCGCGGCCGATGACGGGAAGCCGCGCCGGATCGACCTGCGCGCTCCGATACCGATCTCGATTGTTTACCGGACGGCCTGGGTAGATCACACGGGTGGAATCCAGTTCCGCCCGGACGTGTACGGTCGCGACGCCCGGGTGCTCGCCGCGCTCGCGGCGCCGGGCGCCGCGAGCCGGTGATCCGGTAACGAAATGCGCCACCCCCGGAAAGCGATGGACGGCCCGAGCCGCGACGGAGATCCGAACGCAGGCGTTTCCATCGGCTCGCCCCGCACGTTGCAAGCGTCTTCCCGGACCCGCCTCCCCAAACGCCCTGATAAGCGGTGGGGGAATGCACCGACTCGTCCACAGCATACCCACCCGATGCGGGCCCCCGCGCGCGCGGATGGGGATTCGCTGACCGGGGCAGTAAGATCTGGTCCCGATCCCGGCTTGGGGCGCTCGCCTCGGTACTGCGGGCGGGTGATTGGCGTGGGACCTTCGCCGGCGCGTATCCTCGAATGCCTGCGAATCACCCATCCGAATCCACACGGGAGGTGCGGCCGATGATCGATCTCTACTACTGGACGACCCCGAACGGCTGGAAGGTGAGCATCATGCTCGAGGAGTGCGGCCTGGAGTACAAGGTCGTCCCGGTGGATATCGGGGCGGGCGAGCAGTTCCGGCCGGAGTTCCTGAAAATCAGCCCCAACAACCGCATGCCCGCGATCGTCGATCACGAGCCCCTCGGCGGCGGGGAGCCGCTGTCGCTGTTCGAGTCGGGTGCGATCCTCGAGTACCTGGCCGACAAGACCGGCAGGTTCCTGCCGGCGCAGGCGCCGGATCGCTACCGGGTGCTCCAGTGGGTGCACTGGCAGATGGCCAACCTGGGGCCGATGATGGGCAACGCCAACCACTTTCGGAATTACGCGAAGAACATCGTCGACGATCCGAAACAGCTCGAGTACGGCGAGCGCCGCTTCACCGGCGAGGTGGACCGACTCTGTGGCGTGATGGACGCCCAGCTGCTGGCCAACCGCTACCTGGCGGGGGACGAATACAGCATCGCCGACATCATCAGCTGGCCCTGGGCAATGCTTGCCGGGGGCCTGATGGGCGAGGCGATCTGGGAGACCTTTCCCAGCCTCAAGCGCTGGGTCGGCGAGGTGGGCGGGCGGCCCGCGGTGCAGACCGGGCGCGAACTCGGCCGGGAGTGGTCGCAGCACGAGCGCACCGAGGAAGAGAAAAAGCGCCGCCGCGAGCTGCTGTTCAACCAGACCAGCGAGAAAGTGCGCAAGGCCCGGGAGGAGGCGGCGAAAGCGGCCCGGTAGCCTCCGGAGCCGTGCCTGTCGTGTCCGCGCGGCCGGCATCCGGGTGCGGGTGAGCTACCTTCTGCGTATGGACAGGGATACCGCCACCAACCAGCGAGTCGCCGACCGGCTGCGCGAGGCCGCCGACATCCTGGAACAGCAGGCGGCCAACCCCTTCCGCGTCGGGGCCTACCGGCGCGCCGCGCAGACCGTCGCCGGGCTCGATCGGGACCTGCGCGAGCTGGTCGCGGAGCAGGGCGCCGAGGCCTTGCTGGCGTTGCCGGGGATCGGCCGGGGGATTGCCACGGCGATCGACGAGATTCTACGCACCGGTCGCTGGGCCCAACTCGAGCGCTGGCGCGGCACGCTGGATCCCGCGCGCCTGTTCCAGACCGTGCCCGGAATCGGGCCGCAGCTCGCGCGCGCGATCCACGACGAGCTGCAGGTGGATACTTTGGAAGCGCTGGAGGTGGCGGCCCACGACGGGCGCCTGGAGGCCGTGCCGGGGATCGGTCCGAGGCGGGGGGCGTCGATCCGGGCGCTGCTGGACGAGATGCTCGGCCGGGTCCCCCGTCTGCGGGCTCGCCGGTCCTCGCTCGGCCCGGGGCCGGAGGTCCAGGTACTCCTCTCGGTTGACGAGGAATACCGGGAGAAAGCAGGCTCTGGCGCGCTTCCGACCATCGCGCCGCGGCGCTTCAATCCCGCGGGAGAGTCCTGGCTTCCGATACTGCATACCCGCCGCGGCGGCTGGCATTTCACCGCCCTGTATTCCAATACGGCCCGCGCGCACCAGCTGGGCCGGACCCGTGACTGGGTGGTGATCTACTTCTACGACGAAGACCACCAGGAAGGCCAGTACACCGTGGTCACCGAGACTCGCGGTGCAATGGCGGGCCGGCGCGTGGTACGCGGCCGCGAGGCCGAGTGCCGCGCGCTGTACGCCGCGTGACGAACGCCTGACCGGGGTCAGGGCGGGCGCGCGCGGTCGGACCTAGGCTGTCTGCAAGAGGCCCGGACAACCGGCGGCGGTAGCGCGGGGTGTGCGGAGATGCTCGGAGTTGGGGAATCGCCGGGCTGGCGGTGGCGACGGCTGGTGCCGGCTCTGGCCGGGGTGGCGGTGTTCATGCTTGGTGCCCCCACCGGGGCGGCCGTTGCGGCGACTCGCGGAGACTTCGTCAGCTTCTATCCCGTTGCGCTGAACGAGGTGCAGACCCGGCATCCCCTGGACCAGTACGAGCTGGCGTGCACTCGGTCGGGGTCGGAGGGTGCCCATATATCCCTGCTGGCCGATACCACCGGTGCGGTTGTTCTGGTCGCGATCAGTCGCGGGGCGCCGCGTGACGTGCGTTCGCTGCTCGATCCGAAGAACAACCCCGACGCCACGCGCGACTGGGCGTACGTCTGGGACCGCAACGGCGACGGAAAAATTGATTACCTGGCGTACTACCTGGGAGTCGAGATGGTGGTGACGCAGGGGAGTCTGCCCGAGGGGTTCCCCGGCGGCATGCACCCCGCCATGAACAGGACCCAGCTCCAGTACGCTCTGGCACACATGCGGATGACCTTCTATTACGCCGCCGACGACAACTTCGACGGGCGGGTCGATGCCATGATCTTTCCGTACCGTGACCAGAAGGTGCCGATGTGGGTGAAGGGCCAGTTCGTGCTGGACAGCAGTCACTGGGACGGCCGGGTCGACCGGGACTGGGCCTTCCGGGACGACATCACCGGTCCGACCGGTCCCGCGCCGCGCAACTCCCACGGCTACCGGGTGCGGATCGATCCCTCCGTGGGCGCCGGGGGCGACGCGGTGCTGGCCCACTGGAGCGCGCTGCTGCACGAGTTCAACAGCACAGTGCGCGCCTGCGGCGCAGCGCCGCACCTGCGCCGCTGACGGGAACCCGTTTCCGGCTCAGGAAGGCGTCGCCAGGCGCAGAAGGCCGACCAGGAACAGGGCCCCTGCCGGGAACGCGAGCCAAACCAGGGTGAGCGTCAGCGGGTCAGGGCGGGTGGGCGCGTCCGCGAGCACGGTGAGCACCAGCAACGTACCGAAAAACACCGCCCCCGCGAGCCAGCGGATCAGCTGGCGGCGAATGGAGGGGGAATCTCCCGGCGACCGCATCAGACGTGGCATATCGGCAACCTCCCGCCGCCGGCGCTACCGCACCCGGGCATCCCGACGCGTTGCGGCCGGCGAGAACGCACTAACCGGCTCAGATGGATTGGCGCTGACCGGGTTAGCAAGGCATGACATCGCTTTCCCCTACTGTAGACGCTTACGCCATTCGCTGTGCGGTCGCTTTCGATCGATCCGGACCATGGCTGGCGTGTCCAACGGTGGCACGGGCGAGGCCGGATAATGCTATGCCTTGATGAACCCTGGCAGAACGGATGACTCCGAGTAGCGCGGTCCTCTGCCGCGGCGGCTCCGGCAGGCCACAGGCCGGGCCAGCGATCGGGGGGCGCGGTGGCCGCGGATACCATTCCATGCCGAACCCGGGCGCAGGAGGCGGGCACTATGCCTGCGCGCTCGAGGTGTATATGGTAAGCACAAAGGGTTGGCAGGCTTCCTGCTTCGATTGACCCCCCTGGGCCGATAACCAACGACAACCGGGGAAAGAATGCAACGCGTGCAGGCCCACTACGCAGCGCTGGGAGACATCGGCGGCCTGGTCGCGCGGTCGCCGGATATCCCGGATCTCCTGCAGGCGGCCTGCGAGCTCGTGGTCGAGCGCACCGGGTCCACGGCCACCTACATCGCCACCATCACAGAGGAGGCCGGTGACCCGGCGGTCACGCTCGGCGCGGTAGCCGGCCCGTCGGGCGACTATGTGCGGGCGCTCGAGCTTTCCCTCCGGGCCGACCGGCCGGGCGGCAACGGCATGGTGGGGCGGGTGTATCGCGCGGGCTCGGCCCTGGTCTCCAACGACTGTCTGAACGATTCGCGCTTCAGCCACATGGTCGAAGCGCTCGCCGCCCGGGAGATACGCGCCGCGGTTGGCATCCCCGTTCTCGTGGGCGCGCGCTGTCGCGGCGTGCTGGTGGTCGCCGCTGGGCAACCGGGGTACTACGACAGCACGCTGCGCCACCTGCTCCAGCGCATCGCCGAGATCCTGGCGACCGGGATCGACCGGGCCGAGGAGCGGGCTCGAAGCACGCGCTACCAGACCCTTTACCGGATCCAGTCCGAGGTCAACGCGCTGATCGCCCGGGGACCGGAGCCGCAGAACCTGTACGACGAGACCTGCCGGATCGTGGCCGCCGCCTCGGACGAGCTTCGAGCGTACATGGCGCTGGCGGATCCGGGCGCAGAGGTGCTGCGGTTCGTCTCCTGCGCCGGTACCGGGCTCGACCAGGAGCTCGCGCGCGCCATGATGGACACGCCGGTGTCCACCCGCGGCGACGTCCCTGCCGGACGGGGCATCGCGGGCACCACCTACCGGGCGCGGCGGCTGGTGGTCTGGCGGGATGTGACTCCGGAGGGGGAGACCATACTTCGATCGAGGCTGCGCCGGCAGACCGGCACGCGCAGTCTGATGGGCATCCCGGTGTTCCTCCATGGCACCTGTTGCGCGGTGCTGGTGCTGGCGTCCTCGACTCCGCGCTACTTCGACGAGGGACTGATCGAGGTGAGCAAGCAGCTCGCCTCCAGCCTGAACGTGGCCCTGAATGCCCATGAGAAGCGCCAGGCCCTGCGCGCCATGGCCCTGACCGACAGCCTCACCGGACTGCCGAACCGGACGCTGTTTGCGGACCGGCTGCGCATGGCAACGGCGCGGGCGGACCGCAACGGCGGCCAGCTGGCGATCGCGCTGATCGATCTCGACAACCTGAAGGAGGTCAACACCCGCCTGGGGCATTCCGTCGGCGACCAGTTGATCCGGGCGGTAGCGGGGCGGATCGAGTCCGCCCTGCGGCGCAGCGACACCGTGGCGCGCTTTGGCGGCGACGAGTTCGCGGCGATCCTGTACGTACGCAGCGCCTCCACGGCACTGGAAGTGCTGCTGTCGAGGATTCTCGAGACGGTCGCGATCCCGTTGGAGGTTGACGCCGAGCATGTGACGGTGCGTGCCAGCATCGGCGTGGCGCTCTACCCGCGGGATGGCACCGCCGGCGAGGATCTCTTGCGGCGCGCTGACCTCGCCATGTCGCGCGTAAAGGGTCAGGGAGGCAACAGCTGGAGCGTGTTCGAACAGTGCCTGGAGCGCCAGGTCTGGAACCAGCACCGGCTCAAGGCCCGATTCTCCGAGGCGCTGGAGCGGGGCGAGATCCGGTTCCACTACCAGCCGATCATCGAGCTGCTCCCGGGGCGCGTGGTCGGGGCCGAGGCCCTGGCGCGCTGGCACGATCCGGAGCGCGGCGTGTTGCCACCGGGGGAGTGGATCGGGGTGGTGGAGAACAATGCCCGCCTGGTCACGGAGCTGGGCCGTCATGCGCTGCACAGCGCGATGCACCAGCTTCAGGCATGGCACGAGCAGGACAGGCGCCTGTCCCTGTCGGTGAACATCGGCGCGCGGCACCTGCTCGCGAGCGGTTTTCTGGGGGACCTGGAGGATGCGCTGGCAATCGCGCCGGAACTCGCCCCGCGCCTGGTGCTGGAGGTCACCGAGACGGCGCTGATCGACGATTTCGCCAAGGTCGCCCGGGTGCTGGCGGAATGCCGCCGGCTCGGCGCGCGCGTCGCCCTGGACGATTTCGGCACCGGCCAGGCCTCGCTGACGTACCTCCTGGAGTTGCCCGCGAATCGTCTCAAGATCGACCACAGTTTCGTGCTGCGCATGCTCTCGGACTTTCGCGCGTTCGGCATCGTGGCGGGAGCCGTGCAGGGCACGCAGATGCTCGGCATGAACGCGGTCGCGGAGGGCGTGGAGACGGAGGAGCACGGCCTGCGCCTGCTGCAGCTGGGGTGCCGTTACGCCCAGGGGTTCGCAATCGCGCCGGCGATGCCCGCCGAAGCGTTCGACGCGTGGTGTGCCAAGTGGACCCCGCCGGAGAGCTGGCGCCGGGGCGTCGCCACACCCCTGGGCCAGGAGCATGTGCAACTGCTGGCCAGCTTGGTGCTGCACCGGACCAGGCACTGGGCCGTGCTGGGGGAGATGCGGGAGGTCGGCGAGGATCACCGGTCGCTGTCCCCCGAGACCTGGAGCTCTTACTGTCCGGTCCGAGTGGAAGCCCGTGCGGCCCGGAGCCGCCTTCGCGAAAGCGGACTCACCCAGTTGCACCGGGAACTACACCGGCTTGAGCGGAGTTGCTTCGAGCGGCTGGGCGAGTCCGGCCGGGTCCCGTCCGATCTGCTGCGTCGAGCCCGCCATGTGCTCCGGGAATACGAGTTCGGTGTGGACGCCCTGCTGACCTGCCGACAGGGGGGGCGCCACCGGTGACGGGCGACGGTCCGATCTGCGGCCAAATGCACAGGACGCGTCCCCGGCCAGGAACTCAGGGAAGCCTGGCACTGTCTCCGGGACAACGGCACGCGGAGCAGCGTGACCGGCCGGGTGGGCAGCCGGCCCCCGTGAGCAGGGTGCATGCTGCCCGCGATGACCCCGAAGCGTCAGATTGGCCGCTGGCTTGCAGGCCGCCGCGGGTCCGTGCGGCGTGCGAGACAGCGCGGTGAACGCCCGACCACCGGGAGGCTACCTGCATGCGACTCTTGAAGCTTTTTACGACCGTCCTCGCGGCCGCGGGGCTCGTAGTAGCGCCGGCCGCGCTGGCGATGCAGCCGCACGCGGCCGCGCATGGCCCCGACAACGGCACCAGCGCGATGCACGAGGTTGTGTACCGGCACAGTTCGAGCAAGCTGAGCAACAGCTCGTCAAGCGCGAACCATTCCTCCGGCCTCAATTCCGGCAGGAGTCGCCGGAAAGACAATTCGTCTTCCGGCAACAGCTGGAGCAGGAACCAGGGCAAGAGCGGCAACAGCCAGGCGAGCAACAGCTCCAGCTGGAGTTCCAATCGCTCGTCGGGCAACAACAGCTCGAGCCGCAACAGCCGCTAGGAGCACCACAAGCATCGTCTTGAGAGCGCGCGGCGACCCGGGGCCGATGGCTCCCGGGTCGCCGTCGGCGGGCCCCGCTTCTCCCCGGGGACAGCGATTATCCCAGCCACCCGGGGTCACGGCTCGCATCATATAAGTAGCACCTGCGGCGCCCCTCGGGTAGGCTATGAGCGGGCCATCACAGGGGTCGCGGACACTCGATGGACGCCGAAGAACGAAGAAGAACTGTAAACGAGGAGCTCAAGCACATCCCGGTCGGGGCCGAAGGCGGCCCGCAGCAGGAACTCCGGATGGTCTACAACGAGATGCGGCTCTCCGGTCTCGAAAAAGATCAGAGCCTGCCGCGCTCCGTCACGTTCGCGCGCTCGCTGGCGATCGTGCGGGACGGGGCCCCGGACTTCGAGCCCGACCTGCTCGACCCGGACTACTTCGACTGACTTTGGGGCTTCCCCAACCAGCGTGCTACGGCAACAAGCAATTTGGATGGAAAGGTGGCAGGGCGGTTGATAGGCCGGGACTGTTCGCTTTCCTTTCAACCGTCTGCGTGCGGAAACCGGTGGAGGCGGCGGGAATCGAACCTCCTCGGGGCGTATTTCGGCGTACCCGTGTGTAATACAATCAGTAAGTTAGCGCGCCCCTGTACGCCCGAATACGCTCCGTGTTCCCCAAATGTTCCCCGCTCAGAGCCCCTCATTACGAGGCGGGCATCCGGATGACGTTGTCCAGCTTCTTCCTGCTATCCTTACTCGCGGTGGCTCCGTAAGCTTCCCCGAGTCGGCGAAAGCCGAGGAAGCGCCACGGGACCCTAACGCCCATTCTTGGCGGCGCGTCCCGCGGCAACGCGGGGCGTGACCGGGCAGAAGTCAGCAGAGGCCATAATAGCCGGCCGGGGGCGGAGCCGCCGACGGTGAAGGGCCGAACATGAGAGACCATGAACCGCCTGGTGCGGACCCGCATGCCAGGTGGTGTGGGGAGGGCGGGCCAGATACCCGCCCTTACCCAAATTATGTCCTGCGTCAAGCCGCAACAAGCTTCTTCACGTTGAGTTCTTTGCGATGTTGTTCGGCGTGCCAGAGCTCGTATTGGGACTGCTGATTCAGCCAGCTTTCTGCCGAGGTATCAAAAGCGATGGACAGCCGGATCGCCATTTCCGGACTGATACCGGCCTTCCCGTTCAAAACAGCACTTAGCGTTTTGCGGCTAACGCCCAATGCCTTTGCGGCGGCCGTGACAGAGAGGCCGAGGGGCTCAAGACAAAGCTCTCGCAAAACTTCACCGGGGTGGGGGGGATTGTGCATCAACATTGCAGTACCTCAGTGGTAATCTTCGTAATCCACAATCTCGGCATCTCCGTCCTCGAATCGGAAAGTCACTTGCCAGCTACCGCTGACTGTCACCGACCAGATTCCCGCGCGTTTCCCTGAAAGTTCGTGCAGCCGAAGCCCTGGTAAATCGATATCCTTGCCATCGGATGCTGCATTCAATCGACCGAGAATAAGCCGAAGCCTCTTTGCATGAGCGGCCTGAATCCCTGCGGTGCTCCCGGACTTGAAGAATTTGGCCAAGCCCTTGTGTTTGAAGCTTCGAATCACTCCTTGAGTGTCCCCTGTAACGTGTCAGGTGTCAACCTGCATAAGGCCTGAGCTCAGGGGCGCCTGAGGCGGCGGCCGTTTTTGCGGTCGCAAAAATGGGCGACCGGTCAAACGTTTCCCTGCAGCGATTTGTGTACACCCGATAAGCACGGGCCGGTGTCAAAAGACGTTGGACGCTCACTGAACCGCCGGCTTTTGCGGAGGCTCCGACTCTTGAGAGCAATCCAACCCCGTGTGCGGGGCCGGTGCCCCTGCGGGCGTGACGCGACGAGCCGCGGACAACAACAAGATTGACTCTGGTTAATAGATTCCGACCAACATCACGTTCAAGGGAACCTTCAGAGCCCGCCCAGGATTTGTTTGCGCTTGGCCCGGTACTCTTGATCGGTGATCAGCCCCTGCTGGTGCAGCTTGTCCAACACCCGCAGGCGGGTGGCGAGCCGGTCGTATTCCCGCTGCACGGAGGATGCGGGGCCGCTGGCCGCGTGCTTGTGTCCTGCCGCCGGCTTGCGGGTCTTCGCTGCGCTCCCCGCCTTGGCGACCGGCGTGCGGGCAAGCGCCACACTGACCCAATCCGTACGGCCAGACGCCGGGTGCTCGACAGCCTGGCCGCCCGCGATGCGCCAGCCCGACTGGACGCGCCGAGCACGATCGCCCGGCGGCATTGGCGGCAAGCGCCCGGTTTCCGCATACTTCGCATACTTGGTCTCAAAGGGTTGATGCATGAGGCCAAAGATCACGTTCAGGCGCCCGTTTTGATAGAACACGCGGCCCGTCGTCACCACCCGCTGCTTGATATGGATCATCAACAAATTCATGTTGCCGGCTGAGACCACCGCGAACGTCACATCCTCATGCGGGCCGGCTTTCGACAGCCCAGCAGCCAGCCTCGGACTGAGCACCTTCAACGTCCGATCGGTGAACACCGGCTCCGGAGCGCCCTGCGATCCGCGCACCACTTTTAGTTGCGCCAACGCCCGGCGCACCTGGGCCGGCGCCAGGTCTGCCGGCTGCTGGTTGGGGGCTGACCCGTCACCCTGGGAGCTCAAAGCTACGAACTGCACGCCCGAATGCCACAGCACCGTGCTGCCCTGCGGGGCGGAATTCAGCGAATTGGCCTGATTCGGCGGCGTGCCGCCGCCCTGCGCCGCACAGCCTGCTACCGCAACGGCCAAAAGAGCAGCAGCCCCCAAGGCACACACTTTGTGCTTCATATTCGTCACCTTGCTCATAACGCCTCTACACTTTCCGCAGCCTGAGTTGAATCGGGACGTGAGCGACAGCCGCTTCCAGCAAGCGCTGTGGCAATGCGGTCTCCCAGTGGGGGCGATTGCAGCGGTCGACGAACGCATCGAGGTCGTCTTGTAAGTATCTGGGGCGGACGCCGTGGAAAGTGCCCAGGAGTAACCGTTTGAGAGTGGCGATGACCAGGTGCACCTTGGGCAGCCTCTTGGTGGCCGGTTCCGGCGGGGTCACACGCGGGGTGTGATAGCGGCGCTCGCCGAGACTTGCCAGCGCCGCCAGGGTATCACTTTTGCGTTCAGTTTCCCCGGCCAGGGGATGGTGGGCGAAGGGGCGCACCAGCTTGCCGTTCCGCCCCTCGTCCCGGATCCCGGCGGCGAGATGGCCCGCCTTGTGCCCGCGGTTCTCCACCGCCAGCAACACAGGCATCTTACCCCCGGCGCCGGGCCCGCGCTTGCCGGCACGTCGCCCGCCCACCAAGGCGTCATCGACCTCGAAGAGCCGGCAGAGCCCGAAGGATCGGTTCCGGTCGCCCATCGCCCGGCGCAGCATCCGCAACATCGGACAGGCCGTCGACCAGCTCACCCCGATCCGCTTCGACAGACGCGGCGCCGAGACCCCGCCCTTGTCGGCGCCCATCAAGGAGATGGCGGCGAACCATTGGGGCAGCGGCACAAGGGTGCGGTGAAAGATCGTGCCCGCCGTTGCCGGAACCTGGTAGCGACAGCGCGCGCATTGGCGCTTGTGCGCCCGCGTATTCAACAGATAGGCCTGATCGTGACCACAACATGGACACAGCAAGCCCTCGGGCCAGGGGTGACGGGCGGTCTCCTCCAGACATGCCTGCTGAGTGGAAAAACGATCGGTCCACTCCAGAAAACTCCTCTCGGCCGGTTTCCTCGGCATAGCTTCCAAACCCGCCAATTCCACAGCTTTGGACAAGGTTGGCTACCATAAGCTTAGAGGCATTATTCTGCATTGGAAAAGACTGAATATTGTCCGGTGGGAGGTCACAGCCGACGACCATCGCATATTCCCCGTGCAGGTTGGCCAGCGAGAGCGCGTGGACCTCGTCCGCGCTGCGCAGGATACCGGCGAAGTCGCGCGTGTCGAAGGTGGCGGTAGCGTCGGCGGCGACGTAGGGCTGGTAGCCGAGGCAGCCGGACATTCGCGCCGTGGCCTCGACGGAGGTATTGGTGGTCATCCCGCACAGCACCAGCGTGTCGAGGGATTCCTCCCAGAGAGTCGCTTCCAGGCAGGTGCCGACGAACGCGCTCGGCGTATGCTTG
>DASQZM010000077.1:0-13368 GCA_035638695.1 Gammaproteobacteria bacterium | reverse complement strand
ACCGGGCGCACCGTTGTGCCAGATCTCCTTGATCTCGTAGTTGGCCTGCTGGTAGGTGGGCATGCCGGTCACCGG
The DNA here is from genome assembly GCA_035638695.1 of Gammaproteobacteria bacterium. Classification (GTDB taxonomy): domain Bacteria; phylum Pseudomonadota; class Gammaproteobacteria; order UBA5335; family SLRW01; genus DASQZJ01. Next base: position 13,293 of record DASQZM010000077.1, on the reverse strand, counting down.
ATCGATCCACGACGGATCATGCACCGCGGTCTTCGGGTCCATGCCCTGGAACCAGTCCTCGGTCATTCCGGTGTCGGTGTACAGGTTGTAGCCGCCCAGGCGCTGCAGCGTTGGCGGGTCGTACACGCCGAGGCCCAGCGCTCCCAAGGCCGCGTAGAGCTTGCCGTCATAGAGCCGGAGGCTCTGCGGGCCGCCCCAGGGATTCTCGCCGGCGTACTGGAGCGTGTAGACCTCGTTCACGCTCCCGTCGGCGTTGGCGACCTTCAGCGTCCCGTCGGCCTCGGTCACGGGCGTCGGCAACAGGTTGGCAAGGGCGGTCCTGTGGATCCCGTAGGCGCTGTCCGCGATCCAGAGGCTGGTGCCGTCCGTGACCATGTCCGTGACCGGGCCGTCCGTTCCGCTGATGGTCACGTCGCTGACGATGTCGCCGCCACCCTCGGCGTAGCTGATGCCGCCCTGCTCGTAGTTCACCTTGACCGTACTCACCAGGCTCATCGCCGCCGGGTCCGTGACGTTCACCACTCCGATGCCGTGGTCCCCCATGGAGAGCAGCGCGTACTCCACGTTGTCGTAGTTGACCAGGGTGACGTGCCTGACCATGCCCGGGACGGTGATCTCGTGCACCGCACCCTTGCTCGTCCCGACGGGCGTCGCGGCGAGGCGGTTGGCCATGTTGTAGAAAGCCCATTGCGTGCCGTCGGTCGCGTCGAAGCTCGCGACGGCCGTCGTCCCGCCTCCGTCCTGTGCCGCCACCGTGCCGAGGTTCGATTCGATGATGGTCTGGGGAACCTGGACTTCGGAGGTGCTCCACGGGCAGCCGCTCAACCCGAGCCCGACTGCCAGGACAACTCCCGCGATTCCCGTCCGCGTCCCGAGTTTCGCCGCGAACCGTACTTCCTTGCGTCCCATCGCGCTGTCTCCGGCTTCCCCGTCGGGCACGTGACCGGGCCCTTCCCGGAACTTGGCCGCACCCAACCTCATTAGGCATCGCTAACACTACGAGGAAGCCGGGATCGCACGTTGACGCCGATCAACGCCGCTGGCGGCCTCTCCCGGCGGCCGAGCCGCGGCATGGCAGAACTGTGACGTGGGTCACAAGCCGACCGGGTGTCGGCGATCCCGCCGTGTGCGGGGTGATGGGAAAAACGGGCTGTAGCGGGAGCACACGCCATGCCCCTGCCCGCCCTGATCGGCTCACCCGGCCCGACCTGCGGATCCCGCCCCGGTCCAGGGCGTGCGATTCGCGCGTCGCGCCGGCCTCCTTCTTGCCGTCACGCCCGGGCTACGGCATAGGCAGAGCAAGGCGGACAGGGATGACCCAGGTCAACGCCGTCATGCGCTGCCAGAGCTATCAAGAAGCGGAGGCGTCGATTACCGAGCACCGCGATGGACGGAGACGGTGATCCGGGAAATGCAGGCCGCCCACTGCGGAGCGGGCTTCGTCTGTTCCTGTGCGGCGACGTCATGACCGGGCGCGGCATCGACCAGGTACTGCCCCATCCGTGCGGGCCGGGACTTTACGAGCCCTACGTGCATGACGCCCGGCGCTACCTGGAGCTCGCCGAAGAGGTGAATGGCGCGATCCCGCGCCCGGCAGGCTTCGACTACGTCTGGGGCGACGCCCTGGCCGAGCTGGAGGCGCGCCGGCCCGATGCCCGCATCATCAACCTCGAGACCAGCGTGACCACCAGCTCCCGCCCCTGGCCCAAGAGCATCAACTACCGCATGCATCCGCGCAACCTCGCCTGCCTCGCGGCGGCGGGGATCGACGCCTGCGCGCTGGCCAACAACCACGTCCTCGACTGGGGGCGGCAGGGGCTCTGCGAGACCCTGAACGTCCTGGAGGCCGCGCACATCGCAAGCGCGGGAGCGGGAGCCAACGCCCGTGACGCCATGACACCGGCCGCCGTGCCGCTGGACCGAAAAGCGCGTCTGCTGCTGTTCTCGGCGGCCACGGGAGACAGCGGCGTCCCCCGCGACTGGGGTGCGCGGGCGCACCGGGTGGGGGTCAACCGGTTGCCCGATCTTTCCGAGCGCACCGTCGACCGACTCGCCCGCCACGTCGAAGCCTGCCGGCGCCCCGGCGACCGGGTGGTGTTTTCGCTGCACTGGGGCGGCAACTGGGGCTTCCGCGTCCTGCCGGAGCAGCGGCGTTTCGCCCACTCGCTGGTGGAGCGCGCAGGCGTCGATGTGGTGCACGGCCACTCCTCGCACCACGTCAAGGGCCTGGAGGTTCACCGCGGGCGCCTGATCCTCTATGGCTGCGGCGACCTGGTCAACGACTACGAGGGCATCGGCGGCTACGCACACTACCGGGGTGATCTCCGGCTGATGTATTTCCCCCTGCTCGACCGCCGCGACGGATCACTGCTGGAGCTGTCCCTGGTGCCGACCCGGATGCGCCGATTCCGCATCGAGCGCGCACCGGATCGGGACCGTGAGTGGCTGCTGAACACCCTGCGGCGCGAGTGCGCCCGGCTGGACTCGGCCACGCCCGAGCCGGCGGCGGACGGAGCGCTGCGACTGGTGCCGTGAGCGCCGGTCAGGAGCCGGTGGTGCGGTCGGGCTCGCTGGCCTGGGCGGTGGCCGTCGGTGGCAGGTGCAGGATCTGTCCCACGCGGATGGTGGAGTCGTCGAGGCCGTTGTACGTCTTCAGCGCCCGGGTCGTAACGCCGTGGTCGTGGGCGATGCCAGAGAGGGTGTCACCACGCTGCACCACGTAGCGATCCCCAGCCGGCCCCTGGAAGCGCTGCGGGGCGAAGCTCTGCAGGTAGTGCATGATGCCGCGATAGATCGCGTCGGCCAGTTCGGCCCGGAAATGCCGGCGGTGCAGCTCGCGCGCCTGGTGCGGATTGGACAGGAACGCCGCCTCGCACAGCACCGAGGGGATCAGCGGGTCCCGGAGCACGGCGAAGTTCGCGTGCTGCACCTTGTGGTCATAGACCGGCTCGACCTTTCCGAACTGCCCGATGATCTCGTGCGCGAGATTGTCGGCGGCGTCGATCGAGGAAGACTGCAGCAGGTCGGTGAGCACCACGTTGACCTGGTGACTCTTGGAGAACTTGATTCCGGCCACGTCCCGGTCGGAGGAGTTCTCCACCCGCGCCAGCTGGGCCGCCTCGGCGTCACTGGCGCCGTGCTCGGAAAGCGCGTAACAGGTGCCGCCGTCGACCCGCGGGTTGTGCGGATAGGCGTTCATGTGGATCGAAACGAACAGCGCCGCGTGGTGCTTCTGCGCCTCGATCACCCGGCGCGTCAGGCTCACGTAACGATCGTCACGCCGGGTCAGGAATGCGCGCACATGGCCCGTGCGGTTCAACCGCTCGGCGACCATGCGCCCGATCGCCAGGGTCACGGTCTTTTCGTGCAGCCCGTGGGGGCCCGTGGTACCAGGGTCGCGCCCGCCGTGTCCGGGATCGATGGCAACCACCAGCGGCCCCGTGCGGGCATGCGCCGCGGCGGTCCGCACCGGCCGCGGCGAGCTCTTCCGGCGGCTTTGCTTGCCCGACCCGGTGAGCGTGATGACCAGGCGCTCGCGGCCGTGGGCTCCCGGGCGGCGCTGCACGTCGACCTTGGCCGGGCCGGCGAGATCGAACACCACGCGCAGCGTCCCGTCCTTGTGCCGCGCCATCCGGATATCGCGTACCGCACCGCCCGCCGGTGGTGCCAGCTCCTCATGCGCGGGACGGGTGTCGCTCAGATCCACGACCAGGCGTGGCGGGCTCTTCAACGTGAAGTAGTGGAATTTCGTCTGCCGGCTCAGGGAGAGTACTACGTGGCCGCCACCGGCGTCCGAGAACAGATCGATGCCGGTCAGTCGGGCTACGCCGGCCCGGGCGCTGCCCGGGAGAGCCATGCAGAGCAGCAGGAACCAGGCTGTCGTTGTGTACCGTGCAACGCCTCTCAAGTGCATGCCCCGTGCCGCCGCCGGACCCGTCCGGCCGTCCGGTAACCCGGCAAGCGTACCTGCATCGGTGCCACGATACAAGAACCGTACAAGAATGTCTCACACGGCACCCGGCCCCCGCTCCGTCACGCGGTCTGCTCCGTCTGCCGGACGACGCAGTAGATCGACCCGCAGCGGCTGACTGAAGCACGCACCGTCCGGGCCCCAGTGCGCTTCGAAGCGCTCCCGGACCGCTTGGCGCAGGTCCGGGGAGAGTTCGTGGCGGGTATGTGTGACCTGCAGCACGGCCACGTCGAACTCGGCGAAGTCCGCGAACCGCACCGGCACGCGGAAAAACCGTTCCTCCACCAGTTCGAAGCGCCCCGATTCGATGCTCCGCCGCATGGCCTCGAAGGCGTCCCGCCGCACCCCCTCCTCATCGTGAAACAGGCGCAGGATCTCATTGAACGCCCCGGCGAACACGGGCTCGGACAGGTACACCAGTCCCCCCGGACGCAGCACCCGGTGAATCTCGCCCAGTGCCTGGTCCAGTGACTCCCCCGGGATGTGATGCAGCGACTTGAACATCAGCACGATGTCAAAGCTCGCGTCCGGCTCATCGATCACCTCCGCGCCGCCCAACCGGAAGGTCACGCGCGGCAGTGCCGGTCCGGCCATGTTCGCGCGCTGCTGGATCTCGTCGACCTCGCAGGCGACGATCTCGGCCACCCGTCCCGACTCGGCGATGGCCCGGGTGTGGACCGCCTTGCCGCAACCCAGCTCCAGCACCCGCGCCCCGTCCAGGGGCAGCATGGCCTGGTAGACCTCGCGCTCGTCGGGCACCAGCTTGCCCGCCTCCGCACCTTTCGACAGCTGCATCGCCCTGCCCTCCTCTCGCTCAGCTCCGGGCGGAATTATCGTCCGGGAGGGATTATCGCATGCCGGGGGCCGTATGACGCCCCCTTCCCTCTTGTACAGCATTTATACATTCGCGTAACATACTGAAAATACGGAATGTACAATGAATGTACAACTAGCGTTGCACGGGTTCTCTCCCGTCGCTTCCAGGTCGGTGCGGACAAGGGCTCCGCGCCGCGCCCGGCCGGCCCCGTCCGTTTTCGGCTCCCCTGCGGGGCCGTGTATACTCGGAACGTGCCCCGCCGGAGTGGCGGAACCGGTAGACGCATGGCGCTTAAAACGCTATGGGCTTTGCCCGTGTGGGTTCGACTCCCACCTCCGGCACCACAATCCGGCCGTACCCGGCAGCATAGTCTTCCCCGGGGCGCGGCCGGCCGCGACAGACCCGCTGCGACTTAACCGGAGTGAGACACAAGTGACCCGTTCAGGAAGGCGATGGCTGATCGGCAGCGCGTTCGCCGTCTGCCTCGGGCTGGCCGGTGTGATCGGCTGGATGCTGGGGATCATTTCCACGATGCAGAGCCGGGGGCAGTCGACGCTTCCCGTGGTCGGAACCGCGCCAAGCTATCGCGGTCTCACCAACCAGCTAGGCAACAAGGTGAGCTCCGACCAGTTCCGCGGCAAGGTACGGGTGGTAACGTTCCTGTTCCCCTACTGCACCACGTACTGCCCGCTGATCGCAGCCCACCTGGTCGGGTTCGAGAACCTGCTGCGCAGCTCGGGCCTGCAGAACCGGGTCCAGATCGTAGCGTTCGATGTCGACCCCGCCGACACCGGACCGAAGCAGATGCGGGCTTTTCTCAAGGAATACGGCTGGAACCCCTCCAACCTCCACTGGCAGTATCTGACCGGCAAGCCCGCCACGATCAAGCACGTGGTGCGTGACGGCTACCACATTGACTACCGCAAGGTGTCGCTGAAGCAGGAAGCCCAGGAGACCGGGCCCGAGCAGACTCCTCAGCCGACCGTGGTCAATCCCCTGGCGCAGAAGGTCAAACCCGACTATGACATCAGCCACAACGACGGACTGATTATCGTCGACCGGCAGGGCCGCATCCGGAAGATCTACGACCAGGCGGACACGGTCTCCATCCGCCAGCTGCTGCACACGATCAAGCCCCTGCTGAAGGAGCACGGACGCCGATGACAGCACCCGCGACATGCACCCGGCGACGCCGGCTGTGGCCGAGGGCTCTCATTGCGTTCGCGGCCGCGCTCGCGGCCGGCGGCCTCGCCTGGGGCTCCAGGCCGGCTGCGATTGAACCGATCGAGCCCCTCAGGGGTCCGGTATGGACGATGTGGGATCACTCCGGCGCCACGCTCTTCGTCCTGGTCGGCTGCGTGCTCACGCTGTGGATCTACCTGCGCGGCGTGCGATGGCGCCGCCGACGGGGACACGCGGTGTCGCTGTGGCGCCTCGCCTCGTACGTCACGGGCATCGTGCTCACCTACCTGATTCTGGAAAGCCCGTTTGACGCGCTCTCCGACCACATCTTCTGGATCCACCGCGTCCAGCACGTCGCGCTGCACCACTGGATTCCCATGCTGCTGGCCCTATCGGCGCCGATCCCGGAGCTGGTCACCGGCCTTCCCGGCTGGGCGCGTCGCCACATGCTCCAGCCGATCCTGCGCAGCCGCGGCGTCCGGGGCACCTGGGAGTTCATCCAGCATCCGGTGGTCGCCCCGATCCTGTTCGTGGGGCTGATCTATTTCTGGCTCATACCGCCGATCTTCGACTACGCCACCGTCAACGAGACGGTGCACGAGATCATGCACTTCTCGATGCTGCTCGAGGGTATCCCCTTCTGGTGGCTGATGCTGGACCCGAAGCCCGGCCGGGTCAGGTATGGCAGGCGGATGATCATCCTGTGGGCCGTGATGGTGCCGCAGATGCTCATCGGGGCCTACATCACCTTCAGCTACAGCGTCCTCTATCCGGTCTACGCCACGCTCGACAAGGGCTGGGTTGGCAGCTACCTGTTCGACCAGCACCTCGGTGGCTTGGTGGTCTGGATCCCCGCCAGCATGATGAGCGCCGTCGCGGCCTTCTTGGTGCTGGTATTCTGGACGCGCCGGGAACGGGAGACGGGCGGCTGGCCGGAGCCGACGGTGCTGGAAATGGCGAGCGAGGTTGTGTGAGTCCGTCCGAATGGCGGCGACCGGCCCCTTCCTGCGGCGTCCCCTCCCGACCTTCCTCCGCCAAGGTTTCGGCTGGTTCCGACGAGGCCGTTGTGACTACTACCGGCACTAGCCGCCGGCGGCCGCGGTCTCGGCGCTCTGGAAACCGGCAACCAGCTTGTCGAAGAGCAACCCGTAAGCAAGCATCAGCGGGATAGAGACCACCGCGTCCGCGGCCATCAGTCCCTGCCAGAAGAACACGTCCCCGCGGATCAGTTCCGTCGGTACGCCGAAACTGATGGTCATCGCCGACGAAGACGTGACGAAAGTGGCCGCATAGATGTAGTCGCTAAGCTGTAGCGAAAACGCAAAGACGATGCAGGCGGCGATCCCCGGCAGGGTCAACGGCAGAACGATTCGCAGGAAGGCCCGGAACCGGCTGCAGCCGTCGATCATCGCCGCCTCGTCGAGCTCCCGCGGGACCGAACGGAAGAATCCCAGCAGTAGCCAGGTGCAGAACGGCACGGTAATGGTCGGATAGACGATCGCCAGTCCCCAGATGGTGTTGGCCAGGCCCAGGAAGCTCACCAGCTGGTACATGGGCAGGAACAGCAGGCTGGGCGGGATCAGGTACACCAGGAACAGCACCATCCCGGAACGCTCGCCCCAGTGCCCGGTGAGGCGCGCGAGCGCATAGGCGGCGGGCACCGCCAGCAGGATCGTGATTCCGACCACGCAGCCGCCGATGATCGCGGAGTTCAGCACGAACGTCGGGAAGTGCGTCTGCGTGAACAGGTAGATCGCGTGCGACAGCGTCGGTCCCGGATGATACAGGAAGGGATTGTGGCCGGTGCTGTACAGGTCCGAGCTCTTCTTGAAGATACTGATCACCATCCAGATGCCCGGAAAGATGGCGAACAGCGAGCACAGGAAAAGCCCCAGGTAGAAGCTGCCGGTACGGAGGATGCGGGCCATCGGGGGTCAGTCCTCCCGCGACCGGTAGGCGAAGTGCAGAGCGAAGACGGCGACCGCCAGCAGCACCGGCAGCAGGAACAGCGCGACCGCTGCGCCCGCCCCGAGGTCACCACCGTTGATCCCCTGCAGGAACGCCCAGTACGGGAGCACCTGGGTCGAGTTGCCGGGCCCGCCCGAGGTGAGAAGGTTCACGATGGCCATGTCGCCGAACACCAGCAGGCCGGTGAACAGCACCGCCACGATGAGCACCGGCGTCAGAGCCGGGATGGTGATGCGGAACAGCGTCCGGAACAGGCCCGCGCCGTCGATCTCAGCCTGGTCGAACAGCTCCTGCGGAATGGACAGCCGCCCCGCCAGCACGATGATCACCGCCAGCGGCAGCATCCGCCACACGTTCAGGGCGATGATTGAGGCCAGCGCGAGGCCGGTCCGTCCCAGGTAGTAGAAATGCATCGACGGCCCGAAGATCCCCCCGGGCCCCAGGACATGGATCTGCCGGAAAATCCAGTCCAGCGGACTGAACTGCGAGTCCAGCAGCCACAGCCAGGCGATGGCGGCCAGCGCGACAGGCATCGCCCAGGGCAGGATCAGCAGGGTCTGCACGAGGCGCTTGAAGCGGAACGGGCGCGCCAGCAGCTCCACCTCGATGGTCGCGAGCACCAGCAGCACCGCCAGCGTGACGAACGTCACCAGCAGGCTGTTCTCCAGGCCGGTGAGGAACTGCGGCTGGTGAATGACCTCGATGAAGTTGTGCAGCCCGACGAAGTGGTGGATCGTGGGATTGCCCACCGTGGCGTTGCTAAAGCTCAGCAGCACCGCGAGCACGAAGGGCACGCCGATGAACGCCACGATGTAGACGATCGCCGGGCCCAGCATGACCCAGCCGAGACGCCGGTCATGGTCGGCGACCGACGCCCACAGCTGCCGCAGGCCGCCGTTCACTGGGGTGCTCCCTGCCCGGTCCCGGAACTCATTCGATCAGGCGCTCGCTCTGCTTGTCGAAGTGCTTGACATGGCGCCGCTCGGCGACGAACTCGTACCGGTCCCCGAGTTTCACGGCTTCCCCGACATCGGGTGGGAGTCTGACCACGATGCGCCCGCCGTCCCCGTCCTCCTCGACGCCGTAGGCCAGCCACTCCGAGCCCAGGAATTCCAGCTGGCCGACATGCAGTCCCAGGTCGATACCGGCGTCGGTGAAATCGGCACGATCCTTCGGCACGAGGTGCTCGGCACGCACACCCACGATGGTCTCCCCCCGCTCGATGAGGTTCATCGGCGGATTGCCGATGAAGCTCGCCACGAACAGGTCCGCCGGCCTGGCGTACAGCTCTTCCGGCGTGCCGACCTGGCGGATGCGGCCGTCTTTCATCACCACGACGCGGTCGCCGAGTCCGAGCGCTTCCAGCTGGTCGTGCGTCACGTAGAGCGTCGTGATCCCGGTACGCCGCTGGAGATCCCGCAACTCCGCCCGGGCCACGTTGCGGACCTGCGCATCGAGCGCGCTCAGGGGCTCGTCGAACAGGAACAGCTCCGGATCACGCACCAGCGCGCGGGCCAGAGCGACGCGCTGGCTTTCCCCTCCGGAAAGCCGCGTGGTCCTGCGATCCAGGAGATGATCGATGCGCAGCATCGACACCGCCCAGTTGATCCGCTCCTCCCACGTTTCCCGCGGAACCCTGCGGGACTTGAGCGGAAAGACGATGTTCTCGCGCACCGTCATCTGCGGATAGAGGGCGTGGCTCTGGAAAACCATCGCCACGTTCCGGTGCCTCGGCGGGATCCCGACCACGGACTGGCCGTCGATGAGAATGTCCCCGGAGCTCGGCTGCTCGAGCCCGGCGACCATCCTCATGAGCGTGGTCTTTCCCGACCCGGAAGCCCCGAGGAGGGCGAGAAGCTCGCCCTCCTCGAGCGCCAGGTCTATGCCGTCAACTGCGTGGATCCTTCCATAGTGCTTGGTGACATTCCGGATTTCCAGGACGGCCATCTATCGCTCAGCCTTGTCTGAATTTCGGGTAAGTCTAGCCTACTGGCCGCCCAGGACATACCCCTTCTTCCGCCATTTCGCGAAGATCTTCTTCATCTGCGCCGTGGTGTCCTTGACCGCGGCTTCCGGGGACTTCTTGCCCTGGGCCACCTCCGCCATCATGGCCGACAGCAGATGCTCGTGATAGATCTCGCTGATCGCGGGGTTGGCATAGCCCGGGTATCCGAGCCAGGCAGTCCATTTCGGCGCGCTACGCAACACCTCCAGCTTGTTCGGCGGCTGCGAGCCGAACGGGTCGTGGTCCAGCCAGCCGCCCTTCTCCGTCAGCTGCGGGACCTGGCTCGGGAACGCCGGGAAATTGTAGAGCTTGCTGTTGTAGGTGGCGTTGCTGTAGTTCGCCTCCAGATCCAGCATGAACTTCTCGGCCGCCTCCTTGGTGTTCTTGTTGGTCACGTACTTCGGCATGACGTAGATGAAGTAGACGTGCGCGGTCTGGTGGACCTGCCCGCCGGGCCCCTTGAGCCCCGGACGGAAGCCGGTGTCGTTCGCGACGTCGGGGTGCACCTGCTGCGCGCTGCGGAAGAACGAGATCGAGTTCTGGATATAGGAAGCCTGGCCGGCGATGTACACCTGGTTGTTGGAGGCCGCGTTCCAGGTGAACACCTCGGGCGTCTGCGCGCTCTTGTGGAACTCCTTGACGAACTTCACCGCCTTGAGCACCTGCGGCGAATCGAACACGACCTGGCCCTTCCGGTTCTGGATCGAACCGCCGAACGACCAGATCACGCTCCGGGCGAAGTATTCCGCGTCGATCTCCGGCGCCATACCGCCGCCGGAGGGGATGCCGTGCTTCTTGTAGATCGCGGTGGCACCCTTGAGCAAGTCGTTGTAGGTAATGGGACCGTGCGGGTATCCGGCGTCCTTCCACAGTGAAACCCGGTAGTCGCCCGGGTCGGGCACCCAGCCGTGGCAGAACCCGTACCACTCCTTCTTGATCGGCAGATAGCTCGAGTGCTTGCACACGGAGGTCCGTTTCCCGAACGCCGCGGCGGCCGCCTTGTTCACCTTGTTCAGCGGCTGCAGGCCCTCGATGAACGCCGAAGGCGGCGCGAGCATTTCGAACAGCGTCGAGCCCTTCTTCGCGGCTATGGCGGACGACAGCGAGGACGCGAGATCGGCCAGGTTGATGTGGTTGACCGTCACGTCGACGTTGTTCGCCTTGCCCCACTCCTGCGCGTACTTGTCGAACCACTTGTCGTACCTCGGCACGAAGTGGCTCCACTGGGTGATCTCGATCTTCGTTCCGGCCGGGAACTTCTTGGGGAACTTCATCGAGCCGAACTTCGACCGGTAGGTGGCCGGTGAAGGCTGGGGCCCCATCTGCGCCGCCGCCGCAGGCCCTGCCAGCAACAGCAGGGCCACGGCCATTGCCGCTGTGGCAAGCCCCCCAATAGGAATTGCGAAATGCTTGTTCATGATTGGCTCCTGTGCCAGTTCCATTCTGCGGACCCTGGACGGCCCGCACTCCTTCGCACCTCGATCGGTCTGGCCGCAGTCACGCGCTCACTGCGTTCCGGCCGCCAGCCCGATGGCAGCCGCCCTGGTCAGAAGCGGTGAATCCTTCCGACCAAGGCCTGGTTGTCTACGTTGGTATGGCGACTTGTTGCAACCGCCCCGGACGTAGTAACCCGCGCAATCCATGGCTATCGCCAAACCGGGCCATGCGGCCGAAGAGCTGGCCAATGACCTTGCCCGACTACACGGCCCCGATCAGCCGACGGGAGTCCGGGTCCCAGGTCGTGCCAACCTTCGCCGCCCGGGACGTGATGCTCGAACGCAAAAGCGTGGACGGATCAGGATCGCTCAGATTCCCGCGGCTGTACCGGCCCGCGCTATACCCGTCCACGCGGGCCCCAGGCTCCTGGTCATCCCCTCAGCGAAGGCCGTGCCGTACCGTTCTTGGTCACTCTTGCATTTACACTTAAGTTCAAATGTCACGAATCGTCAAACAAAACGTCACCGGATCCGCAACCGATTTGTTCCCGCGCCAGCGGCCGTTCGGCCGTTCCGTGGCGTTTCCGGGATAATGTCCCCGGGAGCGCCCGCGGTTCTGCTGGCGATGCCGGAGACAACCGGGGAGACGGATTTCCCGCGAGTGCTGGTACCGGTATGTGGACTGGTGCTCGTTGATGCGTATGTGGGACCATGGGCGGCTGTCGCGCTGCCGGGCCCGTTCCATGCGCGATGCGCCAGCTTGCCAGGGCCACCCGCCTGTGCAGTGGCTTGCGGGGCCTCGTCAATGGGTCTAATTTCGGACGTGCGACGATCAGATCGCCCATCCCGGGAGGAGTTTACGCATGTACACCGTTCTCGTTGCCATCCACCCCGAACACCGCGGTGTCGACGCCCAGGTCCGCGCCATCCTGGCGCTTCCCCACCCTGAGGAAATCGAGGTCGTACTGTTTCACGTCTTCTCCTACAACCCGCAGGGCCTGTCGATATCGCAAGTGGCTGGTGTCCGGACAGCGAGAGAGGCGTTCGAGCACGCCGGAGTAAAGGTGGAGCTGGAAGAGGCGAGCGGTAATGCGGCGCTGGAGATCCTGGAGGAAGCCGAGCGCCGTGACGTATCCCTGATTTGCATTGGAGGGCGCAAGCGCACCCCGCTGGGGAAGGCCTTGTTCGGCAGCGTCGCCCAGGGCGTCATCCTCAGCGCGGTTCGGCCGGTCATGGTATGCGCTCCCGGCGAAGAAGGGTGAGCAAGCGGGCTCGAGGGAGCCGATCGATTCCTGTCGCCAGGCAAGCTACTACCGGTCAACGAAGGAGAGAGGGCAAGCAAAACCCCGCTGTCAAGCGGGGCTTTGCGGGCACGGTCTTGCAATGTGGAGGCTGGGGCTGGGATTCTCCGTCAAGCCAATAGTGTCCAATAAACACCGGCGGCGCGTCTTCCGGATAACCCAGATTCCCTGCATCCACCGCAGGTGGCCGCTCCGTCAGCGTGTATCTGATGCTCCCGCGGCTGGACTGGTGGACGATTATAGCGACGCATTCCCGGTATCAAGAGTGGCGGTGGCACCAGCCCGGCGTCCGTTGAACCCTATAGGACCCCCGCCTCCTCAGATGCACAAAAGAATGCACGTGATCTAGCACACCGCCCATACGTACCATCCACAGCTATCTGTCCGACCCGTCCTGGACTATATCTAGCATGCTCCCACCGCCTGTGCCTGCGGACGGACCGCTGTAGAAGCTCACCCCTAGGCAGGCGGACCCCCTCCAAGCGACAGTCCGCCGGGAGCAGGACCCGCGATTCCTCTCGAGGGAGGAAGTCCCCGATGGCCATTCGATTCACGACCTTTGCTGGCGTTGCGATCCTCTCAACCGGGCTCCTGCTCGGCTGCCAGCAGAAGAG
>DASQZM010000076.1:0-38058 GCA_035638695.1 Gammaproteobacteria bacterium | reverse complement strand
AGCCACACCGTGGTGCCGTTGGTCGCCAGCGCCACGATGTCGCCCGGGCCGCTGATCTCGAAGTCCGGATAGTCGTTTCCGCCGCCGTCCACCGTCATCGGCACGATATAGGGGGCGCTGGGATCCCCCGTATAGTCGTCGATGTTGAGGGGCGCCGAAGCCAGCCGGACCGGTGCCGACGGCACCGTCAGATCCACCGCCGCGACACCGAACCGTCCCATCGCCACGAGGGCGATGCGCTGCGCCCCCTGGTAGACGATCCGGATGTCCCGGATCACGCCGGGGAGATCGATACGGTACTGTGGCGCGGATGCATCCCCGTTGCCCGGCACCGTGGTGACCAGCCTGCTGCCCACGTTGTAGGCGATCCAGGCCGCGCCGCCGTTGTCGAACCGCGCGATGCGGTCGATGGAGCCGCCGATGTGGCCGTCGGCGCCGAGGGCGTTGTCGATGGTTACCGGTCGGACGAGCACGCTCACGTTGCGGGACGCCGTGCTGTCGCCGCGGGAGACGGTCAACGAGAAGGTCAGGTCAGTGTTGGCGGCGACCGAGAGGCCGCTCACGTCGACCTTGGCCCCGGTGGCGGATTCCGGTGTCAGGCTCACCGTCGGACCGGAGACCTGCTTCCAGTCCCAGGAGGAGGGGGAACCTCCCACCGTCGCACTGAGCGTGACCACGCCCCCGGGCTCGTCGATCACCGCGGGCGTCGCCGATAACGACTGGATCGAGACGGGAGCCGTGTAGTCGCCGCCGGTGAGAAAGTCGAGATTGCAGCCCGAAGTCAGCGACAGCGCGGGCAGCACCGTCGCAAGAGCCAGCAGCCGCAGCCAGAGGGACAACCCGTGCGCAATCTCGGGCGAGTCGCTGAAGATCTCCATGATCAGACCCCACCCGGCGCCCCAGTTCTGTTTTCCCGGCCCATCCATCCCCACGGAGCCCCGACCGGGTCGATACGCCAGGCGGAATCCCTTGCCGCCGCGCATCCAGTGCTAAGATAGTCCGCGCACCGCCACCTGCCTTGACCGCGGTCAAGACCATAATCACGTGCAACACGAACCGGGCTCACCAACCACTTTTCGGCATCCCAAGCGGGCCGCCGTGAGCGCCCGCTGGCTCGGTCTGGGGACGGCGCGCCGGCCCGCCACGTGGCCGTAACTCCGGCAACCCAAAAGCCGTGCCGCGGGGAAGGGGGACAGAGCCAGCCCCGGGGACACCCCCTTCTCCAGGTAGAGGTAACTCACCCCGGCGGGAAGCCGGCACCGTAGCACCCGCGGCGAGTGGCACGATCGCCCGCTTCGGCCTGCCGGGACAACGCGGTGGATGAACCCCTCCTCGGAGCGGGAGGACTGCCGTCGCCAATCGCTCGGGCACGTCCCGGCAGCAATCGGTTGGCCGGCAACGGTGCCGCACCCAGCGCCGGGGCGACCGGGACCGGGAACGATTCCGATGCAGTTCGGGCGGCGGTGGAGCCGCAATCCCTGTCCGGCGCCTGGCTGGTGACCGTGCGCCGTCCTGCTACGATTGGGGACAGCCCCGACGAACGGAGTCTGCGATGCGCCCTTCTGCCAACTCTGTGCCTGACCTCGATGCGCTCGAAGTCCTCGTGCTCGTCGACAACGAGACCGATACCCTCTCCAGCATCGACGAGGGTGTTCCGCAGATCCCCGAGATGGTCCATGTCGCGGCACGACGGCCACCGAGCCGTCGCGCGAACGGGCACCAGTGCAAGCTGGTCCCCGACCAGCTATGCTGCGCCTGCCACGGGCTCTCCGTCCTGCTCACCGCTCGCCACCAGGGCCGCGAGCGCACCGTGCTGTTCGATGTCGGCCCGGAGGCCGGGGTATGGCGCGACAACGCCCGCCGCCTGGACGTCGACCTGTCCCGGATCGAGTGCGTGTTCCTCTCGCACTGGCACTTCGACCACAGCGGCGCCCTGCCCGAGGTGGTGGCCGACATCGCCGCGGCACGCGCGGCAGCGGGACTCGCTCCGCCCCGCGTGGACCTGCACCCCGACCGGCCGGACCAGAGAGGGATCCTCCTGCCGAGCGACGAGATGTTCCTGCTGCCGCCGGAGCCCGCCGTCGAGGAGATCGCGCGCGCCGGCGGAGACGTCGTCACCCACGACGAGGCCCACGTCCTGGGCGACGGGCACTTCTTCGCCAGCGGCGCCATCCCGCGCGTCACCGGCTACGAAGCCGGCCTTGTAGGCCACCACAGCTTCCATGGCGACACCTGCGAGGCTGATCCCCTGATCATGGACGAGCGTTTCCTCGCGGCGCACGTCAGGGGCCGCGGCGTGAGCGTGTTCTCGGCGTGCTCCCACGCGGGAATCGTGAACGCCTGCCTGGCGGCGCGACAGCAGTTCCCCGACCTCCCGGTGGATGCGGTCATGGGGGGCTATCATCTCGCGGGCAAACCCATGGAGCCGCGCATCGAGCCCACCGTGAACGACCTGGAGACCCGGTTCGGCCCGCGGCTGGTCGCCCCGGGGCACTGCACGGGCTGGCGCGCGAAGGCCCGCCTGGCCGAGGCGTTCGCCCCGGGACGCTACGGCCCCAGCGTGGTCGGCACCATGTACCGGCTGACGGCGGAATAGGAGACGCCCTGGCCCCGGTTCCGGTCAGGATCGGGTCCCACACCGGGGCATGATCCTCCAGCAACCGCCCGCCCTGTTGATCCTGCCGTCCGGGATGTGGATCATAAAGAGCCGCCGGCCATTCCGATCCCCCGGGTCGGCAGCAACGCGGTTCCGACCCCTTATACTCCCGCCGGGTGAGCAATGCGCGCGGACAGACTCGGAACGGCCACGGGCCGCGGTAGGCAATCATGATGCAGACCGGTAACGGAGCACCCCCTCGCGGACGATCCCCGGACGATCCGGGCGTGCGGTCCCCCGACCTGCCCGGTATCAAAGTGCTGCCACCGCCGGTCCGGCGCCGTTTGCGCGACCTGGTCATCGGCGTGCTGCGGCGCGATGCGCCGGCACCCGATTACGACCACCCGGCGGGCGATCCGGGCCTTTTCGGGCCGGACACGGTGACCTGGAAGATCCATGCGGACTTCCCGAGCATGATGGCCGGCGGCCTCGGCTCGCTCATGCTCCAGGCCCTGCACCCGCTGGCGCTTGCCGGCGTCTGGGACCACTCGGAATTCCGCGGCGACACTCTGGGGCGGCTGCGCAACACGATCGCCTTCGTCGCACGCACCACCTACGCGCCCCGCACCCCGGCCGAGCACGCCATCGCGCGGGTGCGCGCCATCCACCGCCGGGTGCACGGCACCGCTCCCGACGGGCGTCCCTACAGTGCCGAGGACCCGCACCTGCTGAACTGGGTGCACTGCACCCAGGTCTGGTGTTACCTGAAGGGCTACCAGACCTATTGCTACCGCGCCGTACCCCGCACGATGCAGGACCGTTACCTGCGCGAGAGCGCGCGCGTGGCGGAAGCCCTCGGCGCGCGTGACGTGCCGGCATCGGTCGCGGAACTGAAAGCCTTCTTCGATGCCGTGCGCCCGGAGTTGGCCTACGACGCCCGTACCCGCGAGCTGCTGGCCGTGCTGGAGAGCATCCGCCCGCCGATCCCGCTCGCCGGGTTCGGCCGCGGCCTGTTCCTGGGCGCCGGTGCCGCACTGCTGCCGGAGTGGGCCTTGTCCGTCATGGGCCGGTCGCGCCTGGAACGGCTGCGCGACCGCGCCGCCGCCGGCTCGCTGAAGCTGGTGGCGCCGAGTATCCGGGACGCGATGGCCGAGGGTGGCCTCGCCTGGCGCGCCTGCGCCCGCACCGGCGCCGACTACGCCGAGCTGTTCCGCTGGCCGGGAGACGCGTAGCCCGGGCTGACTCCCGGGCCTCGGCGGGCAATCAGGTCGCGGACGAAGCGACGGGGGCGCCCTTCAGTTCCACCACGTTGCCCTCGGGGTCGGTCACGTAGATGGAGGGTCCCGTACCGTCGGCCCCGTAACGGGACTCCACCGGCCCGGGGTCGCAGCCCTTTGCCCGCAGGTAGTCCAGAAGCTCCCCGCCGTCGAAGGGCTCGATGCTCAGGCACAGGTGATCGAGGTTTCGGCCCTCGGCGCCAGGGGCGGCGCCGCCCATCCTGCCCAGCTCGCCGTCCACCGGCACCAGGTCGATCAGCGACGAGCCGGCCCGCAGCTGGTACAGCCCGACGCCCTCCTGCACCTTTTCCAGCTCGCAGCCGAGAGTGTCGATATAGAACCGCATCGCCCGGTCGACATCCGCGACCCGCAGCACCACGTGATCGATCTGCTTGATCCTGAACATCGCGCCCCCGGAAAGGAATCCAGTGCATGTGCGCAATGTTAGACTTCGCCCATACGCATTGCAGCTCACGCCGGCCGGGCCCCACCTGGAACGGGCTGGCCCGGGTCTCGCGCTCCACATTCCAACAGAAGCGATCCCGATCCCGATGACCTTCGACACCCGACTCTCCCTTTGCGGACCCTTGCGGCAGCCCAGGCAGATGCTGGCCGAGCAGGAGTATGCCGGCCACACCTCCATCCACGACGACGCGACGGCCGGGTCCCTGGGCCTGCGGGCCGGGCCCATCGAGGGGCCGACCCATTTCAGCCAGTTCGTGCCGCTGCTGGCTCATTGCTGGGGCGAGGACTGGTTCGAGCGCGGCTGCTTCTCGGCACACTTCCGGAACATGGTGGTCGAGGGCGAATCCGTGCGGGCCTTCGCCGAGCTTCCGCCACAAGAGGCGATGCGCACACGCGCTTGGGCCGAAAAAGCCGACGGCAGCCCGGTGCTGGAAGCCAGCGCAAGCGTGGGTCCGGACCATGGGGAGACCCTGCTCGAGCAACGTATGGCCGGGCTGCACCCGCCCGGGAAGCTGGTGGTCCTTTCGGACCTGCACGTGGGCATGACCGGGGCCGAGGACGAGACGGTGCGCATGGACCCGGACCGGAACATGGGCAAGCTCTACCCGTTCTCGCTCAATGACAAGCTCGAGAAGATCACCGAGAGCTCGCCCTGGTACTCGGACGGCTCGGCCTCGCCGTGGGGTCGCGCGATCATCCCGCTGGAGATGGTCAGCGTCCTGGCCGAATACACCAGCGACCAGGCCCGATTCCCCGTAAAACAGCCCAGCGTCGGCCTGTTTTCCGACCTGGAAATCCGCATGGTGGAGGGGCCCTTGTTCGTGGGCGAGGACTACCTGCTGCGGCGCGAGATCGTGGCCTTGTCCGAGAGCAAGCGCACCGAATCCTACTGGGTGCGCACGCGCATCCTCGATCGCGCGGGGCAACGGCTCAAGGCGGAAATGCTGCTCAACCACGCCGTGATGAAAGAGTCCTTTCCCGGATACGAGGCGGCAGGCCAGAACCTGTAGCGGGGAGACCCGGGATCCGGAGGGTATTCGTCCTAGTTCCCGGGAGCGCCCAGAAAGGGAGAGGAATGCAGCCAACGGGGGTCCGGGTAGTACGCGAGCAGCACTGTGCCCCTGCGGATCAGCTTGACGATGGCACCTGCCACCTTCCGGCTGAGCGCAAAGCAGCCCCAGCTGCGTCCCATACGGCCGTGGTTCCGCGCAAACTTCCGGCTCACGTACCAGGCGCTGTGCACGACGATGTCGCGCCGGTACGCCGCCCCGTTGTAGTCGGCGTTCAGCCCCTTCAGTCGCAGGGAGTAACCGTGCTTGCCGTAATAGGCCCGGCCCGTCAGGTACACCCCGAGACTGCTCGCGTCCGTCCCGGGCTTGTTGGAGAAACGGGTCGCGTACTTGACCCCACTGCCCTTGCCGTGTGCCACGTAGGTGTAGAAGAGCACCTTCCCGGACCGCACATTGGCAACCGCCAGGCGCTTCCTGGCGGAGGGCACAGAGTAATCGACGACCGTGACCAGGGGCTTGTCAGTCAGGCTCCGCTGCCTGACGTGAAAATAGGCATTGATGGCAGCCGAGATGGCGCGGGTGCTGATATTGGGGGCCTGTGCGTGAATTCTTTCGGCAAGCCGCTCCAGACGCGCGCCGGCGGGCCGGTCGGCATGCGCCGACAGCGCGGTAAAGAATAATGCCAGGGCTATCCATAGAGTTGATCGTCGAGCGATGCTTCGTGGCATCGCCATTATTGGTCGTTCCACATACGGTCCTGTGCTTTCGGAGCCCCGCGGGAAAAGGGTATGCACCTATTCTTCCCGGCCAGCCCCCGGTTGTAAACCTGTCGCGCCATTCCCCGTGACGGGGCGGGTGTTCTTTCGCCGGAGTCCCCGCCGGGGACCGGAAGACGGCTCGGAGGGCGGAAAGGGACTGCGCCGCGATTGCCGGTGTGCCGGACGCAGGGCGGCGCCGGCCCGGCCCGCACCGCTTGTCAGTAGCCGGCATTGATTTCCCGGTCACCCTCGAAGTTCATGCGGCATATCAGCTCGAGGTGGGAAGTCTGGTGCTGGAGCTTGTCCGGGAAGGGCCCGAAGGGGGCCGAGTCCCGCGCGATCTGCAGAGCCGATTGGTCCAGCGAACGGTTTCCCGAAGACCGCAGCAGGGTCAGGTGCAACAGGTTGCCGTGGGGGCCGACCACGAGCTTGATGATCGGCGTCCCGCTCAGCTCGCCGGGATATTCCATGTCGCCGACCCGCTGCAGCTTCTTCAGCAGCGAGGCGAGATAGTAGCGCGCCACCAGCGTGTCAGGGTCATGCATCTGCGGCAGCAACGGTTCGCTCTGCTGAACTGCGGCATTGATCTGGGAGGGAAGCTTGCTCCAGTCGATCCTCGGTTGTGGTTTGGGCCTTGCGTGCTCAGGCGCAGGCGCTGGATGCTTGGCCGCCGCATGGGACCGGCGCTTGTTATGGGCAGGGGTCCGCGGATGCCGGTGTCCGGGTTTCGCCAGTTCCGCCCCCTTCCTGGACGAGCTCTCGGGCGAGGTGGCCTGACTCCGTTTCGCCGGATGCTTGGTGGCCGGGTGCTTGGTGGCCGGGTGGTGTGGCGCCGGCGCGGCATGCGACTGTGCCGGGTGGCGGACCCTTTCGGCCGGATGCCGGTGCGCCGGGTGGCTGGGGGCATGGTGGTGGGATTGCTGCCTGGGCCGAGCGCCGGCCGACCCCGGTGACGCCGGCAGCTCGTAGATACGCGCCCGCAGCGGCTTCGGCTTGTGCGTTGGCTGCGGCGGCGCCCGCAACACCCGCCCGAGCCCCGCCAGCGCCAGCACGACCAGCAGGATCGCGAGCACCAGTATCCACGGCAGCCGCTGGAGCGGGCTGTCCGGGGAGAAGGGCGGCGGATACGGGGTGGTGGTCATTCGTGTTGGATGGCGATCAGCAGTTGGTTCGCCCCGGCCTTGCGTGCCTCCAGCATCGCGCGTACCACCACGCCGTCCCGGGCGTCGCGGTCCGCGGACACGACCACCGAGTTGCCGTGGTGTTTCAGCATCGGCTTCAGGGTCTGGGCGAGCGTGGCCAGCGTGACCGGGGTGTGGTCCAGATAGATCTTGCTCTCCTTGGTGACTGTCAGCGTGACCGGCTGACTGCGGCTCATGGGCGCCGCCTTGCCCTTCGGCAGGTTCACGGTCAGCGAGTTCAGGTGCTGCATGGAGAGCGACGCGAGCATGAAGGTGGCCAGCAGAAAGAACATCACGTCGATCATCGGGATGATCTCGATCCGCCCCCGCCGGTATTCCCGGGATCTACGCAGTTTCATGGCTACCCCCCGCGCCGTCGCCCTCCAGGCGGACGCGGTCCACGAGGCGCGTACCGATGCGCTCCATCTCGTCCAGCGTGCGCGCCTGCAGTCGGGAGAAGAAGTTGTAGCCGAACAGCGCCACCAGCGCGATCGCCAGCCCCAGGGCGGTGGCGATCAGTGCTTCGGCGACGCCCGAGGACACGCCCTTGGGCGCCACCAGTCCCTTGCTCCCGATCAGGTGGAAGGCGTCCATCATGCCCGTGATGGTGCCCAACAGCCCCATCAGCGGGGCCGCCGTCACGATGGTCTCGAGTATCCAGAGGCCGCGGCCCAGAGCACGCTCGATGACCTGGGCCTCATCTCCGGCCCGGGATTCGATCCACCACGGTGGGCTGCCGCGGTGCTGCAGGATGGCCTGCAGGAAACGCGCGAAGTGATGCTGGGGGTTGAGCGCCGCGACCTGGCTTTGCAGGTCAGCCCACCGGGACGCGGGGCTCTCGGCAAGCCGCAGTAGCGGCCCGGGCGGGCGCGTGTAGCGCCAGTAAACATAGCTCTTGTCCAGCAGAATGGCGACCGTGATGACCGCCGCCAGCAACAACGGGTAGACCATCGGCCCGCCCAATTGCAGGACGGTCCAGGCCTGTTGGAGGTCTTGCATAGAAAGTCTTCCTTCCGCAGAGGTTGATCGACGTTCCCCGGGGGCACGGGCAATCGGGTCGGGTATCCAGGTTCGATGCTGAACCGCGCCGAGCATCCCGGAAACCCCTGGGCCCGCGCGCGGCTTTCCGGCTCAGCCCTCGAGTGGCGGAACACACGGTGTTCCGGTTCAGCGCGTGGCACATTACCAACCGGCGCAGCCAGGCTCCACAGCGGAAACACCCCGCGCGCTCCACGGGGCACGGCGCCGATTTCACATTCCGGCCGACACCGCCAGTCTCATCCGTGGCGCAGATGCCACGCCTGGAACCATAGCCAGGACGCGAGGCTCGGGATGCCGACGGTCGCATCGCGCAGCCGCTTCGCCAGGGAGAGCGCCAATGACACGTCGGGGGGAACGCCGGCCAGGGAGCCGAAGGCGATGAGGCCGACCTCCTGTACCCCCAGCGCCGCCGGGACGACAAAGGCGATGCTGCGCAGCGCTTGCCAGAAGCCCTCGATGACGACCGCATCCCCCGGCGTCACCGGATGCCCCATGAGCGCGAGCGCCAGCCATACTTCTGCCGCCGTCACGATGAGCCCGGCAAGCTCCCAAAGGCAGGATACGGCCAGGACCTTGTAACGGCGATGGATGATGGAAAGCTCGTCATCGATGCGGGCGACGTTCTCCACTGCGGCCAGCCTGAGACGGAACAGGTACCGCACGCTACGACCCAGCCAGCGAAAAACGCGGGCGCGCCGCTGTGCGGCGATGACCGCGATTGCGAACGGGATGCTCAGCGCCATGGCGCCGGCGACGACCCAGGCAAGCCACGTCACCGGCGTCTCGCTCGCGAACAGAAGCGCGGCACCGATCAGCGTGAAGAGAGCTTGCGCGATGAGGGTAATGACGAGCTCGGCGACCACGCTGGCGGCGGATACGGGCAGCGCGACCCCCCTGGCGCAGAGGAGATCGATACCGGCCAAGTCGCCGCCGACCCGTACGACCGGCAAAAGCGCGTCAATGGAATCCCGGATGACGGCGGCCCAGGTCAGAAAGGCCAGACCGGGCCGCTTTTCATGGCCGGACAGCAGCTGTTGCCAGCCCTTCGCGTCCAGGGCGACCGCTGCCAAATGAAGCGGGGCCAGCAACAGGATCGGCCAGCCCGCCAGGGCCAGGATCCGGAGAACCTGCTGTGCACCCTCGTGAAAGATGGTCGCCGTGGAAACGGCGACGCCGGCAAGGGTAATGAGGATCGCGATCAGTCGCATCTGAAAAGCGGGAGAGATCCATTGTTCCCGGTCAGGCGGGGACCCAGCCCTCGCGACTGCCGGCTGCCGGACGAAACCTGCCCCCGATACTCTATCTTTGGCCACAGGCGGAGGAATTGATCTGTGCCGTCTTTTTCCGGTTCACGCCAGGCTCTCGGGCAGCGTGACGCCGGGCACGTCGGCGCTGATCTGGCGCAGGTAGGCGACGGTCTCGCCGGGCGCGTTGCCGACCCCCCTGGTGGACAGGTTGCCGGGGCCCCAGTTGTAGGCGGCCAGCGCCAGGGCCCAGCTGCCGAACTGCCGGCACAGCCGCGCGAGGTAGCGGGCCGCGGCAGGGATCGCCTGCCGCGGGTCGCGCGCATCGATGTCGGGGAAGAACCGCGGGATCAGCTGGGCGATTCCAACCGCGCCGGCGCTGGAAACCGTGCGGCCGCTGATGATGTCCTCCCGGTACCGGCTCTCCTGGTAGAGGAGCCGCGCGAGCAGGTTGTGCGGCATGCCGTAGTGCTGCTCCGCGCTGTATATCAGCGGGAGGTACGGTCCGGCACTCGCCGGGGGTTGCCAGGTCGCGTTGCCCATTGGTATCGCTTCGCGCGTGGGCGGAAATGCACCCGCCCCCTTGTGGGTTGACAACCGCGCGGCGCCGGGGTGCCTAACACCGGCGTGCGTGCGGTGGTGCCCTTCACCCGCGCGCGGATTACCCATATCCTGTTCTGAGAGCACCGGAGAGGACTGACATGGCGCGGCCCGTCGTCGGCATCATCGGCAACCATCATCTGGTCAACAAGACCTACGAGGTCCACGCGGGCGGGGCGATGAACTCCGAGGCCGTGGCCGATGTGGCGCGAGCGCTCCCACTGCTGATACCGGCCGATCCGCGCTACGTCTCGGTCGCGGAGTTGATGGAGGTCTGCGACGGCTTCCTGTTCACCGGCGGCCGGCCCAACGTGCATCCCGAAGAGTACGGCGAGGAGCCGACCGAGGCGCATGGCACCTTCGACCGCGCACGCGACGCGATCGCCCTGCCGCTGATCCGCGCGCTGATCGAACGCGGTCAGCCGCTACTGGCCGTCTGCCGCGGATTTCACGAGGTGAATGTGGCGCTGGGCGGCACGCTCCACCCGGAAATCCGCGACCTGCCCGGCCGGATGAACCACCGCATGCCCCCCGACGGCACCATCGAAGAGAAGTTTGCCCTGCGCCACGTGGTCCGGCTGAGCGAGGACGGTCCCTTCGCACGCCTGTTCGGCACAACCGAAGTGATGACCAACACGCTGCACGGCCAGGGCATCAAGGAGCCCGGCCCGCGGGTCGTGATCGACGGCCATGCCGAAGACGGCACGCCCGAGGCGATTTACGTCAAGGATGCGCCGGGCTTTGCGCTTTCGGTACAGTGGCATCCTGAGTACCGGGCTGCCCACGATCCAGTCTCGCGTCCGCTGTTCCGGGCATTCGGCGATGCGGTCCAGGCATGGCATGCGGGGCGAAGGGAACCGGTCCTGAAAGCGGCCGGGAAATAACGCACAGGCCCGTTGGTCCCGGCCAGGCGCCGACCTTGCGTTTCCCGACTATCCTTGGTCAGGCGGAAGGTCCGATCTGACGGCCGCCCAGCCAAAAACCGGTCCGTCCCCCTTCAGTCAAAGGAGCCCCGTTGGTCCTGACCCCGGACAATCTGGTAATGCTGCTGCGGCTGGTCACCGCGCTCGTCGCCGGAGCCATGGTTGGATACGAGCGTTCGTTTCACGGGCGTTCCGCCGGGTTCCGCACGCATGCCCTCGTCTGCACCGCGTCCTGCCTGCTGATGCTCGTCACCGTCTATGAGGCCCACTGGGTTCACGGAATGACCAGCCCTATCGGGCTCGATCCAACCAGGATGGCCCAGGGCATCATGACCGGCATCGGCTTCCTCGGCGCTGGCGTGATCGTGAAGGAAGGTATCTCTGTCCGGGGCCTGACCACGGCGGCTTCGATCTGGATGACGGCCGCCATCGGCATCCTGGCCGGCATCGGGTTCTACTTCCCGCTGATCGCCTCCGTCGTGCTCACGCTCGGCCTGCTGTCGATCTTCCGCTGGGTGGAGGAGCGGATGCCCGCGCAAACCCACTATCGCTTCGACATTCGCTTCGAACGCGGCTCGGAGCTGAGCCCGGACGCGCTGCAGGAACTGGTCGAGGGCTACGGATTCAGCATCGCCAATTTCAGCTACCGCCTCGACTCCGAAGGCCGCGTCTGCCGCCACAGCATGGTATTGCGCACGACCGACCACCGCAGCGCTTCACGCCTGTCCCAGCGGCTGATCAAGACGGGGTCGGTTCTGGGATTCCGGCTCTCTCCGACCGCTGATTGACCGGTGAAAGCAGAGCTGGGTGGTCAGCTCTCACATTCCAGCATCCCACGCTGCTCCCGCTTCGGCACGGTTTCGCTGACGGCAGTCGCAAAGGCCTGATCATCCTCCCCGTCCCTGCGATCAGCGTCTTCGCAGCCAGCAACTTGGCGTCCCGACGCTGCCGGCCAAGATGTCGGGATGTAAAGACCGGGCCCATACTATCCTGGACACCGCCCCGGGGGACGGATCCGGAAGCCCCGAACCTGAATTGCAGCGTGGTACGGGACGGTCAGGCACCGACAGGTCTGATGCGGCGCATCTGCATCACGGGTCGCCGAACCCGACCTCTACCCGGCCGGCCTTGAACCCGATGGGCATCTGCGGAGCCGACCGGGCGATCTGCAGCCGACCCAATAGAGAACTCCGGCGGGCGCGCCGCAGAACCGGGAAAGCGTGTTCTACTGCGCGGCAAGGCGCTTAAGGGAGACCTGTTGTCACTTGCACGGAGCCTTCGAACACGTGTCCCCTTTCTCCCTCCGGGCCGGCAACCACCTGTTCCGCCGCCTGTGCGTTCCAGACGATTGACTTGACGTGCCGCCCCCGCGGGCCAAGAATCGAACTGGGAATCACTGCCGCCACGACAAGCTGTTACCGTTCCTTCAATCGAGCAGCTTGGATTAGAAGCAAATTGTCAACGGCAGCCGTCCCTGCCTACCTCGCATTCATGCAAGAGCCATAAACAACCGGGGGGAGATACACACATGAATCGTTTTACCACCCTGCTTCGCCGGGGGCTGTTGGTGCTCGCCGCCATGCTGGCGCTGCCGACCGTGGCCCTGGCCGCCAAGCCGATCGTCATCGGCGTCATCGCGCCGGGGTCGGCGATCGACGGCCGATCCATCTTCCAGGGCGCGGAACTTGCGGCCGCAGATATCAACGCCTCGGGCGGAATCAACGGACGCAAGATCGTACTGAAGAAGTTTGACAACCACTTCCAGGCGAGCAGCACCGTGCGGGCCTTCCAGCGGGCGGTGCAGCAGGATCACGCCGTCGCGGTGGTCGGAACCTTCGCCAGTGAGGACTCACTCGCGGCCGAGCCGTGGGCCGTGCGCCTCAAGACCCCGTTCATCGTGACCGGTGGCGCCAGTACGAAGATCACCGAGCTGGTGCACCACCACTGGCCAGCCTACCGCTACGTGTTCGAGGAGGTGATCAACTCGTACTACGCGGCACGCCAAGTCTGCCAATACTCGCACGACATCCTGGTCAAGGGCCTCGGCTACAAGACCGCGGTGGTCATGAGCGAGGACGCCGACTGGACCAAGCCGCTGGACCAGGAATACCTGAAGTGCCTGCCCAAGGCAGGGCTCAAGGTCCTCGGTCACATCCGCTTCGATCCGTCCACCAACGACTTCACGCCGATCTTCGATCAGATACAGAAAGACAACCCGGACGTGATCATTACCGGGATCGCGCACGTCGGCGCCAAGCCCACAATCCAGTGGCACCAGCGCCAGGTGCCGATGCTGATGGCCGGCATCAGCTCCCAGGCCATGTCGGGCAGCTTCTGGGCCGATACCAACGGCGCCGCCAACGGGGTCATTACCCAGAACTACGGCGCGGCCGACGCCGCACTGACCCCGACCACGGAGTCGTTCTCCAAGCGCTATTACAAGAAGTACGGCGAGACCCCGACCTATAACGCGTACACCACCTACGACTCGCTCCACGTGATCAAGGCAGCGATCGAGAGGGCCAAAAGCACCAAGGCCAACGCTCTCGCCAGCGCGCTGGCGAAGACCAACTACGTGGGTACCATCGGCCGGGTCGAGTTTTACGGGCCCCACGCCAAGTACACCCACGCCATGAAGTATGGTCAGAAATACGTGTCCGGGGTTGCCACCCAGTGGCAGAACGGCAAGGAAGCCGTAGTCTGGCCGAAGTCCGTCGCAACCAACAAGGTGATGGTACCGAGTTACATGAAGCACTGAGCCGGCTCCCGGCTCCGTTACAGGTTCCCCCGGCCGGCCCCGGCCGGCCGGGGCGTTCCTGCTCGCCGTTCCCGACGCCGTGATCCGCACCGCCCCTGGTCGCCGATGGAACTTTCGCCACCGCCACGCTGCCGGACCGCATAGCGGAGGCCATTCGCCTCCCTGCACATTTCCCGATTTTCACAGCCAGAGGAGAAGCTATGCGGAAACGGCATACGGTCCCACACAAGCTTGCAGTGGCCGCAATCGCCGCAGGACTCGTCGCCAGCCCCGCGGCCTTCGCCAGCCTGGCGACGAGCTGGACCACGGGACCCACCCAAACCTCCGGCCAGGCCCAGGCGACATCCCGCGAGAGCCGCTCCCTGTCCGGCAGCAACACCGGGCATGACAAGCTGTTGCAGAGCGCCGGACCGGTCCACAGCCGAGCCCAGGGCTGGGTGTCCGGCAAGACCCTCCAGGAAGCCGAAAGCGGCAACTTCCAGGCCTTGCACCAGCACGGCTACACGGGTGGTCCGCAGACGAACTCCGCCTACAACCCCGACTCCAACGCCGGGGCATAACCCCTTCAGTGGGCCCAGGATGCCGCGGCCCTTGCCGCGGCTCCCCCGGCCCGCGCACGGGCAGATCAATTGGGCAAATCCAATGCGCGAAAGACCTGCTCTCCGGGTCCCAGCGCAACGATGAACAGCCCGGCCCAAATGCATATGCACCGGACACCAACGGGCCGCCTTGTCGCGCACGCCGCCAGGCTTGCGCGAGCAACAGCCAACAGGGGGGAGACCACATGGCGGTAGGACACAGGCTTTACGGAGACGGTCCGGAAGGAGTGGTAGTGCTCATCGGCTGGCTCGGCGATCACACGGTCTTCGAGCCGATGCTTGACGCCCTCGACGCTAGCCGGAACACCTACCTGTTCGTGGACTGCCGCGGCTACGGCCTATCCCGCGGGTACCAGGGACCGTTCACCATGCTCCGATACGCCCAAGACGCCCTGGAGGCGGCCGACGAGCTCGGCTGGGAAAGCTTTCACGTGGTCGGCCACTCCATGGGTGGCAACGCGGTCCAGCGCCTGCTCACCCTGGCACGCGAGCGTATCCAAAGCCTGGTCGCCATGACCCCGGTGCCGGCCAGCGGAGTGCCGATGGAGGGCGAGCAGCTGGCGCTGTTCGAGGGTGCCGCCGATGAACCGGCCAACCGACGCGCAATCATCGACTTCACCACGGGCAGCCGGCTGGGCGACGCCTGGCTGGACCGGATGGTCGAGGGCTCCCTGCAGGCCTGCGAGCGGGACGCCTTCGCTGCCTACTTGCAGTCCTGGTCGAAAGACAGCTTCGTGGAGGAGGTCAACGGCGCCAGCACCCCGATGAAGGTGCTGGTGGGCGAGCACGATCACGCGCTGACCCCGGAGGTGATGCACGCGACTTTCCTGGAATGGTATCCGCAAGCCGAGCTGGAAGGGCTGCCCAACGCGGGCCACTTTCCCATGGCAGAGATCCCGATCCACCTGGCGACCGTAATCGACCGCTTCGTCGCGGCTCACACCCAGGCGCTCGCATAATCCCCGCCCCCCGCCGGGTCGTCGTGCCCTTGGGGGGGTCAGCACCACAGCGGCGTGCGAGTACGGTCGTCTCTTCTACGTGATCGTCTGTGTGGGAGGTCGTCGCACAGGCGACGGGGCGATCGCCCCTATTGCCGAAGCCATGCGCCACGTGGTGCAGCGGGTTTGCACGCTATGTGTCGCTGTCCGACAGCGCACAGATTCCGGGATCGGCTTGCCAGCGAAGCTGCACTCGCACAAGTCACGCTTCCGGGCGCTGCCCGCCAACTTCTCGTGCCGCTCAATGCTATGCTTGCCACTGGCCGTGACTTTGTCCCGGCGCGCTCAATTTGATTACAGTCACCGGAACATCCCGGAGCGGTTCAGGGATCGGAAAGTCATCCGGGTTGTCCAACCGAGAACCGGCTGACCAGCACGAGCTTGCGATAACGCCGGGGGGAACCATGGCAAATTCACACGGCTTTCTGAGCCGCCGCGGCTTCATCAAGGTGCTCAGCGGGTCCGCCGTTACGGCGGTGCTGGCCGGGCGTAGCGGAGCAGCGGACGCTTTCGGGCTGCTGCAGTTTTTCGATGGGGGCAGCAAGGCGCGCCACGTTACCCCCTACATCACGCCCAATAAGGACTTCTATGTGGTGGCGGTCGACCCGTCTTTCCGCCCCCAGGTGACCCCGGCGTCGGTGCAGGGCAACTGGGCGCTAAAGATGGTCGACCTGTCCGGAGGTGTGCAGCACCTCGAGTGGCACGCGCTAATGCAGCAGGCGAACCGCACCGTGGTCAAGACGTTCGAGTGCATCGGTAACCCGGTCGGCGGGAGCCTGATCAGCAATGCCCGGTGGCACGTTATCCCGCTGAAGTCCCTGCTTCGCAAGCTCGCCGGCGTACACAGCGCCAAGTCCGTGATGTTCCGCAGCCTGGACGATTTCTATGCGAGCATTTCCATCGAGCGTTGTCTGGACGATTACGCCTTCCTGGCGCTGCGGATGAACGGCGAGCCGTTGCCTCCCGTGCACGGCTTCCCGGCGCGCGTGCTGTTGCCGGATCTCTACGGGATGGAGCAGCCCCGCTGGCTCACCCGCATCGAACTGCAACGGACCGCGAATACCACCTCCTACTGGCAGGAGCGCGGCTGGGCAGGCGAGGTCCCGGTCAAGACAATGTCGCGGCTGGATCCGCCGGGGCCGGTGCAGGCGGACCAGCAAGTCGTCCTGACCGGTGTTGCCTACGCGGGGCACCGTGGGATCAAGGCCGTGGAGGTCTCGCTGGACGATGGCAAGCATTGGGTGCCGTGCCAGCTCAAGCACGCGGACCATCCCGATGCCTGGTCCCTGTGGCGCTACGACTGGCGGCGGCCCACCTCCGGCCACCACGAGCTGATGGTGCGCGCAACCGATGGCGACGGGCACGTCCAGACGGCCACGCGCCATGGCCGCTCTCCCGCCGGTGCCAGCGGCTACGATCATTTGAGCGTCGGTGTGCGCAAGGCGTGACCTCTCGATTCGCATCAAGCACAAACGCACCGACCTCGTACGCTGCACGCCAAGGCCGAGGGCTTCGTCCATACTGCCCTGGAAGGGGCGTGTGCACGTCCCTTCATGTTCCCTTTATGTCCTTGCTGCGACCACCCATGCCTGCATGGGCAGGCCAAGGCCCTGATCGTCTTCATAGGCAGCGAGGCTCTTCGTGACCTCTGTGATGACCGTCCCCAGGACTGCGTCGTCCGCTTTACTGATCGCCGCAGCAAGCGGTGTGCCGGCCATCATGATGCGGATCATCCCCTCTGCCGAAGGGAACCGGACCACGCGTACGTCCAACTGGACCACCACGTCCTGAAAGCCCGCGTCCGCGACCAGGGCCCGCACCTCGTCCCGCTCGGACAGCACGAACGGAGCCCGACGCGTGGCGGCTGCCGTGGCGCTGACATGACGCTCCAGGGCGTCTGCGAAGACAGCATGACCGGGGCTGTATTGAACGGGGCGCAACACGCTGAGCAGCAGACGTCCCGAAGGACGCAGCAAACGACGCATCTCCTTCAATGCGGCATTTCTTCGGGTAAAGTACTGAAGACCGAGCTGACAAAGCACCGCGTCGAATGCGCCATCGGCGAGGGGCATCGAAGCTGCGTCGGCCTCCCGCCATTCGATCGGCATCCCGGAGTCCTGGGCGGCGCGGCGCGCGACTTCCAGCATCGCCGCGTTGGCATCCAGCCCTACCACCCGGCCGGAAGGCGCGACCTGCGGCCAGGCCAATCGGGCGACAATGCCCGTACCGCACGCCACGTCCAGGACCTGTTCGCCTTCCTGCAGTTCGGCGAAAGCCAGCAGTCCCTTCGCGAACCGCGCGAACATTGCCGGCACCATGTTCTGCTCATACATTTCGGCAGCGCTGCCGGTAAGCGAGTACCGATTCGGTGTGCCCATCTCCACCCCCCGGGCTTGACCATCTCGCGATTACACGGGATGCCAAGCCCCTGATTCCGGGACTGTTTGTAACGGGCAAGGCCGGTTTCCCCGAGGGCGCGCATCCGCCCTCTGCCTTGATAAATGCCATTGGCGCTGGGTGGTGCCGCCAGGGCTCGCGTTGCAAGGCCTGCCTCTGTCTGCCGGCGACGCCCCCCTGGCGAACGTCGGCTTGTGGTTTTCCTCTCCCTCCGTGAACGCGCTCAGAAGCTCGGCCCATTGCGGTACCCGGATGGATCATCCGGCTCCTGGCATGTCGCGGCCGCAGTTGCATCTCCTGCTTAGCGAAGGCCTCTGTGTGCCCGTCCAAGAGCACGCCGGGCCGCGCATCGATTGGGTAAAAGTGGCCTCTTGGCGGGCCACACCCCGTCCGGATCCCCCGGGTCCTCGACAGGGGATCGGGTCCGCTTACGCATCTGCGTTCACAACACGCCGCTGGCCGCGACCATGGCTCCCCAGGCGATGAAGCCGGCGCCGACGATCGCGTCGACGCGCCAGCGCGCCGGGACGATCTTTTCCGCGCACACCAGCACCGTGAACAGAGCCATCCACAGCAGGTTCATGGTGCCGACCACGAACAGCACCGCCATCAGCGCCCAGCAGCAACCCACGCAGTTCGAGCCGTTGCGCAGGCCGACCACGAGCGCGCCGGTCGCCCCGTCGCGCCACTCATGCATCAGGAAGGCGAGCGGCGCGCGGCATTTGGCCATGCAGGCGTTCTTCAGGCTGCTGAACTGGAACACCCCGGCTGCCACCAGAATGGCCGCGCTGACCGCCGCGGAGGTGCTCTGGCCCATCGCGGAAAGCAGTGCCGCGCGCGACAGCTCCCACTGGGCGGCTGCCGCCGGCACGCAATAGGCGATCCAGGCCAGCGCATAGCCAGCCACGAACATCGCCGTCGTGCGTGCCGCGGTCGCGGGGCTGCGCCGGCCGGCCAGGGTCGAGAAAACCGACACCGTCGGTACGATCGAGGGCAGCATCATGGCCACCATCATCACGACCCACATGACGAAGATGGCCACGAGGCCGCCCAGGCCACCCGTAGCTGCCGTCGCCATGCCGGCCATCGCCGCCATGTCCACGTTCATGTGCCCCATGTACAGCCAGCCGAGCGCGACAATCGCCGCCATGCCGGCCCAAACCGCCGCGCGGCCAGAACGGAGGGTCTCTCTCACCACCCGTGCGGCAGACATCGCCGTCACCCCGCCGAGGCGTATTCGAACGTGGACGAGAAGCCGGTGCGGCCCGAAAGGGCCCAGTCCCAGCCGAAGTCCTTAAGGCGGAACCGCTTCGAGCGAGCCACCGTCGCGCGCTTCCCCGGTGCGATGCACAGCGGATGGTTTTCGATGGTGATCGGTTGCCCGCCCTGCCCCTCGACGCGCTCGATCTCGGCTTCCGCCACGCCCGGGATCGAAAGGCTGCTGGTGTTTCCGTCGCTTTCGAAGTGCATCGGGACGCTCTTCGCCCCCACCATCTCACCGATGAGGGAGGCGAGCACTTCCGGATGTCCGCCGGCCTTGCCGCTGAAGATGGCGTGCAGCGCCTCGTTCTGCGCTTCATCGGCCTCCTCGTCGAAATAGGCCGCGGCAGTCCACTTGCCCTCGATCATGTTGCCGGGCGCGTAGACCGCCAGTGCCACGTTGAGCCCGTCCAGGGCGACGTCGCCGTAATGCCCCTCGTCGATGTGCCAGGCCACCAGGACCGTGCAGGTGCCTTCAGTCGGCGCACTCAGGAACACGCACGGGCAGGCCACGGCGCAATTGCAGGTCTCGAAATAGGTCCCGTTGAGTTTCCAGTCAGTCATTGCATCCATCCTCAGTTGAAGCTCAGGAGGCACCCCTCCTGTCACCGACGACAGCCGCAACGCCGGCCCAGGCTGGTGGCGATCTGACGCGCGGCGGGCGTGCTCGCCACGTTTCCCGGACCGGAGCGGCCGCTGCGAAAGCTACCGGATTCCAGCGTAGGCGGGCGATAGCACGAGCGCATCGGCAGGATTGATCAATCTGGAATCGGCGATTGGGTAGTCAAATGTGACTACCTTACTCCGCGCACTCGGAAGAAGACCGGACTGCTGACGCTTTTGCGGCGGGGTGACGGGCAGGCATGTCGGACAAAGGGGACCAGTCCATATTCCGGCCCCCTTGGCTTCGCTACGAACCTCGCTCGGGGCCTGATCCAGGCGCGGCATCCAGCATCGCCTCAGCGAGCACGGTGTTTCCCTGGCTCTTCAACGCGCCTGCTGCTGCCTCGATGTCGCGGGCCTCGCGGTTCTGGCTCAGCTTGAACTTGCCGACCAGCCGGGTAATCTCGACCTCTATGCCAACGATCGCCGCGAGCATGCCATCGATATAGTCCTTTGGGCTGTCGCCCATCTTCCAGGGCTCCAGCTCCGAGGCCTCGTGAATCTGCGTCAGCCGGGCGACCAGCCAACGGACGTAACGCTCATCGTCACGAACCGTGATCCTTCCGCGGGCATGAACGACCCGGTAATTCCAGGTGGGGACCTGCCTGTGGAATTCGTGCTTGCTCGGATACCAGCTCGGCGAGATGTAGGCGTCCTCGGCGCTGAAGATCACCAGCCCCTCGCCCTCGGGGCGGATCTGCCGCCACACCGGATTGGCGCGCGCCACGTGCGCGTGCAGAACGCCATACGATCCTGCTTCCGCGTCGAGCAGGAACGGGATGTGGTTCGCGTCCAGCCCTCCCTGACCGGAAGTGCACAGGACGCCGAGGGGGTGCTTCCTCATCAGGTCGTGAAGCACCCCGATCCGGGTCTCTTCAAAATGCTCCGGGACGTACATGCCGCCTCCGCCGTCTCTCGTGCCGCGAGCAGGGATCCTGTCCACGGGGGTTGCCAATCTTCCAGAGGTAGCGTCGTGCTCTGCTCTCCATGCCATCAGCCAACGTTCTGGGTGAACCTGCACTTCGGATATGCCGAGCAGGCCCAGAACTGGTGACCGGCAGCCGCTCCATGTTTGGCAGTGCGCACAACCAGTCGACTGCCGCACCTGGGCAGGGGCGGAGCGCATCCGGATCCGCCCTTCGGTGCAGCTTGCGTACGTGCATTATGCGCAGGATATCCTGTCGCTTCAGCCGCCGGGCCTCGGTCTCGCGCAGTAGCTGGCCCACCTGGTCCTCGGTAAACGCCACCCGCTGGAATGTCTTTATGTACGCGGCAAACCCGGAGCCGGAGGTGACGTTCGCCGGCAGCCTCGTCTTGAAGGTGCTCCGGCCCACGAAAGCCACCACCGAGTGGACCGCCCCCGGGGGCAGCTGCAGCACGCGCTGGCCCACGGCCCGGATCAGATGGAAAGCGTTGGTCTGTCGCGGGATGGGGCGCCTGCGCGGCCGGGCAGATACACGCGGTTCCTTTTTCTCCGGATCGTCCCCTGGCTCTCCAGGCTCGCCAGGGCCCGGTACACGGACTCGTGGGTAAGTCCCATCTCGGCGGCGACCGCCGTCCAGGGGCGATCCAATTCCACCTCGCCCGGCACGCGCCCCGCCTGCAAGCGCAGCCAGGCCAGTACGCGTTCCCGCGCGGAGCGGATGTTGCGCAGCTCGAGACGTGCCCGTACGTCCCGGACCTGCGCAGCCAGGGCCCTTGCCAGGTCCAGGCACAGGCCCGGGTCGGCCTCGAGCCTTGCCCGTACGTCGGCCTTGGGGATGGCCTCGACTTCGGTATCGGTATCGGCCAGAGCATCGCAGTGGTAATGGTCGGCGAACAGGGCGGCTTCCGCGAAGGCTTCGCCCGCCCTGGCTACGTGCAGGACGATCGCCGAGCCGTCTTCCAGGCGGCGCGTAAGGCGCACGCGACCCCGCTTCACCGCGTACACGGCGGTCACGGCTGCTCCCTGGAGGAAAACCGCCTCGCCGGCCCGCACAGACAGCCGTGTCCGATTTGTTCCGGTCAGCGCTTCGATCCAGCCTGCCGATTGGCGCATGACTGCCCCGGCACCACGATTATGATTGCAATCATAGCGTCTGGCGGACCCGGACGCTAACGTACAGGCGACTGCAATGGGAGGGTTTTTCGATGCGAGCGCATTCCCTTGTGCTTGGTGCTTTGTTCTCGTTGGCGGCATTGCCGTTCACCGCGACGGCCGTGGCTGACTCCGGCCCGGCCCACACCGCATCTCACGCGACGATGGTGCATTCGCCTTCCGCCGCGCTGCCGACGCGGCCCGGTCAGGAAATGTTCGGGACCGTCTCGGAGATCGTCGGGCTGCTGGAGGCGTCGCCGAATACGCACTGGTCGCGGGTGAACATCCCGGCCCTGCGCAAGCACCTGATCGACATGAACGAAGTGGCACTGAACGCCAAGGCGGATATTACCCGCATCCGGAACGGGGTGCGGATCAGGGTCACGGGCCGCGGACGCACGCTGGATGCCATCCACCGGATGCTCGCCATGCATGGGCGGACCATGGACGGCCAATTCGGCTGGCACGTCAGCGACGAGCCGCTCAAGGAAGGCGATTTGCTGACCGTGGTCTCCGAGGACCCGGCTCAGGTGGCCAAGATCCAGGGACTCGGGTTCATGGGGATCATGGTCTACGGCACCCACCATGCGATGCACCACTTGGCGATCGCGCGGGGTGACATGGCGTATTGAGGAAGCCGGGAAGGGGCCCCGGCGGACTCGAAGAGCCGATCACCGAGCGGAAAAGGAGGCAGATCAGCCGCGGCACGAAAGTCAATCCGTGAGTCGTCAGCCCAGGTTTCCCCGACGCCCGGAAAGGGGGCAGTACCGTTCCTTGCGTTTCCGCGTTTGAGGCCCCCCGATTCGGACCGGATGGCGTTGCTATCCGGGACTTGCCGTAAACCGACCCGCTTCACCTGGATCGGGCGGAGAGCGTGAAGGAGCATTGGCCGTGGACGGTACCGCGGGCATGGATACGCCCGCTGGAGACGACCGCTTGGTACAGCTCCGGGGTCTTGTCCAGCACAACGATCCGTGCCTGCGACTTCTGGGCCGTCATGCTCGCGTACTTTTGCTCGTTCGTCAGTGGGAACACCCTGGACTTCCCCACGGCACCTTCCGCGACCAGCCGGTCGCCTCGTGTAATCTCCATGAGGTGGCCTCGCGTGACCACCTCCACCAGGCCACCTGCGAAATCACAGCTTCCGTGCGTCACCATGTGGAATTCTCCGTTGAAGCGCAACAAGGTATTGCCATGCCTCAGGGCCTGCCTGGCACCCCGCCTGCGGTCCCGGCCAGTGCCCGCGCTGTTGCGGTCAGATTCCGTCCTGGATTGCTCGGTGCCGTTGGCGCCGTCGGGCTCGTCCGGATATCAGGCGACCAGGTGGACCGCGAGCCGCACCGCTGCCTGCTCCCGGCCGCCCGTGGTGACCGCCAGGACCCGGTTTAGCCACAGGTAGGGCCCGGCGCCGGTCTCGAAGCGCATGTGGGTACCCATGCAGTAGCGCGAGAAGTCGACCCGCTCGCCGGCGGCGATGGCCCGGATCACTTGCGGTGAGCCGTGCCGGTAGCCGAAGCTGCGCACGTCGATCACGGCGCCGTCCGCCGTCTGTATGGCGTAGCGCGCGTCGAGCTCCGCGGTGCCGTCGGCCAGGATGGTCTGCCAGTGTCGGCGCCGCCCAGCAGGATGGTCCGCGCCAGCCGCTCGCCCTTCGCGCTGCCGCCGACGATGGGAATGATCCGGCGTCGGCCACGTGGCGAGTCCCCGATCTCCAGGGGCTCCGCCAGCTCGACGTGCAGGTCACACGGGTGCTCGAGCTCGATCATCGGTCTCCTCCCGGTTGCAGCCGCGGGCCCGCGGCGCGCTCACAGCGGCAACACGCCGGTCGACTTGAGCTCCCGCAGCAGGATGCTCGAGTGAACGCTGCGCACCATGGGCAGGCTCAGCAGATCGTTCAACAGGAAATTCGAGAAACTCTCCAGATCCGGCGCCACCACCCGCATCAGGTAGTCCGAGTCCCCGCTGACCGCCCAGCACTCCAGCACGTACGGGTAGTCCAGCACTGCCTCGCCGAACGCGCTGGCGGGGCTGCGCCCGTGCTGCTCCAGCGACACGCTGACGAAGCTCATCAGCTCCAGCCCAAGCTTGTGACGGTCCAGCAGCGCAGCGTAGCCGCGGATGGCCCCGAGCGACTCCAGCTTGCGCAGGCGCCGGCTGCACTGGGAAGGCGACAGCCGCACCTTGCCCGCCAGCTCCACGTGGGTGAGCCGCCCGTCCTCCTGCAGCGCACGCAGCAGACGCCGATCGTAGCGGTCGACTTCGATCTCGCGCATGTTTGCTTCCCAATCTCAAGATCCTATGCAGTATCCACGCACTAATCTCCCTCATCAAGGCGGGAAATGCGCGCACGCTGCGCATTTATGCGCGTAGGCTGGCAGACACACAGTGTCCGTAACCCATCGCCAATCACGGGAGACACAGCATGACCGAGCTGCGCAGGCATCCGTCGCCACAGCATGGCGCCGTGGCCACCGAAGGCTTCGAGTTCGTCGAGTATGCCGCGCCGGAACCCTCGGAGCTCGCGGCGCTGTTCCGACGCCTGGGTTTCACCGAGGTCGCCCGCCACCGCAGCAAGCGGGTCAGCCTGTTCCGCCAGGGAGCGATCAACTTCATCCTGAATGCCGAGCCCGCCGGCCAGGGCATGGCGTTCGCCCGGACGCACGGACCGTGCGCCAACGCCATGGCCTTCCGCGTCCGCGATGCAGCTGCCGCTGTGCGCGCTCTGGAGGCCGGCGGAGCCCGGCCAGTGGCCTCCCGCGCCGGGCCGATGGAGCTCAACATACCCGCCGTCGAGGGCATCGGGGGCTCGCTGCTGTACCTGGTCGACCGCTACGGCGAGCGCTCCATCTACGATGTCGACTTCGAGTTCCTGCCGGGCGTCGACCGGTGGCCCGCGGGTCACGGGCTCACGCGCATCGACCACCTGACCCACAACGTCCGCCGCGGCCAAATGGACCGCTGGGCGCGCTTCTACGAGGAGCTGTTCGGCTTTCACGAGCTGCGCCAGTTCGACATCGAGGGCCAGCGCACGGGACTGGCCTCACGCGCCATGGCCAGCCCCGACGGGAGGATCCGCATCCCCATCAACGAGTCGGCGGACGATCGCAGCCAGATCGAGGAATTCCTGGCGCAGTATCGCGGCGAAGGGATCCAGCATGTGGCTCTGGCCACCGACGATATCCATGCCACGGTCGACGCCTTGCGTGCCAGCGGCATCGCACTGCTCGACACGCCGGACAGCTACTACGCCGGCGTCGATGCGCGTGTTCCGAACCACGGAGAGGACGTCGAGGCGTTGCGCTCACGCGGCATACTCATCGACGGCGCACCCGGCCAGGGTCTGCTGCTGCAGATCTTCACCGAGGCGGTAATCGGCCCGATCTTCTTCGAGATCATCCAGCGCAAGGGCAATCAGGGCTTCGGCGAGGGGAACTTCCGGGCCCTGTTCGAATCCATGGAACGGGACCAAATGCGGCGCGGCGTGATCTAGGCCGGGAGCGGAGAGACGGGCATGAGCCGCCACAACGAGAACGACACCACGGACCCGGGCGGCCGCCTCGACGACCAACGCATCGTGGGCACCCGCCCGCTGGTGCCTCCGGCCGTGCTGATCGACGACCTGCGGCCGAGTGCCATGGCAGAACGCTCGGTGGCCCGCGCGCGGAGCACGATCGAGGCGATCCTGCAAGGCCGGGACCCCCGGCTGCTGGTGATCGTGGGGCCCTGCTCTATTCATGACGTGGACGCTGCCCTGGAATATGCCCGGCGCCTCAAGCCGATTGCGGACGCGCTCGACAAGGACCTGTTCGTGGTCATGCGGGTGTACTTCGAAAAGCCCCGCACCATTATCGGCTGGAAGGGCCTGATCAACGACCCGAGCCTGGACGGGAGCTTCCGCATCAACCACGGGCTGCGCCTGGCGAGGGAGTTGCTGCTGGCGCTGGCGGAACTGGGCCTGCCCGCGGGCTGCGAGTTCCTGGACACCATCACTCCCCAGTACCTGGCCGACCTCGTGAGCTGGGCCGCGATCGGCGCCCGCACCACCGAGTCGCAGGTGCACCGCGAGCTGGCTTCCGGGCTGTCGATGCCGGTGGGCTTCAAGAACGGCACCGACGGCAACATCCATATCGCCCTGGACGCGATTCGGGCGGCCCGTGAACCGCACCAGTTCCTTTCCGTCAGCAAGGAGGGCGTGGCCGGCATCTTCGCAACCTCCGGCAACGACGCATGCCACATCATCCTCCGCGGCGGACGCCGGGCGGCCAACCATGACGCCGCGTCGGTCGCGGCGGTGGCACAAGCACTGCAGGCGGCCGGGCTGGCGCCGCGACTGATGGTCGACTGCAGCCATGGCAACAGCGGCAAGGACTATCGGCGCCAGCCGGCGGTGGCAGAAGAGGTCGCGCGCCAGATCCGCGAGGTGCCCGACTGCCCGATCTGCGGCGTAATGCTGGAGAGCCACCTGGTCGCGGGGCAGCAAAACCTGGCCGACGGACCGCTCAACTACGGCCAGAGCATCACCGATGGCTGCATCGGCTGGGACGCCACGGCCGGGGTGCTGGAGACGTTGGCGGCGGCGGGCCGCGCTGCACAGGCGCACGCAACGGGCGGCATGGCCGCGGGGAGGTAACCGTGGTCCGCGGCGGGGCGGTTCTCGCATTCCGACATCCAGCGCCGCTCCCACTTCCGCACCGCCCGCTCGCGCCTGCAATCCAGGACGGTGTCTGACCCTGTTCCCCGTCAGATGCCACTCGATAGAGCTTGCCATAGCCGACATCGACCTGGCCGTTGTAGCCGGCCCGGCGGTCGGAATAGATGACGCTGTCCAGGCGCACACGGCCCCGCATAATGCCCTGCAGCGTGGCACGGGAGACATTCGGCACGATCTCGGTGCAGACGCAGCCATTGCGTTTGAACAGGCCGAGCACGGCAGTCTTGCCGAAGGCCCCGCGGCCGCGCTTGCCGCGGCTCCGGGGGGCGCCGAAGCAGGGTTCGTCGACCTCGATCTCGCCGGCCATGGGTGCGCTGGCGTCGCAATAGTCGGCGACGCGCTCACGGATCCCGCGCAGGTAGCGGTTGACGGTGTTGCGATTGAGGCCGGCGAGCTCGGCGATCTGGGTGGCGTCCAGATCCAGGGCAAACG
The DNA here is from genome assembly GCA_035638695.1 of Gammaproteobacteria bacterium. Classification (GTDB taxonomy): domain Bacteria; phylum Pseudomonadota; class Gammaproteobacteria; order UBA5335; family SLRW01; genus DASQZJ01. Next base: position 11,068 of record DASQZM010000076.1, on the reverse strand, counting down.
GGCGCACCATTTGCCGAAATTTGGCCTCTGAAACTTTTGATCAGTCCCATTTCCCCCCCTTTTCGCCTCGCACGGCAGACAATCGACTCTTGCAACTTTCCAGCCCCTGGCTATCCTTCAGCGTGAGCGACCGGCGAGAGGGAACCGGAGCGGCCGGCGAGGTGAACAGGGATGGTAGCAGCACCCGGGGCGGTGGCCGCAGCGCGGCCGGTGCTCACTATCGACGGGGTGGGCGTGCGTTTTGGCGGCATCGTCGCATTGGACGAGGTGTCGCTCGAGGTCCGTGCCGGACAGATCGTCGGCCTGATCGGCCCCAATGGGGCTGGCAAGACCACGTTGTTCAATTGCATCAGCCGGCTGTACTCGTTCGATCTGGGGACGATCCGTTTCCGCGAGCGCCTGCTGACCGACATCCCAGGCCACGGCATCGCGGCAGCGGGGATCGGCCGCACGTTCCAGAATCTGGCCCTGTTCCGAACCATGACCGTCATGGATAACGTGATGGTCGGCGGCCACTGCCGTGTCCGCAGCAGTTTTCTGGACAACGCCCTCCGTTTGCCGCGCGTGCACCGTGAGGAGGCAGAGCTCCGCCGGGAATCCGGGAGACTGCTGGAGTTCCTCGATCTGCAGTCGGTCGCCGGCGTTCCCGTGGCGGCGCTCCCCTTCGGCACCCAGAAGCGTGTCGAGTTGGCCCGGGCCATGGCCTCGCGTCCCACCCTGCTGCTGCTGGACGAGCCCGCCAGCGGCCTCAATCACGAGGAAGTGGAAAGCCTGCGCGCCATCATTCTGCGGCTGCGGGACGAAATGGGCGTGACGGTGCTGCTGGTTGAACATCACATGAACCTCGTCATGCGCGTCTCCGACCGTGTAGTGGTTCTGGACTTCGGCAGGAAGATCGCCGACGGCACACCCGACGAGGTTCGGGAGAATCCGGACGTCATACGGGCGTACCTGGGGGAGGCGGATTGATGGCGCTGCTCGAGGTCAGTGATCTTCACGCGGCGTACGGGCCGACAACCGTCCTTCATGGCGTGAGCTTCACGATCGATGAAGGGCAGATTACGACCATTCTGGGTGCCAACGGCGCGGGCAAGACAACTACGCTGCGCGCAATCTGTGGGCTGCTCAGAACCTCGGGAGACGTGAGGTTCCAGGGGGAGCGAATAACCGGAAAATCGACGGAGGACATCGTGCGCATGGGAATGGGCCATGTGCCGGAGGGGCGTGGCACCTTTTTCCACCTGACGGTGGAGGAGAACCTCCGGCTCGGCGCCTATACCCGCCGCGACAAAGGCGTGGACGCGGACTTCGAACGCGTCTACCAGTACTTCCCCCAGCTGCAGGAGCGCAAGCACCAGCAGGCAGGCACGCTGTCCGGCGGCGAACAGCAAATGTTGGCAATTTCCCGTGCGCTCATGATGCGGCCCAAGCTGATGCTTCTCGATGAGCCCTCGTTCGGGCTGGCTCCGCTGATCGTGCAGGACATCTTCCGAATCATGAGAGAGATCAACGAGCGGGACGGCGTGAGCATGCTGCTGGTCGAACAGAATGCGTCGCTGGCGCTGAACCTGGCCAGCCACGCCTATCTGTTGGAAACGGGCTCCGTGGTGATCTCGGGCAGCACCGACGAGATCCGCCAGAACGAGTCCGTTCGCAAATCCTACCTGGGCTATTGAAGACCGGCAAGGAACAGGCCATGGACGCCTTTATTCAACAGGTCCTCTCGGGGCTGGCCAACGGCGGCGTCTACGCCATCCTCGCCCTGGCCCTGGTGGTCATCTACCGCGCAACTCCGCTGGTCAATTTCGCCCAGGGCGAAATGGCGATGTTTTCCACCTACATGGCCTGGAGCATGATCCATGCGGGTCTTCCGTATTGGGTTGCCTTCGGCATCACCCTGATCGGTTCGTTCGCCATCGGGGTGTTCATCCAGCAGGTGATTCTGTGGCCGGTGCGGGACGCACCGATTCTAACCCTCATCATCGTGTTTATCGGCCTGCTGGTGATCTTCAATAGTCTTGCGGGGTGGATCTTCTCGTACACGATCAAGACCTTCCCCAGCCCGTTCCCGTCCGACGCGCTATTCAGCGGACAGCCAGTGTCCACCCACGATCTGGGGTCCATTGGCGTCACCCTGGCGGTCGTGTCTCTGGTGTATGTGTTCTTCCGCTACACCCGGGTCGGTCTGGCCATGCGTGCCTGTGCGGAAAATCCAGATTCCACACGGCTGGTCGGTATTCGGGTGGGCTGGATGCTGGCCCTGGGCTGGGGCCTGGCCGCCGCCATCGGCGCGGTGGCGGGAATGATGATCGCGCCGGTGGTGTTCCTGGAGCCCAACATGATGGGCGGCGTGCTGCTGTACAGCTTTGCCGGGGCACTGCTCGGCGGAATCGATAACCCTTGGGGCGCGATCGTCGGCGGCTTCATCGTGGGCGTGCTGGAAAACGTGGCCGGTGCCTACATCGTCGGCACGGAGCTGAAGCTAACCGTCGCACTAGTCGTGATCGTTGGCGTGTTGATTGTCAGGCCCGCGGGCCTGTTCGGAAGACCGATCGTCACGAGGGTCTGAAGGATGACCGGAAACATGGAGGTGCCGGCGGGGCGGATGCGGTCTACGGTCCTGGGACTGTCCCGGAAGCAGTGGCGATGGCTGGGCCTGCTCGGGCTCGTGACCGTTGCGGTGGGGCTGCCGTTTGTGATGGAAGGGTACCGAACGTTCCAGTTCACCCTGACGCTTGCCTACGCCATCGCTGTTCTGGGCCTCAACATACTGACCGGCTACAACGGCCAGATATCCCTGGGCCACGGTGCCTTCTATGCGGTCGGGGCATACACCAGCGCGATACTCATGAATCTCTGGGGCGTGCCCTATTGGGCGACGGTCCCCGTAGCCGGAGCCATATCACTGGCGGCCGGGTTTCTGTTCGGCATGCCTGCGCTGCGGCTGCAGGGGCTGTATCTGGCCCTGGCCACGTTTGCCCTGGCGGTGGCCACGCCTCAGCTGCTCAAGTTGCACGCCCTGGAGCAGTGGACCGGCGGATCCCAGGGAATCGTGATCATCAAGCCTGACGCACCGTTCGGCCTCCCGCTCACTCAGGATCAGTGGCTGTATTTCTTCACTCTGGCGATCACGGTGGTGATGTTCGTCGTCGCCCGAAATCTGTTGCGTGGTAGGACCGGACGGGCGCTGCTGGCGATCCGGGATCACGAACTCGCGGCCCAGGTCATGGGCATCAACACGGCTTTGTACAAGTCGGGCGCGTTCGGGGTCAGCGCCATGTTTACGGGGGTCGCTGGCGCGCTGGGTGCCATTGCCGTGCAGTTCGTGGCGCCCGACAGCTTCAACTTCTTTCTGTCCATCGCCTTCCTGGTGGCCATGATCGTGGGCGGGTTGGCCACCATTTCCGGGGCGATATTCGGGGCGCTGTTCATCGTATTTGTGCCGAACCTGGCGGGCAACATCTCCCAGGCCGCTCCGTGGGCCATCTACGGGGTATTCGTCATTCTGTTCATGTACCTGATGCCCTATGGACTACTCGGGTTGTTGCGCAGGCTGGTCACGCGGTTTCGCACGGTCGCCAGCGGGGCAGACTAGCAGCTGTTGAGGACCTGGGGGTTTTCCTTCGCTCGATGGAGCGCTAACACAGGAGTGTGACCATGACCTTCAGACCATTTGCGATACTTGCCTTTGCATTGACCGGGTTGGGCTTGTTGACGAATCCTGCGGTCGCGAAAAAGTATGGGCCCGGGGTGTCCGATCATGAGATCAAGATCGGCCAGACCATGCCGTACAGCGGTCCGGCGTCCGCCTACGGCGTGATCGGCAAGGCCGAAGCGGCATACTTCAAAATGATCAACGACGAAGGTGGCGTGAACGGCCGCACGATCAACTTGATCAGCCTCGACGACGGCTACAGTCCCCCGAAGACGGTGGAACAGACGCGCAAGCTGGTAGAGCAGGATCGGGTGCTGTTCGTGTACGGTGGCCTGGGCACTCCAACCAACACGGCGGTGCACCGCTACTTCAACGCGAAGCATGTGCCGCAGCTGTTTGTCGCCACCGGCGCCAGCAAGTGGGGACAGCCCAAGAAGTTTCCCTGGACCATGGGCTGGCAGCCCAACTACCACACCGAGGGACGGATCTACGGCGAGTACATCAGGCAGCACATTCCTGACGCGAAGATCGGCATCCTGTACCAGAACGACGATTACGGTAAGGATTATGTCAACGGCCTGAAAGAGGGCCTGGGTGACATGGCGAAAAGGATGATCGTCGCTGAGGTTACCTACGAGGTCACCGATCCGACCGTGGATTCCCAGATCATCTCCCTGAAAGGGTCCGGCGCCAACGTGTTCTTCAACGTGACGACGCCGAAGTTCGCGGCCCAGGCGATCCGCAAAGCCTACGACATCGACTGGCATCCCACGCAGTTCCTCAATAACGTCTCCGCCTCCATCGGCTCGGTGTTGAAGCCGGCGGGGTTGGACAAGGCCAAGGGGGTGATCACGGCGAACTACCTCAAGGATCCCACGGATAAGCGCTGGAAGGATGACAAGGGCTACCAGAAGTGGGAGGCCTGGCGCGAGAAATACATGCCGAAGTCAGATCCCAGCGATATCAATATCGTCTACGGCTACAGCAGCGCGCAAACGCTCATCCACGTGTTGAAGGCCGCAGGCGATGATCTGACCCGAGCCAACATCATGAAACAGGCAGCCGGCTTGCATGACCTGCATCTCGACATGCTGCTGCCCGGCGTGACGGTGGATACGGGTCCCGACGATTACTATCCCATCGAGAAAGAACAACTCTATCAGTTCGACGGCGAGAACTGGGTTCCCTTGGGCAAGATGGAGACTGACTGAACAGTCGCAGACTTTTCCGGAACGTGGCTTCCGGAAACCCCCCGACCGGCGCATCCGTGCGCCGGTCTCTTTGTGTCTCGTTGAACGCCTCTCCGTCACTGCCGGAATGGAAAGACGGATCAATGACTTGCGTCCGATCACCCTCACGGGCGAGGAACCCCGGACTTGGCTGATTCGAACCGGCCATCAAGTCCGGCGGCCGCAACCGCGGAGCGGACCCGGTCGGGCCCTGCAATCCGGCACCATCGGATTCCCGTTCCTGCGACCCCGCCGCTCCGCCCACGCTCGGATAATGGTCCCCCAGTGCCAGGTGGCGATCTGCGGCCTCGTCAAGTCGCGGGAGAAGCGGCGGTCGGCGACGGTGGATTGCATTGCCTGACCCCGGCAGCCCGCCTGCGATCTGCGCCGCGCATTCTACCTTCCGTTCTCCCGGGTCAAACGGCATCAGGAATCCCACGGGGGAGCGGCCGCGCGGCACGGGGCCCGAACCGGGGGCGAAGCCTCCTTTACGGCAGCCGCAGCGATCCCTGGATCAGGGTGACCGCGCCCGTTTACCCCCGACGCCGGGCTTGTCCGGCCTCCCCGACCCCCACACGCAGGCTCCTGTTCTGCCGCGCTCCGTACCACAGGCAAAGCCAGAGAGACTTGATCTTCCACCATCTGGGGTAGCTGGCCCGGTCGAAGCTCGCGAAGTAACGGATGAGGTCCCAATAGGTCAGGTGATGCAACAGCGTTCGTTCAGGGATCTCACAGCCCCCTCGTATGTGGGAGATGATCGTCTTCGCCTCCACTGCCGCGAGAAACGGTGTGGACGAAGTGCTGTTGCTCAGGGTCATCCCGAGGAAGAACAGGTTGGGGTAGTCGAGCGAGCGTACGAGGGAGCCGAGCTTCGGGAACAGCTCGGTCAGCCTGCGAACATGGTGGTATTCCGGAAGGCCCAGGTAGCGCAGGTCTATCGTGTAGCCCGTACCCCAGAGCACTCGGTCCGTCCCAAAACGCTCGCCATTCGAAAGGATGACCTCGTGCCCGCGCATGGACCGGACCTCCGCCCGGTGGCGGGAGATCACCCCGAGATTCCGGAGCAGCGTCTCGCGGCCCGGGATCAACTGGTGCTTGTCGAAGTCGAACGCCTCATCGGGAGTCAGCTCCGAGACCCTGAAGCGGGCATAGCTCAGCCTCAGGTACCCGCGCATGAGCAACGTTGCTACGCCGGTACCGTTAACGCTCTGCCCGATGCCCAGCTCCCGCAGGTTGGGCCAGGCCCGCTGCTTCTCACGCCGGGTCGGAAGGAACCACTTGACGTCTTTGCGGTAAACCCAGTGGATGGCTTTCGCGCCGTTCCTGATCGCCAGCTCCAGCAGATCCTGGCTCGAGGCCCCGCCGCCGACCACGGTGACGCGCTGGCCCGACAGGCTCTCCGGCCGGCGCAGATCGCAGGAATGCGCCTCTTCTATTTCCGAGTCGGTCCGCTCCACCTCTGGCAGCCAGGGCTCGTTCTGGACCCCGGAGGCCACGATGAGGTTTTCTGCCCGAAAGACCTCTCCCTGTTTCGTGCCGACCGTCCACAGCCCGTCTCGCCGCGAGACGCCCCCGACCTCGCAACCCAGCCGGATATGCGGATCGAGCCCGAACCGCCGGACCCATTCCCGCGCATACCGGTGCACAGCCGGCTGATCGACGCCGTCCAGGGGCACCCCGTCGAGCGCGATGTCCTGCCGTCGGTTCTGAAGGTCTTGCCAGGACGGAAGCCGGTACCACAGCCCGCCGACGTCGGCCTGCTTCTCGAGGACAATGCAGCGCAAGCCGCTCTGTCGGGCATACGCCAGGAAGATTACGCCGCACAGCCCCGCGCCAATCACGATGGCGTCATAGGGCTCGCGGGAGCCGCTGGCAAATCCCGCGCTTTGGCTGCTGGAAAGTCCGGCCGCCTCCCGCTTTGTCGCTTCGTCGGTCATCGCAACCTCACTCTGGGCCGTTCTGCAGCCCACGCTGTCCGAAGAGCGGAGATTTGGCAGCATACGGACCTGCCGCCACCGGGCGCATGGGACGTTGGTCCCATTTTTCCCCGGGGGAATATCCCGTTGCCGCCGGGAGACGGAAGGGGGTCTGGCTCAGGGAAACCGTGGCGGGGTCACGCGAGCCCGGCCCGCGGAGCCAGGCAGCGTCTCCTCAGGGAAGCAACCCTTGCTCCATCGCGAACAGCGTAGCGGCGGTCCGCGTGGTAACCCCGATCTTGCCGTAGATATGCTCGAGATGATGGCGGACGGTACTTTCGCTGATGTACAGCGTTTGGGCTATCTGGCGCCTGCTCAAACCCCGTGACAGCACGCGGAGCACCTCCACCTCCCGGTTGGTGAGCCCCCCCGGCCAACACGCCCGCCGCCGCGCGATCGGCCCCGATCCGCCAGCGACTTTCAGCTCTTGTGCCAGCGCCTCGACCGCCGCCTTCCAGACCGGACCGTCCTGCTCACGCCGCATCTGCGCCAGGGCCCGGCCCGGATCGACCGCCGTCTTGCCGGGTGTCTCGTGCGTCAATTCGTCAAAGCGGTCGGCGACCGCGATGACGCGTGCTCCGGGGGGAGTGCGCGCTCCGGGCAGCCCCAGCGGATAGCCGTCGCCATCCTCCCGCTCGTGGTGGGAGGCGACGAGGCGCGCCGCATCCCGGAAAGCGGGGACGCGCGACAGGACACGTCCCCCGTGGTAGGGATGCAGCCGGTGTGCCTCCCTCTCTCCTGCCGAGAGGGACGACTCCGCCTTGGCCAGGGTGAAGGAAGGGACCGCGACGAGGCCAACGTCATGCGCCAGGGCAGCGATGCCGATCGTGGCGAGCTCACCCGCGGGGAAGGGCATCCGGTGCGCGACCCGTACGGACAGATCTGCCACCCTTCGGGAGTGCCCGGCCATGTGCGGGGCCTTGAGATCCACGAAGTCGGCGAAGGTTTCGGCGATCGCGGGCAGGCGTTCAGGCCGCACGTGCCGGTAGGGTGAATCGGGCTCCAGGTCCTGCACCACCGACCAGATGCTGTCCTGCTCCAGGGGGGGCCAGAACTCCGGCGCACGCGATACCGAGAGGAACGCGTCCCCCAGTGTCGATGTGAACAGCTTCCCGGACGCCTCCCGAGCGGCCTCCTCCACCGCGCGGCAACCCCCCAGGCGATGCACGTTCTCCAGGACCACGGCCATGTACGCGACCTGCGAGACCAGCGGGATGTCCGATCGCGGCGCGCCGGGAGCCCCGTCGAGCTCCCAGTGCTTGGCGAGCCCGCCCAGGCCATCCCGTACGCCGGGTGGCATGCCCAGTCGCCGCGCCAGCCGGCGGGCGACCTCGAATGCATTTTCGAAACCTTCCCGCGCGAATGCCCGACGATGGACCAGCAGTTGGAGCATGATCCGGACCCGTTCCGGCAATGTTTCCCCCGGTGCGGAATAGCGCAGAAGCCACTTGAACCTGGAGGTCGCGCTGGTGAGATCGGTGTCGAACAGCAAGGCCAGTCGGGCGGGCGTCTCGTTGTCGTGGATCGCAGCGGCCAGGTAGCTGGCCCACGCCGTGCAACCCGCGTCCACCAGCAACGGGGTGTAATACAGCTCCATTTGCTCTTGCGCGGGCAGCTCGAGCGCTCGCCCGACCCCCATGGCAAGATAGCAGGCGCGCAGCGCGTGCTCGGCCGGCAGACCGATCGCGAGATCCGCCGCCAGGGAGAAGGCTCCGACGAGTTCGGATGTACGGACCTGCGTGCCTGCATCGGCAGGCGCCAATGCTCCCACTTTCATCGCAGCCGTCCCCCCGGCAGCGTAGCGGGCACTCCTGTCCCCGAGCGGTTGACTCTCTGCCATGGTCGCTGCGCCGTGATGTCGCGTTTGCGGGCTCAGCCGCGCAGCCGGCAGTTTCTTGCGCCAACACAGAAAAGCTAGCCCACAGGTCGGCCGCGCGCAACGCGCGGGAGCCGCACCGGGGTCGAACGGAACCGCCACTTGCGCACAAACGCAAATGGGGTCACGCAAACAGGCCCCATTTCACGCTTGCGGTTGCCGCCACCCGATCCATACTCTGCCTGGGGACCCGGTTTGCCATGGCGCAGGGGTCGGGCGGAATGACACAGGGAAGGTGGTCCCGCAACGCGCTCGCACGCATCGTGCTGGTCGGGCCCGGCGAACTCGGCGGGCTCCTCGGCGGCTTTGCGTACTTCTTCTGCCTGCTGTGCAGCTACTACGTGCTGCGGCCCGTGCGCGACGAGATGGGCATCCGCGGCGGGGTGGACAACCTGCAGTGGCTCTTCTCCGCCACCTTCATCGCGATGTTGGCCGCCGTCCCCCTGTTTTCCGCCGTGGCGGCCCGCTATCCGCGTCGGCGCTTGCTGCCGGTCGTCTACCTCTTCTTCATCGTCTGCATCGGCGGCTTCTGGCTGTGGCTGGGCACCGGCCACGCGATCGACTGGGCCGCCCGGTGCTTCTTCGTCTGGCTGTCGGTGTTCAACCTGTTCGTCGTGTCGGTGTTCTGGAGCTTCCTGGCCGACCTGTTCGACGACGAGCAGGCGACGCGGCTGTTCGGCGCAATCGCCGCTGGCGGCAGCGCCGGCGCGATCCTTGGCCCGGCACTGACCGCGGCGCTGGCGCAGCGGCTCGGCACCGCGAGCATGCTGCCGTTCGCGACCGGCGTCCTCGCGCTCACCCTTCCCTGCATCGCCGGGCTGGAGCGCTGGGCCCGCCGGCACCGCGGCGAACGGGACGGCACCGATTCTGAAGCGGCGCTCGGCGGCAGCCTTTCCGACGGCGTGCGCGCGGTAGCCCGATCTCGCTACCTGCTGGGGATTTGTGCGTTCATCTGGCTCTATACGAGCCTGTCGACCTTCCTCTACTTCGAGCAGGCGCACATGGTGGCGCGCACGATCGCGGACAGCGCCACGCGCACCTCGGTCTTTGCCGGCATCGATCTGGCGACGAACCTCCTCACGGTGGGTGCGCAGCTCTTCCTGACGGCCCGCCTGGTGCGCAGGCTCGGTCTCGGTCGCGCACTGGCGCTCGTGCCGATCCTGGTCGCCCTCGGCTTCGTGGTACTCGCCGCGGCCCCCGCGCTCGCGGTGATCGCCGGCGTCCAGGTGCTGCGCCGCGCCGGCAACTACGCGCTGGCCAGGCCCGGGCGGGAGATGTTGTTCACCGTCGTCTCGCGCATGGAGAAATACAAGTCCAAGAACTTCATCGATACCGTCGTCTACCGCGGTGGCGACGCCCTTGCCGGCTGGGTGTTCGCCGGGCTCTCCGCGGCCGGTCTCGGCCTGCGGGGCATTGCCGTTGCCGCAGTGCCGGTTGCCCTGGTCTGGATGCTGGCCGGCTACGGGCTGGGACACACCCGCGAAGCGTGGGCCCGTGCCCGGCAACGCGAGGACATGCCGCATGAACGCGCCACGACGCCCGATGCTTCCTGAGTCCCGGAAATTCTCCCGGCGCGAGTTTCTCCGGGTCGCGGCCGGTGCCGCGATGGCCGCCTGGATCCCGCTGCAGTCGTCCCGCGGCCGCGCCACCGAACCGGCCATGAGCACCCGCCCCATCCCATCATCCGGACAGAGGATCCCGGTGATCGGGCTCGGCTCGGCGCGCACCTTCGACGTGGACCCGGCCGATACGGACGCAATGCGCCCGCTGCTGGGCGTGATGCGTGCCTTCCGCGCTGGGGGCGGGCGCGTCGTCGACAGCTCGCCGATGTACGGTCACGCCGAGGACGTCATCGGCACCCTCGCCCGCGAACTTCGGATCACCGGTGACCTGTTCACGGCGACCAAGGTGTGGACCCGGGGCCGCCAGGCCGGCATCGAGCAGCTGCAGCGCTCCGCCCGCCGCATAGGCGTCAAGCGTCTCGACCTGATCCAGGTGCACAACCTGGTCGATCTGCACACCCAGCTGGACACGCTCAAGCGCTGGCGGGACGAGGGGCGCGTGCGCTACATCGGGGTCACCCACTCGAGCGTGTCGGCGCACGACGACCTGCTGCGCGTGGTCGAGTCCGAACCGATCGACTTCGTGCAGCTCAACTACAACATCGCCGTGCGCGACGCGGAGCAGCGGCTGCTGCCGGCGGCCGCGGACCGCGGCGTGGCGACGCTGATCAACGAGCCGTTCGAGACCGGGTCGCTGTTCCAGCACACGCGCGGCCACCCCCTGCCCGACTGGGCCCAGGAGCTCGGCTGCGGCAGCTGGGCCCAGTACT
>DASQZM010000075.1:0-118527 GCA_035638695.1 Gammaproteobacteria bacterium | reverse complement strand
CGGGGGCATCGGACCCATCTGACGGATCCCGACAGCAATGAGCACGCCGCAACCGAAATCGCAGGACACGCGGACCGCCGCCGGGGCCGATGAGCATGGCGTACACCGCCCCTCGTTCGCCTTCGCCCGCCGTCATGGGGTGCTGGTGGAACCGCGCGTGGACGCGGGAGGCGAGGTTACGGTGCTCTGCCGTGACGACTTCGATCCCATGATCGTCGCCGAGCTTCGCCGCGCGGTCGGCCACCCGCTGCGCCTGGAGCCGGTGGAGCGCCCGGTATTCGAGCAGCGGCTGCAGCAGGAGTACGAGGCCGGCTCCGACGCGGCCATGCAGATGATGGAGGGACTGGACGAGGAAGTCGATCTCTATCAGCTGGCCCAGCACATGCCGGAGCCGGAAGACCTGATGGAGAGCCAGGACGATGCCCCCATCATCCGGCTGATCAACGCGCTGCTCACGGAAGCGATCAAGGAGGACGCCTCGGACATCCATATCGAGCCCTTCGAGAGCCGGCTGCTGGTGCGCTTCCGCGTCGACGGCGTGCTGCACGAGGTGCTCCAGCCGCAGCGGGTGCTGGCGCCGCTGCTGGTGTCCCGGATCAAGGTGATGGCACGCCTCGACATCGCCGAGAAGCGTCTTCCCCAGGACGGCCGGATCTCCCTGCGCGTCGCCGGCCGCGCCGTCGACGTGCGCGTCTCCACCCTGCCCTCCGGGCATGGCGAGCGAGTGGTGCTGCGCCTCCTGGACAAGCAGTCCGGTCGCCTGGATCTCGAAGAGCTCGGGATGTCCCGAGAGCACCTCAGGTCGATGGACGAGCTCCTCGGCTGCCCCTACGGGATCATCCTGGTCACCGGCCCCACCGGTTCCGGCAAGACCACCACGCTGTACGCGTCCCTCACCCGGCTCAACGACCAGAGCCGCAACATCATGACCGTCGAGGACCCGATCGAGTACTATCTCGACGGCATCGGCCAGACACAGGTCAATACGCGCGTCGACATGACCTTCGCGCGCGGCCTGCGGGCGATTCTGCGCCAGGACCCCGACGTCGTGATGGTAGGCGAGATCCGCGACCTGGAGACCGCGGAGATTGCCGTCCAGGCGAGCCTCACCGGGCACTTGGTGTTCTCCACCCTGCACACCAACACCGCCATCGGAGCCGTCGCGCGCCTGCGGGACATGGGCGTGGAGCCGTTCCTGCTGTCCTCCAGCCTCGTCGGCCTGATGGCCCAGCGGTTGGTGCGGGTGCTCTGCCGGCACTGCCGCGAGCCGTACGTGCCCTCGGCCGAGGAATGCGACCTGCTGGATCTGCCGGTCGAGAACCCCCCGGCGCTGCACCGCGCGGTGGGCTGTCCCGAGTGCAACCAGACCGGCTACCACGGCCGCACGGGCATCTACGAGGTGGTGGTCGTGGATGACGAGATCCGCCGGATGATCCACGCCGGCGAAAGCGAGCACGCCCTCGAGGCGCACGCCCGGCGCATGAGCCCGGGGATCCGCCGCGACGGCTATCGGCACATTCTCGACGGCGCCACCACCCTGTCCGAGGTACTGCGCGTGACCCGGGAGGCCTGAGCGGGTGGGCGCCTACGAGTACGCCGCCATCGATCGCACCGGCCGTCAGCGCAAGGGCGTCGCGGAGGGGGACACGCCGCGCCAGGTCCGGCAACAGCTGCGCGAGCAGGGGTTGACCCCGCTGGACGTTTCCCCGGTGAGCGAGACCCGGGCCGGCGCCGGCGCGCCGCGGCGGGTCCGCTTCGGGCGCCGCATCAGCGCCAGCGACCTGGCGCTGATAACCCGCCAGCTGGCGACCCTGGTGCGCGCCGCGCTGCCCCTGGAAGAGGCCCTGCTGGCCGTTTCACAGCAGACCGACCGGCCGCGCCTGAAGAGCATGGTGCTGGCGATCCGCTCGCGCGTGATGGAGGGCCACCCGCTCGCCTCCGGGCTGGCCCAGTTCCCCCGCGTATTCCCGGAAATCTACCTGGCGACGGTCCAGGCGGGCGAGCAGTCCGGGCACCTCGAAGAGATCCTGGACCGGCTGGCGGACTATACGGAGAACCGCCAGCAGATGCATCAGCAGGCCCTGCTGGTGCTGATCTACCCGGCCGCACTGTTCATCGTTGCGATGGGCGTGGCCCTCGGACTGGTAACCTACGTCATCCCGACGGTGGCCCAGGTCTTCCAGCACCACAACCAGGCCCTCCCTCTGCTCACGCGTATGCTGATCGCGCTGAGCGCGTTCCTGCGGGTGGGATGGCCGTATCTCCTGGTGGCGGCCCTCGCCGGAGGGATCGGGCTGTACTTCCTGCTCCGGCGGCCGGGCCCGCGCCGGCGTTACCACCGGATGCTGCTGCACGCTCCCCTGCTCTCGCGCCTGGTGGCTGGCCTCAACGCCGCGCGCTTCGCGCGCACGCTCAGCATCCTCGCGGGCAGCGGCGTGCCGGTGCTGGAAGCGCTGCGCATCGCTGGCCAGGTGGTGGACAACATCCCCATGCGCGAGGCGGTCGACGACGCCACCCGGCGCGTGCGCGAGGGCTCGGCGATCAGCAAGGCGCTGGGCAGCAGCCGGCTGTTCCCGCCCATGACCATCCACCTGATCGCGAGCGGCGAGACCAGCGGCCGCCTGGAGGAGATGCTGGATCGCGCGGCGCGCAACCAGGAGCAGGAGATGCAGGCCCTGATCGAAACCCTGATGGCCATCGTGCAACCGGGCATCATCCTGCTGATGGGCGCGATTGTGGCGACCATCGTGGTCGCCATCCTGCTCCCCATCTTCGACCTGAACCAGCTGATCGCGCCCTGAAGCGGGCCCCGGCGATGCCGCCGTCGCCCGCTCCCGCCATCAATAGCGCACCAGCGCAGATCCCCAGGTGAAGCCACCACCGAAAGCTTCCAGCAGCAGTGTCTGCCCGCGCCTGACCCGGCCGTCGCGGACTGCCACGTCCAGGGCCATCGGAACCGACGCCGCGGAGGTGTTGGCATGCTGGTCCACGGTTACCACCACCCGTTCCATGGGAATCTGCAGCTTCTTGGCCGTGGCCTGAATAATGCGGATGTTGGCCTGGTGCGGGATCAGCCAGTCGATGTCTTCCTTATCGAGGTGGTTGCGTTCCAGGGTCTCCTCGACGACCTTGCCGAGCTGCGTGACGGCCACCCGGAACACCTCGTTGCCCTTCATCATCACGTGGCTGTCGCTGGTCCGGCGGAAATCCTTGCCGGGGCCCGCCGGGAAGTAGAGCAGGTCCTTGTAAGTGCCGTCAGCGTGCAGGTGAGTGGCGAGCACGCCCGGCTCTTCGTCCAGACCCAGCACCACCGCGCCGGCGCCGTCACCAAACAGCACGCAGGTGGAGCGGTCGCTCCAGTCGACCAGGGCCGAGATCCGTTCGGCGCCGATCACCAGGGCACACCGGGCGTCGCCGGTGCGCACGAACTTGTCGGCCACACTGAGAGCGTAGATGAAGCCGGTACAGGCCGCTTCCAGGCTGAACGCCGGAATCCCGGCAATCCCCAGCTTGGACTGCAGGATGACGCCGCTGTTGGGAAAGATCTGGTCGGGCGTGGTGGTGCCGAAGACGATCAGATCCAGTTCTTCCGGCTCGATTCCGGCCGCCTCGAGAGCGTTGCGCGCGGCACCCTCTGCCAGGTCCGTGGTGGTCTCGTCGTCCGCCGCGATGTGCCGCTGGCGTATGCCCGAGCGTTCCCGGATCCACTGGTCCGAAGTGTCGATGGTCTTTACCAGGTCCTGGTTGGTGACGATCGTCCTCGGAAGGCAGCGGCCGGTGCCCAGGATACGCGAGTACATGAATTCAGGTCTCTCTCTCGCTGACGTCGGCCATCGCGGACGCTACCAGGTGGCCGATTCTTTTCGGTACGGATTTTTCGACTTCAAGCATAGCCATGCTGATGGCGTTCGCGAAAGCGTAGACATCGGCGCCGCCGTGGCTCTTGATCACGATACCCTGCAGGCCCAGCAGGCTGGCCCCATTGTAGCGCCTCGGATCCATGCGCGTGCGCAGCCGGCGCAGCACCGGCCAGGCCACCAGCGCCGCCAGGCGCGAATAGAGCGAGCCCGAAAACTCCTCGCGCACGTAGTGCCCCACCAGCTTGGCGAGCCCCTCGCTGGTCTTGAGCGCGACGTTGCCCACGAAACCGTCACAAACGACCACGTCGACCTCACCGGTGTAAATGTCGTCGCCCTCGACGAAGCCCACGTAGTTGAGACTGCTCTGGCTGAGCAGCTGGGCAGCGCGGCGCACGGCCTCGATGCCCTTGATCTCTTCTTCGCCGATGTTCAGCAACCCGACCCTGGGCGCCTCGATGCTGTTGACGGCGTTGACCAGCACCGAGCCCATGGCGGCGAACTGGAACAGCTGTTCCGATGTGCATTCAGTGTTCGCCCCCAGGTCCAGCATGTAGGTGTGACCATACATCGAGGGGATCGCGGAGATGATCGCCGGGCGATCGATACCGCCGATAGTCTTCAGCACGAAGCGGGCGATGGCCATCAGGGCACCGGTATTCCCGGCACTGACGCAGGCGTCGGCAGTGCCCTCCTTCACCAGGTTGATGGCCACACGCATGGAGGAGTCTTTCTTGTTGCGCAAGGCCTTGGACGGCGGCTCGTCCATTCCCACGGTCTGCGAGGCGTGACGGATGGAGAGATTTTGGCTGGTGCCGCCCCGTTGACGCTCCAGCGCTTCACGCAGGACGCTCTCGTCGCCGACCAGAACCTGATGCAGGTGGCGATGCCGCTGGGCGGCATGCAGCGCTGCAGAAACCACCACCTCGGGTCCGTGGTCGCCGCCCATCGCGTCGAGTGAAATCGTCAGGCGCTGCGCCATGTTGTCGATGCGGCCCCCTAAGGCGTTGCTGAAAAAGTCCGTCCATGGCCTTTTTCAGCGTCGCAACATCCCTGTAGCGCGCGGGGGCGGCCGAAAAACTGTCTTTCAGCAGCCCCCTAAACAGGAACCCCGGCCGCCTCACCGCCCTCGACGGATCACGTCGACGCGGAAGACACCGGGGCCCAACGCGCAGCCGGGTGCAGTGGACGATGACAGCCCGAGGCGGTACCCGCGTTCCACCGTGTACGATTGCCTCAGTCTTCCCCGGATTGCGTCACCTTGCGCCCGCGATAGTACCCGTCGGGCGTAATGTGGTGGCGCCGATGCGTCTCACCGGTGGTGCTGTCCACCGACAGGGTGGGACGACGCAGGGCGTCGTGGGCGCGACGCATACCCCGCTTGGAAGGTGTCTTGCGATTCTGTTGCACCGCCATGTCTTATCGCTCCGAACCTGATTGCTGTTGCCTGTCGCGTCGTTCGCAGTCCGGGCCGGGGTCACTTGCGCAGCTTGAGCCGGGCCAGCCCCGCAAAGGGCTTTTCCCGGCCATCTCCCGACTCGTCCGCAGCCTCGTCGCGGTCGGCATCATGCCGAGGGGGCTCACAGGAGTCC
Organism: Gammaproteobacteria bacterium; assembly: GCA_035638695.1. Classification (GTDB taxonomy): domain Bacteria; phylum Pseudomonadota; class Gammaproteobacteria; order UBA5335; family SLRW01; genus DASQZJ01. Next base: position 113,078 of record DASQZM010000075.1, on the reverse strand, counting down.
AGCCCCGCGTGCCGGGCGACCACCGGCATCGCCAGGATCAGCTCGTCCTCGACCAGCTCCGCGAGCGACAGGGGCTCATCCGTCTCGAGCACGTACGGACTGTGGTTACGCTCCACCTGCGGCAGTTGCGACATGCCCCACACGAACTCGATGGCGAAGTCGTGCTCGATATCCAGCCGAACCGGCCCCAGGCAGCGCTGACACTGACAGGTGATCGGCGCGCGCAACTTGCCGTACAACAGCCGCCGGCCAAGCTCGTCCCGCAGGAAGCGCAGCTGCACCGATACCTGTTCCCGTCCCGGGTCGAGCGCCATGTCCGCCAGCCGTTTCATGCCCGCAAGCGGCAGCGTACCCTGGAGCTCCGCGCGCGCATCCGTCAGGCGCCTGATGTCCAGTTCGGCAGGAAGCGTCGCAACCATAAACGACGTATGTTATTGGATGCGCGCCCGCGTTGTCAAAAGGGCACGGTCGGCAACTGCCTGTTTTTGCGGGAGCGATCCCGGTCAGGCGGTTGACATGGGGCGCCCGCTGCCGTAAAAGCTGCCGGCCATGTCCCGCGACCGTCGCATCGTCCTCGCCTCGGGCTCGCCCTATCGCCGGCAGTTGCTGGAACGGCTGGGCCTGGCCTTCGAGGTGCACCCACCCGAGATCGACGAGTCGGCCCGTGCGGGTGAGAGCCCCGACGCCCTGGTGTCGCGGCTCTCGTGCGCCAAGGCCGAGGCCCTGGCGGACGCGCATTGCGACGCGCTGATTATCGGTTCCGACCAGGTGGCGGAGCTCGCCGGCCAGGCGCTGGGCAAGCCCGGCACCCACGAGGCGGCTCTGGACCAGCTCGCCCGCCTGTCCGGCAGGCGCGTGCGCTTTCTGACCGGCCTGTGCCTGCTGGATGCCCGGAGCGGCGATCGGGACAGTTGCAGCGTCACGACTGAAGTGGCTTTCCGGCAGCTCGCGCCGGCCGAGATCGAGCGCTACGTGACACGCGAGGGTCCCTACGACTGCGCCGGAAGCTTTCGCAGCGAAGCGCTCGGCATTAGCTTGTTCCGCGCGGTGCACAGCGAAGACCCGACCGCGCTGATGGGCCTGCCGTTGATCCGGCTCGCGGAGATGCTGAGGGCACGCGGGGTCGAGGTGCCCTGACCGCCGGCGCAAGCGCTCTCAGCCGGCTGCTGGCGGAGTCCGACCGGTGCTCTCGAGCCACGCCGGCAGATCGGCGACACCGGGCAGACATGCCAGCGGAGCGCAGCGCCAGAGCACACTCTCGTCGTGGGCCCCGCTGCAGACCCCGATGGCCTCGACGCCGGCATTGCGGGCCATGCACAGGTCGTGCTCCGAATCGCCGACCACCAGGGCCTCGCCGGCAGGCGTGTCGGTCACCCGCAGAATATGCTCCAGCATCTCGGGATACGGCTTGGACCTCCCCTCGTCCGCGCATCGCGTCACCCGGAAGCGGTGCCCGAGGCCGGTGCGCGCCAGCACGCGATCCAGACCCTGGCGACTCTTGCCGGTGGCCAGCGCCAGGACATACCCACACGCCGCCAGGCGCTCCAGGGCAGGCCCAACGCCGGGCAGGAGCGCGCCCTCATCGTCGCCGGCGTAGTACCGCCGGCGGTAGGCGCTGCCCAGGGCCTGTCGCAGCTCCGGCCCGTCCAGCGCGGGGAACAATCGGGCGGTCGCTTCCCGCAAGCCCAGGCCGATGATGTCCCGGATCTCTCGTTCGGAACGCTGCGGCAGTCCAGCGTCCCGGATCGCGGCCTGCATCGTCGCCACGATGTGACCGATCGAGTCGATCAGCGTGCCGTCCCAGTCAAACACGAGCAGCTTCACGGAACGCCTCACGTGATCTCCTCCATGCGCTCCAGCAGCGCGACAAGATCGGGCGCCAGCGGTGCCGAAAAATGCCAGTCGGCCGAAGCGGGCAGCGCCAGCTCGTGCGCGTGCAGGAACAGCCGCCGCAATCCAACGCCGCGCAGACGCCGGTTGAATCCCGGATCGCCGTAACGGCGGTCGCCGGCCAGCGGATGGCCTGCGTGCGCTGCGTGCACGCGAATCTGGTGCATCCGGCCGGTGTCCGGCCGTGCCTCAACCAGCGTCGCAAGCTCGCCGTCGAGGCGATAAAGGGCGAGCGGCCGGAAGCGTGTTGTCGCCCCCCGTCCGCTGTCGGCAACGCGGACGTGTCGTTCGCCCTGAATCCGGCCGGACTCGTCCAGCGATGCGCGCACGGTAGTTTCGCCTCCCCGCCAGTGCCCCCGGGCCAGCAACAGGTAGCCCTTGTCACACTCTCCTTGCCGAAACGCGCGGTGCAGTGCGGTCAGAATTTCCCGCCGCCGCGCCAGCAGCAAGCAGCCACTGGTCTGCCGGTCGAGCCGGTGCGCCAGCTCCAGGTAGCCCTCCCGCGGGCGCAGAGCACGCATCACCTCGATCACGCCGAACGGTACGCCGGTGCCGCCGTGCACCGGCATCCCGGCCGGCTTGTCCAGGACCAGCACCTGGTCGTCCGCGTACAGGATCCGGCCGGCGAGCTGATCCGCCAGCTCCGGCGGTGGCGCATCGTTGCCCGGAAGCCGGCGCCGGACCGGCGGCACACGCACGGTATCACCCTCGCGCAGGCGATATCCCGCCGAAACGCGGCCCCGGTTCACCCGCACCTCGCCGCGCCGGACGATGCGGTAGACGTGTGCGCGCGGAACGCCCTTGAGCAGCGACAGGAGAAAATTATCGATGCGCTGACCCGCCCGCTCCGGGCTTACCCGCAGGTGGCTCACGCGGGACGGGTCGGGCTGCTGGTCTGGAGTCATGGAGTCGCCTGGATCCTCGCGCCGAAGTGCGCCATTCTACACCAGCGGCGCCGTACACTGCCGGCCGTCCGTGCGGCCGAATTGAAGCACTTACGCAAGGTTGGTATATTTCGCAGGTACCGCTCGCCACGCCGATGTGAATCCGTTCCGGCGTGAGCGGTACGGCAAGTTTCGCCGCCGGCTGCCGTCCTTCGGCAGGCCGACGAGACAAGTGAGGGGCGCTCGCCGGGTACGGCCTGAGCGCCGGTTCAATCAACCAGATACGTGCTCCCGCGCCATCCCCGACCCTCGGCGGTCCCGCGGTCCCGGTGGACAGGCGATCGGATGATGCTCCGGCCCCCCCGTGCGAGGGTGGGCGTCGGTCGGTCTGCCCGGACGGTGCATGACCGCCGGTCGGCATGGCGACGGTAGAGCCCGAAGAGTTCAGAACCCATGAAAAGAATGCTGGTGAACGCAACTCAACCCGAGGAGTTGCGCGTTGCCCTGGTCGACGGACAGAAGCTCTATGACCTCGACATCGAGGTCCCTTCCCGAGAGCAGAAAAAGGCCAACATCTACAAGGGCCGGATTACCCGCATAGAGCCCAGCCTGGACGCCGCCTTCGTGGACTACGGCTCCGAACGTCACGGTTTTCTGCCCATGAAGGAGATCGCCCGCGGCTACTTCCAGGAAGGAGCGGAAACGGGCAGCGGCCGCGTCAGCATCCAGGACGCGATCAAGGAAGGCCAGGAACTGGTGATCCAGGTTGAAAAGGAGGAGCGTGGCAACAAGGGAGCTGCGCTGACCACCTTCATCAGCCTCGCCGGCCGCTTCCTGGTGCTGATGCCGAACAACCCGCGCGCCGGAGGCGTGTCCCGGCGGATCGAGGGCGAGGACCGCGACGAGATCAAGGACGCGCTGCGTAACCTCGAGATTCCCAGCGGCATGGGCGTGATCGTGCGTACCGCCGGCGTCGGCCGGAGCATCGAGGAGCTGCAGTGGGACCTCGATTACCTGCTTCACCTGTGGGAGGCTATCGAGCGGGCGGCGGAGTCCCGCAAGGCGCCGTTGCTGATCCACCAGGAGAGCAATGTCATCATCCGGGCGCTGCGTGACTATCTGCGCACGGATGTCGGCGAGATCCTGGTCGACGATGCCGACGTGTACCAACAGGCCCGGGATTTCATGGACCAGGTAATGCCCCACAACCTGGCCCGGCTGAAGCTCTACGAGGACGAGGTGCCGCTGTTCAACCGGTACCAGATCGAGAGCCAGATAGAGACGGCGTTCCGCCGCGAGGTGACCCTGCCCTCGGGCGGCGCGATCATCATCGATCATACCGAGGCCCTGACCAGCATCGATATCAACTCGGCGCGGGCAACCAAAGGTGCGGACATCGAGGAAACGGCGCTCAACACCAACCTCGAGGCGGCCGACGAGATCGCCAAGCAGCTCCGCCTGCGCGACCTCGGGGGCCTGCTGGTGATCGACTTCATCGACATGTCCCCGGCGCGGAACCAGCGGGAGGTCGAGAACCGGCTGCGCGAGGCGATGAAGGTCGATCGCGCGCGAGTCCAGATCGGACGGATCTCCCGCTTTGGACTGCTGGAGATGTCCCGGCAGCGGCTCCGGCCGTCGCTGGGGGAATACAGCCAGATCGTCTGCCCCCGATGCAACGGCCAGGGCCATATCCGCAGCGTCGAATCCCTGTCGCTGTCGATCCTGCGGCTGCTCGAGGAGGAAGCGATGAAGGAGCGCACCGGCCAGGTCCAGGTGCAGGTGCCGGTGTCGGTCGCCAGCTACCTCCTGAACGAGAAGCGAGCCGAGCTCGCGCACATTGAGAGCCGCTGCGGCGTGTCCCTGCTGGTGGTGCCGAACCCGCACATCGAGACCCCCCGCTTCACCATCGAGCGTGTGCGCGACGACGAACTGTCGGCCGAGGGCCACGCCGAGGCCAGCTATCGGCTGGTCGATGAGGCACTGGTGGAGGTCGAGGGGCCGCCCGCCCCGGCCCGCGCGGTGGCCCCGGAACAGCCCGCGGTGCGCATGGTCGCCCCCAGTCGCCCCGCGCCTGCGCCGAACGCTCCGGAGAGCCGGGAAGAGGAGTCGACCGGCGTCCTCAAGCGCGTCTGGCAACGACTGTTCGGAGCCGGCGACGCGGAGGGATCGGGCGCCGTCCAGGGACACGCGACGACTACGCGTCGTCCCCGCCGCGACGGCGAGGACAGTGGCAAGGGTCAGTCACGCGCACGCAAGCAGGCCGAACAGAAGTCGTCCCGCCAGGGCCGCGGCAACGGGCGCCGCGATGACAACCGGCGCAACAAGCCCGGGGAGCGCGGCAGCAAGCAGGAATCGCGCGGTGGCGACAGGTCGCGCCAGGGCAGCAGCGGCAAGAGCCAGCGCAAGCCCCCGGGGGACGACCGCAAAGCCGGCGGCGACAAGACCCGCGCTCGCGAGGACGGCGAGAAGGACAACCGGTCCAAAACCGAAGCCGCGGCCGAAACGGCGAGCGCGGGCGGCGGCGCGGGCAATGGAAGCGAGCGCGAGAATGGCGGCAATACCGGCGGCAGCAGCCGCTCCTCCTCGGGACGCAGCCGCCGCGGTCGCCGGGGCGGCCGTCGACGGCGGCGTTCTTCCGCCGCTACCCCGGCACACTCGGACGCCGGGAACACGGCCGCGGGCCAGGCAGGCGGTACCGGTGACCACGGGGAAGGTGCCTCCGCCGATCGGGTACAGGCCCGGGATGTCGGCTCCGGCAAGTCCGAGGGGGCAAGGGGTACTGGCAACAACGACGCCGGCCCCGCTGGCCCGACTCAGGCCGAACGCAGCGGCACCAAGGATGAAGTGACGTCCGCCGGGCAGCAGCAGGGCACGCCGGACGCTTCCGCCGGGCAACCCTCCGGGGAGGCCGCAAAGCCCGGCCCTGCTCCCGCGGGCGCGGAGCCGGAGTCCTCCACCGGAGGCGAATCCGCCGCCGGGACAGGTGACGCCTCATCCGAACGCCCGGTTCCGGAACGGTCCCGGGGATCGGTTGCCGACCAGGCCCCGGATCGGGCCGCCCCGGAGCCCTCCGGCACGGTGTCGGTCGACGAAGGCGGCAGCGCCGCGCGCACCGACTCGGACGGGCGCGGCCCGGAGGCGGCCACCGATACCGGGACCGCGCGCAAGCGCGGCCACCCGGAGCTTGCCGGTCCCGGAACGGACGGCGAGACACCGGACGATCCGCCTTCACATTCCGACGACTGAAGGGCGCCGGTGCGGCGTCCGGCACATCATGGCGGCCCGGGAATCGCCCCGGGCCGCGCGTCAGAGCCGGTGCCGCCGGCGCAGGTATGCGATCAGTTCCTCGCCCGCCTCCTCCAGCAAGTCGAGAACCCGTTCGAATCCCGCGTCACCGCCGTAGTACGGGTCGGGAACGGACGCCAGGCCCGCCTCCGGCGCGAACTCCATCAGCAGTCCCAGGTGGCCGCTCCAGCCCTCCGGGCGCATGTCGCGGAGGACGTCCAGGTTCGAAGAATCCATCGCAAGTATGTAGTCGAAGCGACTGAAATCGCTTGACTCCACCTGGCGCGCTCTCAAAGGGGCCAGCTCGAGCCCCCGGCGTGCCGCGCTCTCCTGCATCCGCGGGTCCGGAGCTTCCCCGACGTGGTAGGCCGCGGTACCGGCGGAGTCGAATTCCAGCTGCGAAGCGAGCCCCTCGCGTTCAGCGAGCCGGCGCAGCACACCTTCCGCCGAGGGTGACCGGCAGATGTTACCGAGGCAGACGAAAAGTACCCGCACCATGCGACGGCGCTCCTAGGCTTCCTGTTCTTCGCGCAGCAGCTGCTCAACCCGTTCGAGATCGGCCTCGGTATCCACGCCGATGCCGGGCAGCGCCAGCGCGTCCCCGACGTGAATCCGCATGCCGTGCCACAGCGCCCGCAGCTGCTCCAGGCTCTCCTTGTTCTCCAGCTCACACGGGTCCAGCTGGGTATAGCGGCGCAATGCGGGCACCCGGTAGGCATAGAGGCCGATATGGCGGTACCAGATGCCCGGGGGCATGCCGGCGTCCACCGAGAAGCCTCCGTCGCGGTTCCAGGGCACCGGCGCGCGGCTGAAGTACAGGGCGAACGCGCGTGCGTCCCGCACGACCTTGACCACGTTCGGGTCGAGCAGCTCCTCGACCGTCCCCACCGGGGTGCAGAGCGTCGTGATGTCGGCGCCTTCGGTCCCGGCCAGGTTCTCCGCGACCCGGGCGACGTTCTCCGACGGCATGGTGGGTTCGTCGCCCTGCAGATTGACCACGATGTCGGTATCGGCCCAGCCGTACTTTTCGGCGACCTCCGCGATGCGATCCGAGCCCGAACGGTGGCTCCGGGAGGTCATACAGACTTCGGCACCGAAAGCGGACCCGGCCTCCATTACCGATCGGTGGTCGGTGGCGATCACCACCTGGTCGGCACCGCTCTCCACCGCCCGCTGGTACACGTGCCAGATCATCGGCCGCCCTACCAGGATCCGGAGGGGCTTTCCCGGTAGCCGGGTGGCCCCGTGTCGTGCCGGGATGACGACCCGGAATTTCATTTGACTTCCTCGTCGGCCGCCAGCTCGCGCGCTTCCGACTCGAGCATCACCGGGATGTCGTCCCGGATGGGAAAGGCCAGGCGGTCCGCCCTGCAGATGAGCTCCCGTTCCTGCTTGCGATACACGAGCGGCCCCTTGCACAGGGGGCAGGCCAATATGTCCAGCAGCTTCTTGTCCATCTCTCGTCTCCAGCAACCGCCGTGCACGGGCGGACAGAATTCGGGGGCTGCGCGTCGGACCGCCCCGCCCGGGCAAGTTACCGCGCTCGCGCCGTCAGCCCGGCGTGAGCACCCGCCCGATGCGCTCGAGCAAGGCGGCCTCGAACCCGGGATCCGGGATTGCGTCGACCGGTACGCACCAGTGTTCCCCGCCGGCGAATCCGAGGCATTTTACCGCGTCCTTTTCTGTCATGACGACCGCTCTGCCGTCACCGAAGCGAATGTCCGCCGGGCGATAAGCGTAGTGATCCGGAAACGCATGCGGGATCACCTCCAGCCCGGCCTCGGCGAGCTGATCGAAGAAGCGCTGCGGGTTCCCAATCCCGGCTATCGCGTGCACGGCCTGCCCGGCAAACGTCCGCAGCGGGCGACGCTCCTGCCCCGCCAGTCGCGCGGCGTCGCCCTGGACCAGACGCATCGGGTAACCGTCCGGCGCCGCCCGGCCGGACCCGTTGACCAGCACGAAATCAACCTCTCGCAGGCGCCGCAGGGGCTCCCGTAACGGGCCGGCCGGGAGGCAGTGACCGTTGCCCCAGCCGCGCCGGCCGTCAACCACCACCAGCTCGATGTCGCGCGCGAGGGCATAGTGCTGCAGGCCGTCGTCGCAAAGTACGAGGTCGGGGCGCTTCCCGGGACCCTCGAGCAGCAGCCGTATGTCCGCCGCCCGTTCGGGCCCGGCCACCACCGGGCATGTGCACCGTCGCGCCAACAGCACCGGCTCGTCGCCCACCTCCGCGGGATCGCTTTCGGCGGTTACCAGCCGTGGCCAGTGCGCCGCCCCGCCGCCGTATCCCCGGACCACGATCCCGGGGCGCCAGCCGTGCTCTGCAAGCAGGGCCGCCAGCCGTATGATCAGCGGTGATTTGCCGGTACCACCCACCGTCAGGTTGCCCACCACGATCACCGGCACCGGGAAGCGGTGCACCTGCAGGATCCCGCCCTGGTAGAGTGCGCGGCGCAGGCCAGCCACGCCCCGGAACAGTATGCTCAGCGGAGACAACGGCCAGGCGCGCCAGGCCGGTCCGTACCACAGTGCATTGAGGAGGCGGTGCATGGGTCCGCTACCGCGGGGTGGTCAACCCCTGCGACAGCCCGGCGTGCTCGAACTGCAGTCGGTGCAGCGTCGCGTAGTGGCCATCGCGGGCAAGGAGCTCAGTGTGGCTGCCGCGCTCGACCACCTCGCCGTCGTGCATCACGACGATCACGTCGGCGTTCTCGATGGTGGACAGGCGGTGGGCGATGACCAGCGTTGTGCGCCGGCTCATCAGCGTCTCCAGCGCCGCCTGGATGTGCCGCTCCGATTCGGTGTCCAGCGCCGAGGTGGCCTCGTCCAGGATCAGGATCGGCGCGTCCTTGAGCAGTGCCCTGGCGATGGTCAGGCGCTGGCGCTGGCCGCCGGAAAGAAGCACGCCATTGTCCCCGATCTCGGTCTGCAGACCCCGGGGCAGGCGCCGGATGAACGACCACGCGTGTGCCAGCTTGGCGGCCTCGATGACGCTGGACTCGTCCACCTCACCCAGCATGCCGTAGGCAATATTGCGGAAGATCGTGTCGTTGAACAGGGTTTCGTGCTGGGTCACCAGCGAGATCTGGCTGCGCAGGTCTGCCAGACGCAGGTTGTCGATCGCGATGCCGTCCAGGGTGATGCGCCCCTGCTGCGGCTCGTAGAACCGGGGCAGAAGGCTCACCAGGGTCGACTTGCCGCTGCCGGAGCGGCCCACGATCGCCACCGTCTGGCCCGGCCGGGCGCGCAGGCTTACGTCGCGGAGCACAGGGCCCTTCTCCGGGTCGTAGGCGAACGTGACCCGGTCGTACCCGATCTCGCCCCGGGCCCGTTCCAGCCGCCGGGTGCCCCGGTCCGGCTCAGACGGCCAGGCGAGCAAGTCGAAAATGCTCTCGGCCGCCGCGATGCCACGCTGCAGGGTCGCGTTGACGGTGGTCAGGTGGCGCATCGGCTGCAGCAGCCCTAGCATTGCAGCCATGAAGGATGCGAACGCACCCGGCGACATGCTGTCGAGCATGCTCGGCAGGGTCGCGACATAGATCACCCCGGCGACGCCCCAGGCAGCGATAAACTGGATCACCGGATTGCTGGCCGCCCGCGTCGCGGCGAGGCGCATCTGCAGCTTGCGGTTCCTCTCGTTGACGTCCTCGAAGTGATGCGACTCGTAGTCGCGGCCGCCGAACATCTTCACCACCCGGTGACCTTCGATTGCTTGTTCCGTGACGTGGCTGACGTCCCCCATGGAATCCTGGATCCGCCTGCTGTAGCGGCGAAAGCGCCGGCTGACATGGCGGATCAGCAGCGCCACGAAAGGGCCGACAACGACCAGGAACACGGTCAGGATCGGGCTCAGGTAGAACATCAGGCCCACCAACCCGACCACCGTGAGCGTGTCCCGGATCATGACGGTGACCGCCTGACTGGAGGACTCCGCCACCTGCTCCACGTTGTAGGTCATCAGCGACAGCAGGTGACCGGGCGAAGTGCGATCGTAGTCGCGCGCGGGCAGCACCAGCAGGTGCTCGAACACCTCCCGGCGCAGCTGTTTGATCACCCGGCGGGCCACGTCCGACATGCCGTACTGGGATACGAATCCGGAGCTGCCGCGGACCAGGAACAGCACGATCACGGCCACGGGCATGATCGCGATCACGGTCGGATTGCGGTGTACAAAGCTGCCGTTCAGCAGGGGCTTCATCAGCCAGGCAAAGGTCGTGTCCGAAGCCGCGAACACCGCCATGGCCACGGCCGCGATCACGAGCATACGCAGGTGCGGCCGGGTATACCTGAGCAACTGCCAGTAGGCACTGGCCGGCTTGCTCTTGTCGCGCTTGCTCATGAGCCCCCGTTCGCGCCGCTGTTCGCGGTTTCGATCACGATGTTGTGGAAGCCCAGCGCCCCCGCGGCGTCCAGCACCGTCACCACCGACTGGTGGGTGGTGCGTGCGTCCGCGCGGACCGTCAGCGGTTGGTCGCGCTCCGCTCCGGCCACCTTGCGCAGCGCGCGCCTTAGCGTATCCTCGCGCGTGTTCACCAACTGGTGCCCGTCCACGTAGTAGCGCCCCTTGCGGTCCACGGTCACCACCAGGTGACCGTTGTCCTGTGGCTGCGGTTGGCTGCTGGCCTTGGGTAGCTGGATGTGGATGTTGGACATGTGCACGAAGCTGGTGGTCACCATAAAGAAAATCAGTAGCAGGAAGACCACGTCCACCAGCGACGTGATGTTGATCTCCGGCTCCTCTGACTGACGGGTGCGCATCCTCACGGCGATGCTCCCGCGGATTCGCCCGGCCGGTAGATGGCTTCCATCAGTTTGATCGCCTCGGCCTCCATGACCACGACCAGCTCCTCGACCTTGCCACGCAGGTAGCGGTACAGGAACAGTGTGGGGATCGCCACCAGCAGCCCGGCGGCGGTGGTGATCAGGGCCTCGGCGATACCTCCCGCCAGTGCTCCGGGGTCACCCACGCCGGTGTGCGTGATGGTGAAGAACACCCGGATCATCCCGAGCACCGTCCCCAGCAGGCCCAGCAGCGGGCTGATCGACGCGATCGTGCCGAGCGTATTCAGATACCGCTCCAGCTCGTGCACGACGTGGCGACCGGCATCCTCGATGCTCTCCTTGACCGCTTCACGGTCGAGGTGAATGTTGGCGAGCCCGGCCGCCAGGATCTGCCCCAGGGCCGAATTGCGCTGCAGGGCATCCAGGTCGGCCCGGGTCAGCCCGCCGTCGCGCTGTCGTTTCCACACTTCGCGCGCCAGCGTGGGCGGCGCGATCCGGGGCCGGCGCAGGTACCAGAGGCGTTCCGCCGAGATCGCCAAAGCCAGCAGTGAGCACAGGATGATCGGGGCCATCACCCAGCCCCCGGCTTCTATGATTTCCAGCATCTGAGTGTCGGATTTCCGTGCGGTCGGCGAGCTGCCGTGGTGATTTGCTCTCCCCCGCGCCGAAACCGGCGCAGACGCGCATGATACGCGATTTGGCTCACCGACCGAAGCGCGCGCGGCAGCCGCGGTCGGGCTCGATACGGGCGCTCCAGTAGCGCTCGTGTCGCGCCCGCCAGCAGACCGGGCCCGACCCCGGTCCGCGCCCGCCGATGTGCCATAGCAGGGCGCCGTCCCGTGCCGTGTTGAACACCGGCACGTGCCGTTCGGCGTAGCGCGCGAGCACCTGTCCGGAGGGCAGGTTGTAGCGGTTGCCCCAGCCCGCGGAGACCACGGCCGCGACGGGATCAACCAAGCGCAGGAACGCCGGCGTGGATGACGTCCGGCTGCCGTGGTGCGGCACCTGCAGGACATCCGCCCGGAGTCGCCCGGACGCGCGCGAGGCCAACTCGCGCTCACCCGCACGCTCCAGATCCCCGGTCAGGAGCATGCTCTCGCCGTGGCCTGCCACGTGCAGGACGCAGGAAGCATCGTTACCGCGCAGGTGGCTGCCGGGCGCGGGGTGGAGGATAGCGAAACGGATCCCGTCCCAGCGCCAGTGCTGCCCAGCCAAGCAGCGCCGGGCCCCGTCCGCGAGGTGCCCACCGCCGCCCATCTCGACGTCACCCACCGGGAATGCGCGCCGCAGGTCGTGCAGGCCGCCGGCATGGTCGCGGTCCGAATGGCTGACGATTACCCGGTCGATCCGCGTCACCCCGAGCGCGCGCAGGTAGGGCGCGATCACCGCAGCCCCGGCCGATCCGCCGCTGGCGAAGTCCGGCCCGGTATCGTACACGAGGACATGGCGCCGTGTGCGCACGACGGTGGCGAGGCCCTGCCCGACGTCGAGCACCGCTACCCGCGCGACACCGGCTGGCGGCGCGGAGACCTGCGGCCAGCACGCGGCGACCGCGATCACCGCCCCCGCCAAGCGTCCCGGTGCACCCCGTGGGGTCAGCAGCAATGCCGCCCCGAGCGCGGCCAGGCAGGCCCGCGCCGGAGACAGCGGTGCCAGCTGCAGCCCCGGACCCGCGATCCGTCCGAGGCTCGCGAGCAGTGGCCAGCAGGCGGCCAGGATCCCGTGTGCCAGGTGCAGCAGCCCCCGGGCAGCGAACGGCCAAGGGCCCAGCAGCGCCACGCCCGCGAGCACCAGCGGTACCACCAGGATGCCGAACAGCGGCACCATGAGAAGATTGGCCACCGGGGCGATCCAGCTGGCACGCCCGAAGAACAGCAGCGTCAGGGGGAACAGCCCGGCCGATACCAGCAACTGCACCCGCACCGCAGCACCGGCGCGCCCCGGCACGCGCACCCGCCCGACCATCCCATAGAGGATGAAGGCGACCGCCCCAAACGACAGCCACAACCCCGGTGCCAGTACGGCGGTCGGCTCCAGCGCGAGTACCGCAAACAAGGCGCCGGTGAGGGTACGCAGCGGATCAGGTCTCCGGCGCCACCACAGCGCCCCGAGCCCCACCGTGAGCATTACCAGAGCCCGCCGCGTCGGGATCGTGAACCCGGCCAACAGGGCGTACCCGGCGGCGGCCAGCCACGCGGCCGGGGCCGCGACGCGCCGCGCGGGCACCCGGTCGGTGGCCCGCAGCGACAGCGACCAGAGACCGCCGGCCAGCAGCAGTACCAGCGCCGTGACCAACCCCACGTGCAGCCCGGAGATCGCCACCAGGTGGACAGTGCCGGTCCGGGTCAGAAGATCCCAGGTACTGGGACGGATGGCACCCCGGTAGCCGGTCGCCAGAGCCCGGATCACCCCCGAAGCCGCGTCGTCCGGCAGTTCGGCGGCCAGGCGCCGGTCGATTCCGGATCGCAGCCGCAGCACCGGTTCCGCGCCGCCGGCGGGAGCCAGATGTCGCGCGGCATGGGCATCCCGCACATAGCCGGTGGCATCGACCCGGTGCAGGAACAGCCAGCGCTCGTAGTCGAACCCGCCCGGGTTCATGAAGCCATGCGGCGCCCACACCCGGACGGGCGCACTCCAGCGCTCACCAGGGGCCGGTGCGCGCCCCGCGCCGTACCAGCTCAGGCGCAGGAGCTGGCCCGCCGCCATGCCACCCCGCGCGCAGCCCGGTCCGGCGCGCAAGACCCGTAGCACGAACCGTGTCCGGTGGCCGCGCCGCACGGGAATGGATGCCACCCGTCCCGCGGCCCGGCAGTCGATCGGTCGGCCTTCGCGGCCCGGCAGCCGGCGGGCAAGCAGGTGCCCCGCGTACAGGCCCGCCCAGGCGAATCCGCCAAGCACCGCCGCCAGGTACCAGGCACGGCGGCGCCGCAGCAGCGCGAGCAGCCCGGCGGCGACCAGCAGCCCCGCCGTCCGGCCGGCCGGGAGGAGCGTGGCCGGAAGCTGCGCCAGCAGTATCCCGGCGGTGTAGAAGAGCACCAGCACCGGCATCGCCGCGTCCCTGCGGTTATGAGCGGAGTCCGTCCCTGTTCCCTGTGGTGTGCCTCAAGCGCGCTCGAGGCGTCCCTCGGACAAGTGCAGCACACGATCCATACGGCGCGCCAGCCCGGTGTCATGCGTCGCAACCAGGAAGCCGGTGCCCAGCTTCCGGTTGAGCTCGAGCATCAGGCCGTAGACCTCATCCGCGGTCGCCGGGTCGAGATTCCCCGTGGGCTCGTCGGCGAGCACCAATCGGGGCCGCGTGACCAGTGCCCGTGCCACCGCGGTACGCTGGCGCTCGCCGCCGGAGAGCTCACCCGGCTTGTGCTCAAGTCGTGCGCCGAGGCCGACGCGCGAGAGCATTTCGGAGGCCACCTCGCGGGCATCCGCCGGCTTCTCGCGGCGAACCAGCAGCGGCATCGCGACGTTCTCCAGCGCGGTGAACTCTCCCAGCAGGTGATGGAACTGATACACGAACCCCAGCGCCCGGTTGCGCAGCCGCCCGCGCTCCGCGTCGCGGAGTCGGTGCATGGGCTGCCCGACGATTTCCACCGACCCGCCGGTGGGCATGTCCAGGCCCCCAAGGAGCTGCAGCAGCGTGCTCTTGCCGGAGCCGGAGCTGCCCACCACCGCGACCTGTTCACCGGGCCGCAGCTCCAAGTCCACCCCGCGGAGCACTTCCACGTCGAGAGCGCCCTGCCGGTAACGTTTGACCAGTCCGCTGCAGCGGATCAGCGTACCGTCGCCGTCACTCATAGCGCAGCGCCTCGGCTGGCTCCGTGCGTGCCGCCCGCCAGGCGGGGTACAGCGTGGAAAGCAGCGACAGCACCAGGGAAAGGGTACCGATGTGTACTACGTCGGACCAGTCCAGCTTCGACGGGAGGTTGCTGATGTAATAGACGTCCGCGGGGATGAAGTTCACCCCGATCAGGTGCTCTAGCGCCGGCACCACGGTCTCTACGTTGAGCGCCAGCGCCACGCCCCCGATCACCCCCAGCAGCGTTCCGACGACCCCGATCAGCGCGCCCTGGACGATGAAGATCCCCATGATACTGCGCGGCGAGGCACCCACGGTGCGCAGTATGGCGATGTCCCCCTGCTTGTCCGTCACGACCATGACCAGCGTCGAGATGATGTTGAACGCGGCCACTCCGACGATCAGGGCCAGGATCACGAACATTGTGGTCTTCTCGGTGCGGATGGCACGGAAGAAATTCTGGTGTTTGCGCGTCCAGTTACTGACGTAGTACTGCCCGTGCAGCATCTTCTCGATGCGGCGGCTCACCTGGGGCGCCCGGAACATGTCCTTTAAACGCAGGCGCACTCCGGTCACGCCGCCGTTCATGTGGTAGAGAACCGAGGCGTCATGCAGGTCTATGAACGCCAGGCTGCTGTCATACTGGTACATTCCCACGCTGAAAATGCCCACCACGTGAAAGCGGCGCATGCGCGGTATGACCCCGGCCGGCGTTACGGTCGCTTCCGGGATCATGAGGTCTACCGGGTCGCCCAGACCCACGCCCAGCTGCCGGGCGAGGACCCGCCCCAGGACAATGCCATACCCTCCCGGTTTGAGAGCGCTCAAAGAGCCCTCGAGCATGTGGCTGGCGACGTCGGAGACGTTCTTCTCCTGTGACGGCAGCACGCCCCGTAGCAGCCCGCCGGTCATGTTGGGCCCGCTACGGAACATGGCCTGTCCATTGACGTACGGGGCCGCGGCAATCACCTCCGGGTCCCTGCCCGCCTCCTTCTCAATATGACGCCACTTCGCCATCGAGCCGTTGAAGCTCTGGATGGTGACGTGGGCGGTCATCGCGAGGATGCGGTGGCGGAGCTCGTTCTCGAAGCCGTTCATCACCGAAAGCACGGTGATCAGTGCGGTGACGCCCAGGATGATCCCGAGGATCGAAATCAGCGAGATGACGGAAATGAAATGATTGCGCCGCTTGGAGCGCGTGTAGCGCAGACCGACGAAGAGCTCATAGGGCCGGAACATGGGGCGGCATTACACCATACTCGCCGGATCCGAGGTAGCGCTGTCTACGCCCGAGAGGGTCACCGGGAGCCACAGGCTCGGGGAATTCCATGCTCTTCAGACTCGCCTTCCCGCGCCCGGTTCCCCGCCGATGCCGGCAGTGCTATAGTCCGGGCAGAGCCGGCCCATAGCAGGAGGCGCCTGATGCGAACCGCGGTCTGGGGCACCACCCTGATGTTGTGTCTGGGCCTGTTTCTGGTCGCCGCCCGCGCGGATACCCTGTCGATGCCCAAGGCATCGGGCGGCTCTTCGAGCGCGGCGGAGCAGGGCGCTTCCCGCCCGAACATGCCGAAGCGTGGACTCACCATGAGGGAAGTGCGCGAGCGTTACGGGGCTCCCGAACGGCGCATCCCCCCGGTGGGCGACCCGCCCATCACGCGCTGGGTCTATCCGGGTTATATCGTCTACTTCGAGAAGCAGTACGTGATCCACAGCGTCGATACCCGGGATCAGCCCCGGCCCCAGTCCCGGCACTGACGCCGGCAGCCTCCGGTTCGGAATGTCTTCCGCAGCACGCGTGGCTTTGCCGCCCGAGTGGGCGCCGCAGAGCGCAGTGATGCTCACCTGGCCGCACGACGGTACGGCGTGGGCGCCCTGGATGCACCGCATCGAGCCGGCTTTCGATCGCCTCGCGCTGGCGCTCTCTGACTTGGTACGGGTGCTGGTCGTCGCGCGTGACCCGACCCACGCAACCGTGCTGCACGACCGCCTGGCGCGCATGGGGCTGGACGGCGCACGGCTCCTGCTGGGCATCGCGCCCAGCGACGACGTCTGGGTCCGGGACCATGGCCCAGTGACCGTGCTGCGTGACGGCCGCGCGGTCCTGCTCGACTTCCGCTTCAACGCCTGGGGCGGCAAGTATGCGTGGGAGCGCGACGCGCGCGTGTGCGAGCTACTGCACCGGGAGGGATGCTTCGGGAGCACCCCCATGGAGCACCTCCCCCTGGTGGTCGAGGGTGGTGCGCTGGACACGGACGGCGCCGGCACCCTGCTGGCACGGGAAAGCTCGCTGGTCTCCCGGGGCCGCAATCCCGGCCTGGATCGTGACGCGATGGCACGGCGCCTGGCCCCGCTGCTCGGTATCCGGCGGTTCCTTTGGCTGGAGCACGGATACATCGACGGGGACGACACCGATGGGCATATCGACACCCTGGCCCGTTTCGCGGGTCCCGGCACCATCGTCTACCAGGCCGACGGTGGCGGACCGGACGCCGAGTCCCGTGCGCTTCGTGCCATGGCCGCCGAACTCGCGAACATGCGCCGATCCGACGGCGCGCCGTACGAGCTTATCCCGCTTCCGCGCGCCGCGCGCCTGGAGGGGCCTGGCGGGAAGGTGCTGCCGGCGGGATATGCCAATTTCCTGGTGTGCAACGGCGCGGTGCTCGTGCCGACTTACGGCGACGATGCAGACACGGTGGCCGTGCGGCGCCTGCAGCAGGCCTTTCCCGGGTACCGGATGATCCCGCTCGACTGCCGCGACCTCGTGCTCGAGCACGGCAGTCTGCATTGTGCAACCATGCAGCTGCCCCTGGGCGTGGATCTGCCCGGTGCGGTTGCCCGCGCCCAAGGACATCGTGGATTTTCGCGGTTCGAGGAGGAATGAACGTGACTGAACCCGTCGTCCCCCGGCCCGGCTCCCTGCGTGTCGCCCTGGTCCAGCGAAGCTGCGGGCGCGACCCGGCGCAGAATCTCAACGGTCAGCTCGGCGCGATCCGCGAGGCGGCTGCCGATGGCGCCTCGCTGGTGCTCCTTCAGGAGCTGCACAACACGACCTATTTCTGCCAGATCGAGGACCCCTCGCGGTTCGACCTGGCGGAGCCCGTTCCGGGCCCCACCACCGAAGTTCTCGGACGGCTGGCCGCCGAGTTCGGCATCGTCATCGTCGGCTCTGTATTCGAACGGCGCGCGGCGGGCCTCTATCACAACACCGCCGTGGTTCTGGATCGCGACGGCAGTCTGGCCGGGCGCTACCGGAAGATGCACATACCCGACGATCCGGGTTACTACGAAAAGTTCTACTTCACCCCGGGAGACGGGAACTGGGGCCCGGTGGACACCGGCGTGGGCCGCCTGGGCGTGCTGGTGTGCTGGGACCAGTGGTATCCCGAAGCCGCGCGCCTGATGGCCCTGGCCGGCGCGGACATGTTGCTCTACCCGTCCGCGATCGGCTGGGACGCGCGCGACAGCGAGGCCGAGCGGGAGCGCCAGCGCGACGCCTGGATCGTCGCCCAACGCGGGCACGCCGTGTGCAACAGCCTGCCGCTGCTGGCCTGCAATCGCGTCGGCGAGGAGCCTGATCCCTCGGGCCAGGGTCCCGGCATCCGCTTCTGGGGCAGCAGCTTCATCTGCGGCCCCCAGGGCGAGCTGCTGGCCCAGGCCGCCACCGATCGCAACCAGGTTCTGCTCGGCGAGATCGAGCCCGGCCGCAGTGAGCACATCCGGCGGATGTGGCCATTCCTGCGCGACCGGCGCATCGACAGCTACGGCGACCTGCTGCGGCGCTTCCGCGACTAGAAGGCGGCCGGAGCTGCGCGTGCAGATGGTGGCCCGGGCCGCGCGTGTGGCATAATAACGCGCTGTTTCCGACGGCTCGCCCTCTTGCTGGAATCCGCCTCGCCATGATCCTCATCCTGGAGCCGGACACCGATCCCCGCGGCGACGACTACACGCGCCTGATGACGAACCTGGAGGCGCTGCCCGGGGTGCGCGTACGGGTGCACCGGGAGTCCGGCGAGCAGCAGGTGCTCACGGAGGTTTACCTGGTCGGCGACACCTCCGCGCTCAGCATCGAGGAGATGTCCGCCCTGCCCTGCGTGGAGCGGGTGATCCGCGTATCCGAGCCTTACCGGATCCTGGGCAGGCACAAGGACCGTACCCGCAGCAGCGAGTTCGAGTACAACGGTGTCCGCTTCAGCCAGGACAACCTGCAGGTCTTCGCCGGCCTCTGCGCGGTCGACACTCGCGAGCACGTGGAACTGACCTTCCGGGCGTTGCGCGACAACGGCCAGGTCTGTGCCCGTATGGGCGCCTACAAGCCCCGGACCAGCCCGTACTCGTTCCAGGGACACGGACGCGACTGCCTGCCCTGGGTCTTCGAGCTGGCGGGCGAATACGACATGCGGGTGATCGCTATGGAGGTCACGCACGAATCCCACGTTGGCGAGATCGTCGACGCCCTCGAGGCGGCCGGAAACCCCGTAGGTGTGATGCTGCAGATCGGCACGCGCAACACGCAGAACTTCGAGCTCCTCAAGGCCGTCGGACGGCAGACACGCTTTCCCGTGCTGTTCAAGCGCGGCTTCGGTATCACTTTGGACGAGTCCCTGAACGCGGCCGAGTACCTGGCCTCGGAAGGCAACCGTCGCGTGATCTTCGGTCTGCGCGGAATGAAGACCAACATGGGCGATCCCCACCGCAACCTGGTGGACTTCGCCCACATCCCCGTGGTCAAGCGCCTGACCCGCATGCCTGTATGCATCGATCCTTCGCACTCGGTGGGCACCCGGGCGCTGGCCCCGGACGGGATCCCCGACCTGGTGCACGCCGCTGCACAGGGCGTCGTGGCCGGCGCCAACATGGTGCTGGTGGATTTCCATCCAGCCCCGAAGAAGGCGCTCGTCGACGGGGCCCAGGCGCTGCGCCTGGAAGAGCTGCCGTACTTCCTCGAGGATATCGCCATCGCCCGCCAGGCGTACGAACGGCGGGCCGAGCTCGCCCGGCGATACGCCGGAGCCATTACAGCGTGATACGGACCGGGGCGGCCGCGGCCGCTCCGGCGCCCGAACGTACGCGGACGACACATGCAAGCCCTGATGCAACCGCCCCTACCCCGCGGTGCCGGCGACATCCTTCGCTGGGGCCGCCTTCACGGCGGCGCCACGGCGCTCGCCGTGGCCGAGGCCGCCGCCCGTCACACGGGACCGGTCCTGCTGGTCTGCGCCGACGCGCGCAGTGCCGACAGCCTCGAGAGCGAGCTGGGCTTCTACGGCGGTGGCCGCCAGCCGGTGCTGCACTTCCCGGACTGGGAGACGCTGCCTTACGACGTCTTCTCGCCCCACCAGGACATCGTCTCGCGCCGGCTCGAGGTGCTCTACCGTCTCGGCGACCTCGAGCGCGGCATCGTCGTGGTGCCGGCGAACACGCTGATCCAGCGACTGCCCCCGCGCAGCTATGTCGAGGGCGGCGTGTTCCTGCTGCAGCCGGGCGACCGGCTGGAAACCGAAAGCCTGCGCGTCCGGCTCGACGCTGCCGGCTACGCCAGCGTGCCGCAGGTCATGGAGCACGGTGAGTTCGCGGTGCGCGGCTCCATCGTGGACGTCTTCCCGATGGGCAGCACGGCACCCTTCCGGATCGACCTGTTCGACGACGAGATCGAATCGATCCGGACCTTCGACCCCGAGACCCAGCTCACCCGGGAGCGGGTCGAGCGAATCCGGCTTCTGCCCGGGCGCGAGTTCCCGCTGCACGAGGCGGCGATCCGGGCATTCCGCCAGCGCCACCGCGCCCGTTTCGAGGGCGACCCGCGCCAGAGCCTGATCTACCGTGACGTCAGCAACGGTCTTGCCCCCGGCGGGATCGAGTACTACCTGCCGCTGTTCTTCGACTGCACCGCGACGCTGCCCGACTACCTGCCTGCGGAAACCCTCGTGATCGAGACCAACAGCGTCCAGGAGGCCCTCGCGTCGGCGTGGCAACAGGCGCACGACCGGTACCAACAGCGCTCGGTCAACCGGGAGCGCCCGCTGCTGCGCCCCGAAGAGGTCTTCCTGCCGCCGGAGCAGGTGAGCGACCGGCTCGGTGGATTCCCGCGCGTGCTCACCGACGTGTTCGAACAGCCCGGGGACAGCGGGGCCAATCTCGCTGCGGGACACCCGCCGAGCCTGCTGCTCAATCCGCGGGCACGGCAGCCAGCGGCGGAGCTGCACCGCTTCCTGCGTGAGTTCCCGGGGCGGGTGCTGTTCGCGGTGGAGTCGGCCGGGCGCCGCGAGGCGATGCTGCAGATGCTGGCGGACCAGGACATCCAGCCGCGCACGGTGGAATCCTGGCAGGCATTCGTCGATGGCGGTCCCGATCGTGCCATCTGCGTGGCTCCGCTGGACCAGGGTCTGCTGCTCGAGCAACCGCCGCTCGCGGTCATCGCCGAATCGCAGCTGTACGGGGAGCGCCCGCGCCAGCGGCGGCGCCGGGCTGTGCGGGACCCGGAAACGATCATTCGTGACCTGGCCGACCTCAGCGTCGGTGCTCCGGTAGTCCACGAGGAGCACGGGGTCGGTCGCTATCTGGGGCTGCAGACCCTGACCGTGAACGACACCGAGGCCGAGTTCCTGGCGCTGGAATACGCCGGCGGCGACAAGCTCTACGTGCCGGTGTCCTCGAT
Source organism: Gammaproteobacteria bacterium (assembly GCA_035638695.1). Classification (GTDB taxonomy): domain Bacteria; phylum Pseudomonadota; class Gammaproteobacteria; order UBA5335; family SLRW01; genus DASQZJ01. The sequence goes on along the minus strand of DASQZM010000075.1, from coordinate 91,789 downwards.
GCACCTGATCAGCCGCTACACCGGAACCGCGCCGGAGCGCGCGCCGCTGCACCGCCTCGGCGGAGACCAGTGGGCCCGGGCCCGGCGGCGCGCCGCGGAGAAGGTTCACGACGTGGCCGCCGAACTGCTGGAGATCCAGGCGCGGCGGGCGGCCCGTCCCGGCCACGCGTTCCACTGGATCGAGGCCGACTACCGCGCGTTCGCGGCGGGATTTCCGTTCGAGGAGACCCCGGACCAGGAGACGGCAATTGCGCAGGTGCTCGACGACCTGCGCGCCGACCGCACCACCGACCGCGTGGTGTGCGGGGACGTCGGCTTCGGCAAGACCGAGGTCGCCATGCGCGCCGCCTTCGTGGCTGTCAGCAGCGGCTGCCAGGTCGCGGTGCTGGTGCCTACGACCCTGCTCGCGCAGCAGCATTACCGGACCTTCCGGGACCGCTTCGCCGACTGGCCGGTACGCATCGAGTCGCTGTCGCGAATGCGCGGGCGCCGTCAGCAAGAGCGTACGCTTGAGGGCCTGGCCGACGGCAGCATCGACATCGTCATCGGCACCCACAAGCTGCTGCAGAAGGACGTGCGTTTCGCTAACCTCGGCCTGGCGATCGTCGACGAGGAACACCGCTTCGGCGTGCGCCACAAGGAGGCCCTGAAACGGCTGCGCGCCGAGGTGGACCTGCTCACGCTCACCGCGACACCCATCCCCCGCACCCTGAACATGAGCCTGGCGGGGCTGCGTGATCTCTCCCTGATCGCGACACCGCCCGCAGAGCGCCTGGCGGTCAAGACCTTCGTCAGCGAGTGGGACGACGCCCTGATCCAGGAAGCCTGCCTGCGCGAGATCAAGCGCGGCGGGCAGGTCTATTTCCTGCACAACAAGGTGGAGAACATCGAGGGGACCGCGGAGCGGCTGCGCAAGCTGATTCCGGAAGCCGACGTCCGGGTCGCTCACGGACAGATGCGCGAGAGTGACCTGGAGCGGGTCATGCTGGACTTCTATCACCGCCGCTTCAATATCCTGGTTTGCACCACGATCATCGAGAGCGGGATCGACGTGCCCACCGCCAATACGATGCTGATCAACCGTGCTGATCGCTTCGGGCTCGCACAGTTGCACCAGCTGCGCGGGCGCGTGGGCCGCTCGCATCACCGTGCCTATGCCTACCTGCTGGTGCCACCCCGTTCGCTGATGACCCCGGACGCCGTCAAGCGTCTGGAGGCGGTGGAGTCGCTCGAGGATCTCGGCGCCGGCTTCACCCTGGCCACCCACGATCTGGAGATCCGCGGCGCCGGCGAGCTCCTGGGCGAGGAACAGAGCGGACAGATCCAGGAGATCGGCTTCAGTCTTTACAGCGAGCTGCTGGAGCGCGCCGTGCGCGCGCTCCGCTCCGGTGAGCTGCCCGATGCGGGCGAGGCGCCGGACCACGGCCCGGAACTCGACCTGCGCGTAGCGGCGCTGCTGCCGTCGGACTACATGCCCGACGTGCACCTGAGGCTGATGCTGTACAAGCGCATTGCGAGCGCGCCGGACACGGGTGTGCTGGAGGAGATCCAGGTGGAGATGATCGACCGCTTCGGCCTGTTCCCGCCTCAGGCGAAAAACCTGTTCCGCCTCACGGCGCTGAAGCTCAAGGCCGCGCCGCTGGGTATTCGGAAGCTGGAAGCCGGGCCCGCCGGCGGCCGGATCACGTTCACCGAAAAGCCGGACATCGATCCCGCCCTGATCATCGACCTGATCCAGCGCGACCCGCAGCGCTACCGGCTGGACGGCCAGAGCGGGTTGCGTTTCCGGGCCGAGCTCGAGGATGCCGGCGAACGCTTCCGGTTCGTGGAGGAGCTGCTGGAGCACCTCACCCGCAGCGCCGAGGCCGAGAGTGCGGTTTCCGGCGCGGGTGGGTAACATGGGCACCATGCTTCACCGCGACGGATCCAGCAGGGACCGGCCGGGTGCGTACCGCACGGCGCTGGCGATGCTCGTGCTGATCGGCCTGGCGATCCCCTCGACCACGCTCGCCGCGCAGAAATCCGCTCCGCGCTGGTACGACGTCGAGATCATCGTGTTTCGCAATGTCTCGCCGCCGGGGCTCTCCGACGAGCTTTGGCCGACCCGGCCCTCCATGCCCGACGTGCAGAATGCCGTCAGCCTCAAGCCGTTCCGCAGCGCCGGCCGCCCGCAGCCGTTTTCCCGGCTGCCCTCCTCCGGCGACCGTCTCGACGGCGTTTGGAAAGCCCTGAAGCGTTCCTCCCGCTACCAGCCGATTCTGCACATCGCCTGGACGCAGCCCGGTTACTCACCGGCGAACGCCAGGGCGGTACGCCTGCACGGCAAGCGGACGATCCAGCCGCCGGCCCCGGCCGGGTCCGCGCCGCCGGCGGAAGCCGCCGCGGTCCCGGGCGGCGGCGACGCCACGGCGCAGCCCCGGCCCTCCAGCGGCGGTAGTGACGCGGCCGCGGCGCCGGGCCCCGTGTACCAGCTCGACGGTACGGTCAAGCTGAGCGTCGTGCGCTACCTGCACCTGACGGTCGACATGATCTACTCGCAGGTGGTCTCCGGAACCGGGCCATCCTCGCCGGGCGGCGATGGCTCCGGTACCAGCGCCGCCCCGCAGGCCGGCGGCGCCCAGCCGGGCGGCTCCGGCAGTACCCAGCAAGGTTCCGGAGCGCTGAACGCGACGCCGGGCGTCGGACCCCGCCTCGTCCGCTTTCCGATGCGGCAGCAACGACGCATGCGCAGCGGCAAGCTGCACTACCTGGACAATCCCCGCTTCGGCATCCTCGCCCTAGTCACGCCGCGAGGCTCATGAGCGAAGTCCGTCGCCCGTATCCCCAAGCCGCGCCACGGCGTGGCGGATGATGTTCCGCGCGCGCTGCATGCCCTGTTCCAGGAACCGCTCGATTTCCGCGTGGATATCGCCGGCCGGCGCGACCCCGGCCGCGCGGTTCACGCACACCGCGCAGCACGCATAGTCGAGCTCCAGTTCCCGCGCCAGCGCCGCCTCGGGCATCCCGGTCATGCCGACCATGGTGCAGCCGTCGCGGGCCAGCCGGGCGATCTCCGCCGCCGACTCGAGCCGGGGCCCCTGGGTCGCGCCATAGACCCCCCCCTCAGTGACCGCCACGCCCGCGCTACGGGCCGCCTCCAGCAGACACTCCCGCAAGGCGGGGCTATACGGCCGGGTGAAGTCCACGTGCCGGACCTCACCCTCTTCCACGAAGGTGTGGGCCCGTCCCCAGGTGTAGTCGATGATCTGGTCAGGGATCGCGACCCCGCCCGGCCCCGGCTGCGCGGCGATCGAGCCGACCGCGGCGACGGCGATCACGCTGCGCGCACCGGCCTCGTGCAACGCCCAGAGGTTCGCCCGGTAGTTGATGCGGTGGGGCGCCAGCGCATGGCCGCCGCCGTGGCGCGGCAGGAACAGGACCGGGCGGCCGGCCAGCCACCCCCGGACCAGGCCGGCTGAAGGAGCGCCGTACGGGGTTTCCGGCGCGAGCGGCTCGGGCTCCTCCAGATCCGCTAGCGTTCCCAGCCCGGTCCCGCCGAGGATCGCGATTCGTGCCTCACCGCCCATGTGCGTCCCGGTCCGCCCCGTCGACAACGGCGAAGATGCCCGGTGCGTTCCTCAAATAACCCCGGTAGTCCATGCCGGAACCGAATACGTAACGGTCGGGGACCTCGAGACCGACATAGTCCGCCCGCACGCCAGCACCGTTGCGCCCGTGGCGCTTGCGGGTCAGCACCGCCGTCTCCACCGCTACCGCCCCCTCCCCTTGGCACCAGTCCCGCAGCGCCCTCAGGGTCAGGCCCTCGTCGAGGATGTCGTCCACTATCAGCACCTGTCGCCCCGCCAGCGGCGTCTCCGGTCGCGCGCGCCACTGCAGACTGCCGCCCGAGGTTCCCCGGCGGTAGCGGGTTGCGTGCAGGTAATCCAGCTCGAACGGGAAATGCAAATGGCGCACCAGCCCGGCGGTGGGGATCAGTCCACCCAGCATCACGCACAGCACCACGGGATTACGCTCCGCGAGTGCGGCGCTGACCGCTTCGCCCATGCGCGCGAGCGCCTCGCTCACCTCGGGCTCGCCGTACAGCCGCTCGGCGTGCGCGTAGACCTCGTTCACGTGCCTGGCCAGTTCCGTCATCCGCTCCTCACTCGTCGCTCGACCCCAGTCCGGCAATCGCGCGCCGGTCCGCGGCTTCGGCCGCGGCCCAGCCGTCGCTGGGCTCGCGTCCGCGCCCCCCCCGGAGGGCCGCGATGCGCCGGTCCAACTCCCGAGACACGGGTATCGACCCGTCGAGAACCGCCATCGCGCCCGCCCGATCGTTGCATACCAGTACCAGGTCGCTGCCCGCCTCGAGCGCCAGCCGCGCACGCTCGAGCATGTTCCCGAAGCTCGCGGCGCCGGCCATGGAAAGATCGTCTGACAGCACCGCGCCGGCAAAGCCCAGCCGACCCCGCAGCTCGTCCTTCAGCCAGCGGCCCGAGAGGCTCGCCGGCAGGGCATCCACGCGCGGATAGTGCACGTGCGCGGTCATCAGGCCCTTGATGCCGGAGGCGAGGCGCGCGAAGGGCACCAGGTCGCGTTCCCGGATCCGTTCCAGCGAACGGTCGTCCACCGGCAGCAGCCGGTGCGAGTCGCCCGCGACCCCCCCATGCCCCGGGAAGTGCTTGCCCACCGCGGCCATCCCCGCGGCAGCCATGCCCGAAACCCAGGCCGCGGCCAGGACGGCCGTCACCTCCGGATCCGCATGCAGCGCTCGGTCGCCGATCACCTCGCGGTTCCCGGCGAGGTCCAGCACCGGCGCCAGGCTGACATCGACCCCGCAGCGCCGCAGCTCCCGCGCCATCAGTCGACCCGTGTGCCAAGCGGCGGCGCGCGCCCCTTCGGGGTCACGGTCGTGGAGCCGGCCCAGCGCCGCCGGCTGCGGCAGCGATGTGAAGCCGTCGCGAAAGCGCTGCACCCGGCCGCCCTCCTGGTCCACCGCCACCACCAGCCCGGGGCGGAGCGCATGGATGGCCGAAGTCAGGCGCGTGAGTTGCCCGGTCCCGGCGTAATTGCGTCCGAACAACACCACGCCCCCGACCCGGGGATGGGCCAGGATCTCGCGTTCCTCGGCCCCGAGCACGGTCCCGGCGAGGTCCAGCATCACGGGACCGGGTTGCGCACTCGCCACGTTCAGCCCTCCCGGATTTCCACCGGCGTACCGACCGGCACCCGATCGAACAACGCCACGATGTCGGCATTGCGCATCCGGATGCAGCCGTGACTGCCGGCGACCCCGAGCACCGTGTCGTCGGGCGTTCCGTGGATGTAGATATAGCGGCGCATCGTATCCACGTCGCCGAGGCGGTTGAAGCCCGGCTCGCAGCCGCTCAGCCACAGGATGCGCGTGAGAATCCAGTCCCGCCCCGGATGCCGTCGGCCGAGCGCCTCCTGGTAGATCTCGCCGGTCGGGCGCCGCGCGCGGAAGACCGTGCCCACCGGCGCGCCTTCCCCGATCCGGGCACGCACCACGTGCCATCCGCGGGGCGTCTGCAGGCTGCCGTTGTGCTCCCCTGCCCCGCCGGCGGCGGTCGAGACCGGGTAGCTGCACCGCCCCCGGCCGTCCACCATCAGTTGCAGCTCCTGGCGTGCCAGGCTCACCAGGATCGACACCGGCGGCTCATTCATCCGTCCCGCCCCGCTCGGCAGCGCTCCAGTTCCGGAACGGGTGACGCACCAGGCGGACGTTGTAGTAGCGCGGCTCGTGGCTCACCTCCCGCCCGACCCAGGACGGTCGCTCAAATGGTTCGTCCGGGTGCCCGAGCTCGATCTCCGCTACCACCAGGCCGGCGTTATCGCCGAAAAACTCGTCCACCTCCCAGACATGGCCGCCGACGGGAACCCGGTGGCGACACTTCTCCAGCAGCGGTCCCTGGCACAGGTTCGCCAGCATCTCCCGCGCGTCGGCGACCGGAATAGCGTACTCGAATTCCCGGCGTTCGATGCCCAGCTCAAAGCTCTTGATGTTGAGCCAGGCTTCGCCGCCGGCCTCCCGTACCCGCACCGAGCTGCGCCCCTCGAGCACGAGGTAGCCCTGGCGCATGTCCTGCGACGCGTCCGCCGCCGCGCGCCATCCATCCCCCGCGACCAGAAACTTGCGTTCGATCTCGCGGGCCACGACGCTCAACGCCTCACGCGCGCGAAACAGGCCATGGCCTCGACATGCGAGGTCTGCGGAAACATATCCATCACGCCCGCAGCCTCGAGACGATAGCCGTGGTCACCGGCCAGGATGCCGGCATCGCGGGCCAGGCTGGCGGGGTGGCAGGAAACGTAGACCACGCGCTCCGCGCCGGCGGCGGCGATCCGGTCGAGCACCTCGCGCGCTCCGGAGCGCGGGGGATCCAGCAGCACCCGATCGAAGCGCTGCGCGAACCACGGCGCGTCTCGCAGCAGCGCCGGATCGTGCAGATCGGCGGCATGGAACGTGACATTCGCCAGGCGGTTGGCCGCAGCGTTCTCCCGCGCACGCCGGACCAGCGTGGCGTCTCCCTCAACGCCCGTGACCTGCCGGGCGCGCCGCGCCAGCGGCAGGGTGAAATTGCCCAGTCCGCAAAACAGGTCGAGGACGCGGGTCCCCTGCGGACGCAGCAGGGCCATGGCCTGGTCCACCATCACGCGATTGATCCCCGGATTGACCTGGGTGAAATCCGTGGGCCGGAAGCCGATGGTGATGTTGCCTTCATCCAGCGCGTAACGCAGCGGCGCGTCATCTCCTTCCAGGGGCCGGACCGAATCCGTGCCGCCGGGCTGCAGGTAGATCCGGATGCCCTCGCGCTGCGCGAACGCACCCAGTCGTTCGCGGTCGGCCGCGCCCGGCTCGGCCAGCACACGCAGCACGAGCGCGATCGCGTCGTCCCCCACGGCCACCTCCACCTGTGGCACACGGCGCCGGATATCGAGCGAACCGATCAGCCCGGAGAGGGCCTCCAGACGGTCCCCCACCGCCGGATGCAGCACCTCGCACCGGGCCATGTCGGCGATGAAGCTGCTGCCACGCTCGCGGAAACCGACCAGGACGCGTCCCTTGCCCGGCACGTCGCGTACCCCCAGCCGCGCCTTGCAGCGATAGCCCCAAGCCGGGCCGGTCAGCGGCGGGAGTATCCGATCCGGGCGCAACCCGGCGATGCGCGCCAGGTTGTCCAGCAGAGTCTGCTCCCTGGCTTCAATCTGGCGCCGTGGAGCGAGGTGTTGCAGGCTGCAGCCACCACAGGCCCCGTAGTAGCGGCAGCCCGGCTCGACCCGGTCCGGAGAGCCCCGCAGCACGGCGACCGCCTCCGCTTCGTCGAACTCGCGCCGGCGGCGCACCGGCCGCACCCGCACGCGCTCCCCGGGCAAAGCCCCGTGCACAAAGGTCGCCTTGCCGTCGACCCGGGCGACCCCGCGGCCGTCGTGGGCCAGCGACTCGATCTCCACTTCCAGCAGGTCTGGAGCGGGCCGCTGACCGCGCGCATGCCGTGCCACCGCCATCAGCCCTCCCCGGCACCACCGGCCGCGATCCAGTGATCCAGGAACTCGAGCAGGTGCCGGCGGCCGTCCTTCTCGAGTCCTTCGCGCAATACCGCACATTCGGCCGCGTAGCCCTCGCGTGAGAGCCTCCCCCGCATGCGCTGGAAGCGCAGATAGACGAGATAGGTGTTGAGCACGTCGGTTTCGCAGTAGTCGCGGATCGCCCCGATCTGGCCTTCCCGGAAATGCTCCCAGACATGCGAGCCATGCATGCCCATTTTGCCGGGTAGGCCGAGCAGCACCGCGATCTCCTCGAGCGGTGCCACCGCGCGCCCCTGGTAGCCGGACAGCACGTCCATGAGGTCGGTATGCCGGGAGTGGAACCGGTTGAGGTAGTTGTTGTAGCGGAACGCGCTGTCCTCGTCACCGGTTTCCCAGTACCGGGGGGCGGCGACGCCGTGCAGCAGGGCGCGGTAATGCAGCACCGGGAGATCGAACCCGCCACCGTTCCACGACACGATGTCGGGCACGAAGCGCTCGATGCCGTCGAAAAAGCGCCGGATCAACTCCGGCTCGTCCGCCTCCGGTTCGCCCAGGGACCATACCCGGAAAGTCTCACCGGAACGCAGGCACACCGAGATCGCCACCACCCGGTGCAGGTACAGGGGCAGAAACTCGCTGCCGCCGGTCTTCTGCCGGCGCTGGTGGAACATGATCCGCGCAACGTCGTCGTCATCGAGGTCCGGCACGTCGTACAGCCGCCTGCCACTGGCGACGTCCGGCACGGTCTCGATGTCGAAGGTGAAGACATTCATGCAAATCCGTACGACCTCGCGCCTAGTCCAGCGGGAAGACGCCGGTGGATACGTAGCGGTCGCCACGATCGCACACGATCACCACGATCACCGCATCGGAAAGCTCCGCGGAAAGACGCAGCGCCGCGGCCACCGCGCCGCCGGAGGACACGCCCGCGAAGATCCCCTCGCGCGCCGCGAGCGCGCGGGCGCCCTTCTCGGCCTCTTCCTGGCCGACATCGATGATCCGATCCACGCGCGCCGGCTCGAAGATCGAGGGCAGGTAGGCTTCCGGCCATCTCCGGATCCCCGGGATACTGGCGCCGTCACGCGGCTGCACGCCGACCACCTCTATGGCCGTGCTGCGCTCCTTGAGATAGCGCGAGGTCCCCATGATCGTGCCCGTGGTGCCCATGGAGCTGACGAAGTGCGTCACACGACCCCCGGTATCGCGCCAGATCTCCGGCCCGGTGCCCTCGTAGTGGGCCCTGGGATTGTCCGGGTTGGCGAATTGGTCGAGGACGTAGCCCTCGCCCTGCTCCCGCATCTGGCGGGCCAGGTCCCGCGCACCCTCCATCCCGGCCGCGCGGCTTACGGTCACCAGCTCCGCGCCGTAGGCCTTCATGGTGGCGGCCCGCTCGGCACTCGCGTTTTCCGGCATGATCAGCCGCAGCCGATAGCCCCGGATCGCGGCCGCCATCGCCAGGGCGATGCCGGTGTTGCCGCTGGTCGCCTCGATCAGGGTGTCCCCCGGGCGGATGTCACCCCGCGCCTCAGCGCCGCGGATCATGCCCACCGCCGGGCGGTCCTTGACCGAACCGGCGGGGTTGTTGCCCTCCAGCTTGGCCAGGAGCGTATTGCTGGTAGCGCCCGGAAGGCGCTGCAATTGCACCAGCGGCGTGTCGCCCACGCAGCTTTCGATCATCGGGTAGGACATCTCGCAAGTTTACTCGAAAGGGTCGGAAACACGTAAGGGATGCGTCCGCGGGCGGCTTTTCGCTGGCGGGCCGGCGAAGTAACATCAGCAACTGGTCCGGCGCACTGCCGTGCACAGGGGAAGGCGCGTCGTGCTCAAACGCTGGGGAATACGGGACCGGATGCTACTGCTGGCCGTGCTGCCACCCGCACTGCTGGCGGTAATCGTCGGCCTGTACCTGGTGAGCACCCGTATCCAGGACCTGGAGCAGGCCCACAGCACGGTCGGCCGCGCGATCGCGAGCCAGCTGGCGCCGGCGGCGCGCTACGCGCTGGTTCACAAGGACCAAGCCATGCTCGATCACCTGGTCGGTGCGGCACTGAGCGACAAGGCGGTCACCCAAGTGCGGATCACCGGGCCGTCCGGAAGGGTACTCGCCCACGCCGAGAGATCCACGGGACAGCTGGCGCCGCCCGGGTGGATACTGCGCCATATCGCCCCCGGTGCGACCGGCGCGCTGCAGTCCTTCCGCGTACCCATCACCGTCCCGGTCGCCGGCGGGGGCTCCGGGCGCGGCTGGGTGGAGGTCCAGCTGTCGCGCGCCGAAACCAGCAGCCGGCAGGTTGAGGTGCTGGTCAACGGGCTCCTGATCACCCTGATCGGACTGCTCATCAGTTTCCTGCTCGCGCTGCAGGCAAGCCGTGACGTAACCCGCCCGATCCTGCGTCTGACCGAGGGCGTCCGCGCGCTGCGGCGGGGCGAACTCAGCCGCCGGGTATCGGAAAAGTCCGGCGGCGAGCTCGGAACGCTGGAGCGCGGTATCAACGCCATGGCGGAATCGCTCCAGGCCGGCCATCGCGACTTGCAGGAGCAGATCGACCAGGCGACCGGCGAGCTGCGCAGCACCCTTGAAGAGCTGGAGGTGAAGAACGTGGAGCTGGATCTGGCCCGGCGCCGCGCCGAGGAAGCCAGCCGGGTCAAGTCCGGGTTTCTCGCCAACATGAGCCACGAGATCCGGACCCCGGTCAACGGCATCATCGGCTTCGCCCACCTGCTGGCGCAGACGCGCATGGACCGGGAACAGGAGGAATACGTCCAGATCATCCACAAGTCGGCCGGCAACCTGCTCAGCATCATCAACGACATTCTCGACTTCTCCCGCGTGGAGGCCGGCAAGCTGGTACTGGAGAACGTGCCGTTCAACCTGCGGGAGCTGGTCGAGGACACCGTCGGGCTGCTGGCGCCCCTGGCCTACGAGAAGGAGCTGGAGCTGGTGCACCTGATCTACTCCGACGTCCCCGCGCGCGTGTGCGGGGACCCGGTCCGCCTGCGCCAGATCCTGACCAACCTGCTCAGCAACGCGGTCAAGTTTACCCCGCGCGGCAACGTCACGGTGCGGGTGATGAACGAGGCCGAGACCGCCGACGATGTCACCCTCACGGTCAGCGTCGCCGACACCGGGATCGGTATCGACCCGCGGGAGCAGGAACGCATCTTCCAGGCCTTCACCCAGGCCGATTCCTCCTCCACCCGGCGCTTCGGCGGGACCGGTCTGGGGCTGTTCGTATCAGAGAAGCTGCTCCAGGCGATGGGCGGTCGCATCGGCTTCCGCAGCCGCCTGGACAAGGGCTCGAAATTCTGGTTCACGCTCACACTCCGGCGTTGCGAACAGGAGCAGCACGAGCCCGAGCAGCCGCCGGAGGGCCTGCGGGGCCGGCGGGCCCTGCTGTTCGAAAGCTACCACCTGTCCAGCCTCGCCATTGCCCACACGCTGGAGGAATGGGGCATGAGCGTGGACGAGGTGGATACCCTGGAAGCCCTGGAGACGAGCCTGGCACGGGCCGACGCGGCCGGCCGGGCGTATGATTTCGTGGTCCTGGGACTGGCCCGGAGCGGCCTGGACCAGCGCGGCGTTCGCGGTGTGCTCGATCGTCTGCGCCGGGCTGGCCGCAACACCGTGGTGCTGGTGAACTCGGTCGACCGCACCCTGCACCAGCGAGTCTGCGGGCTCGGCGCCGACATCTGCCTGCCGAAAGTGATCAATCACAGCCGCCTGTACGAGCAGATGTGCCGGCTCGTCGCCCCCGGCGTCGGGCGCGCCCCGGAAGGTCCGCCGAGCCGCGGCGACGGCGTGGAGCTGCCCCGCAGCAGTTTGGCAGGGCTGCGCCTGCTGGCCGCCGACGACAACCGCATCAACCTGCGCCTGCTGGCCGCCCAGCTTCGCCGGTACGGCGCCGTGGTGACCGAGGCGGGAGACGGCCGGGCGGCCCTGGAGCAGTTCCGGTTGGCGGATTTCGATGCGGTGTTGCTCGACGTGCACATGCCTGTACTGAGCGGCACCGAAGTTGTCCGGCGCATCCGCTCGGCCGAGAAACCTGAGCGCCACACGCCGGTAATCGCCGTCACCGCCAACGCCATCCCGGAAGAGCAGCAGCGGTTCCTGGACGCTGGAATGGACGCCTGCCTGGTCAAGCCCATCCGCGAGGAGACACTGGTCGCGACCATCCAGCGCACGCTCGCCCGACCCGCCTATGGCACGCCCCCCGCACTCCCGACCCCCGCCCCGGCGCCGCCGGAGCAGGCCGCGACGGGGGAGCTGCCGGACGGGGACCTGGCAGTGGACACGCCGCCCGACGACCCGGAGATCCTGGAGATGCTGCTGGAGGACCTGCCGCACCAGCGCGAGGCAATGAGCGAGGCCTTCGCCCGGGAGGACCGTGAAACCATGGCGGCACAGGTCCACCTCATCCACGGCTCCGCGGCTTTCTGCGGTCTGGTGATGATCCAGAGCCGTGCGCACGAGCTGGAGACCCACCTGCGGGACGAGACCGGCAGCCTCGACAGCGAGCACAGCGCCTATCTGCTCGCCCGCCTCAACCGCGAAATCGGGCGGTTCCTGGCACGCCACGGGCGGACGGCCGCCGGCTCCCGACCCTCGTCCCGTTCGGTCTAGCCCCGGCGTTGCGCAGCCGCTCCCGACACGCGCCACGGAGCCGAATAGAGGTTGACGCGCCCGTCCCGCAGGAATCCCGCCAGGGTGACGCCGAAACGCCGGGCAATGTCCACGGCCAGACTGCTGGGCGCCGAGATCGCGCACACCACCGGGACGCCGGCCATGACGCACTTGTGCAGCAGCTCGTAGCTCGCGCGTCCGCTGAGCAGCATGATCCGGTCGCTCCAGGGCAGGCTGCCGCCGCGCAGGCCCCAGCCTACCAGCTTGTCGAGCGCATTGTGCCGGCCCACGTCCTCGCGCGCCGCCAGCAGCTCGCCCGTGGCGCTGAACAGGCCCGCCGCGTGCAATCCCCCGGTCCGCTCGAACAGCCCCTGCGCCGCCCGAAGCCGCCCCGGCAAGCAGTCCAGGACATGCGGCCCGATCCGCTCCGCGCCGCGCGGGGGCGGCTGGCGATCCAGCAGCGCCGTGGAGAAGCTGGGCTTGCCACAGATACCGCAGGCGCTGCTTGCCAGGCTGCTCCGCTCCGCCAGCGGCAGCCGCCGCCGCGCCGCCGCCCGCAGCATCAGGCGCACGATCCGGCCGCGCGCCCCGGCGCCGGGCCGCAGGGACACGATCTCGGACGCGTCCCGCACGACGCCCTCGCTGAACATCAGTCCGGCGACCAGCTCCTCGTCCTGCCCCGGTGTGCGCATGGTGACCAGCGGCGGCACACCGGCAATGTGGATTTCCAGCGGCGCCTCCTCGGCCAGACAGTCCGTCCGGCGCCGCAGAACGCCCCCTTCCAGTGCCGTGATCGAGATGCGGCGCCGGTCCCGGCTACTCATGTCGACCGGGTTGCGCGGCCAGCGATGCCCGAAACGCCTGCAGCCCTTCCAGCAGAGGTGCCAGCGAGCGCCACAGCGCGCCGTCGCTGAGCACCGCCCAGGCCACCCGCAGGCCCGATCCCGCAGCCTGGTCCGGCCCGGGCTCCACAACGGGCGCCAGCCCCGCGTGTAGCGCCGCCAGCATCCGCTCGAGCTCCGCCGGCTCGATCCGCCCCAGCTCCCGGGCCAGCAGGACCAGGTTCTGCAGCGCGTTGCGCCCGCCCTCGCCTTCCAGACCGCGCAGGGCGATTTCCAGCGCGCCGGGTGCGGCCGCGCCGAGGTCGCGCAACAGGCGCAGCACGCCCTGGCGTTCGAGCTCGGCGACCAGGTCCCCGAGCACGGCCAGCTGTCCGGCGACGCGCGCCGGGTCCGGCTGTGCCGTGCCGGCGTCTTGCCTACCCGGCCCCGGCCGGTATTCACGTCGTTGTGCCATCACAGCCCTCCATCGCGCGGCGCTCTGCCCGGCGGGCGGACATAGTCTTCGCGCCGCCACTTGCGGTCCACCTGTATCCCGGTCGCCGGGGTCGGGCAGCCATAGCGGTGGTTGTTACGCCGAAGCACCGGCTCGCCGTCGACGCTCAGCACCTCCATGCGCACGGCGACTTCCTTGTAGGCCGGGGTGTCCGTATCGCGGTCGGCCAGGAAGCTGGTCAGCACGTTGACGGCCTCCTCGTTGGCGCGGCCGTTCATCGGCATGTAAAGCTCGTGCGCGCGCACCCGGTCGGTCACTACCACGCCCACCCGTACGGCGCCCCGACGGGACACCAGGCGTACCACGCTGCCGTCGCGCACGCCCCGCTCTTCGGCAAGCTCCGGCGAGACCTCGACGAACGTCCCGCCGACCTTGGCACGGATGCCCGCGGACCGGTAGGTCAGGTTGCCCTCATGGAAGTGCTCCAGCAGGCGCCCGTTGTTCAGGTGCAGATCGTACTCGTGGTCCGGCTGCTCGGTGGGTTCGCGCCACTCGAGCGGGTACAGTCGCGCCATGCCGTCGTCGAAATGGAAACCTTCCGTGTACAGCAGCGGCGTACCGGCACCGTTCGCAGCCACCGGCCACTGTTGCGAGGCATAGCCCTCCAGGCGCGCGTAGCTCACGCCGGCGAACAGCGGGGCCAGGGATGCCGCCTCGTCCATCACCTCCCGCGGATGGGTGTAGCTCCAATCCGTCCCGAGGGCCCGTGCGACATCCCGCAGGATGCGCCAGTCGGGGCGCGAATCCCCCAGGGGCTCCAGCACCTGGTAGAGGCGCTGGATCCGCCGCTCGGTGTTGACGAACGTACCCTCCTTTTCCAGCGACGGGCACGCCGGCAGGATCACGTCGGCAAACTCCGCCGTGCGTGAGAAGAACACGTCCTGGACCACCAGAAAATCGAGCTTCTCGAACGCTTGCTGCACGTACTGCGCGTGCGAGTCGACGATGCCCATCTCCTCGCCCAGGATGTACATCCCGCGCAACCGCCCCTCATGGACGGCCTCGACCATCTGGTGGTTGTTGAACCCCGGGGTGGCCGGCAGGCGTGCTCCCCACGCCCGCTCGTAGCGCGCGCGCACGGCATCGTCGGTGACGAACTCGTAGCCCGGGAAACGGTCCGGCATGGAACCGAAGTCGCTGGTGCCCTGGACGTTGTTGTGACCGCGCATGGGGTACCCGCCGGTGCCGGGCCGGCCGTAGTTGCCTGTGACCAGGAGCAGGTTGGAGATGGCGGTGGAGGTATCCGAGCCCGCGCCGTGCTGGGTCACGCCCATGGCCCAGACGCCGCAGACACTCCCGGCCCCGGCAACCATCCGCGCAGCCTGCTCCAGCCGGTCCCGCGGGATGCCGGTCACCTGTTCCGCGTATTCCAGCGTGTATGGCTCCAGGCTTTCCCGGTAGGCATCCAATCCCTTGACCCGCTGGTCCAGGAAGGCCTCGTCGGCCAGCCCGTTGTCCAGGATGTAGCGGCTGAGGGCCGACAGCCACACCAGGTCGGTGCCGGGGATCGGCTGCAGGTGCAGGTCGGCGCGCCGTGCCATCTCGTTGCCGCGCGGATCCGCGACGATGTGTTGCTGTCCCTTGAGCTTCTGGGCCCGCTTCATCCGCGTGGCGATCACCGGATGACTCTCGGCCGTGTTCGAGCCCACGATCACCAGCACCTCCGCCTGGGCGAGATCGGAGATCGATCCGGAGTCCCCGCCATAGCCGACCGTACGCCACAATCCGACGGTCGCGGGTGCTTGGCAGTAGCGCGAGCAGTTGTCAACGTTGTTGGTGCCGATCACCTGCCGCGCCAGCTTCTGCATCAGGAAAGACTCCTCCGTGGTGCATTTGGAGGAAGCGATGAAGCCCAGCGCGTCGGGTCCGTGCTCGGCGCGGATTTCGCCCAGGCGGCGCGCCACCAGCGCCAGCGCCTCGTCCCAGCCAGCCTCGCGGAAGCCGTCGGCGGTTCGGATCAGCGGCCGCGTGAGGCGGTCCTCGCTGTTGACAAAATCCCAGCCGAACTTGCCCTTTACACAGGTGGAGATCCCGTTCGCTGGCGCCTCGGGCACCGGCTGGACCTTCAGGATGCGTCGCCCGCGGGTCCAAATGTCGAAGCTGCAGCCGACCCCGCAGTAAGTGCACACGGTTTTGCTCCGGCGGATCTCGCCCCGGCGCAGCTCCGCTTCCATGTCGGCGATGCCGAAGATCGGGCCGAAGCCGGTCAGCGGCTCCAGCGCCTTGACCAGATCGATCGCCTTGCGCCCGGCGTCCTCCTTCGGGTCGGCCTGCGGCGACAGCCGGGTGAACGGTCCACCCTCGCCGAGCATCGTTTTTTCCATCAGGGCGTTGCACGGGCACACCGTGACGCAGTGCCCGCAGGACACGCAGCTGGACTGGTCGATCGGCGCGCCGCCGTCCCAGACCACGCGCGGCCGCTCGAGGCTCCAGTCGATCGTCAGGGTCTCGTTGACCTGCAGGTTCTGGCAGGCCTCCACGCAGCGCCCGCATAGGATGCATTGGTCGGGGTCGTAGACGTAGAAGGGGTTGCCGGTGTCAGGCTCGTAAGGCTTGCCCCGGAACGGATACCGCTGGCCGGGCACGCGCATGTGCTCCACCGCATTGTGCAGCTCGCACCCGCCGTGGTTGTTGTCGCACAACGTGCAGTACAACTCGTGATTGGCGAGCACCCGGTCCATGCCCTCCCGCCGGGCGGCGGCCGCTTCCTCTCCGGCAATGCGTACGCGCATGCCCTCCCGGACCGTCACCGCGCAGCCGCGGGCGAGCTCGCCGTCCACCTCCACCCAGCAGGCATCACAGGTCTGGAGGGAGCCGAGCGATGGGTGGTAGCACAGCCGCGGCATCTCGATGCCGTAATCGCGGCAGACCTCGATCAGCTGCCGGCCCCGGGCGGCTGTGAGCTGCCGCCCGTCGATCGTGACCGTGCACTCGGATGCAGTAGTACTCATGGTGCTCCCCCCCTCGGGTGCTGCTGCCGGCCGGCGCCGCGGTCCCCGTCAGCCGCGCAGTAGAAGGACGAATGCGATGGCGTGGTCCCGTTCGTCACTGACGCTAACCAGGGTGGTGCCGACCCCGAGTGCATCACTGACCCGCCGCGCCGGGCCGGCATACCGCACTGCCGGCTTGCCCAGCTGATCGTGCACCACCGCGATCTGCCGCGGTGTCACGCCATCGCGAAAACCCGTGCCGAGCGCCTTGGCCACGGCCTCCTTGACCGCGAAGCGCTTGGCCAACAGCCGCTCTGGAAAGCGGTCTTCACGGTACTCCGCCAGCTCGCCGGCATCCAGGATGCGGCCGGCGAAACGCTCGCCGAAGCGTTCCAGGCTGTTGCGCATGCGTCCGATGCACACGATGTCCGTGCCCACGCCGAGAATCACGCCGCGCGCGCCTCCCGGATCAGACGGCGCATCTCCCCGACGGCGGCTTCAATGCCGGTGAACACCGCGCGGGCGACGATGGCATGCCCGATATTCAGCTCGCTCACCTCCGGAATCGCCGCCACGGACTGAACGTTGTGGTAGCTGAGCCCGTGCCCGGCGTGCACTTCCAGCCCCAGGGCCCGGGCTCGCGCGGCCGCCTGACGCAGCTCTTCCAGCATCGCGGCGCGTCCGCCCCGGTCCGGGGCGTCGGCGAACCGTCCGGTGTGCAGCTCGACCACCGGGGCTCCGGTGCGCGCGCAGGCTTCCAGCTGACGGCCGTCCGGATCCACGAACAGTGCCACGCGGATGCCCGCCCGCGCCAGTCGCGCGCAGGCACCGGCGATACGGCCCTCCTGCCCGGCCACGTCGAGTCCACCCTCGGTGGTCAGTTCCTCGCGCCGTTCCGGGACCAGGCAGCAGTCCGCCGGGCGCACCGAGGCCGCCACCTCGAGCATTTCCTCGGTACAGGCCATCTCCAGGTTGAGATGGGTCTGCACGGACTGGACCAGGAGCCGGACATCACGCTCCTGGATATGGCGGCGATCTTCCCGCAGATGCACGGTGATGCTCTCGGCGCCCGCCTGCTCGGCCAGCAACGCGGCCTGCAGTACTTCCGGGTAACGCGTCCCCCGGGCCTGCCGAAGGCTGGCCACGTGGTCGATGTTCACCCCCAGCGCGATGCGGGCTCGATCACTCATCGGCTTCCTCGCTCATATCGCGTCCCGGTGTCGCCTCGCGCCCGCGCTGCATTGCCGCCCACACGCCGCGCGTACGCAGCGGGCGCTCACCGAGATAAATCGATAATACCTGACGCAACAAGCGCTTTGCATGACGCAGATCGATCGGCTCGACCAGCTCGCGCCGCGCCAGCGCCAGCAAAGTGTGTCCGGGTACCTCGCGCGGGTCGCCCACGCGGCCACGCGCGGCCACCATGCCGTGCTCGGGCTGGAAGCGGTACCAGCCCCGCGCATCGACCACCGTACCGGTGTCCGCGTCTACAGCGGGATCGAGGCCGTAGCCGAGATCCTGCAACAGCTCGAGCTCGAACATCCGAAGCGCGGGCTCCGGCTCGGGACGCGTCCCGAGAGCCTGCAGCAGCGCCCCGTAGGCGGTGAACGCACCCGGGTGCGGATCATGCCGCTGCAGCAGGCGCAGGATGAGCTCGCTGGCATAGAAACCGCTCATCAGGGCGCGGCGGTCCAGTGGCGGCAACCGGTTCGCGGCTTCGGCCCCGACCAGGGTCACCAGATCACCGCGGCCGCTCCAGGATACCAGCAGCGGCTGGAACGGCTGCAGCAGGCCCCGCAGCCGCGAGCGCGGCGAGCGGATGCCGCGCGCGAGCGCACCGACGCGCCCGTGGTCGCGAGTGAGCAGCTCCAGCAGGCGGCTGCTGTCGCGGTAAGCGTACTGGTGCAGGAGAAAAGCCGGTTGCAGACTGACCCGCTTGCTGCTCATGCATACCTCGCCGCGGCCCGCGCTCTGCCGGCGCCCCTCACTCGTAACCGAACTCCTGGACCGCCCCCGGACGGTCGGTCCAGCCCTCCCTGACCTTGACCCAGAGATCGAGATGCACGCGGCGACCGAGCGCCTCCGCGATCTGCAGTCGGGCCGCGCGCCCGATCCGCTTGAGCGCATCGCCGCCGCGCCCGATTACGATGGCCTTGTGTCCCTCGCGCGCAACCCATATGACGGCGCCGATGCGCACGCGTTCCACATCGGGCTCCTCGAAACGCTCGATCTCCACCGTCAGCCCGTACGGTACCTCCTGGTGCAGCATGTTCATGAGCTGCTCCCGGATCAGTTCCGCCGCGAGGAAGCGCTCGCTGCGATCCGTCACCCGGTCCTCCGGAAACAGCACCGGTCCCTCCGGCAGCGCCGCGGCGAGCTCGTCCAGCAGAGCCCCCACGTTCTCGCCGGTGCGGGCCGACAGCGGTACCACGAAGCGGAAGTCGGCCCTCCGCACGGTCGCGGCGAGAAACGGCAGCATCCGCGAACGCGGTCGGAGCCGGTCGACCTTGCTCACGGCCAGCGCCACCGGGACGCGGGCCCGCTGGACCCACTCCAGGGCCAGGTCATCCGTGTCCGTCCACCGTCCGGCCTCGACCACCAGCAGCGCCAGGTCGGCATCCTGCAGGCTCCCCCGGGCGGCCCGGTTCATGGAGCGGTTCAGGGCGCTGCGCTCGAACCGGTGCATGCCCGGGGTGTCGACGAACACGATCTGCGCGTCCGCCCGCGTGACGATGCCGAGAATCCGGTGCCGGGTGGTCTGGGGCTTGTGGGTCACGATGCTGATCTTCTGTCCCAGCATCCGGTTGAGCAGGGTGGACTTGCCGACGTTCGGCCGCCCCACTATCGCCACCAGTCCGCTGCGGTATCCGGAACCCGTTTCAGCCATTGGCGAGCAGCCCGTCCAGGCAGCCGCGAGCGGCCGCCTGCTCCGCCTCCCGCCGGCTCCGCCCCTCTCCCGAGAAGCACTGGCCGTCGTCGGCCAGGCGACACTCCACCGTAAAGCGCTGGCGGTGATCCTCTCCCGTGACGTCCGCCACCCGGTACTTCGGCAGCGGGCGCCCGCGCGCTTGGAGGTACTCCTGCAGCCGGGTCTTGGGATCCTTGAGCTCCTCGACCGGCGGCAGGTTGTCCAGTCGCGCCGAAAACACGCCGCGGATCACGCCCGCCGCCGCGGGGAAGCCCCCGTCCAGGTAAATCGAGCCGAATACTGCCTCCAGCGCGTCGGCGAGGATCGACCCTCGCCGGAAGCCCCCGCTCTTGCGCTCGCCCGGTCCCAGCCGAAGGCACGCCCCCAGGTCGAGGTCCGCAGCCAGCTGCGCCAGTGTCGAGCCCCGCACCAGGCTCGCGCGCAGCCGGCTCAGGTCCCCCTCAGGCAGCTCCGGACGGCGGCGGAAGAGCTCCTCCGCAATCACCAGGTTCACCACGGCGTCACCGAGAAATTCCAGCCGCTCGTTGTTGCTCCCGCCGGCGCTGCGGTGGGTGAGCGCAGCTTCCAGCAGGGAGCCGTCAGCGAACCGATAACCGAGGTCCGTACTGAGGCGCTCCAGGGGCGACATCAGCTTCCCGGCACCACCACTCGCCGGTCGAAGGTAACGAGCAGCGAGACATTGCCCACCCAGTGGGTCGTGCGCGTGTAGTGCACGTGCACGTCGATGCTGCCGTCGTCCTCCGTGGTAAAATCGACCGAACCCGGCTGCAGGTTGACATCGTTGATGTCGAAACGCTTGCGCAACAGCCGACGCAGCTCCGGGACGGTGCGCTGGGACGGCGCTACGTTGGCCAGCGAGTCGACCGAGGAAGCCACGTCGAAATACCCCATGTAGACCGGCACCAGCTTGATCGCGGTCATCAGCAGGAAGCCTCCCACCGCGACCAGAAGCAGAATCTCCAGGAAGCTCAGCCCCTGCTGGCGCTTCCAACCCCCCGTCCTGCCGTTGTCCATCTTTTGCCCAGCCTCCGCCTCAGTGAATCACCTCGCCGATCCGGCCCCACAGCGGATGCATGCGCTGCGGATCCCAGTTCATCCAGATCAGGAAGGCCCGTCCGACCAGGTTGCGCTCGGGGACGAATCCCCACATCCGGCTATCGTCGCTGTCGTCGCGATTGTCACCCATCACGAAGTAGTGTCCCCGGGGTACGTGGTACGTCCCGTTGGGCACCGGCACCTGTTTCATCAGCAGAATATCATGCGTGTGTGAGCCGAGCGTCTCCCGATACAGGCCCGGATTGAAGAGCGAGGACGAGCCGGGACCGAGGTACGGCCCGAGGTAGTGATGCGGAATGCGCTTCCCGTTGACGATCAGCTCGTTGCCGTGGACCGTCACGGTGTCGCCCGGCAAGCCCACGACCCGCTTGATGAAGTCCTTGCTGGGATCCTTGGGCCAGCGGAATACCACCACGTCGCCGCGCTGTGGCTCGCCGACGCCCAGAACCTTGGTGTGTACCACAGGCAGCCGGAGACCGTAGTCGAACTTGTTCACCACGATGAAATCCCCGTCGAGCAGCGTGGGCATCATCGACCCGGAAGGGATCCGGAAGGGCTCGATGACAAAGGAGCGCAGCAGCAGCACCACCAGGATCACCGGAAAGAAGCTGCGGCAGAACTCGACCCCCATGGGCGGATGGCTGCGGCCTTTGCCGGTCTCCGCCGCCTCTCGTCGGCGCGGCTCCCACAGCCACTTGTCGAGCGCCCAGACCACGCCGGTCGCCAGCGTAAGAACCACGAGCAAAAGCGAAAAGTTCACGTGCATCAACCTCGTTGGGTGTTCTGCCGACGCCGGCGGACGCCCTCAGTCGGATTTCTTGCTGACGTTCAGCACCGCCAGAAAGGCTTCCTGGGGAATCTCCACGCGGCCGATCTGTTTCATCCGGCGCTTGCCGGCTTTCTGCTTTTCCAGCAGTTTCTTCTTGCGCGTGATGTCTCCGCCATAGCACTTGGCGGTCACGTTCTTGCGCAGCGCGCGCACCGTGGTGCGGGCAATCACCTGGGAGCCGATGGCGGCCTGGATCGCCACCTCGAACATCTGCCGCGGGATCAGCTCTTTCATCTTCTCGACGAGTTCGCGGCCTCGGTGGTAGGCCATGTCACGGTGCACGATCAGCGACAGGGCGTCCACCCGGTCGCCGTTGATCAGGAGCTCGAGCTTGACCAGGTTGGCGGCCTGGAAGCGCCGGAACTCGTAGTCAAAGGAAGCAAAGCCGCGACTCACCGACTTCAGCCGGTCGAAGAAGTCCAGCACCACCTCGCTCATCGGCAGCTCGTAGGTAATCGAGACCTGCTGGCCCAGGTACTGCATCCGCAGCTGGCGGCCGCGGCGCTCCTCGCACAGCTTGATCACCGCGCCGACATGCTCCTTGGGTACCAGGATGTCCGCGTGGATGATCGGCTCGCGGATCTCTTCAATCTCCCCGGGCGACGGCAGGTGCGACGGGTTCTCCACCGCCAGCACCTGGCCGCCGCGGGTGAGCACCTCGTGCACCACCGTCGGCGCCGTGGTGATCAGGTCGAGGTCGTACTCCCGCTCCAGGCGGGCCTGCACGATCTCCATGTGGAGCATGCCCAGGAACCCACAGCGGAAACCGAAGCCGAGGGCCCCGGAGGTCTCCGGTTCGTAGCTCAGGGCGGCATCGTTCAGCCGGAGCTTTTGCAGCGCGTCCCGCAGGTCCTCGTAATCGTCCGAGGTCACCGGGAAAAGGCCCGCGAAGACGTACGGCTTCACCTGCTTGAATCCGGGCAGCCGGACGTCGCAGGGACGTGCGGCCGAGGTGATGGTATCCCCCACCGGGGCACCGTCGATATCCTTGACCCCCGCCATCACGAAACCCACTTCGCCGGTCCCGAGCACCTCGAGATCCCGGGCCTTGGGGGTGAACACGCCCACCTTCGCGACCTGGTAGTCGCGTCCGCTCGACATCACCCGGATGCGGACGCCGGGCCGGATCTCACCGTGCACCACCCGGACCAGGGACACCACGCCAACGAAGTTGTCGAACCAGGAGTCGATGATCAGTGCCTGCAGTGCCCGGTCGCGATCTCCAGCCGGCGGGGGAATGCGCCGGACCACTGCCTCCATCAGCTCCGGGACGCCCTGGCCGGTCTTTGCGCTCACCCGCAAGGCGTTATGGGCCTCCAGCCCGATGATCTCCTCGATCTGGTTGATCACGCCATCCGGATCCGCCGAGGGCAGGTCGATCTTGTTCAGCACCGGGACCACCTCGAGCCCCTGGTCGATGGCCGTGTAGCAGTTGGCGACGCTCTGCGCCTCGACGCCCTGCGCGGCATCGACCACCAGAAGGGCGCCCTCACAGGCGGCGAGCGAGCGGGATACCTCGTAGGAGAAATCCACGTGGCCCGGGGTATCGATGAAATTCAGCTGATAGTTCTGGCCGTCCTCGGCGCGGTAGCTCAGGGTTACGGACTGCGCCTTGATGGTGATGCCGCGTTCCCGCTCGAGCTCCATCGAATCCAGCACCTGCTCGAGCATCTCGCGCTCGTCCAGACCCCCGCACAGGCGGATGAAACGGTCGGCCAGGGTGGACTTGCCATGATCGATGTGGGCGATGATGGAAAAATTGCGGATCCGTTCCTGCGGCATCCGGCCATCGACCCGCCCCGCCTGCGGGGCGCTCATCGTGGCGTCCGCGTTCCGAGCGCGACATGGAACGCCTCGGCATCGAAACGCCCCTCGCACACCTCCTCGCCGTTCACCGCCAGCACCGGAATACGAAGCATGTAGCGCGCCAGCAGCTCCGCGTCCCGGTCGATGTCGACCACGTCCACGGTGAGCTTGCGCGAGCCCAGCGCGCGGTGGACGTCGCGGAGCATTTCGTCGCACAGGTGGCAACCCGGGCGGCTGTACAGTGTCACATCGTCTAGAGGCATACGGTGGTCGCGCGATGCATCATCTCGTGGCCGGCCCGCCGTCCCGATGCGGGGGCGGGCGCGAAGGTCCGGCGCCGCTGGCGCGGCGTGCATATTACTAAGCATACCGGATTGATTGCCAGAACCGGCAGCCGTGGTGGCCGGTCGGCTCGGTTGCGCGCCTACCGCTTGCCGTGCGCCGGGACCGACTGCACCGAGGTCCCGATCATTCGCAGGGTTCGCATCGGCACGCTGCCGATTACCGTCACCTGCTGTCCCTGCTGAACGGTGCCGAAGGCATTGACCGATCCCTCGCGCGAGACGCCATTGAACACGGCCCCCGATGGCGGAACCGGACCGACAAACAGGGATACCGTCGCCAGGCCGTCCGTGTAGACGATGTGTTGCACCGGGGCGCTGCGCCCCGGGGTGAACTCGTAATGACGGCTCACCCGGTGAAAGCCGGGAGGCAGCTGCGACGCCTTCCACCCGCCGCCGCCGGCATCCAGCCGGGGCTGCGCACGGGCCGGTGGAATCCGCTTGAGCGCGTGCGTATTGACATCCGGCTTGAGCAGTCGCGGATCGATGTGACGGGGGTAGGATACGCGGGTGTACAGCACCTGCTGCAGCACCTTGCCCTGCGCGTTCATCAGCCGGGATTCGAGCAGCATGCCCGTGTCAGGCTGCAGGCACATCCGGTAGCCGAAACGGTAGCCGTCGCGCGGAATCAGGCCCACCCGCCGGCACTGATGGTTGGCCACGCGCGCGGCTCCCAGCATGCGAAAGCGGTAGTACGGGGTAAGCTTGCCGGGGTTGGCGGGAAACGGGTTGGGAAACGGGTTGCTGGCGCCCGCGGAGCTCTCCAGCATCTCGCCGGCGTCGGGCCAGAAGCAGTTCACCTTGCCATCCACCTGGTGAACCTCACGATGCTTGCCGTTCAGGGCATACATCCGGGCCTCGGTGGTATGCCCCGCAACCCGGTGAATGACCCGGAAGGTCTCCAGGTGACCGCCTTCCATGTAGACGAACGTGCCCTCGTAGTTCTCACTCCGGGCAAGATCGGCCATGTGCGACAGCCAGGCCCCGACCTGTGCGCCGGGTTCCTTCGGGCCTGCGGTGTCTGCGCCGGCGGCGGCCGCGGCCGGTCCGCTGGCCACGAGCGCGACCGCCAGCACTCCGGTGAATGCCGCAGTCGCTTTCATTTGCCGCCGGGCGTGGCCTCGAAATCCGCCATCCTGACATAGGGCAGCATGCCGTTGCTGCCGGACACCGCCAACTGCTGGTTATGATCGGCCATATACACCCGTAGCTGATCCCGGACGGCCTGCTCCATGCGCGTGCCGGACTGTCCCCGCACCGCTCGAACCTGTGCCACCGTCCGATCCGCCGAGCCGTGCTTGCCCCTACCCGGCCCACCCGCGGTCAGGCTGAGGACCCCGACCACCGCCGCTGCGGCCACCGTCGCGGCGACCGCCAGTCCCGCAGCCATTCCCACGCGGCGCCGACGCGCCGGTCGCAAAACCGCGGGCCCATGCTCCAGCGCGGCCATGACCCGCTCTGCAAGGCCCGGCGCCCGTCCGTCCGCGCTGCCGCGCATCGCGTCGCCGATCATGTGGTACCGCTCCCACGCGCGGCGCGATCCCGCGTCCCGGCTGACTCGCTGTGCCAGTTCGCGTGCCTGCCGGTCGCTCAGCTCGCCGTCCAGCCACGCCGATATCTGCTTTTCGATGCTCTCGGACATCCCCATCCACCCGTCTGCCCAGGCCGATTACCTCACCGCTGTCTAGTCGAGCAGCTCCCTGAGCTGGTTGTCGATGGACTCACGCGCCCGGAACAGCCGGGAACGTACGGTCCCGACCGGACAGTCCATCGCCTGCGAGATCTCTTCGTAGCTCATGCCCTCGAGCTCCCGCAACATGATCGCGGTGCGCAGGTCCTCGGGCAACGCCTCGATCGCCCTGAGCACCGTGTCCTGGATCTCCCCCGTCAGCGCCATGCCCTCCGGGGTATCGATCTCCTGCAGCCGGTTGTTGATGTCGAACTGCTCCGAGTCGCCGATCTCCGACTCACTGTTGACCGGCTGGCGGCCCAGGGCGACGACGTGGTTCTTGGCCGTGTTGATCGATATCCGGTAGAGCCAAGTATAGAAGGCACTGTCCCCGCGAAACGAAGGCAATGCCCGGTACGCCTTGATGAAAGCCTCCTGCGCAACATCCAGCGCCTCGCTGGGATCGTGCACGTAACGCGAGACCAGTTTGACGACCTTGCTCTGATACTTGCGCACGAGCAGGTCGAACGCGGACTTGTCGCCGTCTTGTACACGTTCAACCAGCTCCCGATCTACATTAGGCTTGCCCATGCGGGCATCTCTCCAATGCCCGCGAGCCCCTGTCTGTTGGATAGACAAGGCCTCCGCGGGTTAGTTCGCTCGTACGCGAGTTGATAAGGTATATTACGGTTGCCTGCCGGGCGGGATCACACCGTGTGCGTGCAGCGGCCCCGATAGGAAGCAATTCCCATAAGTGGCATGATTTTAGCAGCCACTCATATCCGAATCTATGAACAAACAGCAAGAGTTCGACGTACTGATCATAGGCAGCGGCGCGGCCGGGCTGACCCTCGCGCTGCGGCTGCCGGAAGACCTCCGGGTCGCCGTCATTGCCAAGGGACCCTTCACCGAAGGCAACACGCTGTACGCCCAGGGGGGCGTTTCCGTGGTGCTCGGCCGGGGCGACTCGCTCGAGTCCCACGTCGCCGACACGCTGCGCGCCGGGGCGGACTTGTGCGATCCCGCGGCCGTGCGCTATACGGTCGAACGCGGCCCGGACGCGATCCGCTGGCTGATCGATCTGGGCGTGCCATTCACCCGCGAGGACGGCGACGCCCCCGACCGGGGCTACCACCTCACCCGTGAAGGCGGCCACAGCCACCGGCGGGTGATCCACGCCGCCGACGCTACCGGCCGCGCGATCGAGACCACCCTGGAAGGGTTGGTGCGGGAAAGGCCGAACGTCACCGTGCTGGAGCATTGCATGGCGGTCGACCTGATCACCGGCGACCGCCTGGGCCTCAATCCGCCCCGCTGTGCCGGCGCCTACGTTCTCGACCGGAGCCGCGGCGTCGTCCGCACCGTTTCGGCACGCGCCGTGGCGCTTGCCACGGGCGGTGCAAGCAAGGTCTACCTGTATACCAGCAACCCCGACGGCGCCACCGGCGACGGCATCGCCATGGGCTGGCGTGCGGGCTGCCGCGTGGCCAATCTGGAGTTCATGCAGTTCCATCCCACCTGCCTGTATCATCCGGGCGCCTCCTCCGCGGACGCCCGCTCCTTTTTGATCAGCGAGGCGGTGCGCGGCGAGGGCGGCCGGCTGCTGCTTCCCGACGGCACGCCGTTCATGCAGGCGTTCGACGAGCGCGCGGAGCTGGCGCCCCGCGACGTCGTGGCACGCGCCATCGACCACGAAATGAAACGGCTCGGTGCGACCTGCGTCTACCTCGACATCAGCCATCGCCCGGCGGCGGTGATCCGCCGCCAGTTCCCTACCATCTATGCGCGCTGCCTCGAGCTCGGCTACGACATGGCCCGCGATCCCCTGCCGGTGGTGCCGGCAGCCCACTACACCTGCGGCGGCATCCTCACCGACCACGATGGGCGTACCGACGTGCCCGGCCTGTATGCGGTGGGTGAGACGGCCTTCACCGGCCTGCACGGAGCGAACCGCATGGCCAGCAATTCGCTGCTGGAGTGTCTGGTGTTCGCCCGCGCGGCCGCGGACCACATCATCCGCACCCTGGACCGGACCCCGGCGCCGCCGGTCCTGCCGTCCTGGGACGAGAGCCGCGTGACCGACTCGGACGAGGAAGTGGTGGTGACCCATAACTGGACGGAGCTGCGCCGTTTCATGTGGGACTACGTAGGCATCGTGCGCACTGACAAGCGCCTGCAGCGGGCGCGCCACCGCGTCGACATGATGCTGGCGGAGATCGAGGAATATTATGGCAACTTCCGGATCAACGCCGACCTGCTGGAGCTGCGCAATCTCACCGTCGTGGCGGACCTGATCGTACGCTCGGCGGCGCTTCGCCGCGAGAGCCGCGGGCTGCACTACACGCTGGACTACCCGGAGCCGGATGATCGCCATCCGCCGCGCAACACGGTGCTGGTGCCCGCGCGTTTCGCGGCCCGCTTTGCGCCCGTGCGCTGGCCGGCTCAGTCGGGGTAGCGCAGGGCCACCCGCAGCCGGCGACGGACGTGGGCTGGCGCGCTGTCCGGGAGGATCACCGCGGCGCGGCGACAGCCGCGGCCAACGCGGAAGCTCGCCACCGTAATCAGCGGCGTCACGCAGGTCGAGCCCGCCAGCTCCGCCTCGAACGGCCGCCCGCGTCGGTCCCGCAGCCGCCAGAGCCGGTCCGGACCGCGGTGCAGGTGGCACAGGGATTCGGCACCGCAGTGTCGGCTCAGCTCCCGGCGCAGGCTCATCGCGAGGAGCACACACGCCGGGACACCGAGCCAAGCCGGCAGCCAGACCAGCGCGGCGGCCGCGGCACCGACATCCACTGTGGTCAGGCCCGATGCCAGCAGCCGCGACGGCTCAAGATTGAAGTCCCGCGTTGCGGCGAATCTCCCGGATGACATCACGCAGTCCCTCGTCCTTGGGACGTTCCCGGTCCATCAGATACGCCAACAGCTCCGGATCCTGGAGCTCCAGAAGCCGGGCAAAGGCCTTCCGCCGCGCAGGGGAAAGACCCTCGAAGCGTGCTTCGAAGAATCCTTCCAGCAGCTCATCCAGCTCCTTCATGCCACGTCGGCAAAGCCAGCGCAGCCGCGACGTTTCGACCATCCCCCGCCTCCGGCGGCGTCAGCGGCGCGCGGCGATCATCCGCTTGATCTCCGAGATCGCCTTCGCCGGGTTGAGCCCCTTGGGGCAGGTGTTGGTGCAGTTCATGATCGTGTGGCAGCGATACAGCTTGAACGGGTCCTCCAGTGCATCCAGCCGTTCTCCGGTCGCCTCGTCCCGGCTGTCCGCGATCCAGCGGTAGGCCTGCAGCAAAATCGCCGGTCCCAGGTAGCGCTCCGGGTTCCACCAGTAGCTGGGACAGGAGGTGGAACAGCAGGCGCACAGGATGCACTCATACAGGCCATCCAATTTCTCCCGGTCGTCGCGCGACTGCAGCCGCTCGCGATCCGGCGGGGTCGCCGAATAGGTCTTCATCCACGGCTCGATCGACGCGTACTGCGCATAGAAGTTGGCCAGGTCCGGAACCAGGTCCTTGTGCACCCGCATGTGTGGCAGGGGGTAGATCTTCACGTCGCCCTTGATGTCGCCGATGGCGCAGGTGCACGCCAAGGTATTCACACCGTCGATGTTCATGGCGCACGAGCCGCAGATTCCCTCGCGGCAGGAACGCCTCAGCGTCAGGGTGGGATCGAGCTCGTTCTTGATCTTCAGCAACGCGTCCAGAACCATCGGCCCGCAGTTGTCGAGGTCGACCTCGAAGGTGTCCTGGCGCGGATTCTCGCCGCTGTCGGGGTCGTAGCGGTAGACCCGGAAGCGGCGAATGTTCCGGGCGCCCTTCGGCGCCGTATGGGTCCGGCCCTTCCGAATCCTGGAATTCGCGGGAAGCGTAAAGTCCGCCATGGTTCACTCCTGGACTGCCGCCGGTCGTGGCCGGCGGCGTGTTCGTCTCGATTCGTTCGCCCGTGCCCGGCCCGTGTCAGTACACCCGGGCCTTGGGCGGTATGACCTCAACCTCGTCGGTCAGCGTGAACATGTGCACCGGCCGATACTCGAAGGCGACCGCGCCATCGCGCAGCCAGGACAGCGTGTGCTTCATCCAGTTCTCGTCGTCCCGATCAGGGTAGTCCTCGCGGGCGTGCGCCCCGCGGCTCTCGGTGCGGTTGGCCGCCGAGTGAATGGTCACCGCCGCGCAGCCGAGCAGGTTGGCGAGCTCCAGCGTTTCCACCAAGTCGGTGTTCCAGGTCATGGATCGGTCCGTGACATGCACGCCGTCGAAGCTGGCCAGGACCTGGTCGAGGTTGCTGCAGCCCTGGGTCAGGGTCTCGCCGGTACGGAAGACCGCCGCGTCCCGCTGCATCACCTGCTGCATTTCGCGGCGGATTCCCGCGGTCGGGTTCTCGCCGTTGGCGTGCCGCAGGCGGTCGAAGCGCTCCAGGGCCCGGTCGCCGGGGTCGTCGGGCAGCGGCGGGTGCGGCTTGCCCGGGGCGATGAGTTCGGCGCAGCGCAGCGAGGCCGCGCGACCGAACACCACGATGTCCAGCAGTGAGTTCGAGCCCAGCCGGTTGGCCCCGTGCACCGACACGCTGGCCGCCTCGCCCACGGCGAACAGGCCGGGCACGACCTGCTCCTCGCCGTCCTTCACGGTCAGCACCTCGCCGTGGTGGTTGCTCGGGATACCCCCCATGTTGTAGTGCACCGTCGGCAGGACCGGGATAGGGTCACGCGTCACGTCCACGCCCGAAAAGATGCGCGCGGTCTCGGCAATACCTGGCAGACGGTCGTGGATCACCTCCGGGCCCAGATGCTCCAAATGCAGGTGGATGTGGTCCTGCTCGGGCCCGACCCCGCGCCCCTCGCGGATCTCGATGGTCATGGCGCGGCTGACCACGTCGCGAGAGGCGAGATCCTTGGCGTTGGGCGCATAGCGCTCCATGAAGCGCTCGCCCTCACTGTTGGTCAGATAGCCGCCCTCGCCACGCACTCCCTCGGTGATCAGGCAGCCGGCGCCGTACACCCCGGTGGGATGGAACTGGACGAACTCCATGTCCTGCAGCGGCAGTCCCGCGCGCAGCACCATGCCGTTGCCGTCACCGGTGCAGGTGTGCGCCGAAGTGCACGAGAAATAGGTGCGCCCGTAGCCGCCGGTGGCAAGCACCACCGCATGGCCGCGGAAGCGATGAATAGTGCCGTCGGCCAGGTTCCAGGCCAGCAGGCCGCGACAGACGCCATCCTCGTCCATCAGCAGATCGAGCGCAAAGTACTCGATGAAGAACTCCGCCCGGTTGCGCAAGGCCTGCTGGTAGAGCGTGTGCAGGATCGCGTGGCCGGTGCGGTCGGCGGCGGCACAGGTTCGCTGCGCCGTACCCTCGCCGAAGCGCGTCGTCATGCCGCCGAACGGACGCTGGTAGATGCGCCCCTCCTCGGTGCGTGAGAACGGCACCCCGTAGTGCTCCAGCTCCACCACAGCCGGCACCGCTTCCCGGCACATGTATTCGATCGCGTCCTGATCGCCGAGCCAGTCGGAGCCCTTGACGGTGTCGTACATGTGCCAGCGCCAGTCGTCCTCGCCCATGTTGCCGAGAGAGGCGCTCATGCCGCCCTGAGCGGCGACCGTGTGACTGCGGGTGGGAAACACCTTGGTGACGCAGGCGGTGCTCAGCCCCCTCTCCGCCATGCCCAGCGTGGCACGCAGGCCCGCGCCGCCGGCGCCGACCACGATCACGTCGTACTTGTGTTCCACGATTTCGTACGCTTTGGACATTAACTAGCCTCCGAAGGCGACGCGCAGGACCGAGTAGATTCCGCCGATGGCCAGCAACACGGCGGCAAACTTGACCAGCGCAATGCTCAAGACCTTCAGCCATTCGCTATGTACGTAGTCCTCCAGCACCACCTGCAGCCCCAGCTGGGCGTGATGGAACACCACGGCGATGGTGGCGATCAGGAGCACGGTGATCCAAGGGGTGGAGACCCAAGCGACGGCGTCGTCGTAGCCGGCGCCGGTCAATCCGATCAGCGATGCCACGAACCACAGCAGCAGAGGTACCAGCGCCGCGGCGGTGAGCCGCTGCATCCACCAGTGGGCGGCGCCCTCCTTCGCCGAGCCGAGGCCGCGCGCCCGGGATATGGGACTGCGGTAATCCATCATTGCCCTCCCGCCAGCGCCAGCACCCAGGTCCCGGCGGTCAGTACCGCGGCTGCGACCAGGACGACGTAGCCGGTGGCATAGGCGTGCCGGATCTCGAACCCGTAGCCGGCATCCCAGAACAGGTGCCGGATACCGTTGCACAGGTGATAGAAGAGCGAGAACGTCCAGAGCACCAGCAGCACCTGTCCGTACCACGCGCCGGCGATCATCTGAGCCTGCGCAAAGACCTCGGGACCGGAGGCCATCGCGGCGAACCAGTAGACCAGGGCCAGGGTGCCGAGCGCGAGGAAGACGCCGCTGGCACGATGCGAGATGGACAGGACCGAGGTGAGCTGGGGTCGGTAGATCTGCAGATGGGGTGACAGAGGCCGTGAATCATCTTGCATACGCTTTCACCTCTTGTTCCTTGGTCTGGCGGTGCCCGTGCACCGGTGGCACGCCCGCAAACGGCGCCGGGACACCCGCGGGCAGGCGGAGATGCTGGCAGTGCAGACAGCGGGCCCCGGCCGGGCACCGTGCCTCCGGCGCGCTGCGGCCGGCACCAGCGCCGCCGGCTCAGAAGTCGCTGCAGCGGCCGTTCTTCTCCCAGTCGCCGTAGCGGGTCGGCTCCGGTCCGCGGGGACCACCGATCTCGCGCGGGCGCTGCTGCGGCGGCTGCCGGACGGGCACGGGGTCGGGCCGGTCGCGCGGCTCGGTCGACTGCTCTGATTCGCGCTCGTGCATGGTATTCGTCCTGCCTCGGGAGGCCCGTTTATACTGCATTCGGCGGCATCCACGCAAGCGAGGCCTGCCGTGGGACGAGCTCCGGGGCACGCGGCGGACCGGCCACAGGACCGCGCCGCACTGGTGCCGGGCAGTGCTGACACGGAGGTTCGCCTCGCCTATGATGTCAGCCGCCTGTTCCGCCTTCCGACAGATGAGTTCCGCGATGAAGCCCGAATGGAAACAGTTCCTGGTGGACGCCGGTGCCGAGCTCGACGACGGCGCCGTGGCGCATTTCGGCGCTCCGGAGCGGGAGCGCCAGGTGGCGACCACCGGGGTCGTCTTCGCCGACCTGTCCCACTTCGGCCTGGTGGGGGTGCACGGGGACGACGCCGCGGCATTCCTGCAGGGCCAGCTAACGGCCGACCTGCGGGGGATTGACGCCGGCCGGGCCACGGTCGCGGGCTACTGCGACCCCAAGGGGCGGCTCCTGGCCACCCTGCGTATCTTCCGGCGCGACGACCGGTGGGCCCTCGAGCTGCCGCGGGACCAGGTGGATGCGCTGCTGGAACGCCTGCACAAATTCGTCCTCCGGGCCCGCGTGACCCTGGAGGATGCCTCCGACAGCATCATCCGGATCGGGGTGTCCGGTCCCGGGGCGGATGACGAGCTGGAGGAGAGCCTGGGCCGCTCCGTGCCCGCTGAGCCCTGGATGGTGGCGAGTCACGACGACGCCAGCGTGATCCGCCTGCCGGGCCCCCAGCCGCGCTTCGAGGTCGCGGGCGAGCGCCTTGAGCCGATGCGGCGCCTGTGGCAACGACTCAACGTACGCTGCGCCCCTGTCGGGAGCGACGCCTGGCAGCTGCTGGAGATCATCAGCGGGCTGCCGGTGGTATACGCTCGCACCAGCGGTCTGTTCCTGCCCCAGATGGTCAACCTGGACCGCATCGGCGGGGTGAGCTTTCGCAAGGGCTGTTATCCGGGGCAGGAGGTCGTCGCCCGGGTGCGCTCCCGCGGCCGGGTCAAGCGCCGCATGTACCGCGCCCACCTGGGCTCCGACAGCGTGCCGGCTCCCGGTGATCCCATCCACGCGGAAGGCGACCAGGCCGTCGGCGTGGTGGTGGAGGCAAGCCCGCACCCGGACAGCGGCTGCGAACTGCTCGCCGTGATCGAGATCGACGCGGCCTCCCGCGGCAAGCTGCGCCTGGACGGCCCCCGTGGGCCAGGCCTTGTGCTCGGGGCACTGCCGTACTCCGTCGACGACGGGCCCGCGGCGGCCGCCGGACCGGGCAGCGACTGAGTCCGCGGGACTCCGACATGCCGAGTCTCGCCGGGCCGGTCGCGCCGTACGAGTTCTCCCCCACCGTCCTCGCGGTCGCCGTGCCGCTCACCGGCTGTGACGACTCCCAGCACTGGTCGCGGCAGGCGATTACCGTGCCAGGCTGCTGGCGCAGCAGGACGACAGCGCCGGCGCGATCAACCCCGACCTCCGCCAGCTGCTGGCGGAGCGGGAAACGCGCAGCTGAGGTCAGTGCTGCTCGAGGCGCAGCTCCTCGATCATCCGCTCCCGGATGATGAACTTGCGCACCTTGCCGGTCACGGTGAGCGGGAACTCCTCGACGAAGCGGATGTAGCGCGGAATCTTGTGGTGCGCGATGCGGCCGCGGGCGTACTCCCGGATGTCTTCCTCCGTGGCGCTCTCACCCGGCTTGAGGCGGATCCAGGCGCACAGCTCCTCGCCGTACTTCGGGTCCGGCACACCCACCACCTGCACGTCCTCCACGGCCGGGTGCCCATACAGCAACTCCTCGACTTCCCGGGGGTAGATGTTCTCGCCGCCGCGGATGACCATGTCCTTGATGCGGCCGACGATGCGGCAGTAGCCATCCGCGTCCAGCGTCGCGAGGTCCCCGGTGTGCATCCAGCCGTCGCCGTCGATCACCTCCCGGGTCCGCTCGGGGTCGTCCCAGTAGCCCTGCATCACGCTGTAGCCGCGGGTGCACAGCTCCCCCGGCACGCCGGGAGCAACCACCCCGCCGTCCGAGTCGACCACCTTCGCCTCTAGGTGCGGCTGGATCCTGCCGACGGTTGAGACGCGCTGCTCCAGGGCATCGTCCGGCGAAGTCTGGAAGCTGACCGGGCTGGTCTCGGTCATGCCGTAGGCAATCGTGACCTGTTCCATGTGCATCTCGTCGATGACGCGCCGCATCACCTCCATCGGGCAGGGCGACCCGGCCATGATTCCCGTGCGCAGGGAGGACAGCTCGGTCTCCGGGAACGCCGGCTCGGCCATCTCGCCGATGAACATGGTGGGCACCCCATAGAGCCCGGTGCAGCGCTCGCCCTGGACGGCCTCGAGCACGCTTGCCGGGTTGAAGGCCGGCGCAGGATAGACGATGCAGGCACCGTGGGTCAGGCAGGCCAGGTTCCCCATAACCATGCCGAAGCAATGGTACAGGGGCACCGGCACGCACAGCCGGTCGTCCTCGCCCAGACGGATTGCCTCGCCGACGAAGTGGCCGTTGTTGAGGATATTGCGGTGGCTGAGGGTCGCGCCCTTGGGGCGGCCCGTGGTGCCGCTGGTGAACTGGATATTAACCGGATCGTTGCGGTCGAGTGCGGCGCCGATCTCCGGCAGCGCCCGGTGATCCCCGGCGCCGGCGTGGCCGGGGATGTCGCCGAAATTCAGCATGCCCGGGCTGCGCTCCTCGCCCAGGCGGACTACCAGCCGCAGCTCCGGGACGCGGGCGGCCGCCAGCGCGCCGGGCTCGCAGTCAGCCAGCTCGGGCGCCACCTCCCGCAGCATCGCCACATAGTCGCTGCTGCGGTACGCGGCCATCGCAATCAGGGCCTTGCAGCCGACCTTGTTCAGCGCATAGGTGAGTTCGGCCGCACGATACGCCGGGTTGATGTTGACCAGAATGATGCCCAGTCGTGCCGTTGCCAGCTGGGTCACCAGCCACTCCCAGCTGTTGTGCGCCCAGATGCCGACACGGTCGCCGCGGCCCAGGCC
Source organism: Gammaproteobacteria bacterium (assembly GCA_035638695.1). Classification (GTDB taxonomy): domain Bacteria; phylum Pseudomonadota; class Gammaproteobacteria; order UBA5335; family SLRW01; genus DASQZJ01. The sequence goes on along the minus strand of DASQZM010000075.1, from coordinate 56,912 downwards.
CAGGGCGCGCATGCCGGCCGCGAAGCCGTCCACCTGTTCGGCCAGCTCGGCCCAGGTCCAGCGAATCCCCTGGTGGACCGATACCAGCGCCGGGCGCTTGCCCCAGCGTCCTACCGTGACATCGAGCTGCTCGCCGATGGTGCGTTCAATCAACGGCGCATCAGTCCCGCCCTGGACCTGGCTCCGGATCTGCCCCGACATCGCCATTCCCCCCGCGAATTGCCCTGCCGACGTTTTTACCCCATCCCCCGGCCGCGGGCAAGTCCCGGCAACGCGCGCTGAGCCTTCTCAAGACCAATCTTACCGATATCGCCCATGATATTGTTTGCGCGGGATTTCTATTCCTGATCTCCCTGCGGCCGCATGAGCGGGAACAGGAGGACATCGCGGATCGAGGGCGCGTCCGCGAGCAGCATCACCAACCGGTCGATACCGATCCCCTCGCCCGCTGCGGGTGGCATGCCGTATTCGAGGGCCCGCACGTAGTCGGCATCGTAGACCATCGCCTCCTCGTCCCCGGCCTCCTTCCGCGCCATCTGCTCCCGGAATCGACGCGCCTGCTCGTCCGGGTCGTTGAGCTCTGAGAAACCGTTGGCGATCTCCCGGCCCGCAACGATCAGCTCGAAGCGCTCGGTCACGGCCGGGTCCCGGTCACTCTGGCGGGCCAGGGGTGACACCTCGGTCGGGAACTCGGTCACGAACGTGGGATCAGACAGTCGCGGCTCGACCGTCTTTTCGTAGATCTCGCTCTGGAGCTTGCCCGGGCCCCAGGAAGGGCGCACCTCGAGCCCCAGCGCGGCACATCGGCCGGCCAGGTGCTCGCGGTCGTCGATCCGGGCCGGATCCAGCTCCGGATTCCGGGACAGCATCGCCTCCCGCACCGTGATCCGGGGGAATGCCCGGGAGAAGTCGCAGATATGGCCCTGGTAGCTGATCTCCGTCGCCCCGAGCAGGTGACGCGCCATGCCCCGCAGCAGTTCCTCGGTGAGGTCCATGAGGTCCTCGTGGCGGGCATAAGCCTGGTAGAACTCCAGCATGGTGAACTCGGGGTTGTGCCGGGTGGAGACACCCTCGTTCCGGAAGTTGCGGTTGATCTCGAACACCCGCTCGAACCCGCCCACCACCAGCCGCTTGAGATAAAGTTCCGGGGCGATCCTGAGGTACAGGTCGATGTCGAGTGCGTTGTGGTGAGTGATGAACGGGCGTGCGGCCGCACCGCCGGGGAGTGGCTGCATCATGGGCGTCTCGACTTCGAGGAACTCCCGGGAGGCGAGGAACGCGCGGATGTATTCGATGATCCGGCTGCGCAGCCGGAAGCCCTCCCGAACCTCGGGGTTGACAATCAGGTCCAGGTAGCGTTGTCGGTAGCGCGTCTCCTGGTCCTGCAGTCCGTGGAACTTCTCCGGCAGCGGCCGCAGTGATTTCGACAGCAGCTCCAGGCGCTGCGCGCGCACCGAGAGCTCCCCGGTGCGGGTCTTGAACAGCACGCCCTCGGCCCCGATGATGTCCCCGATATCCCAGCTCTTGAAGGTACGGTACACGCCGTCCGGCAGGGCGTCCCGTTTCAGGAAAAGCTGGATCCGGCCGCTCATGTCCTGCAGGTGGGCAAAGCTTGCCTTGCCCATGATCCGCTTCGCCATCATCCGACCGGCTACCCGCACGCGCACCGCCCGCACCTCGAGCTCGGCCTCATCGAGCTCGTCGTAGGCCTCGTGCAGCTCGCCGGCAAGGGCGTCCCGCCGGAAGTCGTTGGGATAGGCGTGGCCCGCCGCGCGCAGTTCGCGGAGCTTCGCCCGCCGCTGCGCGATCAGGCCGGTCTCGTCGCTTCCGTGTCCGTCTTGCTGGCTCATGCCGCTGTGTCTGTTCTCCTCTGATCGGGCGAGACACCGTGCCGGTCACACGCCCTGCTTCAGGCTGGCCTCGATGAAGCCGTCCAGATCACCGTCCAGCACGGCTTGGGTATTCCCCACCTCGACCCCCGTGCGCAGGTCCTTGATACGGGACTGGTCCAGCACGTAGGACCGGATCTGGCTACCCCACCCGATGTCTGCCTTGGTCTCCTCCATGGCCTCGGCGCGCTCCCGCCGCTGTTGCAGCTCGAGTTCGAACAGCTTGGCCCGCAGCTGCTTCATGGCCGTCGCACGGTTCTTGTGCTGGGAGCGATCATTCTGGCACTGGACCACGATGCCGGTCGGCTCGTGCGTGATCCGCACCGCGGACTCGGTGGTGTTGACGTGCTGCCCACCAGCACCGCTCGCCCGGTAGACATCGACCCTGAGGTCCGCCGGGTTGATGTCGATGTCGATATCGTCGTCGATTTCCGGCGACAGGAACACGGCGGCGAAGGAGGTATGCCGCCGGTTTCCGGAGTCGAACGGGGATTTCCGCACCAGGCGGTGAACCCCGGTCTCGGTGCGCAGCCAGCCGTAGGCGTAGGGTCCCTCGACGCGCACCGTGGCGCTCTTGATGCCGGCAATCTCGCCCTCGGAAACCTCGATCAGCTCTGCGCGGAAGCCGTGTCGCTCGCACCAGCGCAAGTACATGCGAAGCAGCATTTCAGCCCAGTCCTGAGCTTCCGTGCCGCCCGATCCCGCCTGGATGTCCAGAAAGGCGTTGGATTCGTCCATCTCGCCGGAAAACATGCGCTGGAATTCCAGCGCCGCCAGCCGTTTCTCAAGCCGCTCGACGTCCCCCTCCAGTTCGCGAACCGCGCCCGCGTCGTCCTCCTGTGCGGCCATCTCCAGCAGCTCTCCCGCGTCGTCGAGGCCGCTGCTGCATTCCCGCAGAATGCTGACAGTCTCGACCAGGCGGGCGCGCTCCTTGCTCAACGCCTGTGCCCGTTCCGGGTCGTTCCAGACGTCGGGCTGCTCCAGCTCACGTTCGACTTCCGTCAGGCGCTCCGCTTTTCCCGGGTAGTCAAAGATACCTCCTGAGGTCGTCGAGGCGACCCTGCATGTCCCGGATCTTCTGGCGAATTGCGTTGGTCTCAAGCATGCTGCCTCTCGCAGGCCGTGGGAGCGGAAAGGGTGCATTCTACACGAGCCCGCCGCGAGCTGGCACGCGGTAGGCAGGGAGCGACCCTATCCCGGGGCAGCCGTGCCGCGCCGGTAACGGGCGGGGGTCGCATTCACCCGGCGGCCGGCGACTTCTCCGCGGCCGAACCGCTGGCGCGCAGCCTCGGACACCTGGATCTGATGCTGGGAATCGCGGCGGGTCCGTAGGACGCCATGGCACGCTGCCGGCGCCTGCTGCCATACCGCCCTGCGCCGGCCCGCTCATACCGGCTCGAGGTGCTCCACGATCAGCTGCAGCCGCTCCCGGGCGCGAAAAGCATTGACGTCCAGGCGGTAGGCGGCACGCACCCGGGATCGCTCCTCCGGCAGCCACGTTTCCCCGTGGTTGAAGGCGATGGCGTCCAGCCGAAGCGTCCCGTTCCCCGCGCCCAGGGTCAGCTTGAGATGCCGTTCGCCCACCACGCGGCGCTCCAGGACCTCGAACTCGCCGTCAAAGACGGGCTCGGGGAATCCCTGTCCCCACGGGCCGGCATCACGCAGCACACGCGCCGTCTCCAGGGTCAGCTCGGCGCCGGAAAGCTCGCCGTCGCTGTGGATCACGCGTTCCAGGATATTGTCGTCCAGTCGCCGGCGGGCCTCCTCGTCGAAGGCACGGGCGAATCGCTCGTAGTGCGCCTCCGCAAGACTCAATCCGGCTGCCATGGCATGCCCGCCAAACCGTCCCACCAGCTCGGGATGGCGCGTCGCGACCGCGCCGATCGCGTCCCGCATGTGCATCCCGGGAACCGACCGCGCGGAGCCCTTGAGCTCGCCGTCGCGGCTGCGGGCGAAGGCGATCACCGGCCGCTGCACGCGTTCCTTCACTCGCGATGCCAGGATCCCCACCACACCCTGGTGCCACGCCGGATCGTAGAGGCACAGGCCGACCGGAAGCCGGCTGTCGTCCAGGCGCATCCCGTCCAGGTAGGCATGCGCCTCCTGCTGCATGCGTCCCTCGATCTCCCGTCGCTCCCGATTGAGCCCGTCGAGGCGCGCGGCCAGATCGGTCGCTCGCGCCGGATCATCGCTGCACAGGCACTCGATCCCAAGCGACATGTCCTCCAGCCGCCCCGCCGCGTTGAGCCGCGGTCCAGCGGCAAAAGCCAGGTCTGCGGATACCGCCCGGGCCGGATCCCGACCCCCCGCTTGCAACAGCGCAAGCAACCCCGGACAGGCCCGGCCCGCCCGGATCCGGCGCAGCCCCTGGCTGACCAGCACCCGGTTATTCCGGTCCAGGGGTACGACGTCGGCCACCGTGCCCAGGGCAACCAGGTCGAGCAGGTCGGCCATGTTGGGAACCTCGCGCCGGCGCCCGTCCAGCCAGCCATCCCGTTGCAGGCGGGCGCGCAGCGCCAGCATCACATAGAAGATCACGCCTACACCGGCAAGGTGCTTGCTGGGAAACGGGTCGCCGCGCAGGTTCGGATTCACCATCGCGTCAGCGGCCGGCAGGGTCTCGCCCGGCAGGTGGTGGTCGGTCACCAGTACCCGGATGCCGTGTTGCCGGGCCGACACCACCCCGGCCACGCTCGAGACGCCGTTGTCCACCGTGACGATGACGTCCGGGGACTCGCGCGCCGCCACTTCGACGATCTCCGGACTGAGACCGTAGCCGTACTCGAAGCGGTTCGGCACCAGGTAACCGACCCGCTCCAGCCCCATGGCCCGCAGGGCGCGCAGCGCCACCGTACTGCTGGTGGCGCCGTCGGCATCGAAATCACCCACGATCAGGACCCGTTGCCCCTCGGTGACCGCAGCCGCGAGCAGATCCACGGCCGCGTCCAGCCCACCCAGGCTGCGCATGTGGTGCAGATTCTCGAGCCGGTATTCGAGCTCTGCCGGATCAGCGATGCCACGAGCCGTGTATACCCGGCGCAGCACCGGCGGCATGTCGGCGGGGAGCCGGCCCCTCGCCCCTGCAGGCCGACGTTGGATACGCACCCGGGTCACGTGGCGCCCGCCAGGCGCGCGACGCTTCGCCGGGGCCGCCACAGACGCCAGCGGTCCGCACGTCCGGCGCGGTACGCGCGACCGTCGAGCGGCAGCACATGCACGCGCCCGAGCTGCCGCCGCCGAAGCGCCTGCCACACCGGGCGGAACCAGGACCGCTCCAGCGCCTGCAGGACCTGCATCCACTCGCGCGGGTCGCCGTACTGCACCACCTGCCACGCCTGATCCAGCATCACCAGCTCCGGCCCGGTCGTCGTGGCGGCGAGTACCGGGCCGGCGTCGTCCGGCAGCCGGCGTGCCGGGACCCGGGCGCGCACGGCCAGGCCGCGCGCGAGGGGGTCCTCGCTGCATACGCTGTTCCAGCAATGAACCTCCGGCTGCGGGTCGTCGCCCTCGCCCCACAGCCACAGGGAGTTGGCCGCGGGGCGCCCGGCCCGCTCGCGCTCGCGATTGACGCGGTGGTCCGTGAGCACCATCTGCAGCTCGGTGAGCAGTCCACGCAGGAAGGCGCCCTCCTCCCCCGTCGGCATCAGTCGCGTGAGATCGACGCCCCGCGTCTCCGACAGCGGCCGGGTACGCACGCGCGGCAGGCGTTTGAGGTGGAGATACCAGCGATGGGGGGCCGGGGCGCTCAGCTGGGCTCCGTCCCCTTCCAGCAGCTCGTTGCAGGCCGCCACAAGCGCATCTGCCTCGCTCTGCTCCAGGCCGAGCCCGGAACCGTCGAACTGCATCAGGGCGCCGGTGGCAGCACGCATGTAGACGGGATCGGCGCGCAGCAGCGGTCCTTCCGGCGAGTGGCCCGTATCACCCAGATAGCTGGTAGCGGCCACCCCGGCCGCTTCCGGGTCGCAGCCGAACAGCCGCAGCAGGGCGCGCTCCGGGCTGCGCGCGGGAAAAACGCGCGCCGGCGCACGCGCCAGCAGACCCTCCAGTCCCGGCAGCGGCTCACCGGGGACCAGCTGATCCGCCGGTACCCCGGGCAGCGGGCCGAACAGGCCCGGCACCAGCAGGGTGAGCTCACGTCGCATCTACTCGGTGCCTCCTGCTCGCGGGAATTCGATGGCTGCGCGCGGCGCCACGGCTCCCCCGACGCGGGCGCCTGCCAGCCCGTCAGGCCAGGCGCCCGAGAATCGCGCCCTTGACCGCGTCGAGATCGGCATCGATATCCTGGATGCAGCCGCGACATTGCTCGATCGCGATGTCCGGATCCTTCAGCCCGTGGCCGGTGAGCGTGCACACGACCGTGCTGCCCTCGGGGATGCGGCCCTCCCGGATGTCGCGCAGGGCCCCCGCCAGCGAGGTCGCGGATGCCGGCTCGCAGAACACGCCCTCGCGACTGCTGAGCATTCTCTGCGCCGCCAGGATCTCCTCATCGGAGAACTCGGCGAACCAGCCCCCCGACTCCTCGTGCACCTTCCACGCCTGCGCCCAGCTCTGTGGATGCCCGATGCGGATCGCCGTGGCCACGGTCTCGGGCTGGTCGACCATCGCACCGCGCAGGAACGGCGCGCTGCCACTCGCCTGGTAGCCGAGCATCACGGGGCGGCGGGTGGCCAGCGGCGACTGGAGAAACCGGCACTCTCCGCCACAGAAGGCGCAGGCCTCCGTGGTTACCGCGCCGGGCTCGGTGGAGCACTCCGAATAGCCGATCCAGTACGCGGTGATATTGCCGGCATTGCCCACCGGCAGGCAGTGGTAGTCGGGAACCCCGCCGAGCTCCTCGACGATCTCAAAGGCCGCCGTCTTCTGACCCTGCAGGCGGTAGGGGTTGATCGAGTTCACGATGGTCACCGGCGCTTGCGTGGCGACTTCCTTGACCAGCCGCATGCCGTCGTCGAAGTTGCCGCGGATCTGTAGCACCACGGCACCGTGCATCATGGCCTGCGCCAGCTTGCCCATGGCGATCTTGCCGTCCGGGATCAGCACGAACGCGGTCAGCCCCGCGCGCGCGGCATAGGCCGCCGCGGAGGCTGAAGTGTTGCCCGTGGAAGCGCAGATGATGGCCTTGCTGCCCTCCTCAACGGCGCGGGTCACCGCGACCGTCATGCCCCGGTCCTTGAACGAGCCGGTCGGGTTGAGGCCCTCGAACTTGACGTACAGATCCACCTCGCGCCCGATGTCGTGCGGGATGTTTCGCAGCCGGATCAACGGGGTGTCGCCTTCGCCCAGGCTGACCGGCACGGTGCCTTCAGCGATGGGCAGGCGAGTGCGATAGCGCTCGATGAGTCCGGTGTAACGGCGGCGCTGCGGCATGGGGATCCTCTGTGAACGGGGCGGCCGGAGTCCCTTCAGGCGTCGAAGTGTTCCAACCGGATGCGGGTGATTTTGCCATGAACGGCGTCCAGGCGTGCAATCCGGCGCAGCGCCTCGTTCATCTGGCGTTCCTGGATACGATAGGTCAGCATAATGATCGGAACGCTGTCCTGGTCGGGCTCGGGCTCCTTCTGCAGGATCGCCTCCAGGCTGATGCCCAGATCCGCCAGGATCCGCGTGATGTCAGCCATGACCCCGGGACTGTCCTCTACCGGCAGGCGCAGATAGTAGGCCGTGGTAATCGCCTCCATCGGCAGCACCTGCTCTTCCTCGGATATCGCTTCCGCCCGGAAGGCGAGATCCGGCACCCGGTTCACCACCTCCACGTGCAGCGAGCGGACCTGGTCGAGCACGTCCGCGACCACGGCCGAGGCGGTGGGCTCCGCGCCCGCGCCGGCGCCGAAGTACATGGTGTGGCCAACCGCGTCACCGTACACCAGCACCGCATTCATCACGCCGTCGACATTGGCGATCAGCCGTCGCCGGGGCATTAGCGTCGGATGCACCCTAAGCTCGATACCATCCTCCGTGCGCTGCGTGATCGCCAGGTGCTTGATGCTGTAGCCGAGTTCCTCCGCGTACGCGATGTCCTCGCGCCCGATACCGCTGATGCCCTCGGTGTAGACGCGGTCGAACTGCAGCGGGATGCCGAAGGAGATTGAGGCCAGGATGGTCAGTTTGTGCGCGGCATCGATGCCCTCGACATCGAAGGTGGGGTCGGCCTCCGCGTAGCCCAGCCGCTGGGCGTCGGCGAGCGCATCCTCGAACGACGCCCCCTCGTCGCGCATCTGGGTCAGGATGAAGTTTGCCGTGCCGTTGACGATGCCGGCGACCCACTGGATCCGGTTGCCCGCCAGGCTTTCGCGAACCGCCTTGATGATCGGGATGCCGCCCGCTACCGCGGCCTCGTAGCTCACCATAACGCCGCGCCGGTGGGCCGCCTCGAAGATCTCGTTGCCGTACTTGGCGATCAGCGCCTTGTTCGCGGTAACCACGTGCTTGCCCGCCTCGATGGCGGCGAGCACCAGTTGGCGGGCAGGCTCGTATCCCCCCATCAGCTCCAGCACGATGGAGATCCCCGGGTCGCGGATCACCTCATAGGGGTCCCGGGTCAGCGCGATCCCGGCAACGTCGCAATCGCGGTGCCGGGTCAGGTCCTTGACACAGGCGCGCGTCACCGCCACCCGGCGCCCCAGCCGCCGGTGGATTTCGCCCGCGCTGCTGCTCAGCAGGTTGACCGTACCGCTTCCCACGGTCCCCAGGCCAAGCAGGCCGATCTTCACCTCTTCCAAGTGCCGGCTCCTGGCAATCGGGATTCAGTGGTTCCGCAGCATGCGCTTGATCCCGCGCACGGCCTGCCGGGTACGGTGTTCGTTCTCGATCAGGCTGAACCGGACATGGTCGTCGCCGTACTGGCCGAAGCCGATCCCCGGTGACACCGCCACCTTCGCCTCGCGCAGAAGCACCTTGCTGAACTCCAGCGAGCCCATTTCCCGGAAGGACTCCGGGACCGGCGCCCACACGAACATCGTAGCCCTGGGCCGCTCCACTTCCCAGCCTGCACGCGCCAGTCCGTCGCACAGTACGTCGCGGCGCCGACGGTAGGTTTCGCGGGTCCGGGCAACGCAGTCCTGGGGCCCCTCCAGAGCGGAAATGGCAGCCACCTGGACCGGGGTAAAGATGCCGTAATCCAGGTAGGACTTCATCCGCGCCAGCGCGCCGATCAGCCGCTCATTGCCGCACAGGAATCCGACCCGCCAACCCGGCATGTTGTAGCTCTTGGACAGGGTGTAGGACTCCACCGCCACCTCCGTCGCGCCGGGCACCTGGAGGATCGAGGGCGCCGTGTAGCCGTCGAAACACAGGTCGGCGTAGGCCAAATCGTGGATCACCCAGATCTGGTGCTCGCGGGCGATCTCCACCACCTTGCGAAAGAAGTCCAGCTCGACGCAGTGCGCGGTGGGGTTGGCCGGGAAGTTGAGCACCAGCATTTTGGGCATCGGCCACGAGTCCCGGATCGCCTTTTCCAGCTCGGCGAAGAAATCCCCGTCCGGCACCATCGGCACGTGCCGGATGTCCGCACCGGCGATAACGAAGCCGTAGGGATGCACCGGATAAGCCGGGTTCGGCACCAGCACGGCATCGCCCGGGCCGACCGTCGCCAGTGCCAGGTGCGCGAGCCCCTCCTTCGAGCCGATGGTCACGATGGCCTGGCTCTCCGGATCCAGCTCCACCTGGTAGCGGCTCCGGTACCAGTTGCAGATCGCGCGCCGCAGGCGCTTGATTCCCCGGGATTGGGAGTAGCGGTGCGTATCTCCACGCTGGGCGGCCTCGACCAGCTTGTCGACGATGTGCCGGGGCGTGGGCTGGTCCGGGTTGCCCATGCCGAAATCGACGATGTCCTCGCCTCGCGCACGCGCCGCGGCCTTGAGCTCGTTGACGATGTTGAATACGTACGGAGGCAGGCGCTTGATGCGTGGAAATTCTTCTATCAATTCGGTCTACTCGGTCGCTGTGCTGCGGTCGCCGGCGCCGCTCGACCCACCGGGCCGGCGGACGCCTGCGCGGCGCTCTCCGGGCGCGGGCCGCTTCGCTTCACGCCCACATCGCGGCGCTGCAGCGCCTCCCGCATCCTCCGGGCGGAAACAGGCAAACCTACCCAGCCGGGGCCTCGCTGTCAATCGGAGCGGTCCGGCCCGCTTGTACATCTGGTGCCGCTTGCACTATGTTGGGGGACATGAAGATAGAGCAGGATATTCCCGTTCAGGGCAATTACATACGCGGTTACGCACCCGGCGAGGTGCGCATCAACGAGGCCACCTACCAGCGAAGCCTGATCGTCACGCCGGACAGCCTGATCGAGGACTGGCGCCCGGCCAGTTTCGAGGACTTGACCGCGGAGGACATGCAGCGCGTGGCCGAGTTTGACCCGGACGTGGTGGTACTGGGGACCGGCGAGAGCCACCGCTTCCCCCATCCGCGTCTGCTGCGGGCACTGTACGAGCGTCACATCGGGGTGGAGGTCATGACCACCAACGCCGCGTGCCGGACATACAATATCCTCATGGCGGAGGACCGTCCGGTGGCCGCCGCGCTCCTGATTCCCCCGCGCAACTGAGGCCGGTGTCCGGCGCAGTGCACGAGCGGGGACCGCGCGAGCGGTCGCGCGGCCCCGCGGGTGTTCCGGCTCAGGGGCTCAACAGCGCCTCCTGGTTCAGGCCCTCAGTCTCCATGATGCGCCGCAGCCGCGCCAGGGCGTCGACCTGGATCTGGCGTACCCGCTCCCGGGTCAGACCGATCTCGCGCCCGACCTGCTCCAGCGTCTGCTTCTCGAAACCGTGCAACCCAAAGCGTCGCTCGAGCACCTCGCGCTGCTTCGGGTTCAGTCGCAGCAGCCATCCGTCCAGCACCGCCTGAAGGTCGTCGTCCTGCAGCCTCTCGGACGGGTCCTGGCAGTTCTCGTCCGGGATCGCGTCCAGAACCGCCCGATCGTCGTCCTTGCTTATGCTCGCGTCGATGGAGGCAGTCCGCTCGTTGAGCCCCAAGGCGCGCTTGATGTCGGCGACCGGCCGCCTGAGCTGCTGTGCGATCTCTTCGGCGCTGGGATTGTGGTTGACCTTCTGCGCCAGCTGCCGCGCCGTGCGCAAGTACACGTTGATCTCCTTGATCACGTGGATCGGCAGGCGGATGGTCCGGGTCTGGTTCATCAGGGCCCGTTCGATGGTCTGGCGGATCCACCAGGTGGCGTAGGTGGAAAAGCGATAGCCCAGTTCCGGATTGAACTTCTCCACCGCATGGATCAGGCCAAGATTGCCCTCCTCGATCAGGTCGAGCAACGGCAGCCCCCGGCTCATGTAGCGACGCGCAATCTTCACCACCAGACGCAGGTTGCTCTCGATCATCCGGCGGCGCGCTGCAGGGTCCCCGTGCTGTGCCAGGCGCGCGAACCGGACTTCCTCCTCGGCGGTCAGCAGCGGCGAGAAGCCGATCTCGTTGAGATACAGCCGGGTGGCGTCCATCTGGACGTCGGGATCGGGATCCCAGTGTTGCCGGGAGGGGGTGATGTCGCTTGTATCGTCACTCGAAGCCTGGACGCCGCCGTCGACTTCGGACTCGACCGGGGCGAGATCACCGGTGGGTTCGGCGTCCCCTGCCACAGCCACAAAAGCCCGGCCATCCAGGACGGGATCCCTGTCCGAATGGGCACGCCATCGCGCACTCATACCCGCTACTCCTTTGGGGCTCATCCCCATACGCCGGGATGTCTACGCGGAGACGGGTTGCACACAGCTCCGGTGGCTGTCACGTTCCCGGCAACAGTCGCACCGGATTCACGGGATTGCCGCCGACACGGATTTCGAAATGCAGCATGGGCCTGCCGTCCGTACCCTTGCCCATATCGGCGATCGTCTGCCCCGCGCTGACCCTGTCCCCTTCCTGCACGTACAACCTCCTGTTATACGCGTACGCACTCAGCACATCGCTGGTGTGTTTCACGATAATAAGCTTCCCGTATCCGACAAGTCCACTGCCGCTGTACACCACCTTTCCGGAAGCGGCCGCGTGCACCGCTTCACCCACGTAGCCGCCGATGTCAACACCCTTGTTGCCGCGCGTACCCAGGTGGAAACCCTCAACGATCTTGCCCTTGACCGGCCATTGCCAGTGGATCGAATCGGCCGCCGCCGGCGCCTGGCCGGCCTGTTCGCTGGGCAGGCGGGCGGGATGCGAGGCAGACGACGGCTTCGGTGATACGCGCGACGCGGTGCGCGCCGGCGGTGTGCTCCCCGGCGCCCGCTCGGGATGCCATCCGGTCCTGCCACCGTGGGCTGGACTCAAGCGGATCTTCTCTCCCGGATAGATCGTCGAGGGATCCGAAAGGTGGTTCCAGCGCGCCAGCTTGCGCCAGTCAAGGCCGTATTCCCAGGCGATGGAGTAGAGCGTCTCGCCCTTGCGCACGCGGTGGGCCTGGGGTTGCCAGTTGAGCGCCCCGGCACAGCCCGCGAGCAGCAGGACCGCCGGCAGCAGCAGGACCAGACACCGAATCCGGGTTGGCGACCGCCGCCACGCCACAGCTAGTCCCGGCGACTGTGACGGCGCGGCTCCCCGCGCAGCCTCCCGGCCTCGGCCGCCTGCCTGCGAGGCCTCGCCATCACTCTTCTCCCGCGCGCAGGGGGACGAAGCTCACCCTATCCAGAACCTGCTGCTCGACCTCATCGTCCCTGCGCTGCGCCAGGACCAGGTTCTGCTCCCCCGGTGGGCCCAGCGGAAGCACCATGCGGCCGTCCGAGGCGAGCTGGTCCACCAGCGCTTCCGGCACGTAGCGGGGCGCGGCGGTGACCAGGATGCCGTCGAACGGCCCCTCCTCGGGCCAGCCCCAGACGCCGTCGCTGTGGCCGAAGCGCACGTTGCGGATGCCGTAGTGGCGCAGCCGCCGGCGAGCCCGGTGCAACAAGCCGCCGATACGCTCCACGGTGAACACGCTCTCCGCCAGTTGGGCAAGTATCGCGGTCTGGTAGCCCGAGCCGGTCCCCACCTCCAGGACCCGGCGCAGGGGCCCACCGGCGAGCACCGCCTCGGTCATACGGGCGATGACGAAGGGCTGGGAGATAGTCTGGCCGAAGCCGATGGGCAGCGCGGTATCCTCGTACGCACGACTCGCCAGCGCCTCGTCCACGAACAGGTGGCGCGGCATGTGCCGGATCAGATCGAGCACCCGCTGGTCGCGAATGCCCCGCTCCTCCAGGCGCGCGGCCAGGCGCTCGCGGGTTCGCCGGGAGGTCATGCCGATTCCGAGCAGCTTCCTGTCGTTCACTGCGAATGCCCGTCCAGCCAGCCGGCGACCTTCTCCAGGGCCTCGTAGCGCGTGAGATCCAGGTGCACCGGCGTGATCGAGACCATCCCGGCCGAGACGGCGTGGAAGTCGGTGCCCGGCCCCGCGTCCGCCTCTTGGCCGGCCGGACCGATCCAGTAGACCTGCCGCCCGCGGGGATCGGTGGCGCGGGTCAACCGTTCCGCGCGATGACGACGACCCAGGCGCGTGGCGGCATAACCGCGCAACTCGTCCCAGGTCCGGTCGGGAACGTTGACGTTGAGGATGGTGTCGGCCGGCAGCGGATCCCGCCGCAACCGCCCGACCAGATCCACTGCAACCCGGGCGGCGGTCTCAAAGAACACGGGCTCGTCGCCCGCGAGCGACACCGCGATCGCGGGCAGCCCCAGGAAGCGCCCCTCGGTGGCGCCGGCGACCGTGCCCGAATACAGCACGTCGTCGCCCATGTTAGAGCCGGCATTGATCCCCGAGACCACCATATCGGGATCGGTCTCCAGCAGCCCGGTGATCGCCACGTGCACCGAGTCCGTCGGCGTTCCGTCCACGCAGTACATGTCCGCCTCGTGGCGCTGGATGCGCAGCGGCCGGTCCAGCGTCAGCGAGTTGCTGGCACCGCTGCGGTTGCGGTCCGGTGCCACCACCACCACCTCGGCGATCCGGGCCAGCGCGCGCCTGAGCGTCTGAAGGCCTTCCGCGTGACAGCCGTCGTCGTTGGTCAGAAGAATCCGCACTTGTCACCTCGATCGCAGGGACGCCGCGTAAACGTCCCGGGCCCGCGGGCCCGGGACAATATACCCTGTACGACCGGCCGCGCCCATGACCGGCGCCACCTGCCTTCCCCGGTCATCCCGGCGCCGCGCCACTGGACAAACCGCGACCATTTTCGCACCCTTCAGTCAGGGCAGCACGAAGCGAGCCGGCAGATGTCGAGCAAATCCCGTATGCCGCCCGAGCCGGATCTCTCGGACGAGGACACCGCGCTGTTCCGCGGCGCGGTCCGGGATGCCCGCGTGCTGCCCGGCGACCGGGTCGAGCGCCGTGCTCCTCCGCCGCCGCCCCGGGCCGAATTCCGGCGGCGCGACGAACGGGCGGTGGTCCGTCAGCTGGGCGAGTGTGAACCCACCGACGCAGACGTCGAGACGGGCGAAGAGCTTTCCTACGGACGGCCGGGCCTGCGACCGGGCGTCCTGCGGCGCCTGCGGCGGGGGCAGTATCCGTTGCAGGCGGCGCTCGACCTGCACGGGCTGACCGTGCGCGAGGCGCACGCCGCGCTGGCCGACTTCCTGCGGGAATGCGCCGGGACCGGCGCGCGCTGCGTGCGCGTTATCCACGGCAAGGGGCTGCGCTCCGCACACCGCGGGCCGGTGCTCAAGGGCAAGGTCAACCTGTGGTTGCGCCGCCGCGACGACGTGCTCGCGTTCGTGTCCGCCCGGCCCGCCGACGGCGGCACCGGGGCGGTGTACGTGCTCCTGCGCGCGCCCTAGGCCCGTGCCGGGACAGGATCCGCACCGGGCGAACCGACCAGCTCCCGCAACACCACCGTCGCATAGCCTCCCGGCGGCAGGGTGAATCCCACGTATGCGCTCGTGCCGTCGGTTTCCCAGGCGATTTCTCTCACCGCCAGCCGCAGGCTGCGCCGGGCATGTGCCATGCCGGTTCGCTCCAGGCCGGCAACCAGTTCCGGGAAACTGTCGGCGACCCGGCGTTCCAGGCGGCCGATCTCCGCCACCGCCGGCGGATCGCCACGGCCCCAAAGCGGCCCGGTGGGATGCACGTCGCCTTCCACACAGCGCCGTTGCGCGACTTCCGCGTCCTCCTGGGCGTTCAGGATAAACCAGCTGCGCGAGCCGGCGAGCTGCAGCACGTCACCCGGGCATGCCCGGTTCCAGTCACGGCGTCGGACGCGCTCGGCCAGCACCGCGTTGAAAATCGCGCTGCGCGCGGCCGACAAAAGGATACCGCGCAGCCCACGACCACGCACCCGCAGGCAGCCACCGAACATCGCGCGGGCCCGCGCGACGTTGTCGCCGGCGCGGCCGAAGCGCTGCGGCCCAAAGTAGTTCGGCACGCCCTGCGTCGAAACCCGCTCGAGGCGGTTCCGACAGCCGTCGACATCGCCGCGGAGGTCGCGCAGGGTGAGCTCGAAGCGGTTGCCGAGCAACGCCCCCGTCCTCAGCTTGCGCCCGTGCCGTGCCGCTTCCAGGATCTCGACCCCCGGCAACCGCAGCGACTGCCAGTCCGGCTCCGGACGGCCGGCGAGATCGAGCGACAGCCACTGCTCGGCGACGGCGCGACGGTCCTTGCGCCCGGCATAGCCCACCGCGTGGCGCGGCAGGCCTATCAGCGCTGCGAGGTGCCCGGCAAGCCAATCGGTGTTCACGCCGGTCTTGCGCACCCGCAACAGCACGTGTTGGCCGACGCCGTCAGGCTCGAACGACGGCAGCTCGGTCACCCGGAAGTCCTCCGGCAGCGCCCGTAGGCGCGCCGTCACCGGCGGCTCGCCACCCGCCCTGGGCCAGTCCGAACCCGGCGGGGAGCTCACGCGTCGTTACCGGTCACCAGGGTCACGGCCAGGGCCGCGATGCCCTCGCGCCTGCCAGCGAAGCCTAGTCGCTCGGTGGTCGTCGCCTTGACGCTCACGCAGGGCAAAGCGACCTTCAGATCGGCGGCGAGGTTGGCGCGCATGGCCGAAGTATGCGGCGCAAGCCGCGGGCCCTGGGCGATGACCGTAATATCCACGTTCCCGACATGCCAGCCGGCCCGGGAGATCTTCTCCCTCACCTCGCGCAGCAGAACCCGGCTATCGGCGTCACGCCAGACCTCGGAGTCGTCCGGAAAGTAGCTGCCGAGATCACCCAGGGCGGCGGCACCCAGAAGCGCGTCGCACACCGCGTGGATCACCACGTCGCCGTCCGAATGTGCCACCACGCCCCGGTCATGGGGGATCCGTACCCCGCCGAGTACGATATGGTCGCCCTCGCCGAAGGCGTGCACGTCGTATCCCTGGCCGACGCGCGGACTCACCCCGGTTCCTCCAGCTTTCGCCGCGCCAGGATGGCGTCGGCCATCGCGAGGTCCTCCGCGAGCGTGACCTTGAGGTTGTCGCTGTGTGCGGAGATCAGGCGCGGACGCCAGCCCGCCGCCTCCATCGCCGAAGCCTCGTCGGTGATCCCCTCCCCGGAGGTCGCCGACTCCAGTGCATCCAGCAGCGCGCGCCAGGGAAACATCTGCGGCGTTTGCGCCTGCCACAGGTCGCTGCGGTCGACAGTGCCGACCACGCGGTTGTCCGGATCGCCCCGCTTGAGGGTATCCCGCACCCGAACGGCAAGCAGTGCGCCGTCACGCGCCGCGGCGGGATCGTCCAGCAGGCGGCGCAGATCTCCGGGATGCAGGCAGGGTCTGGCCGCATCGTGCACCAGCACCGGGTCCTCGTCGGCCGCCATGCCACGCAGTGCTCGCAGACCCGCGCGCACCGATTTCCAGCGCTCGGTGCCGCCCGGCACGATCAACACGCGCGCATCCCGGGCCAGATCCAGGCCCTGCCAGCACCGGTCATCCGGCGCAACCGCGACGACCACGCAGCGGACGCGGGGCTCGGCCAGCAGAGCTGACACGCTGTGCTCAATGAGCCTGCGTCCGGCCAGGGTCAGGTACTGCTTCGGGACTCCGGCGCCCATACGGGCGCCCGCTCCGGCGGCAGGTACTACCGCCCAGCAGGCCAGCCCGCGGGGCTGCTCAGTGGCCGGCATCTGACGGAGGCGCATTTGGCGGGCCGGACGGCGCCGGCGTCTCTTGCCCGTTTGTCGTGTCCGCGGCCCTTCGCGGCGGACGCACGACCTGGTAGAAGGTTTCCCCATTGCCGATCATACCGAGCTCCCGGCGGGCAAGCGCCTCGACCGCCCCCAGCCCGGTCTTGAGGTCCTTCACCTCGGCCTGCAGTGCGTCATTGCGCTTCTGCATCTTGCGGTCGGTCCGGCGTTGTGCGGCGATCTCGTGCCGGAGCTGCTGCGTCTGCCGCAGGCCGTTGCCGGCCACCCAGAGATCGTACTGGAGCAGCAGCAGGAGCGCGGCCAGCAGTAAGATGAGACCCAGACGCAGGATATCGCGTTGCACACGCGGCACGGGCACGCGCAGCGGCCGGACGGGTTCAGCGTGCGTCGCCGCCGAGGACCCACGACGGGAACGCATCGCGTCCCAGGTATCTGGCTCTATTGCCGAGTTCATCCTCGATGCGCATCAGCTGGTTGTACTTGGCCACCCGGTCCGACCGGCACAGCGACCCGGTCTTGATCTGCGTGGCGGCCGTCGCCACCGACAGGTCCGCGATGGTGTCGTCCTGGGTCTCCCCCGAACGGTGGGACACCACGGCACTGTAGCCTGCGCGGCTGGCCATGTCGATCGCATCGAGGGTTTCGCTCAGGGTGCCGATCTGGTTGGGCTTGATCAGGATGGAGTTGGCTACGTCCTGCTCGATGCCGCGGGACAACAGCCGGGTGTTGGTGACGAACAGGTCGTCCCCCACCAGCTGTACCCGTCCCCCGAGGCGCTTGCTCAACAGCCGCCAACCGCTCCAGTCGTCCTCGGCCATGCCATCCTCCACGGAAATGATGGGGTAAGCTCCGACCAGGCCGTCGAGGTACTCCGCGAATGCGGCAGCGTCGAAGTCGCGGTCCTCGGACGCAAGGTAATAGCGCCCGTCGCGGTACAGCTCCGAGCTGGCCACGTCCAGGCCCAGGTAGATCTCCCTGCCGGCCTCGTAACCCGCCTCGCCGATCGCCGTCAGGATCGTCTCCACCGCCGCCTCGTTGGACGGCAGGTTGGGCGCGAAGCCGCCCTCGTCCCCCACCGCCGTGGCCAGTCCTTGGCGGTGGAGCACGGCCTTGAGGGCATGGAAAGTCTCGGCCCCGTAGCGCACCGCCTCGCGCAGCGTCGGCGCGCCCACCGGGAGAATCAGGAACTCCTGGATGTCGACGCTGTTGTCGGCGTGAACGCCCCCGTTGAGGATGTTCATCATCGGCACCGGCAGCTCCACGGCCTCCTCGCCGCCGAGGAAACGGTACAGCGACACGCCGGCGGCGCGGGCGGCGGCCTTGGCCGCGGCCAGCGATATCGCCAGGATGGCGTTCGCGCCCAGGCGCGACTTGTTCTCGCTGCCGTCGAGCTCGATCAGGGTCTGGTCCAGCGCCCTGAGATCCTCGACCTCGCGGCCGAGCACCGCCCTGCGCAGCTCGCCGTTGACGTGCCCGACCGCCTTGCGTACGCCCTTGCCGAGATAGCGCTTGCTGTCGCCGTCGCGCAACTCGACCGCCTCCCGGGTGCCGGTGGAAGCGCCGGACGGCACCGCGGCGCGGCCCAGCGTGCCGTCGTCCAGCAGGACGTCGGCTTCCACGGTCGGATTGCCGCGCGAGTCGAGGATCTCACGTCCGCGAATGTCCTTGATATGCGCCATGTCCGTCTCCCTCCCGAACTGTTGAAGATACCGGCGTCCGGCCACATCAGGCGCACTCGGCGCGCCGGCGCTCCCGTGGCCAAACCCTCACGGACCCATCAGGAGGTCGGTCTCCTCGAATTCGTTGCGCTTGACCAGCCGGTCGATGTTCACGAGTATTTCCAGGAGGCTGGACATACGGTCCAGCGGCCAGGCGTTGGGCCCGTCGCTCAGGGCCCGCCCCGGGTCCGGGTGGGTCTCCATGAACAGGCCGGCGATGCCGGCGGCGACGGCCGCCCGCGCCAGGACCGGCACGAATTCGCGCTGGCCGCCCGAACGGTCCCCCCCGCCGCCGGGCAGCTGCACCGAGTGGGTGGCATCGAACACCACCGGCACCTCTGTCGCGCGCATGACGGCGAGCGCCCGCATGTCCGAGACCAGGTTATTGTAGCCGAAAGAGACGCCCCGCTCGCATACCATGACCTGCTCGTTTCCGACCGCACGCGCCTTCTCGACCACTCCCCGCATGTCCCAGGGGGCCAGGAACTGCCCCTTCTTGATGTTCACCGGGCGCCCCTGCCGCGCCACGTTCTGGATGAAGTTGGTCTGCCGGCACAGGAAGGCGGGCGTCTGCAGCACGTCGACCACGGCCGCCACTTCCTCCAGCGGCGTGTCCTCGTGCACATCCGTCAGTACGGGCACCCCGATCTGCTCGCGCACCGCTTGGAGGATGCGCAGCCCCTCTTCCAGGCCCGGCCCCCGGAAGCTCCGGTGCGAGGAGCGGTTGGCCTTGTCGAAGGAGGACTTGTAAATGAACGGCAGCTCCAGCGCGCGTGTGATCTCCTGCAACCGTCCGGCAGTATCCAGCGCCAGTTGCCGGCTCTCGATCACGCAGGGTCCGGCGATCAGAAACAGCGGCCGGTACAGACCGGCCTCGAACCCGCACAGTTTCATGTGCCGACCGCCTCGCCCGCGCCGTGCTGGTGGTACGCCCGGGCGGCCTGGATGAATCCGCTGAACAACGGGTGGCCGTCCCGGGGCGTGGACTTGAACTCGGGATGGAACTGGCAGGCGATGAACCACGGGTGCACCTCCCGCGCCAGTTCGATCATCTCCACCAGCCGCTCGTCCGCGGAGAAGCCGGAGAACACCAGGCCCGCCTCGCGCAGCCGGTCGAGGTAGTGATTGTTGAACTCGTAACGGTGCCGATGCCGCTCCAGCACCTCGTCCCGGCCATAGAGCTCATGCGCCAGGCTACCGGGGCGCAGATGACAGGGCTGCGCCCCGAGGCGCATGCTTCCGCCCAGGTCGGAAGTCTCGTCGCGCTGCTCCACCGCGCCGTCGCGGGTCATCCACTCGGTGATCAGGGCGATCACCGGATGCGGGGTGCGCGGATCAAACTCCGTGCTGTGCGCCCCCTTGAGCCCGGCTACGTCCCGGGCGAACTCGATCACCGCCACCTGCAGGCCCAGGCAGATGCCCAGATACGGCACGCCATGCTCGCGCGCATGGCAGACCGCCCGGATCATGCCCTCGATTCCCCGCTGACCGAAGCCACCGGGCACCAGGATTGCGTCGAGGTCCCCCAGGGCCCGGCTGTCCTCCTGCTCCAACGATTCCGAGTCGATGTACCGGATGTCCACCCGGGTGCCCGTGTGAATCCCGGCATGTCGAAGAGCCTCGTTCAGCGACATATAAGCATCGGCGAGCTCCACGTACTTGCCCACCATGCCCACGGTGACGGTCAGGTTCTGCCGGCTGCGCCCGGCAACGACCCGTTCCCACTCGGACAGCTCGGCCGGCGGCAGGTCGAGCGAGAACCGCTCGGCGACCAGATCGTCGACACCCTGCTCGTGCAGCATCAGCGGGATGCGGTAGATGTCATCGACATCGATCGCGGATATCACCGCACGCTCGTGAACGTTGGTGAACAGCGCGATCTTGCGCCGTTCCTCGTCCGGCAGCGGGCGGTCGGCCCGGCAGATGAGGACGTCCGGCTGGATACCGATGGAGCGCAGCTCCTTGACCGAGTGCTGGGTCGGCTTGGTTTTGATCTCGCCGGAGGTGGATATATAGGGGACCAGGGTAAGGTGGATGAACAGCGTCCGAGAGGGTCCCAGCTCGGTGCCCATCTGGCGGATGGCCTCGAGAAACGGCAGCGACTCGATGTCGCCGACCGTACCGCCGATCTCCACCAGGCAGACGTCGGCTTCCCCGGCTCCCTCCCGGATCGAGCGCTTGATCTCATCGGTGATGTGCGGGATCACCTGGACCGTGCCGCCGAGGTAGTCCCCGCGCCGCTCCTTCTGGATCACGTTCTCGTAGATCCGGCCCGTGGTGTAGTTGCTATGCCGGCCGGTGGTGGTGCGCACGAAGCGCTCGTAGTGGCCAAGATCGAGGTCGGTTTCAGTGCCGTCCTCGGTGACAAACACCTCGCCGTGCTGGAACGGGCTCATGGTGCCCGGGTCCACGTTAATGTAGGGGTCGAGCTTGACCATGCTCACCCGCAGGCCCCGGCCCTCGAGGATCGCGCCCAGCGAAGCCGACGCAATTCCCTTGCCCAGGGAGGACACCACGCCGCCGGTAACGAAGATGAATCGCGTCATAGGTACTCTAGACAAGAGAAGGCGAGCCGGCTGCACGGGACCGCGAAAACCGCAACGAACGTTAACAGAATCCCCCCGGCCGAACAATCCGCCAGCCCGGGGAAACCCCGCCGCGGCGCTGGCTCAGTGCAGGGCCGGCGCGCCCTCCCAGTGCAGGCGCAGGGCCGGGGCCCCGGGCGCTGCCGCCAATCCTGACGCGTACCAGCCAATGGCGACCGCTGCCAACTCCCCGTCCACGAACAACAGGGGCACCCGCGGACGCATCCAGGGCACTACGCCGACCTCCTGCAGCAGGCTCTTGAGCGCCCGGCTGCCCGTCCTCGACCGCAGAGTCAGGCGTTCCCCGCCCCGGCGAAAGCCTACCGCCAGCCTGGCACCCATGACCGATGGGTCCAGCCCGGGGGCTTCGCCCCGGACCAGCACCAGCCGCCCCAGCCCGGACGGCAGCTCGAAGGGCGAGCACCCGTCCCAGTGGCACGGTCCCGGATCAGGCCGGGGCGGCAGCGGCGTCATGCCGTAGAGCGATCGGCGGTAGCGCCGCACCTCGCCGCCGGCCCAGCGGATGCACGGCGTGCGGTCATAGCGCGCGGTGAGCGCGTCGACCCGGATGCGCTCCAGCTTGCGCTGCGACGGCATGGGCAGCCGACGGCGCCGGAGCCACTGCCGCAGCAGGTTACGCAACCGCGCGGCGTCCAGCTCCTGCAGGCCGGCCGTGTTCAGCCGCCCGTGCCCGTCCATGCGTTCCGCGAGGTCCCGGTCGGCCAGTGCGCCCAGCAGTCCGGAGACCTCGGCGCACAGCGTAGCGCTGCGCGAGACCGTCCTGGCCGCGGAGGGCCAGCGCCGCTCGAGAGGGGGCAGGATTTCGTGGCGCAGGTAATTGCGATCGTAATCCAGCGAGACGTTGGCCGGATCCTCGATCCAGTCGAGCTCCCGGCTGCGCCCGTAGTCGGTGATGGCAGCGTGCTCCACCGCAAGCAGCGGACGCATCAAAAAGCCCGGGCCGAGCGGGCTGACCGCCGGCATCGCCGCGAGCCCGTCCGGGCCGCTGCCGCGCAGCGCCTGCAGCAGAAAGGTCTCCAGCTGGTCCCGGCTGTGATGCGCCACCAGCAGCCGGTCGCCCGCCCCGAGGTGCTCGCCGAACGCACCGTAACGGGCCTGCCGGGCCACCGCCTCGAGGCTCTCGCCGCGGAGCACCCGGACCGAGACCCGCGTCACGCTTAGCGGAATGCCCAACTCCCGGCAGGTGGCCCGGCAACGGCGGGCCCATTCCGCGGAGGCCTGGTGCAGGCCGTGGTCGATATGGATGGCGCGCAGGTCAGCCACCTCGCCGGCATCACGCAGGGCGCGGGCAAGGTGCAACAGGACCGTAGAATCCATGCCGCCGCTGAATGCAATCCAGACCCGGCCTGACCCGGCCGGAACGGGATGCCGCGTCAGCCAGTCGCCCAGGTAGGTGGGCTCCAGCCGCATCACGGCACACCGCCCGGACGCACGCCCTCGGTCATTCCTCGCGGAAGCTGCCGTAGCCGGCGAGACGCTGATAGCGGCGGGACAGCAGCTCGTCCAACGCCAGGTCCTCCAGCTCGTCGAGGCTCTCCAGCAGAAACTGCCGGATGCTGGCCGCCGTCGCCTGACGGTCGCGGTGGGCCCCGCCCAGGGGTTCGCCGATGACCCGATCAATCAGCCCCAGCTCGCGGATCCGTTGCGAGGTCACGCCGAGCGCGGCAGCCGCTTCGCTGGCCCGGCCCGAATCCTTCCACAAGATCGAGGCGCACCCCTCCGGGGAAATCACCGAGTAGATGCTGTACTGGAGCATGGCCACGCGGTCACCGACGCCGATGGCGAGGGCTCCGCCAGACCCCCCCTCCCCGACCACCGTGCACACGATGGGCGTGCGCAGGCGGGACATCTCGAACAGGTTGCGAGCGATCGCCTCGCTCTGGCCCCGCTCCTCTGCGTCGACCCCGGGAAACGCGCCCGGGGTGTCGATGAACGTGAGCACCGGCAGGCGGAACCGCTCCGCCAGGCGCATCAAGCGCAGGGCCTTGCGGTAGCCCTCGGGCTTGGGCATGCCGAAATTGCGCCGCACCTTCTCCTTTGTATCGCGCCCCTTCTGATGGCCGATCACCACAACGGCACGTCCCTCCAGCCGCGCCAGCCCGCCCACAATCGCGGGATCGTCGGCGAAGCTGCGATCCCCGTGCAGCTCCTGGAACCCGGTCATCATCTCGCCGATGTAGTCCAGCGTATAGGGCCGCAGCGGATGCCGCGCAAGCTGGGTGACCTGCCACGGATCCAGCGACGCGAAGATCGACTCTGTCAGGCTCCGGCTCTTGGACTTGAGACGGGAGATCTCTTCGCCGATGTTGAGCTCCCCGTCCTCCCCGACGTAGCGAAGCTCGTCGATCTTGGCTTCCAGCTCGGCGATCGGCTGTTCGAAATCGAGAAAATTGGGATTCATGCACCAGACCTGGTCGCGCACGGCGCCGAAGCGCCCAAGGTACCGTTACCTCCCGCCCCTGGCAAGTCGGGACCCCGCGCCACGTCACCCGCGGGAGGGGAGCCGGAGACCGGGGCTCCGCGTCTAGCTCGCCGCAGCCAGACGGGCCTCGCCGGGGCGACGGTAGATCACCCGGACCCGGTCCGGTCCGAGCCATCGTCGCAGCCGGTGCAGCAGGTCCTCGCTGGGTCGCACCCGCCAGTCTTCGCCCAGCAGCAGGTGAGCCTCGGCGCTCGGGTTGCGGTACTGGATCGATACGCGGCATGGCCCGTCGCGGAACGACCCCAGCAGCTCCGCCAATTGCTCGAGAAAGGGCCGGGCATCTCCGTCCGTGTCGGCCTGCCAGCGGATCAGCAGCTGCCGGGCATAGGCCTCGCGCGCCTGATCGATGCCGCGGACCTGCCGCGGCGTGATGCGGTAGCCGCCGGAGAAGTCGTCGTAGCCAAGGCTGCCCTCGACCACCAGCAGTGCATCCTTGGCCAGCAAATGGCGGTACTTCTGGTAGTTGTCCTCGAACAGCGGCACCTCCACGCGCCCGCTGCGGTCATCCAGGGTAAGGAACGCCCGCCGCCCGCCCTGGCGCCGCAACGCCACCACCAGGCCCGCGATCACCACGTCGCGGCGCCCACTGCCGGACCCGCCCTCGCCTGTCCCCGGGTCACCCCCGCCGACCAGGTCCGCAATCCGGCCCGACGTGAACTGGACCAGCTCCGCCTGGTACTCTTCGATTGGATGCCCGGTGAGGTACAGCCCCAGGGATTCCTTCTCTGCCCGCAACCGTTCCCGGTCGCTCCACTCCGGCAGGGCGGCGCGGGCCTCGGCTTCGCTCTCGCCGGCCTGCGGCGCTTCCGGTTCCAGGCCAAACAGGTCGTTCTGTCCGGCCGTACTGGCATGGACATGCTGCTCAGCCGTACGCAGGGCGTTCCCGAGCCGGGCCATGAGCGTTGCCCGATTAGGTCCTAGGGCGTCCAGGGCGCCGGCGCGGATGAGCGCTTCCAGGACCCGCCGGTTGGCCCGCCTGAGGTCCACGCGGCGGCACAGGTCGTGCAGATCCCTGAACGCGCCCGACTGCGCGCGCTCGGCGGTGATCGCCTCGATCGCGCTTCGGCCCACTCCCTTGATCGCCCCGAGCCCGTAGCGGATGGTCCCGGGGCCGGCCACGGTAAACGCGTGTTCCGAGGTGTTGACGTCCGGGCGCAGCACATCCAGGCGCATGGCGTGGCAATCCTCGATCAGGGTCACTATCTTGTCGGTGTGATCCATGTCGGCCGATAGCACCGCAGCCATGAATGCCTCCGGATAGTGGGCCTTGAGCCATGTGGTCTGGTAGGTGAGCAGCGCGTACGCGGCGGAGTGCGACTTGTTGAACCCATAGCCGGCAAACTTTTCCATCAGGTCGAAGATGTGCTCGGCGGTTTCGTTCTTGACGCCGCGGGCGATCGCGCCCTGCATGAAGGTCTCACGCTGCTTGGCCATTTCCTCGGGCTTTTTCTTGCCCATCGCCCGGCGCAGCAGGTCGGCACCACCAAGGCTGTAGCCGGCCAGCACCTGCGCGATCTGCATCACCTGCTCCTGGTACAGGATCACGCCATAGGTCGGCTTCAGGATCGGCTCCACGTCGGGATGCGGGTATGTCACGCGCGCCGCTCCGTGCTTACGGTTGATGAAGTCGTCAACCATCCCGGACTGCAACGGACCGGGCCGGAACAGCGCCACCAAGGCGACGATGTCCTCGAAGCAGTCCGGGCGCAGGCGCTTGATCAGGTCCTTCATGCCGCGGCTTTCCAGCTGGAACACGGCGGTGGTCGCCTGGCGCCGGAGCAAGTCGAAGGCCGCCGCGTCATCCAGCGGGATGCCGCCGATGTCCAGGTCGACCTCGCCCGCGGCCCGGCGCTCCGCGTTCACCGTCCCGACCGCCCAGTCGATGATCGTCAGGGTGCGTAGCCCCAGGAAGTCGAATTTCACCAGCCCGACGCCTTCGACGTCGTCCTTATCGAACTGGGTCACGGGGCTGTCACTTCCCGGCTCGCAGTACAGCGGAGAGAAGTCCGTCAGTGCCGATGGCGCGATCACGACACCCCCGGCGTGCTTGCCCGCGTTGCGCGCCAGCCCCTCGAGCGGGCGCGCCAGATCGATCAGCTCCCGTACCTCCTCGTCGCTCTGGTACTGGCCACGGAACTCCTCGTCCTGCTCGAGGGCCTTCCCCAGCGTCATCCCGACCTCGAACGGGATCATCTTCGCGATACGATCGACGTAGCCGTACGGATGGCCCAGCACGCGTCCCACGTCGCGCACCACCGCCCGCGCCGCCATGGTGCCGAAAGTGATGATCTGGGACACCCGGTCGCGCCCGTAGCGCGACGCCACGTAGTCGATCACCCGGTCGCGCCCCTCCATGCAGAAATCGATGTCGAAATCCGGCATGGACACCCGCTCGGGATTGAGAAAGCGCTCGAACAGCAGATCGTAGGCGAGCGGGTCCAGGTCGGTGATGCCGATGGCATAGGCAACCAGGGAACCGGCACCGGAGCCGCGCCCCGGCCCGACCGGGACACCGTTGCCGCGCGCCCATCCGATGAAGTCGGCCACGATCAGGAAGTAGCCGGCGAAGCCCATCGACTCGATAACACCCAGCTCCCGCTGCAACCGCTCGTCGTAAGGACGGCGCGCCTCCGGTGCCTGCCGCCCGATCTGAACGAGACGCGCTTCCAGGCCCTCGGTGGCCCGGTCTCGCAGGTGCTGTTCGGTGGTTGAGCCCTCGGGCACGGCGAAGCTGGGCAGGAAGTTCTCACCCAGGCTAAGTTCCAGGTTGCAGCGCCGGGCAATCTCCACGCTGTTCTCGAGCGCCTCGGGCAGGTCGGCGAACAGGGCGTCCATTTCTTCCGGGCTGCGCAGGTACTGCTGCTGCGAGTACCGCCGCGGACGCCGCGGATCCCCCAGCGCGCGTCCCTGCTGGATGCACACCCGGACCTCGTGTGCCTGGAAGTCGTCGCGGTTGAGAAAGCGGACGTCGTTGGTCGCGACCACCGGCAGGTCAAGCTCCGAGGCGAGCCTTGCCGCGGCGTGCACGTACTCTTCATCCCCGTCCCGACCGGTGCGCTGAAGCTCGAGGTAGAAGTCCTGGCCGAACAGTGTGGCCCAGTGGCGGGCCAGCGCCGCCGCGTCCTCCTGGTGCCCGGCCAGCAACGCGCGCCCAACGTCCCCCTCGCGTGCGCCGGAGAGCGCAATCAGGCCCTCGCTGACGGGCTTCAGCCAGTCGCGCCGCACCAGGGGGTCAGCGCCCCGGCGTCCCTCGGTGTAGGCCCGGGTAACTAGCCGGGTGAGGTTCCGGTAGCCGACACCGTTGCGGCACAGCAGCGCGAGACGGCTCGGGATCTCACCCTCGCCCTCGTGAATCAGCAGGTCGACGCCCACCACTGGCTTGATCCCGCTGGCCAGCGCCGCCTTATAGAATTTCACCATGCCGAACAGGTTCACCTGGTCGGTCATGGCCACGGCCGGCATGCCGGCCCCGGCCGCGGCCTGCATCAGCGACGGTATTCGCACCAGTCCGTCGCTGATGGAGTACTCGGTATGCAGCCGCAGATGGACGAAGCGTGCTGGCATCGGCAACAACCGTCTCCTCGGTGTCGATCAGCCCCCCGGCGTGAGCTCGGCCCCGGCGCGCGCCAGCGCCGCCCGCACCGGACCGAATGAGCGGCGATGCGCGGGGGTGACCCCCAGGCGCGCGATCGCCGCGACGTGCTCGCGCGTCGGGTAGCCCTTGTGGCGTTCGAACCCGTACCCGGGATAGCGCGCGGCGAGCGCTACCATCTCGTGGTCGCGCAGCACCTTGGCAAGGATGGAAGCGGCGCCGATCTCCGGCACCGTGGCATCGCCGCCCACCACGGCCCGCACCGGGATCGCCAATCGCGGCGGACGATTTCCGTCCACCCATACGGCATCCGGGGTAACGGCCAGCGCGCTCACCGCCCGACGCATCGCCAGCAGGCTCGCCTGCAGGATGTTCAGGCGGTCGATCTCCGCGGCGGTGGCAACGCCCGTCGCGCAGGCCAGGGCACTTGCCCGGATCAGCCGGTCCAGGATCTCCCGGCGGCCGGGGGCGAGCCGCTTCGAGTCAGCCAGACCCGCCACCGGCCGGGCCGGATCCAGGATCACTGCCGCGGCGATCACCGGTCCCGCCAGCGGACCCCGCCCGGCTTCGTCGACCCCGGCCACCCTGGCGACCGTAACCCCGAGATCGAGTTCCCCCTGTCCGTCCATGATCCGACGATGCTACGTCCGCATCAGTGGCCTTACAAGCGCGTACCGGGTAGCCCTTCTGTCAGCGCGGCATGAGGCCGGCGACATCCAGTACCGCCTCCGCCGCGCGCGCGCTGGCGCCCCGTCTGAGCACCTCGTGGGCCCGGGCGAACGAGTCGCGCAGGCGAGCCCGGCCGCCGGCATCGTCCAGAATCCGGAGCAACGTCACTCCCATCCGCTGGGGATCAATATCGTTCTGGATGAACTCCGGGACGAGTGGCTTTTCGGTCAAGAAGTTCGGCAGCGCGTAGCGGTCGATGCGCACCAGCCCGGTCTTTTTCAGCAGCACGTAGGTCATCGGGGACAGGCGGTAGGCCGCGATCATCGGGCACTTCAGCAACATTGCTTCCAGCGCCGCCGTGCCGCAGGCCAGAATTGCCGCATCGGCAGCGGCGAGCACTTCCCGCGCACGGCCATCCACCAGACGCATTGACGCGCCCGCCGCGGACCGCGCCAGTGCCTCCTCGAACGCCGCGCGTACGCGCGGAGTCGCCATCGGAGCGACGAAACGGATCCCCGGTCGCCGGTCCGCCAGCCACTGGACGGTGGCCAGGAACGGCTCCGCCAGGGTCCGGACCTCTCCCAGGCGGCTGCCCGGCAGCACCGCCACGAGCGGCCCCGGAGCACTCTCGCCCAGCACCTGACGGGCAGCGGCATGATCCACCTGCAGTGGAATCTCGTCCGCCAGCGGATGGCCGACGAAACTCACTGCGACCCGGTGCTCCCGGTAGAAATCCGCCTCGAACGGCAGCAGCGTCAGGATTCGGTCCACCGCCCGGGCAATGCTGCGCACCCTGCCCGGCCGCCAGGCCCAGACGCTCGGACTGACGTAGTGCACGGTGCGGATGCCGCCCCGGCGCAGCCTCGCTTCCAGGCCGATATTGAACTCCGGGGAATCCACCCCGACGAACACGTCGGGCGGGTGACGCAGGAAGTGGCGCTGCAGGCGGCGGCGAATCGCCAGCAGCCCGGGCAGGTGGCGCAGCACCTCCACCAAGCCCATCACCGACAGGCGTTCCAGGTCGACCAGGGTACGACAGCCTTCGGCCTGCATCCGCGGCCCGGCCACCCCCTCGGCGACCACCGGGTACGGGCATCGCCGGCGGAGTTCCCGGAGCAGGCCGGCAGCCAGGTAGTCGCCCGAACTCTCTCCCGCCACCAGCCCCACGCGCAGGGCGCGCCGCGCCGGGGTACCGTAAGCGTCGCTGCTTCCGGGCTCAGCGGGTGATGCCGCGTTCGCTGCGGTCAAGGAAGTCCACCAGGATGCGGGTTTCCGGGCTCTCCCGGGCAAACTCGCGTAGCCGCTCACGGGCATTCTCGAGCCGCAGACCCTGCCGGTACAGGAGCCGGTAGGCACGCCGCACGTTCTGGATCTGCGCCCGGGTGAAGCCGCGCCGGCGCAGCCCCTCGGCGTTGATGCCACGCGCCCGTGCCGGGTTTGAGGCCACCGTGACGTAGGGAGGCACGTCCCGATTGACACCGCAGCCCATGCCGCAGAACGCGTACGAACCGATATGGCAGAACTGATGGATCATGGAAAAGCCCGCCAGGATCGCATGATCGTGGACGTGCACGTGGCCCGCGAGCGTGGCGCAGTTGGCCATGATGACATCGTTCCCTACCTGGCAGTCATGCGCGATGTGAACGTAGGCCATGATCCAGTTGTCGCTGCCGATGCGCGTAACCCGCTGGTCCTGGACGGTGCCCCGGTTGATGGTGCAATACTCGCGAATGGTGTTGCGATCTCCGATCTCGAGGCTGGTCCGCTCGCCCCCATATTTCTTGTCCTGGGGATCCTCGCCCACCGAGGCGAAATGGAAGATCCGGTTCTCGCGCCCGATCCGGGTCGGACCGCGGATCACAACGTGCGAACCGATCCAGCTGCCATCGCCGAGTTCGACCCCGGGCCCGATGATGCTGTAGGGACCGACAGTCACGTCCCGGCCCACGCGGGCCGACTCGTCGATGAGGGCGGTGCGGTCAATCACGCGGATACTCCCTCTCCGCGCACATGATTTCCGCCTCCGCCACCCGGTGGCCGTCGACCCTGGCCTCGGCACTAAACTTCCAGATGCCGCGCGCGGAGCGCAGCAGCCGGGACTCCAGGATCATCTGGTCGCCCGGATACACGGTCCGCTTGAAGCGCGCCCTGTCGATGCCCACCAGGAAGTACACGGTATCCGCATCCGGCGTCAGGCCTGCCGTCTGGAACGCCAGCACACCGGTCGCCTGGGCCATTGCCTCCAGGATCAGCACCCCCGGCATGACGGGTCGGTCCGGGAAGTGCCCGGAGAAGAACGGTTCGTTCACGGTCACGTTCTTGAGCGCGACCAGCGACTCACCGGGCGCGCACTCGAGCACCCGGTCCAGCAGCAGAAACGGGTACCGGTGCGGCAGATGGCGGAAAATCCCGTGGATATCCAGAGTAGTCAAGACGTCCTCTTTACATTGTCCGGCCGGTCCGGGGGCGCATCAGTCCGAGTTCGGGGTCTTCTTGTCCACCTTCTTCTCGAGCGCGATCAGCCGCCGGGCCAGCTCATCGAGCTGGCGGAATCGGGCAGAGTTCTTGCGCCAGCTCCGGGTCGGTTCCATGGGCGTGCCGGACGAGTAGCTGCCCGGTTTGGTTATGGAATGGCTCACCGTGCACCGTCCCGTGAGGACCACGTCGTCGGCGACCTCGATGTGTCCCACCATCCCGACGGCACCCGCGATCAGGCAACGCCGACCGACCACGGTACTCCCGGAGATGCCGACGAAGGCCGCGATCGCGGTGTGGGCACCGATGCGCACGTTATGGGCGATCTGGATCTGGTTATCCAGCTTGACCCCATCCTCGATCACGGTGTCGCCGATCGCCCCGCGATCGATGGTCGTGTTGGCGCCAATTTCGACGTCGTCCCCGATGCGCACCGACCCGAGCTGAGGCACCTTGACCCAGCCCTCGCCGTCGCGCGCGATGCCGAAGCCGTCGCCACCGATAACCACGCCCGGGTGAACCAGCACGCGACGACCCAACGCCACGTCGTGACACACGGTAACGTTGCCCACCAGCCGGGTATCCGCGCCGATCCGGGCCCGGGCGCCCACCAGGCAGCCGGGCCCGATCACGGCACCCTCGTCCAGGCGCGCGGCCGCTTCCACCACGGCTTGGGGCCCCACCCTCACCCCGGGACCGAGCTCGACGTCGTCCGCGACCACCGCCGACGGGTGCACGCCCGGCTCGCCGCGCTCGTCCGGGGAAAACAGCGCCGCCATGCGGGCGTAGGTCAGGTATGGGTCGTCGCTGACCAGGACCGACACCCCCGCGATGTCCACGTCCTGCGGTGAGACGATCACCGCCCCGGCGCGCGTCTCCTTCAGGAATCTCCGGTAGCGCGGGTTGGCCAGGAAGGCGAGGCGGTCGGCCGCGCCTTCCTGCAGCGTACACACCCCGACCAGCCGGCGCTCGCCGTCGCCGACGAGCTCGCAGCCGAATCGCTGCGCAAGCTCTTGCAGCCGGTAACCCGAGCCCTGTGGGGTCACATCCAGCACGCCGTTAGTTCCCGCTCTTGCTCTCTTTCTTGAGCGCCGCCAGCACCCGGTCCGTGAGATCCACCTTGTTGCTCACGTAGGCGACTCCGTCCACCAGGATCAGGTCGTAGTGTCCCTGCTTGGCGATGCGATCCACTACCGCCTTGATGGTGCCGTTGAGCTGCTGCAGCTCCTTGCTGCGCGTCGACTGCAGGTCGTCCTGGAACTGTTGCTGCTTCAGCTGGATGTCGTGCTGCTTCTCCTGGATCTTGGACTGCAGGTCGTTACGTTCGGACTGGCTCATCACGTCCGAATTGCGCTGGTACTTCTGCTGCATCTTCTGCAGTGCATCATGCTCGGACTGCAGCTGTTGTTCGCGGGGCTGGAACTTGTTCTGGATCCGTTCGCGGGCGGCCTGCGCCTGCGGTGCCTGCTGCATCAGGCGCGGAACGTTCACGAACCCGACCTTGAGCTGCGCGTACGCCGGCAGGCTGCCCAGCAGCAGCATGCCACCCAGAATCGCCATCGTCAGCTTGTAACGATTCGCCAAACACTTCACTTGCTTTCTCCCCTGTACCGGCGGCAGTGACTGTCGCTGCAGCATACTGAATTGCATCTCCTGCGTGTACTCCCGTGGACCGCACCCGGCCGGTCAGAAGCTGGTTCCGAAGTTGAAGCCGAACACCTGGGTCTGGTCGTTCGGCGAGGTGTTGATCGGGTGCGCCAGGCTGAACTGCATCAGCCCGACAACCGGCGTCAGCCACTGGAAGGTCAGCCCCACCGAGGTGCGCAGCCGGCGGAACTTGAAATCGCGCGCACGACCGTAGACGTTGCCGGCGTCGAAGAAGACCCCGAAACGCATATTGTGGCTCTTGACCAGCTGCGGGAAGAACAGGTTGTTCTGGGATGACACGAGGAGGTTGCCTCCGACCGGATTGTTGAACTGGTCGTGCGGCCCGAGCGTGCTCGGCTGGAATCCCCGAACGGTGTCCATGCCACCACCGAAGTACTTCTGCCAGGGCGGCAGGTCGGTGGTCCTGCCGTAGGCATGGCCCCAGGCGACCGTGTTTTCGCTCTCGCCCAGCAGGTACTTGTTGATCGGCAGCATCTGCTGGTAGCGGTATTGCGCCAGCACGTAACGCAGGTTACCCGGCGGCACCGCGATGGTTGTGCTGAGCCTCTGCAGGTAGCCGCGGCCCGGGAAGAGGGTCCGGTTACGAGTGTCCCGGGAGAAGCCCAACTGCAGCTGAAAACTGTCGAGGCCGTTGCCGTTGTCGTGGACGAACTGGTCCACCTGCAGCGGGCTCAGCGGTGACGTGTACACGTCGGTGTTCTGATAGCCGAGGCCCAGGCTGACGTTGTCGTACTCGCTGATGGGGATGCCAAAGCTCATGTTCGCGCCGTAGCTCTTCGTGGTAAAGCTCGAGCTCACTTGCGTCAGCGCGCTGGTGCGTCGGTAGAACGCCGAGATCGTGCGGCTGACGCCGTTCAGCGTGTAGTAGGGCTGGGTCAGCGAGAAGCTGTAAAGGTCAGTGTAATAGCTGCGGTCTGTCTGCAGCGAAATCCTGTCGCCGGTACCTAGAAAGTTCGAATGCGACACGCTGGCGTTGACCAGCGCACCCTGCGAGCCGGAGTAGCCGACCCCGACCTGGAAGCTGCCGGCGCTCCGTTCCTTCACCTTGTAATTCACGTCCACCTTGTCGTCGCTTCCCGGCACCCGATCGGTATTGACCTTGGCGCTTTCGATGAACGGCAGCCGCGTCAGCCGCGTGCGTCCGCGCTTGACCGCCGAGCCATTGAAGATACCGCCCTCGAACTGACGCATCTCCCGCCGCAGAACGTAGTCATCGGTCTTATCGTTGCCGCTGAAGTTGACCTGCCGGACGTAGAACCGCCTTCCCGGTTCAACGTAGAAGGTCAGCTTGACCGTCTTGTTCTTCTGGTCAATTTCCGGAATCGGGTTGACGTTGGCAAACGCATAGCCTTCCTCACCGAGACGCTGGGAGATCTGCTTGCCCGCCCCGGTCGCCTTCTGGCGCGAGAATACCGAGCCCGGCTGGATGTCGATGAACTTGCGCAGCTGCTGGCGCGGCAGGATCAGGTTGCCCGCCAGATTGACCTTGCTGACCCTGTAGCGGCTGCCCTCATGGATGTTGATGGTGATGTAGATGCCTTTCTTGTCCGGCGATAGCGACACCTGGGTGGACTCGACGCGCATGTTCACGTAACCGCGGTCCTGATAGTACGACTGGATCGCCTCCAGGTCGCCGGACAGCGCCTGCCGCGAGTAGCGGTCGTTCTTCGTGTACCAGGTGAACAGTCCCGGGGTGGTCAGCTTCATCTGGTCCTTCAGGGTCGCGTCGCTGAAGACGTGGTTGCCCACGATGTTAATCTTGCGAATGGTCGCTACCTGACCTTCGTGGATCTTGATCGCCAGGCTGACGCGGTTGTCCACCTCATGCTTGATCTCGGTGTGGATCTTCACCCCGTACTTGCCGGTGGAGTAGTACTGCCGGCGCAGCTCCTGCTCCACCTGGTCCAGCAGCGAGCGGTTGAACACCCGGCCCTGCGCCAGCCCGACTTTGGCCAGCGCCTTCCTGAGCTTGTCGGTCTTGATCGACTTGTTGCCGCTGATGGAAAAACTCGAGATCGTAGGCCGTTCCTTGACTTTCACAATCAGGGTGTCGCCCTTGCGCTCGAGCTCGACGTCGCTGAAAAACCCCGTATTGTACAGCGACCGGATGACCCCCTGCGCTTTGCTCTGGTCGAGCGTGTCCCCGACGCCCACGTCCATGTAATTGAACACGGTGCCCTTTTCAATCCTCTGCAGCCCCTCAACCCGGATATGCTGGATCACGAACGGCTGGAATGCGTAGGCGCTACCCGCGAACAGCGCCAGAAGCACGCAAACGAGCCCTCGTCCTCGCAGATCCCCGAAGATACTCAAGAAGTCGTCCTTTCCGCTGTTTCGGTGTCAGCCGTGCAAGCGCGCCAGGTCGTTGTACAGTGCCAGCCCGATCAGCAGCAGCAACGCCGCCAGGCCGATCTGCTGACCGATGGCCTGGGCCTGCTCGGACAGGGGGCGGCCTTTCACGACCTCGATCACGTAGTAGAGCAGATGTCCGCCATCGAGTACCGGTATCGGCAGCAGGTTCAGGATCGCCAGGCTGACGCTGACCACCGCAAGGAACCCCAGAAACGGCGCCAGACCGATGCTGGCCGACTCACCGGCGTAGCGCGCAATACTGATTGGGCCGCTGATGTTTTTCAAGGGAACCTGGCCGACGATCATCTTCCAGGTCGCCTGTAGCGTAAGCAGGGAGATCTTCCATGTCCGCCCGAGCGCCGCGGGAACAGCGTGCAGGGGTCCCGGCCGATAGCGGGCAACCATATCCGAGAACAACCCCTTCGGCACATGCGCGCGCGCGCCGATGAAGCCGACACGCTTGCCGGACTCCTTCCGGCTGCCCACGGCGACCTCCATGTGCCGCTCCCGTCCGTCGCGCCGTACCGTGAATGCCACCTGTCGGTCCGGCCGCGCCTGCACCGCGGCGACCAGGTCCTCCCAGCTGTGCACCGGCGTGCCGGCCACGGCGACGATCCGGTCGCCGCCCTTCAGGCCCGACTTCGCTGCCGGCCCGCCCGGCACCAGCTGGCCCAGCACCGGAGGCACCTTGGGCCGGTACTCGCTGATCCCGAGCCCGGGAAGCAGCTTGCCCGGACCGGTAAGGTCCTTCCCCGGCGGCACCTGCAGCGTTACCTGGCGCTGGATGTCCTGCGCGGTGCGGACCGTTACCTCGGCCTGGCCCGAACCGAGCGCCGCCTCCAGCAGGCCCAGGCTGGCCTGCTCCCAGGTCGGCGTGGCCTGCCCACCGACCGACACGATCACGTCGTCCGCCTGGAGCCCCGCCTGCGCCGCTGCGCTGTCGGGCGCGACCGATCCGATTTTCGGCTTGATGCCGGTCACGCCCACCAGGAACATCAGGTAGAACACCAGCACGGCAAGCACCAGATTCGCGATCGGTCCCGCCGCAACGATGGCGAACCGGCGCGCCACCGACTGCCGGTTGAATGCGCGGCCCAGCTCCCCTTCCGGCACCGGCCCCTCGCGCTCGTCGAGCATCTTCACATAGCCACCCAGGGGGATGGCGCTCAGCGCGTATTCGGTGCCGTCCCGCGAGGTACGCCGCCAGAGGGGACGCCCGAAGCCGACGCTGAACCGGAGCACCCGCACGCCGAGCCGGCGCGCGACCCAGAAGTGGCCGAACTCGTGGAACGTGACCAGCACCCCCAGGGTCACGGCGAACGCGGCCGCCGAAATCAGGATGCCGCTCATTGCGCAAGCCTCCGGACGTGCACCGCGGCGGCCGCGCGCGCCCGGGCGTCGACCTCCACGACTTGCTCGATGCTGCCGGCCGCCGGCGCCCCCAGCTCGTCCAGGGTCGCCTCGATGGTGGCGGCGATCCGGGGAAAGCGGATCCGCCCGTCCAGGAATGCCTGCACCGCCACCTCGTTGGCCGCGTTCAGGACCACCGGGCCGCTGCTGCCGATCTCCCACGCCCGGACCGCCAGGGCGAGGCACGGAAACCGCCCGAGGTCCGGCGGTTCGAAGTCCAGCCGCGCCACCTCGAACAGGTCCAGGGGCGTCACCCCCGACTCCAGCCGCTCGGGCAGGCCCAAGGCGTGCGCGATGGGCGTGCGCATGTCCGGGTTGCCCAGCTGCGCCAGCACCGACCCATCGACGTACTCGACCATGGAGTGCACCACGCTCTGCGGATGCAGCACGACCTGAATGTGCTCCGGGGTGGTGCCGAACAGCCAGCAGGCCTCGATTACCTCCAGTCCCTTGTTCATCATGGTGGCCGAATCGACCGAGATCTTGCGCCCCATGACCCAGTTGGGGTGAGCGCACGCCTGGTCCGGGGTCACGGTCTCCAGCTGCGCTGCCGGAGTGCGCCGGAACGGCCCGCCCGAGGCGGTCAGCAGGATGCGGCGGGCCCCGGACCAGGCGACCCCCGTGCCGGGGTGGAACCGGTCTGGGAGGCACTGGAAGATGGCGTTGTGCTCGCTGTCGATGGGCACCAGCTCCGCGGCACCGGCGGTAACCTCGGTCATGAACAGCTGACCGGCCATCACCAGGGCTTCCTTGTTCGCCAGCAGCACGCGCTTGCCCGCGCGCACGGCCGCCAGTGTCGGCAGCAGGCCCACTCCGCCTACGATCGCCGCCATCACGCAGTCGGCGCTGGCAATCGCGGCCGCGTCCTCGAGCGCCCCCGTCCCGCCCTGTACCTCGGTCGCCAGGCCCTCGGCCGCGAGCGTGCCGCGCAACGTCTCCGCCGCCTCCGGATCGGCCATCACCGCGAGCTCCGGGCGGAATTCGCGGCACTGGCGCGCCATGCCCTCGACCTCCTTGTTGGCCGTCAGCGCCACCACACGGAAGCGCTCCGGGTGACGGCGGATGACCTCCAGCGTGCTGCCACCGATGCTGCCCGTGGATCCCAGAATGCTTACGCCTGTCATCGGAACAACCCGAGAAACTTGATGCCCAGAAGGAATGCCGGCGCCGCCGCGGTCAGGCTGTCGATCCGGTCGAGCAGACCGCCGTGCCCCGGCAGCAGCGTCCCGCTGTCCTTGAGCCGGGCGTGGCGCTTGAACATGCTCACGGCCAGATCTCCCACGATCGAAAACGAGGCGACCACGGCGCACAGCGCAACAAACACCGGAATCGCGCCCTCCGGGACTCCCAGCGGCAGGGCACACGCGGCGGCGATGAGTGAGCTCGCGGCGACACCCGCCGCGGCTCCTTCCCAGGTCTTCCCCGGGCTGACGTGGGGCGCCATCTTGTGCCGCCCCACGGCCCTGCCGGCGAAGAACGCCGCGATATCCGCCGCCCAGATTATCACCAACAGGAACAGCAACAGCCAGCCGCCCGCGCCGCCCTGCGCCCGCAGCGCCACCACCGCGAACCAGGCCGGCACCAGCATACACACCCCGGCCAGAGTCTCGCGTCCACGCATCGCGCGCCCCTGCGGCAGCCCGGCCGGATAGGCCAGCACCCAGGCCAGCGCGATGAGCCACCAGATCGCCGCTATGCCCAGTAGCACGCCGGCGGTACCCTGCGGCAGCGCACCCCAGGCCAGCGAGGTAAGCCCGAGCAGGGTAGCGATCGCGGTGGCGAACAGCCCGCGCGCAAGAGGACCCGGCAGCTGCATGATGCCGCCCCACTCCAGGGCTGCCAGCGTGACGACCACGCCGATGAACACCTCGAGCCATGCCAGCGGCAGCCACACGATGGCCGCCATGACCAGGGGTCCCAAGACCAGCGCCGTGAGGATCCGCTGCCTAAGCATGCCCCGACCCGGGAGCGACCTGCTCTGGGGTGCGCCCGAACCGGCGCCGGCGCGCCCAGCGGTCGCTGTGCTCCATGGCCGCGGCGAGGTGCCGCAGTGCCGGTCCGGCCTGGCACGGCGCAGCGAAGCCCGTCAAATCAATCATAAAAAGTCGTGTCCCGGCTCGGGGTCCCCTGTGATGGGCCGGGCGAGGCGGAACCAATGCGCAGGTCCTCTCCCCCGGCCCGGATAGTCGGGTCGGATGCCCGGGTTCAGACCGACATCAGCTCCTTTTCCTTCTCCGCGAGCACCTCGTCCACGCGCGCCACGTACTGGTCCGTGAGCTTCTGGACCTCGTCCTGGGCTCGCTTGATTTCGTCCTCGCTGAGCGATTCGGTCTTCTCCAGCTCCTTCAGGTCCGCGATCGCATCCCGCCGTATGTTGCGCACGGCGACTCGCGCGCCCTCAGCTTCCTGCCGCACCACCCGCACCATTTCCTTCCGGCGCTCCTCGGTAAGGGCCGGCAGCACTACACGAATGACGTTGCCCGCGGTGCTCGGATTGAGCCCCAGGTCCGAGCTCATGATGGCCTTTTCCACGGGCTGAACCATGCCCTTCTCGAACGGGGTGATCATCAGCGTGCGGGCGTCAGCGACGGAGATGGAGGCCACCTGATAAAGCGGTACGTCTGTCCCGTAGTAGGCGACGGTGACATGATCCAGCAGGCTGGTATGGGCGCGGCCCGTCCGCAGCTTGGTCAAGTCCTGGCGCAGCGCATCTACGCTCTTGCGCATCCGCTGCCCAGCATCCTTCTTGATGTCCTCGATCATTTGCTGCCTCCGGCGGTCGTGTCGTTGTCCACCGTGGTACCCACCTCACGGTCGCCCAAGACGATCCGCATCAGGGCGCCCGCCCGCTTGATGTCGAACACGCGCAGCGGCAGGTCGTGATCGCGGCACATGACGATGGCGGTAGCGTCCATGACGGCGAGGTGCCCATCCAGGACTTGATCATAACGCAAGTGCCGGTAATGCTCGGCACCCGGCACTTGCACCGGATCCGCTGAATAAACACCGTCGACCTTGGTGGCCTTGAGCATCAGGTCGGCGTTGACCTCGATGGCCCGCAGACTGGCCGCGGTATCGGTGGTAAAGAACGGGTTGCCGGTGCCAGCGGCAAAGACCACCACACGCCCCTTCTCCAGGTGGCGCATCGCCCGCCGGCGGATGTAGTCCTCGCACACCTGGTTGACACGCAGCGCCGACATCACCCGCACGGGAACCTGCAGACGTTCGAGGGCATCCTGCATCGCCAGGGCGTTCATGACGGTGGCGAGCATACCCATCTGGTCCGCCGTGACCCGGTCGACCCCGGAGCCCGCCAGGCCGGCACCACGGAAGATGTTGCCCCCGCCGATCACTACGCCGATCTGCACACCGGTAGCGGCGACGTCACGCAGCTCCTCGGCCAGTCGCCGGATCATCGCCGGATCGATCCCGTACGCCGCATCCCCGAGCAATGCTTCGCCGCTTAGTTTGAGCAGGATGCGCCGGTAGACGGGACGTCGGTCGTTCATAGCGGTCGAGTCAGCCTCTCGTGGTTCCTGTTCTTGTACCGGCCCGGTCCACCCCGGACCGACAGACGGGCGGTGCTCCCGGCGGCGGCGCAGACGCCGCCCCGAACATCGCGGCGCCGGGCCACCCGTTGGACCCGGCTGGCCGGCACGGGTTCGGTCAGTTGTCGCGAACCTGCGCCATGACCTCTGCGGCGAAATTCTCTTCCTTCTTCTCGATGCCTTCGCCGACCTCGAAGCGCTCAAACGCGAGCACCTCTGCCCCCTGCTGCTCGAGCAACTTCTGCACCGACAGGTCCGGGTCCTTCACAAAGGGCTGGCCCAGCAGGGTGATCTCGCCCAGATATTTGCGCAGCCGGCCCTGGATCATCTTCTCCACGATCTCCGGCGGCTTGCCGCTGTCCACCGCCTGCGCGCGCAGGATCTCGCGCTCCTTTTCCAGGGTATCGGCCGGGACGTCCTTCTCGGCCACGCACACGGGCCGGCTGGCGGCGATATGCATCGCCAGATCCCGCGCAAGCGGGTGCTCCCCGCCGCGCACGTCGACCAGAACCCCGATGCGCTGACCGTGGGTGTAGCTGCCGAGCCGGTCGCCCTGTCGCGTCATCCGGCACAGACGACGCACGTTAATGTTCTCGCCGACCTTGGCGACGAGCTCGCGGCGTGCGTCTTCGACCTTGCGCCCGTCTTCCAGCTGCAGGTCGTTGAGCCGCCCAACGTCCCCGGCGGCGCCCGCCAGCGCGGCCTCGGCCACGCGCCGGGCGAAATCGCGAAAATCGTTGCCCCCGGCAACGAAGTCGGTCTCGCTGTTGATCTCGACCATCACCGCGGCACCGCCGTCGTCCGCGGTGGCAATCACGATCTCGCCCTCGGCGGCGACCCGCCCGGCCTTCTTGTCCGCCTTGGCCAGGCCCTGCTTGCGCATGAGCTCCATGGCGGCGTCCAGGTCGCCGTCGGTCTCGACCAGCGCTTTCTTGCACTCCATCATCCCGGCACCGGACCGGTCACGCAGCTGTTTGACCAGATCTGCGGTTATCGCCATTTGCTGTTACCTCAATAACTGTGTGCGGGTTCGCCCGACCTGCTCAGGCCTTGTCGCCGACATCCCCGGATTGCGGCACCTCGGCGCCGGAAGAAGGTATCGCCGCCGCCTCGCCAGTGCCGCCCGGCGCCGCGGCTTGCGACTCGTCGCCTGCCGCAGGGGCCTGCTCCCCGGCGTCCTCAACCCCGGCTGGGTCCTTTACGTCCTCGATTGCGACAAATTCGTCCTCCGGGCCCGCGAGCTCCGCGCGCCTCTCCTTGCCCCGGAGCACCGCCTCGGCCACCAGGTAGGTATAGAGCCGGATCGCGCGCATCGCGTCGTCATTCCCGGGTATGACGTAGTCCACCCCATCGGGGGAGTTGTTGCTGTCGACGATTCCGACGACTGGCACACCAAGCTTGGCCGCCTCCTTGACGGCGATGTCCTCGAAACCAACGTCGATGATGAACATCGCGTCCGGTAGCCCGTTCATGTCCTTGATGCCGCCCAGACTGCGCTCGAGCTTGTCCTTCTCGCGGCGCAGCATCAGGGTCTCCTTCTTGCTGAGGCGGTCGAAGGTGCCGTCCTCATCCATCAGCTCCAGGTCCTTCAGTCGCTTGATCGACTGGCGCACCGTGCGGAAGTTGGTCAGCATGCCGCCCAGCCAGCGGTGATCGACGTACGGCATCCCGCAGCGCTCGGCCTGTTCGTGCACGAAATCCCGGGCAGAGCGCTTGGTGCCGACGAACATCAGCTTGCCGCCGTCGGAGGCGAGGTCCTGAACGTATTTGAGGGCCTGCTTGAACAGCGGCAGGGTCTTTTCCAGGTTGATGATGTGGATCTTGTTGCGAGCCCCGAAGATGTAAGGTTCCATCTTGGGGTTCCAGTAGCGGGTCTGATGCCCGAAGTGAACGCCCGCCTCGAGCATCTGGCGCATGGAGAGATCAGCCATCGTTAAGCTCCGGTTTTCAGGGGTTGGGCCTCCACGCGCCCCATGCGGCAACCCGGTCCCTTCCGGCCGAACCGGACCACTCGAAAGGGTCCGGGCATTTAGGCCTGCGGGAAGGTCGGGCACCCCGCCGCACGTGACGGCGCGTGTGCGGATTTGGATTGCTTCAAAAGCGCGCGATTTATACCATATTCGCCTGTCTCCCACAACGAAGCCGATTCCCGTTCAAGGCTGCCGACCCGGACCGCGGCGAACGTCTCCCGCCGGTGCCAAGGAAGCAAGATGCCCGTTACAATCAAGACGCCTGAAGAGCAGGAAAAGATGCGTGTCGCCGGCCGCCTCGGCGCGCGTGTGCTTGAGATGATCGAGCCCCACGTCCGTCCCGGCGTGACCACCGGCGAGCTCGACCGCATCTGCCACGACTTCATCGTCGGGGAGCTGGATTGCATCCCGGCCCCACTCAATTACCGGGGTTTCCCGAAGTCGGTCTGCACCTCGGTCAACCACGTGGTCTGCCACGGGATCCCGGGCAACAAGCGCCTGAAGGGCGGCGACATTATCAATATCGACATCACCGTGATCCGGGACGAGTTTCACGGCGACACCAGTCGCATGTTCCTGGTCGGCGAGACCTCGGTGCTCGCGCGGCGGGTCTGTCGCGTGGCCTGCGAGGCCATGTGGGTGGGTATCAATCGCGTGCGGCCCGGGGCCACGCTGGGAGACCTCGGCGCGGCCATCCAGTACCATGCCGAAAGCCACGGCTTCAGCATCGTCCGCGAGTACTGCGGACACGGCATCGGTCGTGGCTTCCATGAGGATCCGCAGGTCCTGCACTACGGAACCCCGGGCGAGGGTCTAGCCCTGGAGCCGGGCATGACCTTCACCATCGAGCCCATGGTCAACGCGGGCAAGCGGCACACCAAGCTCCTGCGCGACGGCTGGACGGTCGTGACCAAGGATCACTCGCTGTCGGCGCAATGGGAACACACCATCCTGGTGACCGACACCGGGCACGAGGTTCTCACCCTGCGCGAGGGTGAGGCCATCCCCGACCTGTAGCCGGAACCACTGCCGGGAGGAATCGACACCGGTGACGTCCACCGAAGCTTTGGAGCCGGCGGTCGATTTCTGGCGCGCGGGTGCGCCGCCGGTAAAGCCCGACCGCCTCGCCCGTGAAATTGCCGGCGGAGGCGAGGCCGTCCCCGCCATCCGCGCGCTGCTGCGCGAGGGGCAACACGCCCTGGAAGAAGGCTTCGCCCGGGGCGTACCGGCGCGCGACCTGATTCATGGGCGGGCACGCCTGGTCGA
The DNA here is from genome assembly GCA_035638695.1 of Gammaproteobacteria bacterium. Lineage (GTDB taxonomy): Bacteria > Pseudomonadota > Gammaproteobacteria > UBA5335 > SLRW01 > DASQZJ01. Next base: position 14,237 of record DASQZM010000075.1, on the reverse strand, counting down.
CCAGATCATCGTTGCCGCCTGGCGGTACCACTTGGCCGACGCGCACCGCGACTGCTTCGCCCTGCTCGCAGTGGGTGGCTACGGCCGTGCCGAGCTGCATCCCGGGTCCGACGTCGACATCACGATCCTGGTCCCGGCAAACGCCAGTGACGCCTGGCGCGGTCAGGTGGAGGGCTTCGTCGCCTTCCTGTGGGACATTGGCCTCGAACTCGGACACAGCGTGCGCACCCTGGAGGACTGCTCCCGGGAGGCCGCGGCCGACATCACGGTGGTCACCAATCTCACGGAATCGCGGCTGCTGGACGGGCCCCAGACCATGTTCGACGCCCTGCGCGAGGTGATCGCGCAGGAGCGGATCTGGCCGGACCGGGACTTCTTCCTGGCCAAGTATGCCGAGCAACAGGCGCGCCATCTGAAGTACGACGACACCGCGTACCAGCTCGAGCCCAACGTCAAGGAAGGCCCCGGAGGCCTGCGGGACATCCAGACCATCGGCTGGGTGGCCAAGCGCCATTTCCGTGCCGACAGCCTCTACGAGCTGGTCACGCACCGCTTCCTGACCGAGGACGAATATCAGTCGCTGACGGCCGGGCAGGAGTACCTCTGGCAGGTCCGTTTCGTGCTCCATACCCTGGCCGGCCGGCGTGAGGACCGGCTGTTGTTTGATCACCAGGTGCGTCTCGCCGAGGAATTCGGCTACCGCGACGACAACCATAACCTGGCGGTGGAACAGTTCATGCAACGCTATTACCGCACCATCACGCGGTTGAATCGGCTCAACGAGGTGCTGTTGCAGCTGTTCCGCGAGAACATCCTGTTCCCCGACCACGGCGAGCCACCGGTGCCGGTCAACGCCCGTTTCCAGGTCCGCCGCGGATTCCTCGAGGTGCGCGACGAAGGCGTGTTCCGGCGCTCGCCATTCGCGCTGCTGGAGATGTTTCTGCTGCTGGAGCAGGACCAGCGCCTCAAGGGCGTGCGCGCCTCCACCATCCGCCTGGCACGCCGCTACCGCGACCTGATCGACGAGGACTTCCGCAACGATATCCGCGCGCGCAGCCTGTTCATGGAGATCCTGCGCCAGCCGCGGGGCATCACCCACGAGCTGCGCCGGATGAATCGCTATGGCATCCTCGCGCGGTATATTCCGGCCTTCCGGCAGGTGGTCGGGCGCATGCAGTTCGACCTGTTCCATGCGTATACCGTGGATCAGCATCTGCTGTTCGTGGTGCGTAACATCCGGCGCATGGCAGTGCCGGAATTCGCCCACGAATACCCCCTGTGCAGCCGGATAATGGAGGCCATCCCGAAGCCCGAGCTACTCTATATCGCCGCGCTGTTCCACGACATCGGCAAGGGTCGTGGCGGCGATCACTCCAAGCTGGGCGCGCTGGACGCGGAGGGGTTCTGCCTGCACCACGGGCTGAGCGTGTACGACACCCGCCTGGTGGTATGGCTGGTGCGCAATCACCTGCTGATGTCCATGACCGCCCAGCGGCGGGACATCAGCGACCCGGAGGAGATCCACGAGTTCGCCCGTCGGGTGCGCAACGGGAGCCGTCTCGACCACTTGTTCCTGCTGACCGTGGCCGACATGCGCGGCACCAACCCGGAGTTGCTGAACTCCTGGAAGTTCACCCTGCTCACGGAGCTGTACCAGGCCACGCGGGAGGCGCTGCAACGGGGCCTCGAGAACCCCATCGACCCCGCCGAAGCGATCGAGGACAACCAGGCGCGCGCGCTCGACACCCTGCGCGCCGCCGGTTACGAGGACCTGCGCATCGAGCCGCTGTGGGCCACTTTCCCCGAAGACTACTTCCTGCGCAACGCGCCCGACGAGATCGCCTGGGAGACCCGCTGCATCCTGGGCGCAGGGGACCGTTCGCAGCCGCTCGTGCGCATACACAAGGGCCAGGATCGCGGGGGCACGACGTTGTTCATCTACATGGCCGACCGCGACTACCTGTTCGGCCTGATCACGGCGGTGCTCAACCAGCTCGGGCTCACCGTGCAGGAAGCCCGCATCCACTCGACCACCGACGGCCGCGCCCTGGACGCCTACGTGGTGCTGGAGGAGGACGGTGAGCCCATCGACGACGACTACCGGGTGCGGGAGATTCAGCAGACCCTGACGCATGCCCTGCAGCAGCCCGACGAGTCGATGTTCCGGGTCACGCGCCGGGTGCCGCGCCGTGCGCGGGCGTTCAGCACGCCCACCGAGGTCCACTTCACGCACGACGAGACCAACCAGCGCACCGCCCTGGAGCTGATCACCGGAGACCGTCCGGGCCTCCTCTCGACCGTCGGCCGGGTATTCCAGCAGCAGGGCGTGCGGCTGATCACGGCCAAGATCTCCACCGTCGGCGAGCGTGCCGAGGATGTATTCTTCGTCACCGACCGCCAGGACCGTCCGTTACTGGACGCGCGGCAGTGCAAGGCGCTCGCCGCTGCCCTGCGGCGGGCGCTGGACGCCGACGACTGAACCCAATTCCCGCACACGGAGAACGCATGAACCCCCGGATGTGGCGCCTGCAGCCCTACCCCTTCGAGCGCTTGGCGGAGCTGGTCCGCGGCATACGGCCCAACCCGGAGCTGGCTCCCGTCAGCCTGTCGATCGGAGAGCCGCAGCACCCGCCGCCCCCCGACGTGCTGGCCGCCCTCGGGCAACACCGGGACGCAGTCGCGCACTATCCGGCGACCCGCGGTGTGCCGGCCCTGCGCGAGGCGATCTGCAACTGGCTCTCATGGCGCTTCCACGTCGACGCCGGGATGCTTGATCCCGGACGCCACGTACTGCCGGTGAACGGCACCCGCGAGGCCCTGTTCGCCTTTGCCCAATGCCTGGTGGATCCGACGCCGGGGCCACTGGTGCTAATGCCCAATCCCTTCTACCAGATCTACGAAGGGGCGGCACTGCTCGCGGGAGCCGAGCCGTATTACCTCGACTGCCTGGCGGAGAACCGCTTCCTGCCCGACCTGGACGCGGTCCCCGAACGGGTCTGGGAACGCTGCCAGCTGCTTTACCTTTGCACGCCCGGCAATCCGTCCGGCGCGGTGGCGGACCGCGCCCTGCTGCAGCGCCTGATCGACCTGGCCGACCGGCACGACTTCGTGATCGCCAGCGACGAATGCTATTCCGAGATCTACCCCGAGGACGACGCGCCGCCGCCCGGCCTGCTGCAGGTGTGCGCCGCTGCCGGCCGCGACGACTTCCGGCGCTGCCTGGTGTTCCACAGCCTGTCCAAGCGCTCGAACCTGCCCGGGCTTCGCTCGGGCTTCGTCGCCGGCGACCCGGAGCTGATCTCGCTGTTCCTGCGCTATCGCACCTACCACGGCAGTGCCATGCCGCCGCCCGCACAGCAGGCCAGCATCCGGGCCTGGTCCGACGAGGCCCACGTCCGGGACAACCGCGCGCTCTACCGCGCCAAGTTCGAGCAGGTGGGGAAGATTCTCGCGCCGTTGCTCGACTTCACCCTGCCGGATGCCGGTTTCTACCTCTGGCCGGCGACCCCGGTCGATGACGCCGAGTTCACCCGGCGCCTGCTCGCCGAGTACAACGTCCGCGTGCTGCCGGGGAGCTATCTGTCGCGTGGTACCGGCGACCGCAGCCCGGGACGCAGCCGCGTGCGCATCTCCCTGGTGGCACCGCTGGCCGACTGCGCCGAGGCCGCCCGGCGCATCCGCTCCCTGGTCGAGTCCTTGTAGCGCGGAAAACGGCCGCCACGCGAGGGCGCTTCGGGTACAATGTGCGCCCGCGCGCCGCGGCGCAAACGGACCGAGACGCTGGAGAACAATCGTGTCAGAGCTTGAGAAGATCATCGACGAGAGCTTCGAGCGACGCAACGAGATCACCCCATCAAGCGTGGGACCCGAGGTCCGGCGCGCAATCGAGCAGGCGCTGGCGCGACTCGAGAGCGGCGAGGCCCGGGTCGCCGAGAAGCGTGACGGGCGGTGGCGGGTCAACGAATGGCTCAAGAAGGCCGTGCTGTTGTCCTTCCGGATCGAGGAAAACCGGGTCGTCGAGGGCGGCTTCACGCGGTTCTTTGACAAGGTGCCCACCCGCTACCAGGGCTTCGCTCAGGCCGACTTCGAGCGCCAGGGGGCGCGCGTGGTGCCGCCGGCCACCGTGCGCCGCGGCAGCCACATTGCCTCCAACGTGGTGCTGATGCCTTGTTACGTCAATATCGGCGCCTTCATCGACAGCGGCAGCATGATCGATACCTGGGCCACCGTGGGCTCCTGCGCCCAGATCGGCCGCAACGTACACATTTCCGGCGGCGCCGGCATCGGAGGAGTGCTGGAGCCGCTCCAGGCCAGCCCGTGCATCGTCGAGGACAACTGTTTCATCGGCGCACGCTCGGAGATCGTCGAGGGTGTCGTCGTGGGCGAGGGATCCGTTATCTCGATGGGGGTGTTCATCGGCCAGAGCACGCCAATCTACCACCGGGAGACCGGCGAGATCCTGCGGAGCCACGTGCCGGCAGGCTCGGTGGTGGTGCCCGGCAGTCTGCCCGCAAAGGACGGCAGCCACAGCCTCTACTGCGCCGTGATCGTCAAGCAGGTCGACGCCGGCACGCGGGGCAAGGTCAGCATTAACGAGCTTCTGCGGAACGTGCAATGACGGGCTTCAGCCCCTACGGCCTCGCCAACTGCGACAGCACGGGCAAGACCCGCCGGTGGCGCGAACGCGCCCGGATCCCGGCCAAGCTCCACCACGTCCGTCGGGCCGGTGTGGAGCCGGAACGCCGGCGTTCCCGGGAACAGACCGTCGCGCGGCAAGGCCTGCTCAACCCCCGTGGCAGGACAGGGCGCGAGCTGCCCGACGACCGCCGCGAGCCGCTGGATCGGGATCGTACGCCGGGGCGGATGCTCGCCGCGCCTCCCCCGATCCGGCGGCCAGTGCTCCAGCCCACCGCCGGGGACTACGAGGCATTCCCCGACCGGCTCGCGTGAACCGCCGCGGGATTCCGTCGACAAGGAGGCACGAGTGATATCGCCGACGCTCAAGCTGGCCATGGAACTGATCGAGCGCCCGTCCGTGACCCCGGAGGATGCGGGCTGCCAAGAGATTCTTGCCCGTCGTCTCGAGCCGCTCGGCTTCCGCATCGAGCCCATAGAGTTCGCCGGCGTCCACAATTTCTGGGCGCGGCGCGGCAGCGGCGGCCCGGTGTTGACATTCGCCGGGCATACCGACGTCGTGCCACCCGGGCCCCTGCGAGCCTGGGGCTGCGACCCGTTCCGGCCGACGCTGCGCGACGGCGTGCTGTACGGACGCGGCGCGGCCGACATGAAGGGCAGCCTCGCGGCCATGGTCACCGCCTGCGAGACCTTCGTCGGTCGCCACCCGCGGCACCGGGGCAGCCTGGCCCTGCTGGTGACCAGCAACGAGGAAGGCGAGACGGTCGACGGGACGGCCCGTGTGCTGGAAACGCTGGCCCAACGCACCGAACATTCCGACTGGTGCGTGGTGGGAGAGCCCACGGCCGCGGAGCGCGTCGGCGATACCATCAAGAACGGCCGCCGGGGATCGGTCAACGCGGTGCTCACCGTACACGGTGTGCAGGGACACGTCGCCTACCCGCAGCTGGCCCGCAACCCGGTGCATGCGGTGTTGCCGGCGCTGGCCGCGCTGCGCGACATTACCTGGGACCAAGGCAATGAGCACTTCCCTCCCACAAGCTTCCAGATCGCCAATATCCACGCCGGCACCGGCGCGACCAACGTAATCCCGGGCGAGATCGAGATCCAGTTCAACTTCCGCTATTCGCCGGAGGTCGAGGAAACGGGCCTGCGCAGGCGGGTGGAAGCCGTTCTGCACCAGCACGGACTGGAATACGACCTGGACTGGCAGCCCTCCGCCCGGCCGTTCCTGACCGCCGGCGGCGCGCTGCTGGAAGCGGCACGTGACTCGGTGGCCGCGATCACGGGCCACGAGCCGGCGCTGTCGACCTCGGGCGGCACCTCGGATGGCCGTTTCTTCGCTGCCCATGGAAGCCAGGTAATCGAGCTGGGACCGGTCAACGCCACCATCCACAAGGCCAACGAGAATGTCGCCGCGCGGGACCTGGATACCCTCGCGGAAATCTACGCGGACCTGATGCGGCGCCTGCTCATCACCGACCCGGACCGCTGATGCCCGCGGCTAACCCTCCGGTCGTCCCTGTGCGACGAGCTCGGCGCGGAAACGTCTGGCACGCTCCACGTAGCCTGCGGCCGAGGCCCGTAACATCTCGATCTCGCCGCCCTCAAGCTGGCGTACCACCCGCCCGGGTGAACCCAGCACCAGCGACCCTTCCGGGATCTCCTTGCCCTCCGGAATCAGGGTATTGGCACCGATCAGGCAGTTGCGCCCGATCACCGCGTGGTTCAGTACCACGGCGCTGATGCCGATCAGGCTGTTCTCGCCGATCGTACAGCCGTGCAGCATCGCCTTGTGCCCGACGGTGACGTCCGGTCCCACCGACAGCTTGATGCCGGCATCCGTGTGCAGCACCGCGCCGTCCTGGATGTTGCTGTTGCGGCCGATGGTGATGAGATCGTTGTCACCGCGCACGACGGTGTTGAACCAAATGCTCGCGTTCTCCTCCAGCACCACGGATCCGATGACGACGGCGCTGTCGGCGATGAAGTACTCACCCTCGCAGCGGACCCGGCGCTCCCCGAGACTGTAGATCATCCGTTGCCCTCCGGTTGTTGCGTGTCGAACGGCGCCCGCCTCCCGGCCACAAGCGGTCTGCCCGGCTCCACGCCGATCGGCCAGCTGACCTCGCCGGGGGTAGATCGGAGATCGCTTCCATTGTCATTCCCCTGGCAGGCGTCGGCCGTCATCGGGGCTGGTACACTACCGCCCCTGCATTCACCTGCGACCGGGGAGCCGCCGTGCCCCGCCAACAGTTCCGGTTTTGTCACCGTCTGCGCGTGCGCTGGGCCGAGGTCGACCGTCAGGACATCGTCTTCAACGGCCACTACCTGACCTATTTCGACGTGGGAATGACAGAGTACTGCCGCGCCGCGGGGATCCCCTACCCCGAGGGTTTCACCGAGGCCGGCACCGACCTGTTCGCCGTCGCCACGCGCCTGGACTACCATGGCTCGGCGACGTTCGACGACCTCCTGGACGTCTGCGTGCGCATCGCCCGCATCGGTCACTCGAGCATCCGCTTCGAGTTCGAGATTCATCGCGACCAGGCGCACCTGGTCAGCGGGGAACTGGTGTACGTGAATGCCGACCCGGCCACCCGCGAGGCGGTGCGGGTGCCGGAATTCGTACGCGAAGCGGTGCGCCGCTTCGAGGGCCGCGATCCGTCGGGCCGGGATTGAATCAGTCGAACACGATCACGCCCCGCGCATTGCGCCCGGCCTCGAGATCCGCGAACGCCTCCGGCGCCTGATCCACGCTGTAGGTCCGGGTCACCAGCTCGTCCAGCTTGAGGCGGCCGCCCCGGTACAGGGCCAGGATGCGCGGGAAATCATGCTGCGGGCGCGCGGAGCCATAATAGCTGCCCTTGAGCACGCGTTCCTCCATGGGCAGCGTGACCGTCTTGAGGGTAACCCGGTCATCCGCCGGCGGCACTCCGAGCACCAGCGCCGTGCCCCCCTTGCCCAGGCTGTTGTACGCCTGCGCCACGGTCTCGCCGAAACCGATGCACTCGAAGGCGTAATCGACGCCTCCGGTCAGTTTCTTGACCGCCTTGGCGACGTTGTCTTCCGAGGACGCGTTGATCGTGTCGCTGGCGCCAAACTCCCGCGCGAGCTGCAGCTTGTTGTCGGCAGTGTCCACCGCAACGATCCGGCTCGCACCCGCTATGCTGCAGCCCTGAACCACGTTCAGACCGACGCCGCCGCAGCCGAACACCGCCGCGGTGCTGCCGGGTTCCAGGCGCGCTGTATTGAACACGGCCCCGACCCCGGTCATCACCGCGCAGCCCACCAGTGCCGCCCGGTCCAGCGGCACGTCCTCGCCGATCCTGACCAGGTTGTCGACGTGGATGGTGGCGAACTCGGACATGGCGCCGCAGCCCCCGAACACGTTGATGTCCTCGCCGCCGCTGCCACGGGTGCGCACGGTGCCGTCCGGCAGGGTGAAATACGAGCTCTGGCCCTCGCAGAGCACCGGCCGCCCACTGGTGCAGTACCGGCACTTCCCGCACATCGCGATGAACGAGGTCAGTACATGGTCGCCCACCGCGAGCCCGGTCACTCCCTCGCCGACTTCGACGACCGTCCCGGCGCCCTCGTGTCCGAGGATCACGGGCGGCGGGAACCGGATCGTGCCATTGGTCGCGGACAGGTCGCTGTGGCAAACCCCGCAGGCGTTCATCTTCACCGTGACCTCGTTGCGGCGGGGCCCCTCGACCTCGACCTCCTCAACCACGACGGGCTTGTTCCTCTCGCGACAGATGACGGCTCTGGCGGTTCGGCTCATGCTGTACGGCCTCTCTGGCAATTGTGGAAGGCGATCTGCCGCGCCGGCAGCCCCTTGAGCGGGCCCGGAGAACCCGGCACCGGTTCGGCACGCGCCGGGCGGGCCGGCTTCTGCCGGGGGTCTTTAAGAATCGCGCGCAGCGCCCCCCTGCGGGGTGATGCCCGGAGTCTACGGGAGGCCCTGCGAACGGTCAAAAGACGCCGATTGCGCCGGCGCGGCAAAACCGTTAGCTTAGCCGCCACACCCGCACGATCCGGGACGCCCCCGCTGCCGATCCGGGCGCGCGTTCCGACCCGACACCCTGGACCAGTGGGGAAACCATCATGCAGGACCGCAACCAGATCTACATCAATGGCGAATGGGTCGCCTCCACCGGCAGCGAGACCATTCCCGTGTACCACTCCGCCACCGAAGAGGTGCTGGGCCATGTGCCGGCGGGTACGGCCGAGGACGTCGATCGCGCTGCCAGGGCCGCGCGCGTGGCGTTCGACAAGTGGTCCCGGACGCCGCTGGAGAACCGTGCCGACTACGTGCAAAAGCTCCACGAGGGGCTCAAGGCGCGCGCCGAGGACATCGCGCGCAGCGCCACCGCCGAGGTCGGCATGCCGTTCAAGCTGGCACAAATGATCCAGGCCGGTATGCCCATCGCCATTTCCGGGTCCTACCCCCGGATCGCGAAGGAGTTCCCGTTCGAGGAGGAAGTCGGCAACTCCCTGGTGGTGCGGGAGCCCGTCGGGGTGGTTGGATGCATCACACCGTGGAACTACCCGCTGCACCAGATCATTTGCAAGGTCGCGCCCGCGCTGACGGCGGGCTGCACCGTGGTGATCAAGCCCAGCGAGGTGGCCCCGTTCACCGCCTACATCCTGGCCGAGATCATGGACAAGATCGGTCTCCCGGCAGGCGTGTTCAACATGGTCACCGGTTTCGGCCCGGTGGTGGGCGAGGCCATCGCCACCCACCCGCAGGTCGACATGGTCTCGTTCACCGGCTCCACCCGCGCCGGCAAGCGGGTCGCCGCGCTGGGCGCGGACCAGGTCAAGCGCATCGCCCTGGAGATGGGCGGGAAGTCCGCCTCGGTGATCCTCGAGGGTGCTGACCTCAAGAAGGCGGTCAGCACCAGCGTCGGCAACTGCTACTTGAACTCCGGCCAGACGTGCACCGCGCACACGCGCATGCTGGTCCCCGAAACCCTCTACCGGGAGGCTTCCGAGATCGCCGTCTCCGTCGCGCAGACCTTTACTCCAGGCGACCCGTTCGACGAAAAGACCCGCCTGGGGCCGCTGTCCTCCGATGTCCAGCGCGAGCGCGTCCGGGGCTACATCCGCAAGGGCGTCGACGAGGGCGCCGAGCTCCTGACCGGCGGTGCCGAGCCGCCCGAGGGCTTGGACCGGGGCTACTTCGTTCGTCCGACGGTGTTCGGTCGCGTCGACCCGGATGCGACCATCGCCCAGGAGGAGATCTTCGGCCCGGTGCTGTCGATCATTCCATACCAGGACGAGGAGGATGCCGTGCGCATCGCCAACGACAGCATCTACGGCCTCGCGGGCGGTGTCTGGGCGGGCGACAACGAACACGCCATGCGCGTTGCCCGGCGGATCCGCACCGGCCAGATCGACATCAACGGTGGCAAGTTCAACCCGCTCGCGCCGTTCGGCGGCTACAAGCAGTCGGGCCTGGGCCGGGAGTTCGGCAAGTTCGGACTCGAGGAATTCCTCGAGCTCAAGTCCCTACAGCGTTGACTCCCGGTAATGGAGAGGCGCACGCGCCTCTCCATTACCAGTTTTAAGTTGTTAAGTTTTAGGTGGTTAAGGGAAGGGAGCCCGGTGCTACGTCCGGGCCATCCACGGCCTGCAGGAAGCCGTGAATTGGTAAACGCCCCCTTAACAACTTGATAACTAGTCGTTCAGCCCCGCATCCTGCCGCGCCACCCGCGCCACGGCCGCCCAGTCCTGGTCCCCGTAGCCGCGGGCGACGCCTGCCAGGTAGCGATCGTGCACCAGGCTCCCCATCGGCATCGGCGCCTCACTCGCCTCGGCAGCCTCCAGCAGCAGCCGCATGTCCTTAAGACCCAGGCGCATGCGGAAGCCCGCCGGCTCGAAACGCTGCTCGGCGATCATGCCACCGTAGTTCTCGTACACCGGCGAGCGGAACAGATGGCCGTTCACGATCTCCAGGAACCGTGCCGGCGAGACGCCGGCCTTCTCAACCGTCGCGGCAGCCTCGCCGAACGCCTCCATCATGGCGGCCAGCATGAAGTTCCCCGCCAGCTTGACGGTGTTGGCCTGCCCCGGCTCCTCTCCCAGCTCGAGCACGCCCTGGCCCACCGCGTCGAACGCCGGACGACACCGCTCGACCGCGTCCCTCGGTCCACCGGCAACGATCCACAGCTTCCCCGCAGCGGCCGCGTCCGGCCGACCGAATACCGGTGCCGCGACGTATCCCTGTCCCAGTTCCGCATGGCGCTCGGCGAGCCGGCGCGAGCAGGCGACGCTGATGGTCGTCATGCAGGCATGCACGGCGCCTCGCGGCAGACCCGCCAGGGCACCCTGCTCGCCTTCCAGTACGGCGCTCACGGCGACGTCGTCGGCCAGCATCGTGATCAGGCAGTCGGCCCCGTCGGCCGCCTCGCGCGGGCTGCCGGCGATCGTCGCGCCGACCCCCGCCAGGTCCTCCGCGCGGGAGCGAGTGCGGTTGTATACGACGAGCTCCACGTCCGAACGGGCCAGGTTGCACGCCATGGGATGCCCCATGCTGCCCAGACCGATGAGTGCCACTTTCATCGCCGTTGCTCCTCTGTCGTGTAAGCGGATTCCGGGCCGGCACGCCCTCAGGGATTGACCAGGCTGCGCTGCCAACGCCCGTCGGCGCGGCTGTACCGGACGCGATCGTGCAGGCGGCCGGGCCGCGAGACCCAGAACTCGAGCATGTCCGGGACCACGCGCAGGCCGGACCAGTGGGGCGGGCGCGGCACTTCCGAGTCCCGGTAGCGCCGCTCGTATTCATGCAGGCGCTGCTCCAGTTCCTCCCGGGAGCCCAGCGCGCGCGATTGCTCCGAGGCCCAGGCGCCCAGCTGGCTCTGCCGCGGCCTGCCCGCCCAGTAGGCATCCGCCTCCGATTCGGCGACCGGCTGCACGTGGCCCTCCACCAGCACCTGCTCCCGCAGCGGCTGCCAAAAGAAGCACAGCGCGGCGCGGGGGTTCTGCTCAAGCTGACGGCCCTTGCGGCTGGTCAGGTTGGTATAGAAGACGAAGCCGCGCTCATCCGCCTGCTTCAGCAGCACGGTGCGCGCCGAGGGCCGTCCTCCGGCACCGGCCGTCGCCAGCGTCATCGCGTCCGGTTCACCCGGAACGCGCTCCCGGGCGCGCGCCCACACCTCCTGGAAACGCTCCAGTGCCTCCCCGTACAGATGATCCATGCGCCCGGTCCTCCCGGTAGTCTGTCGTTGCAGTAGCGGCCTCACCGCAGCCAGAGCAGGAACCCGGCGGGATTCATGGTAACCGCCACCGATACGATGTAGCCGAACACGCCCAGCGCCGCCAGCCATGCCCCCGCCCGGACGGCGCGCGTCGGCCCGCGCTTGAGCGCCACGGTGCCCAGCCCGATATACAGCACCAAGCCCAGCAGCTTGGCGTCCAGCCAGTGGCTCGATGGCGGATACTGACGGATCAGCCACGCCAGGGTGGCGCCGCTGAGCAGCAGCACGGTGTCGATGACGTGCGGGGCGATCCGTACCCATCGACGCTGCAGCATGGCCGGGTCGGCCAGCATCCACAGCCCGCGCGCGAAGAACAGCGACAGGCTGAGGGCCACACTGGTGACATGGACGGTCTTGATCCAGAAGAACATGTCCGGACGGGGCGAATCCTCGTGAACCGGCCTGGGGCGCTGGCGCGTCGGTGTGCGCGAGTCTACCACACGAGCGGAACGCCGGGCGGCGCTCTCCGTGATTGATCTGAATCAATTCATTTCTACCATGACAGGCCTAGACTCCTGTTTAACGGTCGACGTCTTATTCCGGTGCCTCGACGCGGCCGTTCACCGGCCGCCCGGACATCCAAGCCCCCCCTGGGGTCCGGGCGGTTCGGTTCCACTTCACACGGGAGACGACCGCATGCCCGGCGCGGCATTCCGCAGACGTTGGCCCCGGTGTCGCCCGTCGTGCGTCACTGCCGGTGCCGCATGACCCGCTCGGGCCCCGTCGTTCCGGCACCGCTTGCGCGCCAGCTGGATCGAGTCGCCAGCCGGGTGCTGGGCACGCTCGTAAATCACCTGATGGCGGGCCAGGACTCCGCCGAGCGACTGCGCGAGATCGAGGGCAAGTCCCTGGCCCTGCAGGTCGATGACCTGGGCGCCCGCCTGGTCTGGCGTATCGCGGCCGGTCGCCTGGTTTCGGCGGCGGGCGCTCCCGCCCCGGACATCACCATCCGGGGCACGTGGCGGGATTTTGCCCGCCTCGCACTGCGTTCCGAGGATCCCGACACGCTGTTCTTCCAGCGCAGTCTCTGCCTGGAGGGTGAAACCGAGACCGGGCTCTTCGTGAAAAATCTCCTGGACGCCATGGAGTTCGACGGAGAGCTCTATCTCGAGGGACACTTCCGCCCCGCCGCTGCCGAGCGCCTGCGGTGCATGGCGCGGGAAGCCCACCTTCCGCGGCGCCTGGAGCGGCTGCGCGACGCGGTACGCGCCCGCCTTTGAGTCGCCGATGCCCGGCCCCGGGCACGGATCAGGACAGCGCCGCCATCCCGGCATTGCCGTACCAGTAGCCGTTGCACACGCCGCCCGTGGCAAAGGGCTCGGCCAGGCCCGCGGCCTCCGCCGGGGACAGCACTCCGTCGATCGTTTGGCGCAACAGGGACACCACGTCTTCCGTGTGCGCGGGTTGCGGGGACACGCGAACCACATCGACCCCGAGTTCCTCCAGCTCCGCTATCATCCCCACCAGGCTCGCCGTGCGCCCCGACTGGATCTGGACCCCGTTGACGGTGAACAGCCCCTCACCTTCCCGGGTCGCCAGGGGAAGGCCCTCCGGATAATCCATGCAGCGGAAGCCGCACTGGTCCTTCGGCACGTCGGCTGCCCGGGCGGTAAAGCACCGCGCAGAGAAAGCCAGCGGCAGCCGCCCCCAGGCGAAGACCTCGGTCTCAATGCCCTCGGGCCGCTCTGCCTGCATGGCTCCGAGGGAGTCCCGCGAAAGCTCCAGCGGCATTACCCAGCGGATCGCGCCCAGCGAGACCAGCAGCTCCAGGGTCGCCGGGTTGTATGTGTTGAAGTGCGGGCCCGCGACGAAGCCCGCTGTGCCCGCGACCATCTCCACCGCGGAAAGGTCATTGGCCTCCACCGGATACTCGCCGTTGGCGGTCAGGCGGCGCACCACGCCCAGCTCCGAACCGGCCTCCAGCAGCGACAGGGTGGACAGGACCGGCTGCTTGCCGGCCGCGCGCAGCTGCCCCGCCAGCTCCAGCCAGTCATCGGTGCCCAGCTCACGTCGCTTGGAGCAGACGGTCTCGCCCAGGTAGACGACATCCACCGGCATATCCGCCACCTCCCGGTAGAACTCCAGCACCTGCTGGCGCGGCCAGAAGTAGAGGATCGGTCCGAGCGAAATCTTCATTGCCAGCGCCTCTGCAGTGCTCCCAGGGTGTGCGTGCGGCCCTCTGCCAGGCGGTCCAGTCGTGCCGCCAGGGCGGGATCCGGAACATAGCCCTCCGGATCGGCCGCCGCCTGGTCCAGTGCCGCACGCATCACCCGCGTGGCCTCGGCCACGTACGCCGGGCTGCGCTGGCGCCCTTCCACCTTGACCGCCGCCACGCCC
>DASQZM010000074.1:0-38127 GCA_035638695.1 Gammaproteobacteria bacterium | reverse complement strand
GGCGGATTCCGGCTTCCGGCTCACCATTCCGGTGACCGGCCTGAACGTCGACCCTCCGGCCGCGCGGGCGCAGGAAGGCAAGGGCTTCGAAGGCCGGCTGGACAAGGCGGATCGTCGCGGCACGCGCAAGCACATGCTGGGGGCCTCCGTCCTGGACGCCGCGAAGTACCCGGTGATCACGCTGCGCTCGATCGCCGTTGCCGGTCCGCCCTGGTATCCTCGGATCACGGTCCGCGTGACGCTGCACGGCCACAGCCGGGACTACGTGGTCCCGACCGCGATCGCGCGCAACGGACAACGCCTGGTGGCCACCGGTGGCCTGCAGCTGCAGCAGACCCGCTTCGGCATCCGGCCCTACAGCGTGCTGGGAGGCGGCCTGCGGGTCGCGAACCGGATCGACGTGGCGTTCCACCTCGTCGCCGTGCCTGCGGGCGGCTCATGACGCCATGGCTTGTGCGAACCGGCCGCGCTGGCCGGTTCCCCGTCAGGATGGATCTCGCATGGATTCCGACACGTACTTCTACGAGCCCGGGTCCGGTCACGGACTGCCCCACGACCCGTTCAACGCGATGGTCGCGCCGCGCCCGATCGGCTGGATCTCCTCGCGCAGCACCCGGGGCATCCTCAACCTCTCGCCCTACAGCTTCTTCAACGCCTTCAACTACCGGCCGCCCATCGTCGGGTTCGCCAGCGTCGGATACAAGGACAGCGTGCGCAACATCGAGCAGACCGGGGAGTTCGGCTGGAACCTCGCCACGCGGCCGCTGGCCGAGGCGATGAACCGGAGTTGCGCACCGGTGCCGCCGGAGGTCGACGAATTCGAGCTCGCGGGGCTGACGCCGGAGCCGTCCCGCCTGATCGGTGTGCCCCGGGTCAGGGAGACGCCGGTATCGTTCGAGTGCCGGCTCAGCCAGCTGTTGCCCCTGACCGGCGCCGACGGATCGGAGACCGACACCTGGATGGTATTCGGCGAGGTGGTGGGCGTGCATATCGCCCGCCACCTCCTCCGCGACGGGATCTACGACACCGCCGCCGCCGAGCCGGTCCTGCGGGCCGGCGGGCCGGCCGGCTACTTCACCATCAATCCGGCCGGGTGGTTCGAAATGGTCCGGCCGGAGGCGTGATCCAGCAGGTAATGGAGGCCCAGGCTTGACCAAGGTGTTGCCGGGTCTCGGAGCCGTCGTGCGCCCCGCCGGCGACTCCCTGCGGGCGGCTGTCTGATCCGCCGTGGGCGGTGTTGCTCGCCGGGCGTGCAGCGCCACTCCACGCCGCTCCTCGCGCCTTGCCAGAGAGACCGGCGGCAGCCCTGAGGCGTGGCGTTGCCTCTGGCCGGGTTGGTAGTAGCCCCCGACCTGTTTGTTCTACCCTTACTGACACCCGGACCGTCCCCGGTCACAGAACGGAGCGCCCGCGCCATGGCACCCTTTGAACCGAGAAACGTGCTCGGCGGCCCCCTGGAATCCTGCAGCGTTGCGCCGGTAGCCGGTTTCTACCGCGACGGCTGCTGCAACACCGGCTACGAGGACCGCGGAATTCACACGGTCTGTGCCGAGGTGACCGAGGCGTTCCTGGCGTTTTCTGCGACCCGCGGCAACGATCTCACCCGCCCCCTGCCCGGCGGGGCGTTCCCGGGACTCAAGCCGGGGGACCGCTGGTGCCTGTGTGCCGGCCGCTGGCTCGAGGCCTACCGCGCCGGCAAGGCGCCCCGCGTGCTCCTGCGCGCCACCCACGAGGAGACTCTGGCGGTGGTGGACCTGGAGGCCCTCAAGAAATACGCGCTGGACCTGAGCTGAATGTTCCCGTCCCGACGGCCAGGCGCGCCGTTTTAGCGACCCGCCAGCGGGACCCATAGGGGCAGCAGGTGCCGCTGGCGGTGGAGCGGCAGGGCGGCTGGCCTGTGCCGCGGGCGTTGGCGGGACCGTGGGGGCTCCACCACGGCGCTCCGCCCCGCCGGGCCGGGGGAAGCAATACAGGTTCCGCTGGAAGGACGGCCCGGGAATCGAGGCCTGATGGCGCCCTGTCGACGCGGAAGCTCCGACCTCGCCGGCGCCACCGGGTACAATCGCCGGGACCACTTCCCGGGAAGGACACAGGCAGGAGGCGCGCTATGCAGCCCGAAGTCAATTTTCAGCCGCTGACCCCTACCGCTTTCCTGGAGCGGTCGGGACGGGTCTTCGCCGACCGCACCGCGGTGATCGACGGTGAGCTGCGCTACAGCTACGGCGAGCTCCTGGACCGGGCGCACCGGCTCGCCGGCGCCCTGCGCGATCTCGGGGTCGGACCCGGTGACCGCGTCGCGGTACTGGCGCCCAACAGCCACGTGCTGCTCGAGTGCCACTATGGCGTCCCCATGGCCGGGGCGGTGCTGGTCGCGCTCAACATGCGCCTGACCGCGGATGATTTCGCATACATTATCGGCCATTCGGGTGCGCGGGTACTGATTCACGACCACGCTTTCGCGGAAACCGCCGCGGCCGTCGCGCAGCGGGTAGCCCAGCCGCTTGAACTGGTCCGGGCCGACGGCCCACCGGAGAGCGACCGCTACGACTCGCTGCTTGCCCGGGCCAAACCACACGGCGAGCCGGTTAGCGATGAACGCTCGATGGTGGCGATCGACTACACCAGCGGCACAACCGGCCGCCCCAAGGGGGTCATGTACCACCACCGCGGCGCTTACCTGCAGGCGCTGGCCATGGCGATGCACACCGGCCTGGACAGCGATTCCGTCCACCTGTGGACGCTGCCGATGTTCCACTGCAACGGCTGGTGCTTCACCTGGGGCGTCACCGCGGCCGGGGCGACCCACCTGTGCCTGCGGACTCTGGAACCCGCCGACATCTGGCGCCACCTGCGCCATAGCGGGGTGACCCACTTCAACTGTGCGCCGACGGTGCTCACCATGCTCGCCTGGCACCCGGACGCCGAGAGCGGGCCGTTGCCGCGCCGGGTCCACAACGCCATCGGCGGCGCGCCGCCCACGCCGGCCCTGCTCCAGCGCCTGGACGCGCTCGGCATCGAGGTGACGCACCTGTATGGCCTGACCGAGACCTACGGCCCGGCGATGCTCTGCCAGTGGCGCAGCGAATGGAATTCGCTGCCCGCCGGCGAGCAGGTCCGGATCAAGGCCCGCCAGGGGGTTAACAACGTCATCGGGGAGCCGGTGCGGGTGGTGGACGGGGAAGGCGCCGACGTCCCGGCCGACGGCGCGACGCTGGGGGAGATCGCGCTGCGCGGCAACAACATCATGCTGGGCTACTACCGGGATCCGGAAGCCACTCGCAGGGCCGTGCCCGATGGCTGGTACCGTACCGGTGATCTCGGGGTGATGCACCCCGACGGCTACGTCGAGCTCAAGGACCGTTCCAAGGACATCATCATCTCCGGGGGCGAGAACATCGCCTCGGTCGAGGTCGAGAACGTGCTCGCCTCGCACCCGGCGATCATGGAGGTGGCCGTGGTGGCGGCGCCGGACCCGAAGTGGGGCGAGATCCCGGTGGCATTCGTCACGCTGAAACCCGACGCCCCCGACACGACGGGCGAGGAGCTGATCGCCTGGGTGCGGGAGCGGCTCGCGCACTTCAAGGCACCGCGACGGGTCGTGTTCGGCGAGCTGCCGCGCAACGCTACCGGCAAGATCCAGAAGTTCGTCCTCCGCGGGCGACTGCGCGAGGGACGCTGAGGATGCGCACCCGCCACATGCCGGGCCCGGCGGCGCACGCGCGATGAGCGATACGCGGCGCACACCGCTGCTGCGCCAACGTCTGTTCTGGTTCCTGGGCGTGGGCGCCGTGGTGTTCTGCGTCGACATCACGGTCCTGCACCTGCTGACCGGTCCCGGCGGTCTGTCGCCGTTCACCTCGCGGCTGGTGTCGCTGCCGATCGCCGCCAGTCTCGGCTGGATGCTGCACCGGAAGGTCACCTTCGCCGACCGCCAGCACCGGCGCATGACCGTGCAGTGGCCCCATTACCTGATGATCAACGTGATCAGCGGCACCGCCAACTACGGCATCTACGTCGGGTTGATCGGGCTGTTCCCCTGGCTGCGCGCGCACCTCGTGCTGGCGGTCATTCCCGCCGCAGCGACCGGGACGCTGATCAACTTCGTCTCGGGCAATTTCTGGGTATTCCGCTAACCCGGGCCGGCTGCCGGGAACCCTGTACCCAGGGTGTTGTCGGTATCTATTACCCCGGCCTGGACACGCTCCGGTCCCGATCGGATTGATGTGGCGATCGTGTTACGCTGCCGGAGACGGCAGGCCGGATTCTCCTCTCTCCACCGGGCCGGAAGGCTGCAGGGCCGGACCGGCGTATCCAGCGGAACCGTTCGATGGGAAAGAATTACAATTATCGCGCCGCGTGGATCTCGGACACGCATCTCGGGACGCGCAGCTGTCGCGCCGAGGCCCTGATGCATTTCCTGCAACACGCCCGGATGGAGACGCTCTATCTGGTCGGCGACATCATCGACGGCTGGAGCCTGAAGCGCTTCTCCTACTGGCCGCGCCTGCACGGTGAGATACTGCGGAAGATCAGCGAGATCGCCGCGAGTGGTACTCGCGTGATCTACATCCCCGGCAACCACGACGATTTCCTGCGGCATTTCGTGCCCGCGCTGATCGCCGGCGTCGAGCTGGAACGGGAGACGGTCCATCACACGGCGGACGGGCGCCGCTTCCTGGTACTGCACGGCGACGCCTTCGACGTGGTATGCACCCGTGCGCGCTGGCTCGCGCTGACCGGCAGCTACGCCTACCGGGGCCTGGTCGGCGTCAACTACGTGTTCAACATGGTGCGCCGCTGGTTCGGCTATCCGTACTGGTCGCTGTCCGGCTTCCTCAAGCAGGGCACCAAGAACATGGTGAACATCATCAGCGACTTCGAGGAGGCAGTCGCCGCGGCGGCGCGTGCGCGGGACGCGGACGGCGTGATCTGCGGCCATATCCACTGCCCGGAGCACCGCATGATCGGCGACGTCGAGTACTGCAACGACGGGGACTGGGTCGAAAGCTGCACGGCCCTGGTGGAGCACACCGAGGGCCGCCTGGAGATCCTGGACTGGACCTGCGAGCTCGACGAGGTGGCCACCGCCGCCCGCGCCGCCGGGGACCATGCATGAGGATCGCCCTGGCGACCGATGCCTGGCGGCCCCAGGTCAACGGCGTGGTGCGGGCGCTGACCACCCTGGTCGAGGGCCTCGAGGAGGCCGGCCACGAGGTGCTGACCGTCTCGCCGGACCGGTTCCGCACGGCGCCGTGCCCTAGCGAGCCCGGGGTGCGCCTGGCACTGACGACGCCCTGGTCGGTGGGCCGCCTGCTGCGCGAGTTTGATCCCGATGCGGTGCACATCGCCACCGAGGGCCCGGTCGGGTTGTCGGCCCGGCAACATTGCGTGTGGACCGGTACGCCATTCACCACGTCCTACCACACCCATTTCCCCAAGTACCTGCGCATGCGCATGCACATCCCCGAGGCGGTCACGTGGCCGGCGATGCGGTTTTTCCACCGGCCGGCCTCGCGCGTGATGGTGACCAACGAGACGCTGCGCCGGGAGCTGGCCGAGCACGGGCTGCAGCGCCTCGAGATCTGGCCGCGCGGGGTGGACTCGCAGCTGTTCCGCCCGCGCGAGGACGTCATCGTGCCGGGCGAGCGCCCGGTCATGCTGTTCGTCGGCCGGGTGGCGGCGGAGAAAAACCTCGAGGCCTTCCTGGGCCTCGATCTCCCCGGGACCAAGGTGGTGGTCGGGGACGGGCCACAGCTGCCGCGGCTGCGCAGGGCCCACCCCGGCGTGCACTTCGCCGGAGTGCAACATGGTGAGACGCTCTCGCGCTACTACGCCGGCGCGGACGTGTTCGTGTTCCCCAGCCGCACCGACACCTACGGCCTGGTGCTGCTGGAGGCCCTGGCGAGCGGTGTGCCGGTGGCCGCCTACCCCGTGCCCGGGCCGCGCGACGTCCTCGAGGACGCCGGCTCGCGCGTCGGCTGCCTGCACGAGGACCTGGCCGAGGCGATCCGCGGCGCCCTGTCCCTTTCCCGGCGCGAATGCCGGGAATTCGCCCTGCAGCGGTCCTGGCACACCACCGTCGACCGCTTCCTCGAGCTGCTGCGCCCCCTGCCGAGGGCGCAGACCGCCTGACGCCGCGTCCCGGCCTGGCCGCCGCGCCTGCACGGGGGATTCCGCCTGCTGGACCCGGCCCGGATTCCCGCCGACGCGTACTCCGAGGCGGCCGGGCTCGCCGAGCTGCGCGCCGGCAGGAGCTGAGGTCGCTCGGCGTTCGCCTTCCCCGAGTGCTCTGCAAGAGCTCTTCCCACCATTGGTCACCAGAACACTGCCGCCCGTCCGGAACCGGGGCAATCCGGAATAGCAAACCTTGAGGATGACCGGCGGCTCGCTCAATGGTACAGGAGAAGACCTCGCAAGCCGCGGCGGAAAACAACGACACGGGTGGGCGCCCGCTGCGGAACGGGCGCCGGGGAGGGAGCAGCATGTCGCAGGATTCACGGACCCGGAAGCCGGTGCGGCCCGGCTTCATTCTCGCGATTGTAGTAGCGGGGGTCATCCTGGCGGCGGGCGCGAGCGCGGCCTTCCGGTTCGACCTGCTCCCCGTTGCACGGGCCCCGGCGAAGCGGCGCACAGGCGATCCCGGGGCATCCCGGATGGCCGCAATCGACCGGGAGGCGGCGAAGCTGCCGCGATACCGTCACCACGTCCGCCCGCTGTTCGCGGACGCGATGAAGGTGACCTCCGCACTCCAGCACGGCCGGTTCGACCGCGCGAACAAGGCCCTCGAGCGATCCCTGAAGCACACTCGCATGAGCGGCTGGTACTACGCCCCCTTCACGGCCTTCGTCGAGGACGTTCCCCTGCCCGGCAACCCGCATTTCCGCAAACAGCTTGACCAATGGGTCCGGCAGGACCCGGACGCCCCAATGCCGTATCTCGTACGGGCGCTCTACTATTCCCAGACCGGCTCGCGTGTCCGGGGCACCCGGTTCGCGAACGCGGTGGAGCCGGCACACATGCGGGCGTTCAGCAATGACATGAACCGGGCGCTGGAAGACCTGGGCCAGGCCATGCGCCTGGGCGGGGACAACCCGTTCACCGCCGACCTGATGCTCGACATCCTGCAGAGCCAGGGCGACTCGCCGGTGATGAAGGGCGCCTTCCGCCAGGCGATCGGGGAATTCCCCGGGTATTACAGCCTGTACGACACGCGCCTGACGACGCTGGAGCCGAAATGGGGCGGGTCCGTGCGCGAGATGTACGCCTTCGTGAACAAGTACGCCGGCAAGGCGCCCGCTGACTCTCCGCTGAAGATGCTCTATCTGGACCTCTACGACGACCTGCTGGATACCGCGACCGTCGACTGCTACCGCCCCAGGAAGAAGATCGAGGCGCGTTGCGTCCGCCGGACCATGCAGCAGCTCGTAACCGCCGGCCTGGACAAGCACGTGTACCGGCTGCTCAACACCTACGACGAGGTCGACAAGGCCGACTTCAGCTCCATGGTGGGAGGACTGGTCAGCAACATGATCGGCTACGACGGCGGGCAGCGCTACTCGTCGGCCATATTGCAGCTCGCGGCACAGGCGATGCACAGCGACACCCAGCTGGTCGCCGATGACACCGGACACAACAACTACGTGATCGACCGCCTGGCGGCGGAGGTCTGGGCCCAGCGGGGCCACTACGACAACGCGGAAACGCTGTACAAGCGGGCGATCGCCGACGTCTCCCGAGACAAGTTTCTCGATCGGGAGGGCAAGGACCTGGCGCTCGGCAACCTCTACGACGAGCTGGCCGACGTCTATAACGGGACCGGCGCCTACCGGGAGGTGGTGGTGTACGAGAAGGCTGCACGCGCCCTGCTCGGGGCCGTTCACGGCGGCAATACCGTCGAGGGCTGCTCGGCGCTGGTCCGTCTCAAGCTCTACCACGCCGCGGTGCGTACCTGCGGCAGACAGATCGACGACGGTGCCGGCCTGGCATTCCGTTTCTGGCGCGCGCGCGCCGACGACCATCTCGGCCGGAACAAGGCGGCGCTGCGCGACTACCGGCGCGTCGCCGGCTCCGAGAGCCACTACCGCAGCTCCGCGGCGATCGACATGTCGGTCGTCTACGGCCGGACCCACGACCTGCACCACATGCTGTCCGAGCTCCGCCGATATCATTATCTCTATGACGCGGAGCACGAATCCGACAACAACATGGCCATCGCCTACAACAACCGCTGCTACGCCGAAATGCACCTGGGTAAGCTGCGTGCGGCGCTCAGGGACTGCAACGCCTCGCTGCGCTACGGCAACCTGCCTGATGCCTACGCCAAGCAGCAGAAGCTGGTCCGCAAGCTGCAGGCCGCGGGCGAGTCCACGGGCCCTCCGTCCACGGCGCCGACGCACAAGGCCGACGCGTCGATGTGACGCCCCCGCCGGGGATCAGTCCGCCAGCCTGCGGGTGGGCCCGCTGGTGAAGGGCAAGGCCCGGCAGCTGCTGGACTTCCCGCTACCGGTGCCCGCCTCGCTGGCGGCCGGGGAGGCTGGATCATAACCAGTTGCTTAGCATCACGCCCGCACCGATGCGCAGCACCCGGACGTTGTAGTCGATCAGGCTCTCGCCGTAGCCGTCGAAGAACTGGACGTAGCCACGCAGCCGCTGGTTGAGCGGGAAGCTCCAGCCGAGGCGGATGGCACCCCGGTTGTCGCCGGTGTTGAAGTTGTCCCGGAGCATCACGGTGTACTCGTCCCGGCCACCCCGGAATGCGACCCGGAACTGCCCGTATCCCAGGTAATGGGTGATGTCCGGGTTGTTGTCGGCGGCCGCGCTTTCGGGGATCCGATACCATGGCCGGAAGCTGATGGCAAAGTCGCCGCGCTCGGCCACGAACTCGGCGAACACCCGGTTCCAGCTGCGCGAGAGGGGGTCCGCTTGGCCGTTGGATTGGTGATCCAGGCCCACGCGGACGATGCGCGTACGAAAACCCAGCCAGCGGAAGTCGGTGTGGGTCTCGACCAGCAGCTGTGGCTCGTGATCGGTCTCCCGGAAGGGCGAGGAGTCCGCCCGGTCGTAGGCCTGCCAGAACGCGCGCTGGGTGTAGCCGAACACCAGGTTGGTGCCGCGGTGCCCGAGCGGATGACTCCAGACCGGGAACCTCAGGCTGAGCTGGAACTCCATTTCCTGGTTGCGGAAGGTCCGCCCCTGGGGACCGAATGGAGCGCGATTCAGGCCCGTCACGTAGGTCAGGGGCAGCACGTAGGTGGCCCGGTACGCGGCCAGGTCGAGGGCGCTCCGCGCCGTTCCACTGGCAGTCCCGCCCGCGGGGTTTCCGCCGGCGGCATGCGCGGCGTTGCCGGCCAGACCCAGCGCCAGTGCCAACGCCAGGCACGCTCCCGTGCGCTTCATCCAGAGCCCTCCCTGGAGACCCGCAGCAGTCGCCGGTCAGGAAGCCGGCGCGTCGGCCCGGGTCGCGGCCGGCCAGTGCTGGAGCAGCTCATCGAGTGTCAGCACCTCCCCGAAGTAGCGATCCAGGTTCGAAAGCGCGCCCTCGTGCTCCGCGCGCGAGCCGGCGGTACAGCAGTCGCCCACGGTCACGGTCCAGTAGTCGCGCATGAAGGCGTCACGCGCGGTCGACTCCACGCAAACGTTGGTCACCAGGCCGGCGACCACCACGGTGCACCGCTCCAGCGAGCGCAGGTAGGTATCCAGAGCGGTACCAATGAACGAGCTGTAGCGGTGCTTGACCATGACCCGGTCGTCGGGCGAGGGCGCAACCCCGTAGAGCCCGGCGCCCCAGCTCCCCTCGGGACAGGTAGGCGGAGCGTCCGGGTCGCGCCCGTGCCTGCCGCGCCGCGCCCGGGTCGGCGGCGAATCGGCCCAGGAACTGTTCTCCATGCGCATGAAGAACACCGGGACGTGCGCCGCCCGCGCCGCGCCCACCAGGCGGTGCAGGTTGGCCAGGGTCTGCTCCAGCGGCGGTGTATAGCGAATCCCCCGCCGCGCGTAGGCGCCTTCCGGATGACAGAAGTCATTCTGCAGGTCGATCACGACCAGGGCGCTCGCCCCGGGATCCAGCTGCTGCTTGTCCATGGCATCCCCCGAAAGCACATCGCCGGCAGCCGCTCCGGCCAGTTCCGAACCTACCGGGAATCCCCGCCGGAGGCAAAACGGCCGCGGGGCATCGCCTGCGCCCGGGTTCAGCGCGAACGGCCCGCTCGGCGAGCGCCCCGGACCCGGCTCGAAAGCGCCGGCACGGGGGGCTTTACGGGACTCGCCCCGGCCCCGTTTGTGGCTTGACATTCCGGCAACGCTGGAACTACGTTGAATGTGCGAATAACGTTCGCAATGTGCGAACATCGCACATTGCGGAACACTGGAAGAATGGGCCGAATCCACCGCCGCCCGGCGCTCCCGTGGCGGGGGCTCGTCGGCATTGGCGCGGCACATTGGACGCAAAATCTGTTACAGAAGCGGGGGAACGGCGGGCCCCGAAGGGTGCCGGAGCGGTTCCGCGGCGATACCGGACCGGGGTGTTGCCAGGGTTCTCGTCTGCGCACCGGGACTGGACATCGGTACGCTCGCCCCGGAACATCACCTCGGTAACCCCGGGGCCGGCTGCGGCCATCCACGCACAAGGGAGCTGGACCGGACCGGGTGGGCGGACAATGCCCGCAGCCCGTTCCGGAGTGTTCCGTCCGCGGCCGGGTGCCGGCGGGGAACGTAGGAGACCAACCGGGCGACCACGGCTGGAAGCAGCCCGGGCGATTCGCATAAATAGAAGCAGGAGGAGAAATCATGGCCAAGAAGGTAGAAGACGAGGGAATCCTGAAAACGCCCATCTCCCGGCGCAAGTTCCTGGCCGGCACCGCGGCGGGCGGCCTCGCGCTGGCCCTGGGAAGCCCCCGGGTATACGCCCGCGACATGGACAAAGAGATCCGTATCGGCTTCGTTAGCCCGTTATCCGGAAAGCTGGCCGGCTTCGGGCAAGGCGACCCGTATATCCTCAAGCTGGCGCGCAAGGCGCTGGAAAAAGGCATCTCGGTCGGCGGCTCGCACTACAGGGTGAGAATCCTCGACCGCGACAGCCAGTCCGATCCTTCCCGCGCCAGCCAGCTCGCGCGCGAACTGATCAACAAACACAACGTCGACCTGATGCTGTCGACCTCCACCCCGGAGGTGGTGAACCCGGTCTCGGATGCCTGCGAGGCGGCCGGGGTGCCGAGCATCGGCACCATCGTGCCATGGGAATCCTTCTACTTCGGTCGCGGCGCCAAGCCGGGCCAGCCGTCGCCGTTCAAGTGGACCTACCTGTTCAGCTTCGGCACCCAGCAGTTTGCGAAGGCCTACCTGGCGATGTGGGACAACATCGAGACCAACAAGAAGGTCGGCGTGATGTACCCCAACGACGCCGACGGCAACGCGGTACGCGAGCACCTGGGCCCGCTGCTGGAGAAGGCCGGCTACCAGATCGTCGATCCGGGACCCTACCAGGACGGCACCACGGATTACTCGTCCCAGATCGCCCTGTTCAAGCAGGAGGACTGCCAGATCTTCAACACCTTCCCCATCCCGCCCGATTTCGCCACCTTCTGGCGCCAGGCGGCGCAGCAGGGCTATACGCGGCAGGTGAAGATCGCCCAGATCGCCAAGACCGGCCTGTTCCCGTCCCAGATGAACCCGCTCGGGAGCCTCGCCTACAACCTCGCCAGCGGCCTGTACTGGTCCAAGGTGTTCCCGTACAAGTCGCCGCTGACCGGCGTGTCCGCGATGGAGCTGGCCAACGGCTACGAGGCGGCCACGGGCCGGCAGTGGCAGCAGCAGCTGGGCGCGTCGATGTCGCTGCTGGACGCGGGGTACGAGGCGCTCAAGGCCTCGGGCGCGCCGGACGACAAGGAGAAGCTGGTCAAGGCGATCGCGGACCTGAACACCACGACCATGGTCGGTAAGGTCGACTTCAACACCGGCCCCGTACCGAACGTCTCGACCACCCCGATCATCGGCGATCAGTGGGTCAAGGCGCCGGCCGGGTCGAAGTACAAGCTCGACCTGGTCACGGTGGACAACGCCGATGATCCCAACGTGCCGGTGCAGCGCAAGCTGGTGCCCTACAACGCCTGACCCGGGGGGAGCAGCTCGAGTGAGCGAGGCAAGCCGCGAATCGGTGCTCGCCGCCCGGGGAGTGCACAAGCATTTCGGTGCACTCCCGGTGCTGCAGGACGTCGACTTTTCCATGCACGGGGACGAAGCCGTGGGCATCGTGGGGCCCAACGGAGCGGGAAAGACGACGTTTCTCAGCGTCCTGGTCGGGGCTCTCAGCCCGGCTTCGGGCACGGTGACGTTCCGCGGGCGTGACGTGACCGCCCTGCCGGCAGCCGAGCGCTGCCGGCAGGGCCTCGTGCGCACCCACCAGATCCCGCGGCCCTTCAACGGCATGAGCGTGTTCGAGAACGTGTTCGTAGCGGCAGCCAACAGCCGCCGCTACAGCCGCGAGATCGCCTACCAGGGCGCCCTCGACTCGCTCGCCCTGACCGGCATGATGAAGCTCGCCAACCGGCGCGCCGAGACCCTGGGACTGCTGGACCGGAAACGCCTGGAGCTGGCGCGTGCGCTGGCGACGAACCCGGAGGTGCTGCTGTTGGACGAGATCGGCGGCGGCCTGAGCGACGAGGAGGCGGCGGACCTGGTCGCCGTCATCCGCGAGCTGCGACGGCGCGGCATCGCGATCGTGTGGATCGAGCACATCGTGCACCTGCTGCTGCAGGTCACCGGCCGCCTGGTCTGCATGGACGCCGG
Source organism: Gammaproteobacteria bacterium (assembly GCA_035638695.1). Lineage (GTDB taxonomy): Bacteria > Pseudomonadota > Gammaproteobacteria > UBA5335 > SLRW01 > DASQZJ01. The sequence goes on along the minus strand of DASQZM010000074.1, from coordinate 25,344 downwards.
GCGGGTAATCGCCGACGGCGACCCGGAAGAGGTGATGTCCGACTCCGCCGTGATCGAGGCCTACCTCGGGGGTGCCCGATGAGCTTCCTGGAGGTGGACCGCCTGGACGTGCGTCACGGCCTGCTGCAGGCGGTGCGCGGGGTCAGCTTCGAGGTGGCCAGGGGTGAGGTCGTCGCCTTCGTCGGTGCCAACGGCGCCGGCAAGACCACCCTGTTCCGGGCGCTCGCCGGAGCGCACCGCCCGGTCGCTGGCCGGGTGGTCCTGGAGGGCACGGACATCACCGGCGTCCCCGCCCACGAGCGGGTTCTGCGGGGCATCGCTTTGGTGCCCGAGGGACGCCGCCTGTTCAGCGACATGACCGTGCGCGAGAATCTGCTGCTGGCCGGCGCCGTGCGGCGCGCCGGCCGCTGGAACCTGGAGGCGGTGCTGGAGGTCTTCCCGAACCTTGGCCCGCGGCTGCGCAGCCGCGCCGGCAACCTCTCCGGCGGGGAGCAGCAGGCCACGGCCATCAGCCGAGCCTTGATGACCAATCCCGAGATCCTGCTGCTGGACGAGCTGTCCCTGGGACTGTCGCCGGCGGCCGTGGACCGGGTCTACGGCTCCCTGGAGGCGCTCATCGACGCCGGCACCACCATTCTCCTGGTGGAGCAGGACCTGGACCGGGCACTGTCCGTGGCGGACCGGGTAATCTGCATGCTCGAAGGCGAGATCGCGACCACCGGGAAAGTCGGCGAGATGCCGCGCGAGCGGATCCTGGACGCGTACTTCGGGCTGGAGCGGGCACGGGCGGCGGGAGCACGGGCATGAGCGAGTGGATCAACCCGGTGCTCCAGGGTGTGCTTCTGGGCGGCTACTACTCGCTGATCGCCTGCGGACTGGCGTTCATGTTCCAGGTGATGCGGATCATCAACCTGGCGCACGGCTCGCTCGCGGTCATGGCCGGCTTCGCCCTGTGGGTGCTCGCCGATCGTTTCGGCATCAACCCGTTCCTGTCGCTGGTCGCGGTGCTGCCGGCGATGGCCGTGGTCGGGTGGATCCTGCAGCGCGCGGTGCTGGACCGCAGCGCACGCGTCGGGATTCTCGTGCCGATCCTGGCCACCTTCGGTCTGGCCGTGGTGATCGACAACCTGCTGTTCCAGCACTTCGGTGCCGACACCCGTTCCCTGGCGCCCTACATCGGTTCCCTTTCCTGGAGCAGCTGGCCGGTCGGCGGCGGCCTGTACGTGGGCAAGCTCGCGGCGCTGATCTTCGCCGTCGCGGTGGGCCTGCTGGTCGGGCTCAGCCTGTTCCTGTCGCGTACGCGGCTCGGGCGGGCGATCCGCGCCACCGCGGAGGACCCCGACACCGCGGGCCTGATCGGGATCAACGCGCGCAGGGTGAACGCCGTGGCCACGGCCATCGCCATGGTCACCGTCGGGATCGCCGGCATGTTCCTGGGGATGCGCGCGACGTTCAGCCCCTATTCCGGCGCCGCGCAGCTCATCTTCGCCTTCGAGGCCACCGTCATCGGGGGTCCCGGCTCGCTCTGGCGCACGCTGGGGGGCGGCATCGTGCTGGGGGTGTCGCAGACCGTCGGCGCCAAGTTCAGCCCGCAGGGGTTCCTGATCGCCGGGCACCTGGTCTTTTTGGTCGTGCTGGTCGCCCGGGTGTCGCTGGGCAGCTTCCGTGTCGGCGGGCTGACCGCGTGGCTGCGGAGGCTCCCGGCATGAGCACGGCCGCCAGCGCCTTGCGAATCCGCCGCTGGACGCCAGCCTCCCTCGCTGCCACCGTCGTCACCGGGGCGGTGCTGGTGGTGCTGGCGTTCGGGCCGCTGCTGTTCAGCGCGAACGTGGTCGACCAGCTGGGCACGCTGTACGTCTACGTGATCCTGGCAGTCATGTGGAACGCGCTCGCCGGCTACGGCGGCCTGATCTCGATCGGGCAGCAGGCGTTCTTCGGCCTGGGCGCGTACGCGGCGATCCGGGTCGCGAATTTCGGCATCGATCCCTACGCGTCGCTGTTCCTCGCGGCGATCCTGGTGGGCCTGCTGTCGCTGCCCGTCTCCAGCTTCATGCTCCGCTTGCGCGAGGGCGAGTTCGCCATCGGCATGTGGGTGCTGGCGGCGCTTGCGCACCTGCTCGTGACGCTTGATCCGATCGTCAACGGCGAGACCGGGACCTCCCTGATCGAGCTCAACGCGTTCCCCTCTGCCCTGCGCAACGCATTGAACTACTGGACCACCTTCGGCGCCATGGTGGCGCTGCTCGCCGTGGTCTTCCTGCTCCTGCGCAGCCGCGTGGGGGCGTCGGTCCAGGCGATCCGGGACGACGAGGACGCCGCCGGCTCGGTGGGCGTGAAGGTGCTCGCCACCAAGCGGATCATCTTCGTGCTCGCCGCCGTCGGGGCGGCGATGGCGGGAGCCCTGTGGCTGGCCGCCTCGGTCACCTTCCAGCCGCAGGCCTATTTCTCCGTGCAGTGGACCGCGTACATGATCTTCATGGTGCTGGTCGGCGGAATCGGCACCTTCGAAGGCGCGATCCTCGGTGCCGTGATCTTCTTCCTCATGGAGAGCTGGTTTGGCGCGAGCGGCGTCTGGTACCTGATCGGGGTCGGTGCCGCGGCCCTGGGATTCGCGCTGTTCTTCCCGCGGGGCATCTGGGGCGCGGTCCAGCGCCGGTTCGGCATTTCCCTGCTCCCGGTCGGGTACCAGGTGACCGCCACGGATGACTCGCAGCAACCCGGCGCGGGTGAGCCCACCACGCCACCCGAAACGGCCGCGCAATCGCGCGAGAAGATCCATTCCTGACGGCGCGGACGCCCTCCCGCTTCCCCTCCCGAATCAGGCACGACCCGCGCCCTGGTCGCGGACTGTCCTGCCGGGCCGCCTTGCAGAAATTCATGATTGTAACCGGACCGGGTCTTGCAGTATAAATAAGAATCGTTATCATTCGTATTCATGCCGTGCCCCTACGGCCGTCCGACCACAGGAGTCCGTTGCATGCGTCTGCGCGCCGCCACCCTGACCCTCGTCATCGCGCTCGCCCCGGCCGCGGCCCTCGCGGGCGGCACGCCCACCTTCCACATCGCCATCAAGGCCAACAGCTTCGATCCGGCCACCACCACCGTGCCGGCCGGAAAGCGGGTGAAGCTCCTGGTGAGCAACCAACGCAAGCGGCCTTCCGAGTTCGAAAGCTTCGACCTCAACCGGGAGAAGGTGGTTCCGTCCGGCGCCACGGTGACGGTATGGGTCGGCCCGCTCCCGCCGGGCAAGTACAAGATCTTCGACGACTTCAACCAGGGCACCACCGGCCATGTCGTGGCCGCCCGGGGAGGTGACAAGTGATCGGCGCGCTGGTCATCGTCTTCCGCGAGGTGCTGGAGGCGGCCCTGGTGATCGGGGTGGTGGCCGCCGCGGTCAAGGGCCTGCCACGGCGCGGGCGCTATGTCACCGCGGGCGTCGCACTCGGGGTCGCGGGCGCGGCGGCAGTCGCCGCCGGCATCGACGTCCTCTCGCGCCTGGCCCATGGCACCGGGCAGGAGCTGTTCGAGGCCGGCGTCCTGGGCGCCGCGGGCCTGATGCTCGCCTGGCACAACGTGTGGATGGCGGAGCACGGCCGCGAGATGACCTCGCGGCTCAAGTCGCTGGGCGGCGAGGTCGCGGCTGGCAACGAGCCGGTCACGGTGCTGGTCGCGGTGACCGCGCTGGCGGTGATGCGCGAGGGCTCCGAGGTGGCGCTGTTCCTGTTCGGCATCGCGGCCAGCGGCGCCGGGGGAATGCAGCTGCTCGGAGGCAGCCTGATCGGGCTGGCCTGCGGCGCGTCCGTGGGTTTCGTGCTGTTCGCCGGCCTCTCGCGCATCCCGCTCAAGCGCCTGTTCCAGGTCAGCGGCATCGTGATCCTGTTGATCGCCGCGGGCATGCTCGCGCGCGGCATCGAGTTCCTGGTGCAGTCCGGCTACCTGCCGGCCCTGGTGCCGAACGTGTGGAACACGTCCTGGCTGCTCAGCGGCCAGGGCATCCTGGGTCGCAGCCTGGGCGCGCTGGTCGGCTATACGCCGACACCCTCCCTGACCCAGGTGATCGCCTGGCTCGGCAGCTTCGCCGTCATCGGCGGCGCGATGCTGATCAAGAGCGGGCGGGTGCGTCTTCGCGGTCGTCACGCGGGCGCCGCGGCCCTGGTGGTGCTCTCCGGCCTCCCGCTGCTGCTGCTCGCGCCGCGGGCCCGCGCCGGCGACTACAAGGTCTACTCGCCGACCGTGACACGAGGCGAAACCGAGCTCGAGGCCCGGGGCTGGACCAGCGGTGGTGCCGGCCCGGAGGCCGGTGCGCGGAAGGGCGCAAAGGTGGCCGTCGGTCACACGTTCACGAACCGCTGGGCCACCGAGGTCTACGCGACCGCCGAGCAGGAGTATGGAGAGACGCTGAAGCTCGAAGAATTCGAGTGGGAGAACCGCTTCCAGCTGACGCCGCAGGGCAAATACTGGGCCGACGTCGGCATCGTCAACGAGAACGAGATCCCGCGCTTCAGCCACGATCCCTACCAGGTCAAGCTGGGCCCGAGCATCGAAAAGGACTTCGGCCGCGTGACCGCCACGCTCAACCTGCTGGCGGCGCACCAGTACGGGAGCAACGCGGCGCCCGGCGTGGAGCTGAGCTACCGCGCGCGGGCGGAGTACCGCTGGCGGCCCCGGTTGTCGCCGGTGGTGGAAGCCTACGGCGAGCCGGTCGGGACGATCGGCAACTACGGCCGCCCGCGCAACCAGGTCGGACCGGGCCTGACCGGGCGCGTGCTGACCGGCGGCACCTCGAGCCTGCGCTACAGCGTGGTCGTCCTGTTCGGCGCCAGTCATGCCGCCGCCAGCGATACCGTCGTGGCGCGGCTGGAGTACGAGTTTTACTGACCCCGCGCCGGGCCCGGCACACCGCCAGGAGCGCTCCAACGGGCGGCGCCCCGGGCCGGGTCCGCGGGAACGCTCAGGGGGGACAGCCGACCCACGACGGCGCCGCGGCGAAGCGCGAGCACCTCGCCCTCGGCCAGCGGTGACCAGCCCTCGTCGCTCAGCGGCACGCTCGCCAGCAGGACGACTTCCTGATCCCCGGTCGTTGAGCTGATGGCGACGCCGTCGGGCCGGTATTGGCCCGGCTCGCGACACCGGCGGCGCAGCATCCACAGCCCGGGCGGGCGGACTCCGTCGGCGTAGAGGAAGTTGGCCGGTCCCAGGCGCCTCAGCCTTTCGGCGAACGCGGCGATCACCGCGAGGCGCTGATCGAGCGGCGGCGGCCCGGCGCACCGCTTCCAGGCCGCCTGCAGCGTTTCGAGCAGGGTGCAGAACGCATACTCCGAATCGGTCTGGCCGACCGGGTGGAACGCCGCGCCCGCCGGCGCGACCAGGGCGTGATCGAGCTCCGGCAGGTCGCCGTTGTGCGCGAATACGTGCATGTATCCCGCCAACTCGCGGGCGAACGGCTGGGTGTTGGCCAGACACACGCGTCCGCGCGTGGCCCGCCGGATATGGGAGAGCACCAGCGTCGCCTCGAGGTCGTTGGCCTCGACGAAGCGGACGCAGGCGCTGCGCGCGGCCGGGACCGGCTCGCGCATGACGCGCACGTCCCGGTCCTCGTACCAGGCGATCCCCCAGCCGTCGGCGTGGGGTCCGCTCAGTCCGCCGTGCGCGGCGAACTCGCGGAAGGAGAAACGCACCCCCGCCGGCAGCCGGCTGCTCATGGCGAAGAGCTCACACAACCCTGCGACCCCGCGGCTCCCGGGCACCGGCATCGCCGGCGCTCCGACTGCCTCCATTGTCGCTTGCCCGTGCTGCACGGAGTTGATCCGTGTCACCCACGGGCCTTTCAGGCGGGCGGTGGCTGGTCGCTCACGCCGAGCTGGAACGCGTGCAGGACCCGGTGGAACATGGGTGCCAGCACGACGGAGACCACGGCGATGAAGGTGATGCCGCCGAACAGGGCGTAGCCGGTCTCGAACAGGCGGCCGGCCTCCGAGTGCATCGGCACCAGCGGGCCGTTGCCGGTGATAATGAGCGTGGCGTTGAGCACCGCGCCGGTCCAGGTCAGGCTCTCGAAGTGATGGAAGCCCAGTGCGCCCAGCGTGACCACCATGACGTCTATTGCCAGCGCGATCCCGAGGAACCCGAGCATCCGCTGGAGAAAACGCCGGGGCGAAATCAGTGCCTGTGAACGGTCTTCGAAACGGTGCAGCATCACGTCCCCTCCTTCCGACCACGCCGTCAGCATAGCCGGTACGGCCGCTCCGGCGCGCCCGCCGGCACACCCCCATGGGCCGCTTCCGGGCAGATCGTGCCGCTTCGGAATATCTGCAAGACGCGAGCCCCGGCTGACCGGCTGGTACCGGACCCCGGATGGAGCACACACGGCGGCATGCAGGAGGACCTCGGAGCCGGCGACCGGCAGACGCAGCGGGACGAGTCCGGGGAGGACCGGTCGATGCAGGACGGCAACGGCGGCAGCACGGAGGACCCCTCGGGGATTGATTCGTCGGGCGACGACTCCGGATACCGGCCCGGTCCACGCATTGCTGCGGTTGTCGCGGACGGCGCCGACCTGATGCGACGACGCGAACCCGCTCAGGGGTCGCCGGGAACTGCCGCCGCTACTGCCCCAGATCCAGGATCATGCCGGACAGCTCGCGGGCCTGGTCCGGTGCGGCGAGACCTGCCGGCATCGGGGTATAGCCCGGCCACTTGCCGGCCACCCCCTGCTCGATGGACCGGGCCAGCGTCGCCCGGGCTTGCGGCTGGCCGGCGTAGCGACCGGCAATTTCGGTGAACGAGGGGGCGGCGAGCCGCCCGGTCAGTGCGTGGCAGCCCATGCACGACAGGCCCTGCTGCTGCACGTAGCCGGCCAGGCGGCCGGCGGCACCATTGCCTTGCCGCTGGCCGTCAGCGGAAGGCGCCGCAGGCTGCATCATACCCTGCCCCATCATCATGCCTCGCCCCATCATGGCGCCCCGCATCATTCCGCCATAGCCCGCTCCGGGGCGGGGCTCGGGGCGGGTTACCACGGCCAGCGAGGCCACCGCGAGCAGCGCGGCCACCGCTGCAGCCACCAGGTACGAGACTTTCCACCGCATGTGTCGCACTCCGTGTGTAACAGGCTGATATTGCACCCACGGGAATCCCCCACAATGACCGCGGTCAATACCGGCTGTACTTCGGTGTTCACCGGCATCGGCTTCATGGCCCACATGGCTGCCAGCAATACCCTGATCCAGACCCTGGTGCGCGAGGAGATGCGGGGCCGGGTCATGGCGCTCTATACCATGGCATTCATGGGCATGGCCCCGTTCGGCAGCCTCGCCGCGGGCGCCGTTGCGACGCGGGTGGGAGCACCCACGAGCATTCTCGGCTGCGGCGTGATCTGCCTGGCGGGTGCCGTGGCCTTTGGTCGTCGCCTGCCGGCGCTGCGCGAGATCGCCCGACCCGTCTACGTCGAGCGCGGCATCCTTCCGGCGGTCGCGGCCGGCCTCGACCAGGCCACCAGCCTGCGCCAGGAGGCGGGACGCTAGCCGGGCCGGTGCTCGGGCAGCAGCAACGCCAGCGGCACCGTCACCACGCCGCAGGCGACCGCCACCCACAGCGGCGCGGTGATGCCCCAGGCCGCGGCGGCCGGGCCCAGCAGCATCACCCCGAGCGCGGCAAGCCCGTTGGACAGCCCCAGCGCCAGCCCCGAACCCAGCGAGCGGTTCTCGGGCAGGATGTCCTGCGCGATCAGGATCCCCAGCGGCAGCGTGGCAAACAGGCTTACCCCGAGCACCGCCAGGGTCAGCCAGAGCCAGATCCCGCCGGTGAGCAAAAAGCTGGCCAGCATCACCACCGACACGGCCATGGCCGCCACCAGCACCGGCCGGCGGCCGACGCGGTCCGCCAACCGGCCGCCGCCCAGGTTGCCGATCACGCCGACCAGCAGCATCACCGTGATGAAGCTGGCGCCGGTCACCAGCGAGCCGCCCGAGCGGCTCCACATCACCGGCACGAACGTGACCACGGACAGGATCATCACCGAGCGCAGCATGGAGAAGACGACCAGCAGGGCCATCGGCCCGGCGTGGCGCCGCCAGCGCACCGGCCGGGCGTCCGGGTGGCGCGGCGGCAGGTCGGGCGCCCAGCGGGGCAGCAGCGGCAGAGTCGCCAGGGCCGGCAACGCCAGCACCCACAGCGCCGACAGGCCCCAGCCGGTAACCACCCAGCTCGCCAGCGCCGGCCATACTCCGCGGCCGACCTCGCCGCCCACCAGGAATACCGACATTGTGGTGCCGGGCCGGGGGCCGCCGAGCTGGCGCACCCCGGCCAGTGCCTGGGGATGGAAGAAGGAGTTGGATACCCCGATCAGGATCAGCACCCCGACCAAGGACCAGAAACCGGGCGCGAACCCCACCAGCGCCCCTCCGAGCGATGATCCGGCGAGCCCCAGCACGATCGTGGCGCGTCCCCCGGTGCGATCGGCGAGGATGCCCACCAGCGGCTGCAGGGCCTGGCCCATGAGCAGCGCCGCCATCACGGTCCCGGCCAGCGCCACCGACAGGTTCAGCGACACCAGGATCGCGGGCAGTACGCCGGGAAGGTAATTGGCGGCACCATCGTTGAGGAAATGTGCCCAGCCCATGCCGCCGAGGCGACCCAGCGGAATCGCGGCGGCCTCGGACCGCTGAGCGGCGCTTGAATCCATGTGGCTTCCCGGTGTGGCGGGCCGCCGCGAAACCATGCCGGCCGCTTCCCTGACCAGCCATGTCCGCATGCGGCAAAACTCCGATTGTACGATATTGGCTCCGTGCCGGGTTCCGCCTCAGCTCGCGCCGCGCGGTTCGCTGCCAGCATGCAGGCTGCCGAGCCACTCCATCAGGTCGCTTGCGTCGACCACGCGCATCGCGGGTGTCCGGCCGGGGTCGCGGAAGATCAGCAGCGGCATGGCACCGGAAACGCTGCGCAGGGCCAGCGCGCGCACGCCGCCCGGCCGCGTGCGCGCTGCAGGAAGCAGCAGCGCCGCGGGCCCGTCCCATTTGCCGTGGGCCCCGGCGCGGACGAAGTGGCGTTTCACGAGCGGGCGGTACCGGTATGGGCAGAATAGGCATCCGTCCAGCATGTCTCGTTAACTCTACAGAATCCGGAACAATCCATTGGAGAATAGGTCAACTTTTAGTAAAGTGAATCAACGTACATAACAGTGTTCCCGGCGTGCCGGGTACGCCATAAACAGCACCACCGCTTCGCGCCAGGCGCCCGGGGCGGTCGGCCTGCCGGAGCGGACGAGGTGGAGCATGGGACGGAGGAAGTTTTCCAGGGATCAGGTAGAGATGATCCTGGAAGAGTATCGATCGGGTGTCAGCGCGGCCGAGCTTTGTGAGAAATACGGTATGAGCAAGGCCACTTTCTACAAGTGGCGGGCGAGGCACTACGGCGCCGGAGACACTGGGCCGACGGACATCGAGACGCTCAGGGAGGAGAATCGCAAACTCCGGGACCTGCTGGCCGAGACGATGCTCGAGAACCATACCCTGAGGAGCATCGTGGGTGACTCCTCCCGGGCCGGCCGCGGCGGGCGCTAGCGGAGCACGTTCCGCCGGCGCGTCGCTGCGCTCGTGCCCGGTCCTGCTGTTCGCATTCGTCCAGATCCCCGCCCTTCGCCGGACTCCCCATGGTGCACGTGAGGAGCGGCGCCCCGGTGGGGATGCCGCAAGGGGATTCCTTGGCGGGAGGATGCAGGGGATCGGAAGGCGAACAGCAGCGTACCGCATGACCGTGTGGTTGTAGTTGCCGCCCGCTCCGTCGGGCGTGTTGCAGGCAAGATCGACCTGTTGTTCACCTCCAGGCCCCGGATGGTGTCCTCCCCGCCCTGCCTCGCGCGCCACATACCCACCGCACCTCCCCCGTGCCCATCCCCCGCTGCCTCCCCGAGTCAAGCGTGGTTGCGCTTTCGGCGGGACGCGCTGTCCCTGGGCCTCGCTCTGCCTGAGTGGCGCGACGACGATACGGCCTGGCCGGACTCGATCCGTGATCTGGGCCCGCTGGCGGGAGACGGATGCGAGACTCGTGATACAACAGTAGACTTCGTCCAAAATAGCCGACTCTAAGTTCTTGTTTATTTGTCAACGATCGCTCTTCTTGATCCAGATCAATAGACCAAATAATAGACTTAATACACTCTTTCCGTAGACACCTCCTTATGCCTCAGGCTTCCTGAGCCGCGAGGATGCCTGTCACCCGGATTGCCTTGAAGAAGGCGTATTGTAAGGATTTTTTGGCGGATAAATGCAGTCGTACGAGGAAAGAGTGGGTGTCAGGCTATGAGATTTCTGTTCCTCGTCCTGTTCACTTTCTGGATATAGTCTTATACTGTCTACCTAGGAGTCTACTAATGGATCCGTTATGCCACAGACTTCCACTCCATGTCCGGACTTCCCTGTTGACCATCGGCGTGCTGCTGTGCCTTCCCGCCGCCGCGACCGCCGCCCCGGGGCCAGGCCCGGGAGTGGTGCACACCCCGCACTACCGCGTAACGCTGGGCATCATGCCGGTGAACCAGCTTGCCGGGACCGCAGCGCTCCGGGCGCTCGACCGCGGCTATGCACGTCGCCACGATTCCGCGCCGATTTCCAGCAGCGTTGCGGTCCAGAGCGGCTCCGGTGAGGTCCTCAGCGCCGCCGTGTATACCCGGCGGGACGGCCGGCAGCTACACCACCTCCAGCTGACCGCGACGGTACGCCCCAGCCACAGCTGGCAGGGAACGCGGCAGGCGATGTATCCGGTGCGGATCAATGGGCACGTGACCTACGAGACGCTGGTCCCGATGCCCCCCGGGAGCTACACGGTCCGGCTCGGCATCGCCAATCCCGCGAAGGGCGGGCACGAGATCGCCACGTTCAGCCGCAGCATCCAGTGACCCCGGGGCCGGTCGCGCCGTACCCGGACCGTCGCCACTCTCGCCCAGCTATCGGAACCGCCCAATGTTCACCCATCACTCTCGCATTCAAACCGGCCGCAGCAAAGGCCGGCACTGGATCCACCGCTGCACCCCGTGGGTGCTGCTGCCCCTGCTGGCAGCACTGAGTGCCACCCCGGCACTGGCGAAACCGAGCGCCGCCAAGGGCAAGGCCATTTCCCCCATGTGCGCCGCCTGCCACGGAAACAAGGGGCACGCGGTCAACAGCAGCTACCCCAACCTCACCGGGCAGAACTACCAGTACCTCGTCACACAACTCAACAGGTTCAAGAACGGGGAACGCAAGAACGCGACCATGCACAGCATGGCATCGGGGCTCTCCGAGCAGCAGATCAAAGACATCGCTGCCTACTTCTCCAGCATCCACCGCGGCTGCCACGGCAACGCCGGACCGCACAACCACGGATAGTCCCAAGGAGCAACAATCGTGAATCGGCTACCGAACCTGCGCCCCGAGTTCAAGGCGCTCAATACCGCTACCCTGCTCTTCGCCGGGCTGGGGATCCTGATGGCCCTGAGCTATATGGTCGTCAGCCACATGGGCACCACCGGGCTGCTCATCACGCCGCATGACATCGCCGACGGCTACTACGGTCCGGGCATGAGCACCAACACCCTGATCGGCATGGCGCATATCCACATGATGGGCCTGCTGCCCGTGTTCTGGCTGATCGGGTTCATCTTCGTGCACTCGACCATCTCGCTGCGCTGGCGGATCTTCTGGTGCGTGCTGCCGTTCATCGCGTTTCCGGTCGACGTCGCCGGGTGGTTCCTGACCCACCACTACTATGGCTTCGTCTACGAGACGATCGTGGCGGGGGGCGCCTTCGTGCTCTCGGTGACGGTGATGATGGTCGTCAGCCTGTACCAGATGTGGATCACCCCGTGGCGCTATCGGGCCCGTACCGCGACGCCGGCGGCGGAGGGGTTCACTTTCACGCCCCGGCGGGCGGCCTCGATGTCGGCGGCGCGGGCACCGCGCGTGCCGGAAGACGTCCCCGCGGCGCTCGGAACCCGCCGCGAGGTCAACGGCAGCAACCCACACCCGGAAGCCTGACCGGGATCCCGGTCAGGCCCGGAGGCGCAACGTCAAGGATCGCGAAACGATGATGACCGCCGACGAATTCCGTCGCTGGCGCCTGTCGCTCAAGCCGCTTGGGCGACGCCGACGCGTTTCCCAGCAAGAGGCCGCGCGCCTGCTGGGCGTTGCCAAGTCGACGTACGCCCTGTACGAGTCCCGCGGCAGCAGGTCCCGGGTCGTGGCGCTGGCCTGCTCGGCGGTGAAGCTCGGCCTGCCGCCCTACGATAATGTGTACCGGTGACCACACCGGGCGGGCCGGGGAGCGCACCGGGTCACCGAGCACCAGCGCGGCTGCCGTCCCCGGACTAGGCCGGGCGCCGGTCCATCCGCGAACGCACGGTCTCCGCCAACACCTCCGGCGTGGTCAGGATCAGCTCGTTGCGCAGCAGCTTCTGCAGGAAGAAGTCGTCCGTGCGGTAGTTTTCGTACAGGTTCTGGCGCGAGATCACCCGCACGAAGCACCGGAGGGCGTCGTCGCGCTCGTGCAGGGGCCCCGAGTAGACGGCGAAGTTGAACGTCGACACGCCCATGTCGGCATAGGCGTGCAGCACGTCCACCAGGCCCTGCCCGAGACCCGCCGCGTCGGCATCGTCCATCTCCAGGAAGCTGGTGCGCCGCGGCAGCACGCCGATGACCTCGTTGGTGCCCCGCGGCGAGAACGAGGCGATCCACTCCACCGGGCCGGTGGCCCCGATGTAGCGCTCGCCGGTGCGTTTCTCCAGCTCGACCAGGTCGGTCCAGTAGCAGCTGCCGTTCGCCTCGAAGTGACGGCGCGCCGCAAGGAACACGGTTTCCATGTAGCTGAACGGGAGGTCGCCTCCCATGACCTGGAAGTGCGGGTGGGCGATGCTCGCCCCCGCGGGGCCGAGGTAGTTGGCGTTGGTGGTCAGGTACTCCACGCTGCGGTCGCGCTCGCCGATCGAGCGGGCGAACTGCAGCGAGGCCTGCAGCGCCTCGACCACCGGGGCGGCCTCGAACTCCGCCAGCGGCACGTAATGCCGGTCGCCGACGCGGATCACGGCGTGCACCTGGGCGGCCGGGAACAGGTTCGGGAACAGCACCGCCTCGCCGACCTGGACGCGGCCTTCCGGGAGCTCGGCATCGTTGTAGGTCGGGGTCATTTCCTGCCAGCGATCCCCGCAGAGGAAGCAGCGCGGCTCGCTCTCCTTCGCCAGCTTCTCGATCAAAGCCGGGTCGCTCTCGCCGAAGAACATCGCCACCTTGTCCTCCAGGCGCGGATTGAACACGCTCTGTGCCCCGGTGAGGGGGTCGCGGCGGATCTCGATCTCCTGCGTGTCGAGCTTGCCCTCCATCAGCGGATTGTGGAGCCGGGATTTCTGCACGTGGCGGACGAACTGGATACTGTCGGGCATTTCCTTTCCCCTGTTGGCGCGGGTCTACCGGCAATGTAAGGCGACGCGGCTCCACTGCCAAGCCGTGCTCCAGCCATGGTGGGTGGGCAAGCGCCGGTTCGCGTCCGCAGCAGGCGCGAGGCGAATCGCGGTACAATACCCCCCGGATGGCGGTTGCCATGCGCTTTTGGTTAGGCTACAAGAGTAAACGCAAAAAGCGACCGGCCGCGGGCCCGACGATCGTCCGGTTCCCGGTTCCGGGCACCATGACCAGCTTTCCGAGTGAATGCGCCACCTCGACTATGACTGGCTTCCTGCCCTGCCCCGGCTCCGCTCGTGGCCCTCAGGTCCGTATGGGCGTGTGCCCGTTCGGCCGCAAGGCGGCGGCGTAAAGCAGCCCATGGACTGTCGTCGCCGCGGTAACAGCTACCACACGTTCGCTGGCGCACCGGGAGCACCATGAAGCCGACCGACGTATCGGATCCGCAGCACTTCCACCGGGTGGTGGATTGCCAGTGGGCCTGCCCGGCTCACACCAACGTCCCCCAGTACATCCGGCTGATCGCGGCCGGACGCTACACCGACGCCTACATGCTCAACCGGAAATCGAACGTGTTCCCGGGTATTCTCGGGCGCACCTGCGATCGGCCCTGCGAGCCCGCCTGCCGCCGGACCCGGATCGACGGCGAACCGGTGGCGATCTGCCGCCTCAAGCGGGTGGCCGCCGACCACCGGGGTGAGATCGACGACCTGCTTCCGGCCATCCCGGACACCGGCAACGGCCGGCGCATCGCCTGCATCGGCGCCGGACCGGCATCGCTCACCGTGGCCAACGACCTGCTGCCGCTGGGCTACGAGGTCACGATGTTCGAGAAACTCGAACGGCCGGGCGGCCTGATGTGGACCAACATCCCGGAGTTCCGGCTGCCGGCGGAAGTGCTCTGGGATGAGGTCCGCCAGATTACCGACATGGGCGTCGACCTCAGGACCGGAACACCGGTGGACAGCCTGGGCGCGCTGCTGGCGGGCGAGATGGGTGGCCCCTACGACGCGGTGTTCATCGGCTCGGGCGCCCCGCGCGGCAAGGAGTTGGAACTGGAGGGGCGGCACGAGACCGACCGCATCCATGTCGGCATCGAGTGGCTGGAATCGGTCCGCTTCGGCCACGTCACCCGGGTAGGCCAGCGGGTGCTGGTAATCGGCGTCGGCAACACGGCGATGGACTGCTGCCGCACGGCCATGCGCTTGGGCGCGTCCGACGTTCGCATCATGGCGCGCAAGGATCGCAGCCAGTTCAAGGCGTCCCCGTGGGAGCTCGAGGACGCCGAGGCGGAGGGCGTGCAGATCGTGGAGAACCATTCGCCGGCGCGGTACCTGGTGGAAAAGGGCCGCCTGGTCGGCATGGAATTCGAGCGCGTGAGCTGGAGCGAGGGCCCGGACGGCCGCCTGCAAAAGACGGTTCACGACGTGGTCACGGTTGCCTGCGACGAGGTGATCCTGGCGATCGGCCAGGACAACGCGTTCCCCTGGATCGAGCGCGACCTGGGGATCGACTTCGACCGCCGTGACATGCCGGTGGTGGACGCAACCACCTTCCAGACCACCCGCTCCGGAGTATTCGCCGGCGGTGACGCCGCCCGGGGTCCGGAGAACATCATCTGGGCGGTGGAGCACGGCCACCAGGCGGCCATCTCGATCCACGCCCACTGCGAGGGCCGTCCGCTCGAGCAGCGTCCGGCGCACGGCATGAACCTGCTGAGCGAGAAGATGGGGCTGCACGAGTGGGCCTATTCCAACGACTACGACGAGGCGGCCCGGGCGCGCATGCGCCACGCGGACTTCGACCGCAGCCGGACCCGGCTGGACGTCGAGGCGGAGCTCGGGTTCGACCTCGCGCAAACCCTGCGCGAGGCGGAGCGCTGCCTGAACTGCGACGTTCAGACGTACTTCACGCCGAAATTGTGCATCGAGTGCGACGCCTGCGTGGACGTGTGCCCGCTCTCGTGCCTGACCATCACCGAGGACGGCCCGGAGGAAAAGGTCAGGGCGCGGCTCGCGGCGCCACCCCTGAACCCGGAAGAGCCGCTGTACGTCTCGGAGACCCTGCCGCAGACCGGCCGCCGCATGATCAAGGACGAGGATCTGTGCATCCACTGCGGCCTGTGCGCCGAGCGCTGCCCCACGGCCGCCTGGGACATGCGGCGGTCCGAGCTGGAGCTCCCCTACGCCGGGCTCACGGCCGGAGGGGAACACCCCGTCCGCTGGATGCGAGTGGAGACCACGTGAACATGCCTACCGAACAGGAGACCGCGCCCCCGGCGCCCGCACCGGGCGCGCCCCGGACCCGCATCAACGACCTGGCGATCCGGATCGCCACCGCCAACGGCACGGGATCCGCCAGCGCCAACCGCCTGCTCATGCAATCCATTTTCCGCATGGGCATCCCGGTCACCGGGAAGAACGTCTTCCCGTCCAACATCCAGGGCCTTCCGACCTGGTACGAGATCCGGGCCAACGGCGACGGCTGGACCGCGCGCAGCCCGGACTACGACCTCGTGGTGGCGATGAATCCCGCGACCTACCGCCAGGACATCGCCGGAATCCGGTCCGGGGGCTGGGTGCTCTACGACGACTCGCGGCCGCTCGCGCCCGAGCTGCGCCGCGACGACGTCACGTTTCTGGGCATTCCGCTGGCACGCATGGGGGCCGAGCAGTTCCGCGGATCGCGCACCCTGATCCTGATGAAGAACATGGGCTACGTGGGAGCCGTCGCCGCGCTGCTGGACATTGGCCGGGAGGTCGTGCGGGCGGTGCTGGAGGAGGGCCTGGGGGCGAAGAAGAAGGAGCTGCTCGAGGCCAACTACCAGGCTTTCGACCTCGGCTGGGACTACGCCCGCGAGCACTTCGACTGCCCGCTCCCGACGCGGCTGCGCGCGATGGACGCAAATCGGGACGCGATCCTGATCGACGGCAACACGGCCGCGGCCCTGGGCTGCCTCTATGCCGGAGCCACGGTGGCCTCCTGGTACCCCATCACCCCGTCGACGTCCCTGGTGCAGGCGTTCGAGCGCTATGCCCGGCGCTACCGCCGGGATCCCGACACCGGCAGCCTCCGCGCCGCGGTGATCCAGGCGGAGGATGAGCTCGCAGCCGCCGGCATGGCGGTGGGCGCGAGCTGGATGGGGGCTCGCGCCTTCAGCGCCACCAGCGGCCCGGGGATCTCCCTGATGTCGGAGTTCATCGGGCTCGCCTATTACACCGAGATCCCGCTGGTGCTGTTCGACGTCCAGCGTACCGGCCCCTCCACGGGGATGCCGACCCGGACCCAGCAGGGGGATCTCCTGCCAATCGCGTATGCCTCCCACGGCGACACCCGGCACATCGCCCTGTTTCCCGCGGACCCGGCCGAGTGCTTCGAACTCGCGGTCGCCGCGTTTGACCTCGCCGACCGTTTCCAGACGCCGGTGTTCGTGGTCTCCGACCTCGACATCGGCATGAACGACTGGGTGGTTCCCCGGCTGGAGTGGGACGAGAGCTACCGTCCCGACCGGGGCAAGGTGCTCGGTGCCGAAGAGCTGGAGGGCGGCGCCGCGTTCCGGCGCTACGCGGACGTCGACGGCGACGGCGTCCCCTGGCGGACCCTGCCGGGCACCCATCCCCGCGGCGCCTTCTTCACGCGGGGCTCCGGGCACGACAGCGATGGCCGCTACACGGAGGACGCCGGCCCTTACACGGAGGTGGTCGACCGGCTCGATCGCAAGCATCGCGCCGCAGCGGGGCATCTGCCCGGCCCGGTCGTCGGGCGCACGGCGGGAGCACGCCTGGCCCTGGTGTGCGTGGGCGGCTGCAACGCGGCCTGCCGCGAGGCGCGCCATCTGCTCGCGCAGGAGGGCATCGAGATCGATTACCTGCGGGTGCGGGCATTTCCGTTCAGCGAGGAGGTGGAAGCCTTCCTGCTGGAGCATGACACGGTCTTCGTGGTGGAGCAGAATCGCGACGCGCAGCTCCGGCACCTGCTCGTCGCCGAAACGCGGGTGCCGAAGGACCGCCTGGTTTCCATCCGCCATTACGGCGGCGTTCCGCTGGGGGCCGCGCAGGTGACCGACGACGTCCGGGCCCACCTGGGGCGCCTTGGGGCGGAATCGAGGCAGCGCCGGACGGGCGGCGCGTTATCCGGCACGCAAGCCGCTTCGGCCCCCCGGGAGGAAGGAGGACGCCGGCCATGACCTACATCCGCAAGCCCCGCGTGCGGCATCCCTCGCTGGAGGCCAACGAGCTCGGCCTGACCCGGCGCGACTACGAGGGCAGCATGTCGACCCTGTGCGCCGGCTGCGGCCACGACTCCGTCACCGCGGCTGTGATCGAGGCCTTTTGGAAGCTCTCGGTCCCGCCCCACCGGGTCGCCAAGCTGAGCGGCATCGGCTGCTCGGCCAAGACCCCGACCTACTTCATCAGCCAGGCCCACGGCTTCAACGCCGTGCACGGGCGCATGCCGTCCATCGCCACGGGCGCCAACGCCGCCAACCGGGATCTGGTCTACATCGGGATCAGCGGCGACGGCGACTCGCTGTCGATCGGGCTGGGCCAGCTCGGCCACGTGATCCGGCGCAACGTGAATATGCTCTACGTGCTGGAGAACAACGGCGTGTACGGCCTGACCAAGGGCCAATTCTCCGCCTCGGCCGACGAGGGCGCGGTGGCAAAGAGCGGCGAGGTCAACCATGAGCGTGCCATCGACCCCGTGCTCCTGGCCCTGTCGCTGGGCGCGACCTTCGTCGCGCGGGGCTTTTCCGGGGACAAGGCCCAGCTGGTGCCGATCCTGGAGGCGGGCATCCGTCACCGCGGCCTGGCCCTGGTGGACGTGATCTCCCCCTGCGTCACCTTCAACGACCACGAGGGCTCGACCAAGAGCTACGCCTACACCCGCGAGCACGAGGTGGAAGAGGTCGCGGTCGACTTCGTGCCCCGGCGCCGCGAGATCACCGCCGACTACGAGGCCGGGACGGTCCGGGACGTGCCCATGCACGACGGCAGCGTGGTGCGATTCCGCAAGGTGCCCGAAGACTACGACCCCACCGACCGCGACGCCGCCTACGCCTACGTGCGTGCCCGGCAGGACGCCGGCGAGGTGGCCACCGGCCTGCTGCACATCGATCCCGGGAGCCGGGATCTCCACGAGGTCATGGACACGGCGTCCACGCCGCTGGCCGGGCTGCCGTTCGAGGACCTCTGCCCGGGCAGCGACGCGCTGGACGAGATCCTGGCCGACTACCGCTAGGGGGTGGCCAGGCGCGTACCGGGGGCGACCGGTGCCGGCGCCCTGCGCGATCCGGTCGGTATCGCCCTGCACGATGGTCACCTGCTCCGGCGACACGCCGAGCTGCTCGCAGACGATCTGGGTGTAGCCGGTCTGGTGCCCCTGGCCGTTGGACTGGGTGCCGATCATCACGCTGACGCCGCCGTCGGCGTTGACCTGCATCCGGGCCGACTCCGGGAAGCCGCCCGCGCAGGCCTCGATGTAGGTGGCCATGCCGATGCCGCGCAGGCACCCGCGGCCGCGGGACGCACGCCGGCGCGCCTGGAAGCCCTCCCAGGCGGCGATCTCCAGGGCATCGTCCATGTTGCGGGCGAAGTCGCCGCTGTCGTAGGTGACCCCCAGGGCGGTGGTGTACGGCATCTGCTCCGGGCGGATCAAGTTGCGCCGCCGGATTTCCACCGGGCCGAGCCCGGTCTCGCGACCGCACTTGTCCACCAGTCGCTCCAGCAGCTACGCCGCCTCCGGGTGCCCGGCACCGCGGTAGGCGTCCACCGGCGCGGTGTTGCTGAAGGCGCCGCGCACCGATACGTGCGCCGCGGGCATCGCATAGCAGCCGGCCAGCATCCCGGCGCCCGCCTCGATGGGGATGAAGGGGGCGAAGTTGGACAGGCAGGCGCCGAGGCTGGCGATCGTGCGCACCCGCAGGCCCAGGAAGTGCCCGTCCTCGTCCAGTGCCATCCCGGCGTGGCTGACGTGGTCGCGGCCGTGCACGTCACCCAGGAAGGTGTCCGCGCGGCCCCGGCGAATGCCTTCCCGGCCGCCTCCGCGTCGCCCTTCTCCCAGTCGATGCACAGGTTCCCGGGCGCCTCTTCGCGTACCCGCGGCGCATCCGGGTCGAGGGCACGCGCGGTGTCGGTGACCGGTGCGTGCAGCTGGTCCGGCAAATCGATGGCCGCCACGTACCGCCCGTGTCCCGTCAGCAGGCGCGCGCCCTCCAGGCGCGAGACCGGCTGACCGACGCCGAATTTCGCCATGCGAGCGGCCCTCCGGGCACCGTCCGGTGCCGAACATGCGGGTTGCTGCGCCCCAGTCTATCAGTATCGTGCCGTCCCGCCGGATGACCGGGCCGCCACGGCCGGACCACCCTGGTCTATCCTTGCCCATGACGGCCGTGGCCGGGAGTCACGTATGGCTGGCCCGTGAACCACCGCGACCGGCAGCGAGTCCATACTCTCACCCGATCAGGGGTGGTATGCGGACCCGTCGGCATCGCCCGGGCCGGCGGACACGGACGTTTTCCCTGCGAGGTGGCACCGGATGAGCCCATCACACGCGGCCGACGGACCGCTCTCCGAACAAGAGCTCGAGGCGATGGACGCGTACTGGCGTGCCTCCCTGTACCTGTGCGCGGGCATGCTTTACCTGCGCGACAATCCCCTGCTGAAGCAGCCGCTCGAGATCGGCCAGGTAAAGCGCCGGCTGCTCGGCCACTGGGGCACCGATCCCGGCCAGACCCTCGTCTGGACACACCTGAACCGGCTGATCCGGGCCCGCGAGCTGGACATGATCTTCATCTCCGGGCCGGGCCACGGCGCGCCGGCGATGCTCTCCCACGCCTGGCTGGAAGGCACCTACGGCGAGATCTACCCGGACCGCGGCCAGGGCGAGGAAGGCCTGCGCCGCTTCTTTCGCCAGTTCTCCTTTCCGGGCGGCATCGGCAGCCACTGCACGCCGGAGACCCCGGGCTCGCTGCACGAGGGCGGCGAGCTGGGCTACAGCCTGTCGCACGCCTTCGGCGCCGCGTTCGACAACCCGCACCTGGTCGTCGCCTGCATGATCGGGGACGGCGAGTTCGAGACCGGCCCACTGGCCACCGCGTGGCACGGCAACAAGTTCCTCAACCCGAAGCGGGACGGGGCGGTGCTGCCGATCCTGCACCTGAACGGCTACAAGATCGCCAACCCCACCGTGCCGGCGCGTATCGGGCGCGAACGCCTCGAGAGCCTGCTGCGCGGCTGCGGCTACGCGCCACGCTTCGTGGCCGGGGACGACCCGTCACGGGTGCACCAGTCGCTGGCCGGCGCACTCGAGGCGGCGGTCGACGAGATCCTGTCGATCCGGCACCGCGCCCGCGAGCAAGGGATCGAGGAGCTGCCGGAATGGCCGGCGATCGTGCTGGACACGCCCAAGGGCTGGACCGGCCCGCGGGAAGTGGACGGCCACCGCGTCGAGGGCACCTGGCGGGCGCACCAGATCCCGCTGGACCCGCACCGGGACCCGGCGGCGCTGGAGCAGCTCCGGCAGTGGCTGCGGGGATATCGCCCGGAGCGGCTGTTCACCGACGACGGCCGCCTCGCACCCGAGCTTGCCGCGCTGGCGCCCCGGGGCGCGCGCCGCATGAGCGCCAACCCGGTGACCAACGGCGGCCAGCTGCGCAGGGCGCTCCTGCTGCCGGAGTTCCGGAGCTACGCCGTGGACGTGCCGCGCCCGGCCGAGACCCGGGTCGAGAACACGCGGGTGCTGGGCCGGCTGCTGCGCGACGTGGTCCGTGCCAACCCCCGCAGCTTCCGCCTGTTCGGCCCGGACGAGACCGCCTCCAACCGCCTGGACGACGTCTACGAGGCCAGCGGCAAGGCCTGGATGGCCGAGATCCTGCCGGAGGACGCCGACGGCACGCACCTGGACCGCGAGGGCCGGGTCATGGAGATGCTTTCGGAGCACACCCTGGAGGGCTGGCTGGAGGGTTACCTGCTCTCCGGCCGGCACGGGTTCTTCGCCTCCTACGAGGGCTTCATTCACGTCATCGACTCGATGTTCAACCAGCACGCCAAGTGGCTGGAGAAGGCGCTGGACATCCCCTGGCGCGCACCGGTGTCGTCGCTCAACCTGCTGCTCAGCTCCACCGTCTGGCGTCAGGACCACAACGGCTTCTCGCACCAGGACCCCGGCTTTCTCGACCTGGTCACCAACAAGAGCCCGCGGGTGACCCGGATCTACCTGCCGCCGGACGCCAACTGCCTGCTCTCGGTGGCGGACCACTGCCTCACCAGCATGGACAAGGTCAACGTGATCGTGGCCGACAAGCAGCCGCACCTGCAGTACCTGTCGATGGACGAGGCCGTGCTGCACTGCACCAAGGGCATCGGCATCTGGGACTGGGCCAGCACCGACGCCGACGCCGAGCCGGACCTGGTCATGGCCTGCGCCGGCGACGTGCCCACCATGGAGGCGCTGGCAGCCACGCAGATCCTCGGCGAGCACTTCCCGGACCTGAAGGTGCGTTTCATCAACGTGGTGGACCTGTTCCGCCTGGTGCCGGTCAGCGAGCATGAGCACGGCCTGTCGGACGCCGACTTCGACAGCCTGTTCACCACCGACCGCCCGGTGATCTTCAACTTCCATGGCTACCCCTGGCTGATCCACAAGCTCACCTATCGCCGCCGCAACAGCGCCGGCATCCACGTGCGCGGCTACAAGGAGCACGGCAACATCAACACGCCCATGGAGCTCGCGATCCGCAACCAGATCGACCGCTTCGACCTGGTGATCGACGCCATCGACCGGGTGCCCGCGCTGCGGGTGGCCGGCGCACACGTGAAGGAGCGGATGAAGAAGCAGATCCTCGCCTGCCTGCGCTACGCCGAGCAGGAGGGCGCGGATCCGCCGGAGTTCGCCGACTGGCGCTGGGACCACCCCGGAGGGTGAAACGGGTGGCTGCCATGAACGGTCAACGCGGCAACGGCGCGCGCCTGTTGTGCCTGAACGCGGGCTCGTCCTCGCTCAAGCTCGCGCTGTACGCCGTCGACGCCGCCGGCGAGACCCGCCTGCTCGGCGCCGCCGCGCAAGAGATCGGGCGCCCGGACTCCGGCGTCCGCGTGGACGGCAGCCTCCGCCCGATGCCGCTGCCCGATCACCGGACGGCGCTGGAGACGCTGCTGCAGGCACTCGAGCTGTCGCCCGTCGACGCCGTCGGTCATCGCCTGGTGCACGGGGGCGAGCACACCCAACCCGAGCGGCTGACGCCCGCGCTGCGCGAGCGCCTCGAGGCGCTGGTGCCGCTGGCACCCCTGCACATCCCGCCGGCGCTCTCGATCCTGGACGCCGCCGCCAAGCACCTGCCCGGCGTGCCCCAGGTGGCCTGCTTCGACACCGCCTTCCACCGCACGCTGCCCGAGATCGCGCGCCGCCTGCCGCTGCCCGGGCGTTACCACGAACGCGGCGTGCGGCGCTACGGCTTCCACGGCCTGTCCTACGAGTACATCGTGCGCCGCCTCGGCGAACGCGCCCGCGGACGGCTGGTGGTGGCGCACCTGGGCAACGGTGCCAGCCTGGCCGCCCTGCGCGACGGTCGCTCGGTCGACACCACCATGGGACTCACGCCCACCGGCGGCGTGATGATGGCCACCCGCAGCGGCGACCTCGACCCCGGGGTGCTGCTCTACCTGCTGCGCGAGGAGAAGCTGGAGCCGGATGCGCTGGAGGAGCTGCTCGACGCGCGGGCGGGCCTGCTGGGCGTGTCGGGCCGCAGCGGCGACATGGCGGAGCTGCTCGCCGCCAGCGACCCGGCGGCGCGCCTGGCGGTGGCGCTTTTCTGCTACCAGGTACGCAAGGCGGTGGGCTCGCTGGCGGCCGCCCTGGGCGGCCTGGACCGTCTGGTGTTCACCGGCGGCATCGGGGAGCACGCGGCGCCGGTGCGGGCACGCGTCTGCGAGGGCCTGGCGCATCTGGGCATCGCCCTGGACGCCGCCGCGAACGAGCGGGGCGCAGAGCGAATCTCGGCGGCGAATTCGACCTGCCCTGTCGAGGTCATCCCCACCGACGAGGATGCCATGATCGCGCGCCACGTGCACGAGTGCCTGCACCGCGCGGGGCCGGGCTAGCTAGCACGCATTTCCCACCACCGTCCGGGGCCAGGCGTACGTGCAGTTGTTGCTGCCCGGGATGACCCGGCGTTTCGGACTGGATCCCGGGCGTGTACGGGAGCGGAGTGTGGCCCTGTACCGGGAGCCGAACCGAACCTGCGCCGCCTGCCCCAATACCCGCCGCTGCGTTCGTGCACAGCGGGCGCGGGCCGTCAGTCCTGCTCGCCGCTGAGCAGGGCGTCGATGGCGCCGAAGAACTGGGACCAGTTGGTCGCGTCACGGGCCCGGGCATCCAGGTCATTGAGGGGAATCCCCAGCACGTGAGCCCGGGCGAGCTTGTGCAGCGCCTGGTCGCCATCCCAGTAGCGGACTCCGTTGTCGTGGAAGCGGTGGCGCAGGGCCGCCCGAATCCCCAGCAACCGCTGGTGCGTCGTGGGCATCATGTTCGGGTACCGGGCCATGGCGACGCCCCGAGAGCTAGCTCCAACGTCCTGAAGGCCGGTCCCCGGAGCTGTCCCAGAGCACCTCCAGCAGGCGGCGCGTATCCACCAGGCGGATTTCCCGCGCGGGCCCGGCGCATCGTATGATGAGCCACGGGGACTGACCCGCTACCTCCCGCAGCGCCAGGGCCAGAGCCCCGGACAGCGGGGTCGCGGTCCGGGGCAGGAGAAGTGCCACCGAAGGCGCACGGCGGCGCGCGGCGCCGGCCCGGACAAAGTGCTTGCGCAGCGCCGGTACGTAGCCCCTGAGGGGCAGGCCCGGTCGGTCCGCCCGGTCCACCACGGGAAGGACGTTCGGAAACCGGTACTGGCTCAGGGAGGTCCCCCCCGCCCGGAGGCGCTCGTTCGCGAGGAGTCCCATCATTTCGGCCACCTGCGGCTCGGTCAGCGGGCAGTCCATGAAGTAGACATCCATACGCGCCTTCTCCCGCCGAAGTCGGCAGCGCCCCGCCGGGCCCGCAGCGAAAGCTGCACCCGGAACGCTGCTCGGCCGGCCTTCCGCAATTGCCCGTTCTCCTGGCAACGACCAGCCTAGTCCGGGCGGGAATGGAGGTCTGTACGGCAGCGCACACACGCGAATGACCGCCCGGGTACCCTGTCCTGATCCGGCCCCGGCCCGCCCCGTTTCCGTTTCCCCGTGCGCGGGGGCTCGTGCAACGGAATCGGTCGTGTAGACTGTCCATATATTCCGGTATCCCAGGTGTCCCGAGAGCCCGCTTGCGAGCGGCCCCTGCGCACCGGGGAAGGCAGTCGATGATGTCCGAAGAACCCACCCCGCAGCACAACCACGTCCTGGCGGCCCTGCCGGCCGAGGTGCAGGCCCGCGTGTTCCCGGAGCTGGAGCCGGTGTCGCTGCCGCTCGGCAAGGTCCTCTACGATTCCGGCGACGCGCTGCGCCACGTGTACTTCCCCACGGACTGCATCGTCTCGCTGCTGTACGTGATGCAGGACGGCGCGTCCGCGGAGATCTCCGTGGTCGGCAACGAGGGGCTAGTGGGCGTTGCGGTGTTCATGGGCGGCCACAGCACCCCGAGCCAGGCGCTGGTGCAGAGCTCCGGGCACGCCTACCGGATGGACGGGAAGCGGCTCAATGCCGAGTTCAATTACCAGGGGGAACTGCAGCGGCTGCTGCTGCTCTACACCCAGGCACTGATCACGCAGATGGCGCAGACCGCGGTCTGCAATCGCCATCACACGGTCGACCAGCAGCTTTGCCGCTGGCTGCTGCTGTCGCTGGACCGCCTGCCGAGCAACCGCCTGAGCATGACCCAGGACCTGATCGCCAACATGCTGGGGGTGCGCCGCGAAGGCGTCACCACGGCGGCCCGCAAGCTGCAGAAG
>DASQZM010000073.1:0-4960 GCA_035638695.1 Gammaproteobacteria bacterium | reverse complement strand
GCCCGTTTCGAGAGGCTTCCCCGTTTCGGTCGCAAGAAACGGGAAGTTCTTGGGCGCCCATGACGGCAGACTGGTCTCGTCCTAACGACCGGAGATGCGAAATGGGTATCAGAATCACGGGCCTGCCAGCGGCGCAGTTTTCCCATCTGTTCACGCTCTCGGACACGGAGCTGACCCGGCGGAGCGCTATGCGCGTGATCGCCGACCGAGACCGATCCCTGCCCTGTCGGGTGAGCCTGACGGATGCGCGGGCCGGGGACGAGGTGATACTGGTGAACTACGAGCACCTGCCCGTGGCGACGCCGTACCGGTCGCGTTACGCGATCTTCGTGCGCGAGGGAGAGGACCGCTACGACTCGACCGAGGAGGTGCCGGACCAGCTTCTCAGGCGCACCCTCTCGCTTCGCGCCTTCAGCGACCGGCACCTCCTCGCGGGTTGCGCCGTGGTGGAGGGTAAGGACCTGCAGACCAGCGCCGGGAGCGTCCTGGAGAATCCGCGGGTCAGCTACCTGCATGTGCACTTCGCGGCGGCCGGGTGCTACGCCGCAAGGGTCGACCGTGCTTGATACGCAAGCGGTGAAGAGACCAATTCTCACAACCCAACATTTTGCGAAGCGAGTTCGGGGGCCGTAGTCTGGCGATGGTCAGGATCCTGATTGCAGGGAGGGAATCAGGGTTTGGACTTTGCGGCTGGAGTGCGCGGGTGTTCCGTGTCGGGTGATGGCGCGCGGCAATCGTCGCGAGCGGCTTTTTCCCGGACGAGCGGCAAACAGGTCGGAGCAGGAACGAAAGAAGCGAGCTGCGTCCTGCAATCGAGGACAGTAGCTGACCGGGGCAGGTCGTAACCCAGGCCGGTCGCGGCTGATCAGGATTCCTGCGCGAGCTTCCGGATGGCCGTCTTGAGCTGTTGGTCCAGCTCCCAGCTGGGAACCGGATCGAGGCAGTCGGCGTGGGCCACCCGCAACACCTGCTCGCCGCTGTCCGTCCAGATTTCTACCTTGTGGTTCCCCCGGACCGTTTCACATTTGCCGTCGTCGAGAACGACCGTCACCTTCATGCCTTGCTCGGCCGCAAGGTCGTGAATCCTCTGGCAGAGTCGAACGCATGCCTGCTGTTCGACGTTGAGATGGTCGTCGTGGGTGGACATGTCGATTGCTCCCCATGGGCGCAGCGGTCTGCAATTCCCCGGACGGTCAGGCGAATCGTAGCGGGTATCGCGGGTTGCGCATTGACCGGAATCACGATGCCGTGGGCCGGGAGGAGCATTTAGGGATTGCATTCGTCCGCTGTCATTCCCATACTCCGCCGGCGTTCAAATTGGATAGAACGATCTGCCTATTACGGGGTGGCCATGACAGCATCGAAACGCGACGCCATTCTGGATACAGCCGAGCGGCTGTTCTACGAGGAGGGCTTCCACGCGACCGGGATCGATCGGGTGGTGGCGGAGGCCGGTGTCGCTCGCATGACCCTCTACAACCACTTCCCGGCGAAGGACGCGTTGGTCGCGGTCGTCATCGAGCGGCGCCAGGCCCGGTATTGCGGCGAGATCCGCACCGCGATCGACGCACGGGGCGAGGGCTCGGCGCTGGCGGCGCTGCTGGACGTGCACTGGCGCTGGCTGCGGACGGTTTCCGGCCACGGCTGCATGCTGGTCAAGGCCATGGGTGAGTTCGAGCGCCACGGCGCTGGCATCCACGACCTGGCCCGCCGGCTGAAGGCCGACATGCTCGGCCTGCTCCGCGAGGCGCTGGCGGCGGACGGCCACGCGGGGGACGAGGCCCAGGCCGAGCGGGTGCTGCTGTTGCTGGAAGGGACCAATGTGTTGCTGCCGGTGCTGGGCGTGGAAAAGGTGATCGCTCAGGCCCGTTCCCTGGTCCCCGCCGCGCTGAACCCGGCCGCAGCACCGGCATGAAAGCGCTCTCCGCGACCGGATTCGCGGGGCTGGGCGCGGGGCTGATTGCCGTCGCCTACGGCCTGGCGCGGTTCGCCTTCGGGCTGTTCGTGCCGCCGATCCGCGACGCGCTGGGCCTGTCGCCCGACGTGGTGGGCATGGTCGGCGCCATGGCCTTCATCAGCTTTTCGCTGACCAGCCTGGTGGCCGCCGCCGTGGCGGATCGCCTCGGCGCGCGCGGGGCGGCGATGCTGGCCAGCGGCTTCGGCGTGGCGGGGCTGGGGTTGATCAGCCAGGCCCGGGATGCCGTCGTGCTCGGCGCCGGCGTCTTCGCCTGCGGCATCTGCACTGGGCTGATGATGCCGGCGATGTCCGCCGGCGCGCAGGCGACGGTGCAGCCGCGGCTGCACGGTCGGGTCAATGCCGTGATGAATGCCGGTACCAGCGCTGGGGTCGCGCTCTCCGTCCCCGCCGTCCTGCTGCTGGCGGACGCCTGGCGCGCCGCCTACGTTTCCTTCGCGGCGCTGGCGGCCCTCGGCCTGGTGGCCGCGTGGCACCTGCTGCCCGCTGACTCCGTGCGCGATGCCGTCGGCGCCGCCGGGAAGCCTGGCATCACGCCGGCACAGCGCGCGGCGCTGACGCGTCTGGCGGCCTTCGGATTCGGCATGGGGTTGGTCAGCTCTGCCTATTGGGTGTTCGCGCCCGACCTGGCCGTAGCGCGGGGCGGCATGGCGGCGAGCGATACCGGCCTGCTGTGGCTGGCGGTGGGTGTCGTCGGGTTCGGTGGCGGGCTGGCCGGGGACGTGGTCGACCGGATCGGCGCAGCGGCAACCCAGGGTGGGGCGCTGCTGATGCTCGCCGCTGCTCTGGCGCTGCTGGCCGCCGCCCCTGACCGGATGGGCCTGAGCCTGGTATCCGCCGGCCTTTTCGGCCTGGCCTATATGACCCTGACCGGCGTTTACCTGGTCACCGGCATCCGCCTGCTCCCGGACCGGCCGTCCCTGGGGCCGGTGCTGCCCTTCCTGTCCATCGGTGTGGGCCAGGCGGTGGGTTCGCCGTTGGCGGGCATGGCGGTGGGGTGGGCCGGCTACACCGGCGCCTTCATGGGCTTTGCCGCTTTCGGCGTGGCCGTTGCCGCGGCGTCTCCGCTGTTCCCGGGGCGCAGTGCCGTCAGCGGGTCCCGGTCCCGCGACCAGGAATTCGTGGACTGGACCGGTTAGGGCGCAAAAAAGCGTAGATCTACTTACCTTTTGGAAGCTTGGTGGTTCGCCGAGCGTGGAACGTCAGAGGCACGTGGCGAGTGCCTGGCAGCGAAAACCGACTAGTCTCTCTCCCGCGGGTCCCGGCTGGTGCCGGTGCCCGCGGCTCCCGTCTTCAGGGTCTGGGGCGGGGCGTTTCTGCCGTGCTGGTCGGCAGTATCGGCAAGGTGATTTTCGGTTGCTCGCCGGTGAGTGAGTGCAGGAAGGCGGTGATTTTTCCAGTCTCGGCGTCGGTCAGCTTCGCCCCCAGCTGGCTGCTGCCCATGATGCCCACGGCCTGGCGCAGGTCCCAGACCTTGCCGGAATGAAAGTACGGCGGGGTGAGCGCCACGTTGCGCAGAGGCGGTACCCGGAACACGTACTGGTCCGATACCGTCTTCGTCACCGCAAAGCGGCCGGTGTCGGTGGCGGGCAGGATGTCCGCCCCGGGTCGCTCCACCACGCCGAAGGATGCGTACATCTGCCCGCCCAGGTTGATCCCCTGATGGCAGGAGGAACAGCCCTTGTCGATGAACAGCGCCAGCCCGCTCTTTTCGCGGGTCGTCAGGGCGTCGTTGTCGCCGTCGAGGTAGCGGTCGAAGGCTGAGTTCGGCGTGATCAGCGTGGCTTCAAACACGGCAATGGCCTTGCGGACGTTGTCAAAAGTGATCGGGTCCTTCTGGCCGGGGAAGGCTGCCGCGAAAGGGGCCCTGTAGCCGGGAATGCCTTTGAGTTGCTCCACCACGTGCGTGGCCGTGGTGTCCATTTCGATGGGATTCACGAGGGGCCCGCCCGCCTGCTCCTGCAAGTCTTTCGCCCGGCCGTCCCAGAACTGGGCCACGTCGAAGACGGCGTTGTATACCGTAGGCGCATTGCGGCCGCCTTTCTGCCAGCGGTGGCCGAGGGATTTTTCCTGCAGGTCGACACCGCCCATGCCGATCATATGGCATGAGTTGCAGCTGATGGCGTGACTCTCGGAGAGCCTGGGGTCGAAATACAGCATCTTGCCCAGGGATACCCGTTCCGGCGTCGCCGGGTTGCCCTTGAGCTCCGGTGCGGATTTCGGAATGGGTTGGAAAAGGCTCTGGGCCTGCTTCATCAGGTTTGTCTGCGCCCAGGCCGGCGCGGCCCCCAGAAGACAAGCGGCGACTAGAAGTGGAATCAACCGATTCGCAAACACGACAAGGCCTCCTTGCTTGCCAGAGATGGTGCGGGTCCTTCCCGGGACCGTTCGTCATGCTATGACATTGCGTTTCCGTTTATCTTGATTCCGGTCAAGCGGTGATTACCCGGCCTGCGTGGCGGGCCCAACGGCGAGCAGATACGGGCCCCAAACGAGCACGGGTCCCGCAATCCAGCATGTGCGCGGTGACGGTCGCGGCGCGACAAGCAGCCGCAATGAACAGAGGTTCAGCGACGGTCGGCGGCCTGGTCAGGGCCGGTGCCGGTGCATCCCGACAGGTCCGCGGGCCGGATCGGTTGGGGCTCCGCGCAACGGGGCCGGACGGGGAAGGTACATCCGCCACCGCTTGCTATAGCGACGCGAAACCCCGCGCCATCCGCTCGCGCTCGGCCGCATCCGGCAGCCACCCGTACCCGGCGCGCACGTTGTCAGCCTCATGTTCCGGGTCGGCCGTGGCCGGAATCACGCAGGTCACGGCCGGGTGTCCGAGGATGAACTTGAGGAAGTACTGGGCCCAGCTGCCGCAGCCGAGCTCCTGGGCCCAGTCGGGCAGGGGGTGGCCGCGCGTGTGCTGGAACAGCGACCCGGTCTCGAACGGCTCGTTGATCAGCGTCGCCACGCCGCGGTCCGCGGCCGCCGGCAGCA
>DASQZM010000072.1:0-6859 GCA_035638695.1 Gammaproteobacteria bacterium | reverse complement strand
CAGGCGCTCGGCCGGGTCCTCCGAGTCGGGCATGGCGCGCTGGTTGACCAGCTCGCGGTAGGCCAGCAGCTCGAAGGAGAACACGTCCACCTTCTCCTTGGTCTTGCGCCCCTCGCGGATCACGTTGCGCGCGTAGTGGTGGGCGAAGCTCGGCTCGATCCCGTTGCTGGCGTTGTTGGCCAGCGACAGCGAGATGGTGCCGGTGGGCGCGATCGAGGTGTGGTGGGTGAAGCGCGCGCCGCTCTCGGCGATGCGCTCGACCAGCTCCGGGCTGACCTCGCCGATGCGCTGCATGTAGCGGCTGTAGCGCGCCAGCAGCACCCGCCCGGGCACCTCGTCGCCGACCTGATAGCCGGCCTCGCGCATCTCCGGGCGCTTGCGCAGCATGTCGGCGGTGACCGTGAAGGTCTCGTCCATGATCGGCGCCGGGCCCTTCTCCCGTGCCAGCGCCACGCCGGTCTCCCAGCCGGCCAGCGCCATCTCGCGCGCCGCCACCTCGGTGAACTCCAGCGAGTCCTCCGCCCCGTACTGCATGCGCAGCATGGTCAGGGTCGAGCCCAGCCCCAGGAAGCCCATGCCGTGGCGGCGCTTGCGGTGGATCTCCTCGCGCTGGCCCTCCAGCGGCAGGCCGTTGATCTCCACCACGTTGTCCAGCATGCGGGTAAAGATCGAGACCACCTCGCGGTACTCGTCCCAGTTGAAACGCGCGTTATCCGTGAACGGCTCCTCGACGAAACGGGTCAGGTTGACCGATCCCAAAAGGCAGGAGCCCAAGGGTGGCAGAGGCTGCTCTCCGCACTGCCCCGTCACCAGCCCGTTGAAGATGACCGTGTTGTGGTCGGCCTGGGTAGTGTCGAACACCTCCTCGCGCCCGACGTACTCGATCGACGCGATGCGGCTGGCGAAGCGCTGGGTCTTGCGCAGCACCTTGTCCGCGACCCAGTCGCGATAACGTCCGTTCTTGCCGTCGGTCAGGAAGCCGATCTCCCGCATGAAGGTCTCGCGGGACTCGCCGTCGATGATGAGCTCATGGTCCGCACGGCACGCGTACGCCCGCTTGCCGCCCCTGCCGTCCGGCAGCTCGCGGCGGCCGGCCTTGCGCCGCGCGCGGATCCGGCAGAACACGCCGAAGTTGGCGAGCAGCATCTGCACCTCGCGCAGCAGCTCCGGCCGGCTCGAGGCCAGGCGCACCGAGCAGCTCTGGCTCGCGCTCGAGACGTTCACGGTCCCGTCGGTCTGGAACAGGGCGCGCAGGTAGCCGCGGACGCATTCCTCGCTGCCGCGCCAGATCACCTCCGGCACGCGCAGCTTGCTCTGCCTGGTGAAACCGTAGTGCTGCAGCACCCGCGCCAGCAGCACGGAGCGGATGAACACCTGGCTGCGCTCCGGCACCGCCGTCGGCGCCACCCGGTAGCGGCGTCCGTTGTCCGCGACGGTCGCGATCAGGCCGTTGACGTAATCGGCCACGCCGGCGGCCAGCGCCCGCTCGTCGTTCCAGAAGTCGATGCGCACCGCCTCGCTGCCGGCGCCGCGGTTGGTGAAATGGCCATCGCCGGTGATCAGGCCGAGCAGCACGCCAAGCTGTTCGCTGCCCTCGCCACCGAACTGTCCCTTGCCGGACTGGATCAGCAGGCGGTCCTCGCCGGCCCGGAGGTCGCGCAGCCTGATCTTGCCGCGCTCGGTATAGAAGTCGTGCCACCCGGTGGCCTTGATCTCGTAGCCGTCCTCCGTGGTGACCCTGTAGACGTTGGCCTCGCGCGCGGTCATGAAAGCCGGCTTCGCGGGGCGGACCTCCGTGCCGCGCTCCTCCTTGCCAAGGGCGCGCCGGTCGACCGTGGTCTCCAGGGGCAGGCCGCGACGGTAAAGCTCGCCGATCGGCACCAGCCCGTACCGGGTATGCAGACGGGTGTCCGCGGTCACACAAGGGTTGGTCGCGCGGATGTTCTCGCAGAACCAGTTGTTGTTCTGCTCGTTGACCTTGTCGATCAGGATGAAGCCCGGCTCGGCGTAGTCGTAGGTGGAGGACATGATCATGTTCCACAGCCGCCGCGCCTGGATGGTCTTGTAGATGCGGCAGGCCACCAGGCCGTTGTCGCCGACCACGTAGCCCTCGTGCACCGGCCACTCGCGCCAGACGATCTGCCCGGGGTCGTCCAGGTCCAGGCCGTCCACCTCGACCTCGCGCGCCGACACCGGGAAAGCCAGCTTCCAGTCGGTGTCGGCCTTGACCGCCTCCATGAACTCCTCGGTGACCAGCAGCGACAGGTTGAACTGGCGCAGCCGGCCGTCCTCGCGCTTGGCGCGGATGAACTCCTCGACGTCCGGGTGGCCCACCTCGAAGGTGCCCATCTGGGCGCCGCGGCGGCCGCCGGCCGAGGAGACCGTGAAGCACATGCGGTCGTAGATGTCCATGAAGGACAGCGGCCCGGAGGTGTAGGCGCCGGCCCCGGAGACGTACGCGCCGCGCGGACGCAGGGTGCTGAACTCGTAGCCGATGCCGCAGTTGTGGATGACCATCAAGCCGCTGTTCCCGGCCAGGTAGTTGTTGTGCTTCTCGACCGTGAAGTCGTAGAAGGTCTCCGACAGCTCCAGGTTGCGCTCGATCCGGGTCAGCGGGCGCAAGGTGCGCGCCAACGCGATCAGCGGCTGCAAGTGCGGGAAGCGCGCCTGCCAGCGGTCCAGCCACACGCGGCTGATGCGGTCGCGGCGATGATAGCCGTGGTAGAAACCCAGCTTCTGCCGCTCGGTGTGTCCGAGGGAAGCGCTCTCGCGCTGCAGCGCCTCACGCAGCGCGACCGGGAGGCGGTAGACGTCGTACTGGCCGGGCTGGCTGGCGTGCTCCCGGATGCGGCCGCGCTTGCCCGAGTCGGCCATGTATTCCGCGACAGCGGCCAGGAACGCGGAGTCGCTGATCTTGAGCACGGCTCCGCCCCGGTCATGAACGAGATGGCCGTTGAGGCGGTGGGACCGCGCCCGGGTGATCGTGATCGCGCCGTG
Source organism: Gammaproteobacteria bacterium (assembly GCA_035638695.1). Classification (GTDB taxonomy): domain Bacteria; phylum Pseudomonadota; class Gammaproteobacteria; order UBA5335; family SLRW01; genus DASQZJ01. The sequence goes on along the minus strand of DASQZM010000072.1, from coordinate 3,862 downwards.
CACGCCGAACAGTCCGAGCAGGCTCTTGAGCTCGGCGGCGAAGTCATGGCTCTGGGTGGAAATGAAGGCGCTGCCGCGTTCGGTCGAGACGCTGCCGTCGGTGTCGATCAGCCCGGCCAGGAAGGGCAGGAAGTGCTTCTCCGGATTGGCCGCGATCCACGCCGGCACGTGCAGCTCGTCGGTCTTGCGCCCGGTCTGCCCGTCGATCAGTTTCGCGGCACGGCTGGCGGCGAAGCTTGACACCGTGTAGTCCCACACCGGGGTGCCGTTGGCGGTCGTGGCGGCCATTACGCGCGCCCGGGAGTTGCAGAACGCGCGGAAAAAGGCGGCGTACCACTGGACCACCTCCCGTTCCGCCGCGCGGATCTTGAATACCAGTCGTTGTCCCATCGCGCGGGCGCGCTCGGCCCACACACGCCGCGTGACCTTGTACTGCATGTGCCTGGGGTAGGCACTGCCATCGCCCAGGTGCGCGCCGGCGAACCAGGCGTCCAGCCAACGCGACGGGTCGGCGGTCCACGCCGGTGCGTGGTGCACCAGCGCGTCGGTCTCACCGACCTCGTCGGCCCGCACATAGATCAGCGATCCGTCCCGGTAGACGAGTACCGGGTGCTTCACGGAAGTGGTCAGCTCCACCTCGCCCGACACCAGCCGGACGTTCTCGTCGTTGGGCACGTGCGTGGTCATGTGCCGCTGGATGGGCCGCATCTCGAAGCGCCCACTGTCACGGTCGTAGCTCAGGATCTCGCGATGGCGCTCCGCAACGGCCCGCTCGGCGGTGACCAAGCCCCTTTCGGTGCGGACCCAGGTGCCCGGTGCCACGCAGCCCGCCTTGAGCGTGAGCCCCGCCTGGTGGACCTTCTCCAGGATGTCGTTCATGGAGTCGTGGATGCTCCCCGACACCGTGCAGTTGATCGTGGAGGTGGCCGGCTTGTGCTCCCAGGCGCCGGCGTTGGAGGTGATGCGCCCGGCAGGGATCGCCCCGCGGCGCAGCGCCCACAGGAACCGCTCGTACCACTGTTCGCGCAGCGCCGGCTCTTCCACCTCGGCCAGGGCGCGGGCGACCCGTTTCCAGGTGTCGTCCACGGTCTTGTCCAGGACCTCGCCGGCCTTGGTCTTGAGGCGGTACTTCTTGTCCCAGATGTCCCGGGACGCGGGCTGGATCGGAATCTCTCGTACGTGCGTGGGTGCGGCAGTCACTTTGGCGGTTTCCATGGACCAGAATCCCCCGGGTCAAGACGTTATATCGGCGGCCGGACGGCAGCCCGGTTCTTTGTCGAAGCCCAGCTCCCCGAAGGCCCCGGAAGGCCCTTCGGAAGGGTGTCTAGCGCAATCCGGTGAACACAAGATGTTGTGCTCTGTACACTGAGAGTAGGCCCGCTCATTGGGACTGTCAACCGGGATGTTGCCGTTTGAGGAAGCGTTTATATATCACAGCATTATGTATTGTACGATCAATTAGTTGCAAAACACTCTGAAGGCCGTTTCGGGATACATCGCGGAGATGGCCGCCGGGTGCGGGATTCCCGCGCCGGGCGCGGCCGGGGATACTAGATATTGTGGCGGGGCATTCGCCGGGGCACACCCGGACCTCGGTCCGGGCGGCGGGGTTGCCGGACTTGAAACCGCCGCGCGCGCCCGCATCTTCGGGGGCAGGAGCCGGCGCGCATCGCGCCGGCCGCAGGTATCAGAGGAACCGCATCATGTATCGAGTGAGCATCCATCCCGGACGCGCGGCGAGCGCTCGCCCGGCCGGCCTGGAGGACGTGCGCTGGCAGCCGCCGGTGGACGTGATCGCCGAGACCGGCCGCTACGTCCTGCGCGCCGACCTGCCGGGCGTCGATCCCGCCGGCGTCGAGATCACCATGGAGGACGGCGTGCTGCGCATCGCCGGCGAGCGCGAGTCCGCCACCGCCGGGGACGATGTGCGCCGTACCCGCCGCGAGCGTGTCGCGGGGTGCTTCGCCCGCAGCTTCCGCCTGCCGGACGACGCCGACCCCGAGGCCGTCAGCGCCAGCAGCCGCCACGGCGTGCTGGAGATCACGGTCCCCCGCCGCGAGAGGTCCCGCCGCATCGAGGTCGAGGCGGCCTAGCGGCGACCTTCCGGGCTTCCCCGCCCCGGCCCCGGCCGCGGGCGGGCGCCTTCCCTTGCGGCACCCGAGTCGCCCGCCACGCGCCCGGCGCGATTCAGTCGTGGTTAAGCTAACCGGTCCTAGACTGGCCCCCGGGTTTCAGCGCCGCCGCCGCCGAGCGGGCCGGCGGCCCGGGACCAGTAACGAGAGGCAGAGGACCACGCATGTCGCAGCCCGGAAACAGGAGCGCCTACTTCCCCGCCGGCCGCAGCGCGCGCCTGGGCAGCCTGCTGGTGCTGCTGGGCTGCCTGACCATCACCCTGTACGCCGCCGAGAGCCAGGCGGCCACCGAGGCGAAGAAGGACTCCGGCTGGAACCGCACGCCCGCGACGAGCGTCCCGGAGTACGCCGTGGGCAAGGGCCAGCCGATGCCGTCGCTGGCGCCGATGCTCAAGCACGCCGTGCCCGCGGTGGTGAACATCCGCACCAAGGGGCGGGTGAAGGTGGAGAACCCGCTGATGAACAGCCCGTTCTTCAACGACCCGTTCTTCCGGCGCTTCTTCGGCGAGCCCCACCAGCAGCAGCAGCAGGAGCAGCCCCAGTACCGCGAGACCCAGGCGCTGGGCTCGGGCGTCATCGTCGACGCGAAGAAGGGCTACATCCTGACCAACAATCACGTGATCGAGAACGCCGACCAGATCACCGTGACCCTGAACGACGGCCGCAACTTCAAGGCCAAGGTCATCGGCAAGGACCCGGAGACCGACATCGCGGTGCTCCAGATCCACGCCAAGAACCTCACCGCGCTGCCGATCGCGGACTCCAACAAGCTGGAAGTGGGCGACTTCGTGGTCGCCATCGGCAACCCGTTCGGCCTGCAGCACACGGTCACCGCCGGCATCGTCAGCGCGCTGGGACGTTCCGGCATCGGCAACCCGGACAGCTACCAGGACTACATCCAGACCGACGCCTCCATCAATCCGGGCAACTCCGGCGGCGCGCTGGTCAACCTGCGCGGCCAGCTCGTCGGCATCAATTCCGCGATCCTCTCGCAGAGCGGCGGCAACATCGGCATCGGCTTCGCCATCCCGTCCGATCTCGCCCGCGACGTGATGCACCAGATCGTCAAGTACGGCAGCGTGCAGCGCGGCCGGCTGGGCGTGATCGTGCAGAATCTCACCCCGGACCTGGCCAAGGCGCTGGGCACCAAGGTCGACCACGGCGTGGTGATCACCCAGGTCGAGCCGCACTCCTCGGCGGCCAAGGCCGGGCTCAAGGCGCAGGACGTGATCGTCAAGGTCAACGGCAAGACCATCGACAACTACCGGGACCTGCGCAACCTGATCGGCCTCGAGCGGGTCGGCGACAAGCTCACCATCAAGGTGGAACGCAGCGGCGGCACCCGGGTGTTCCACACCGCGGTGGGCAAGGCTCCGCAGAACCAGGCCAGCGCCGCCAGCATCCAGCAGCTGGACAAGCGCCTGGCGGGCGCCAGCTTCGGCAACCTGACATCCAAGGACCAGCAGCAGCTGGGCTTCAAGCACGGGGTGATGGTCAAGAACGTCCAGCCCGGCAGCCCGGCCATGGACGCCGGCCTGCGCCAGGGTGACGTGATCGTCTCGGTCAACCGTCAGCCGGTGACCGACGTCGCCGACTTCGAGAAGCAGATCCGCAACGCGGACCACGGCGAGCTGCTGTTCAACGTACGACGCGACGGCGGGGCGCTGTTCCTGCTGATCAAATAGGCTTTCTTCCCCCCCCGAGGGCTTTCCTCCCCTCGTTCTAGCCGG
>DASQZM010000071.1:0-21994 GCA_035638695.1 Gammaproteobacteria bacterium | reverse complement strand
ACGGGTGAGCCATCCCGACTGTGGCGGATCCGCAGCTCATCTCCTCCGGGCGGGTGCGCACCGCGAAGCGATGGGCGTGCGCGCGATGGGCGAGGCGTCTTTTCCCTCCCGGAAAGACCCGCGCGAGCGGGGCAGGGCGGGGGCGCGAAGTTGACAGTCCCCCGGGTGCGTGCTATTTCTATGCGCGAAATCGTCCCGTTGGGACGTACACGGCCAGTCCAGAACTGGCAAAGCCGGGCGGGGTTCCCCGCCAGAAAGCGTGCAAAGAGGGATGAAAGGTGCTGCCTCCGGGGACGCATGTCCTCCATGTGGTGTGAGGCAGACCGGGGGACAGGTGCGCCTGTTTCGCTGATCTTCCGCTCACCCGTCGCATCCGCGCGGCGCCATCTGTCAGGGATGGTATAGGGCACGCAGCATCTTTTCTTCATCAAGAGTCCTCATCGGTTGATCCTGCGGATCGACGCCGAGCGTTCGTCTTCGTGGCGTGCGCGAGGTCCAGGTCCGTGCCGGGCGCGTTGTGCCCGGAGCGGTTGCTCTACCGCATGACCCAAGTCTTGCGCCGTCCCCGCGGGGGATGTGCGCGGTCGCCCATTGGGTGGCCTCCTTTGCTCCTGCATTGACTCGACTCGGCTTCCTGCTGCGCGTGGCGTGGCTCGGCCGGGCGTAGGGGTGCACGGGCATTGGGCTGACTTCTTCCGCCAGAACCCAGTGATTTCACCTGACAGCCGGAACCGGTTTTCCAACCGATGAGGGGATATCCCGTTATGCAGCACGCACAGACAAATCGTGCGGGCCGCGGCGCGCGTGGGGGCCAAGTGCCCCTGAAGGCCGGGGAGGTCCGCATCATGGGTGACAGTGCCATATGACACAAGGGCGGCCGCCGGCCAAGTCTGCCGCACACGGCATGTCTGTCCTTCAAGGCGCCAAACGGCAGAAAGCGACCGAGGCTGTGTGAAAACGTAAACCTTTGGCGTGATGTGCGGTCTATGTAGGGAGTGTTTTCCGGGGGCAGTGGATGAAGCGCTACATTGAGGGTGAGGATCGTTCCCAGTCTGTCTTGTTTCCCGAACGGCTCGATGAGTACATTGGAGAAGACAACCCGGTGCGGGTGATCGAGGTTTTTGTCGAGTCACTGGATCTGGAGGTGCTCGGCTTCGGGCGCACGAGCCCGGCGGCGACGGGTCGTCCGGGCTACCACCCGGCCACGCTGCTCAAGCTCTACATCTATGGGTATCTGAACCGCATTGCCTCGAGCCGGCGCCTGGAGCGCGAGTCGCAGAGGAACGTGGAGCTGTTGTGGCTTCTCGGGAAGTTGATGCCCGACTTCAAGACCATCGCCGACTTTCGCCGCGATAACGGGGCGGCGATCCGGCGGGTGTGCGCCGAGTTCGTGGTGGTGTGCCGGAAGCTGAAGCTTCTCACCGGCGCCGAGGTGGTGATCGACGGCAGCAAGTTCAAGGCGGTCAACAACCGTGACAAGAACTTCACTCGCCACAAACTGGCCGAGCGTCTCAAGCAGCTCGAGCAGGGCGTGGGGCGTTACCTGGCGGAGTTGGAGCGCGCGGACCGCGCCCCGGAGCGAATGCTGACGGGGAGAGTGCAGCACTTGCGCGAGAAGATGGTGGCGGCGAGGGAGCAGATCCGTCACCTGCATGAGATCGGCCAGGTCATGGAAGCCAGTCCCGACGGGCAGGTCTCCCTGACCGACCCGGATGCCCGCTCGATGGCGACCCACGGGCGCGGGACCGGCATCGTGGGCTACAACGTGCAGAGTGCCGTGGACACGCGGCATCATCTGATCGTCGCCTACGAGGTCACCAACGTGGGCAGCGACCGGGCGCTGCTTACGCCGATGGCGGAGCGCGCCCGCCAGGCCTTGGGGCGCAAGCGCCTCACCGCGCTTGCCGATCGGGGCTACTACAGCGGCAAGCAGATCCGCGCCTGTGAGGAGGCGGGAATAACACCGCTCGTACCCAAGGTCGAGACCTCCCAAGCACGCAAGGCCGGGCGTTTCGACCGGGCTGACTTCCGTTACCACCCGCGGCGCGACGAATACGAATGCCCGGCGGGCGAACGGGCGATCTATCGCTTCACCGGTGTCGAGAACGGGATGCGACTCCACAGGTACTGGGCCTCTGCGTGCCCGCGCTGTGCGCTCAAGTCACGCTGCACACCCGCCTCGTACCGGCGCATCACCCGCTGGGAGCATGAGGCGGTACTCGAACGGATGCAGCGACGCCTCATGCGCAGGGCGGACGCGGCCCGGACGAGACGCCAGACGGTCGAGCACCCCTTCGGCACGCTCAAGGCCTGGATGGGGGCAACGCACTTCCTGACGAAGCGACTACCGAACGTGAGTACGGAGATGAGTCTTAACGTTCTCGCCTACAACATGAAGCGGGTGATGAACATCGTGGGAACAGACAGGCTGATCGAGGCACTGGAGGCGGGATAGGAATCCCGCTTTCATATTCCCACGGCATCGAGAAAATCTGGCTGATAATCGTCCGCGTTACCTCTTGACGCCGCCCCTGAATCGCCGGTTTTCACACGGCCTCGACCCTTTGCGGAAGTTCAGAAAGGCGTGCAGACATGACCGCTTCCGGCCATTGCTGCCAAAGAGATGCGTGGAGTGTTGAGTCTGCTATGTGACCGAAACCAGCCACAGCGCACCCAGCCATGGTCTCAGTCGGTTCCGGTTATTCCTCGAACAGCTCCCGCTCCTTTAGCGATTCAGCGATGTTCTGCTCCGCGTCCCGCTTGATGAGGTCGTAGAGCCTATAAGCGGGGGAGAAGCGCGGGAGCGTATCGAGAATGGACTTCGCTTTTTCCAAGGCCTCTACGTCACGGGGAAACGGCTCGCCCGGCGTCCCCTGTTTTCCTCCGCTCACGGCCGCGCTATACAGCGCGCTGGTGGCGGATTTTAGGCACTCATTGCCGTGCGATTTGGCTGCCGTGAGAAAGTCGACGACAAAGGTCGGATTGTCCAAAGAGAACGCGTGGTCGGCGTCGCGGAGAATTCTCCCAATGAGTGAAATATCGAGGCTGTCGCCGGAGCACTTATTCCGCATGAAAGACAGCGTTCTGTCGTCCGTTGCGGAAAATGCGGTGCCGAAAAGGCGGGAGGCAAAGTATTGGAACTTGTAGTCGCCGTCATCGCCACCTCTCATCCAAGACCAAACGTCCTTGCACAAGTCTTCGAATGCCACCGATTCGGCGAACCGCAAAGGCACGTTTACATACGGGCCGTAGTTGCAGGGACGGAACGCATGATCCTCCGTCGAAGCCGCGCTCACGACGCGCTTCTTGAAGAAATCCAGCGTTTCCACTGGGTACCTCACCGAAGCGGACGCGAGAAATTTCTGGATCCAATACTTTTCCAGAACTGGCATGTGGAGAAGTTTGTCCAGCATGGCGCTTACCGAGCCGGAATCGAGCAGGTCGAGGGGCATCGGCCCAGGGGATTCGAAGAGGGAGAGGACCTGGTCGGCGACATACTGGGAACCGCAGAAATTCGTGCTTCCTATGAGTTCCAACGCTTTAGCGGCATCCAGCGCTCCGACGTGGCGCAACTCACCCACCGCGCTCGCCACTTCGTGTTCGTCGTCGGACGCGAGGAATCCCTTCAGGATTTTGAGTTCGTATTCGCCCAATGAACAGTTCTCAAGGAGTTGTCCGAGACAGCGGGCCAGTGCCGTCCTCAGTTCCGGGCTCGCGGAAGCCAGGATTCTGGACGTGAACGTCCTTCCCGTTACGACGTCTTCCGAATAGATCTTCGGCAAGGCCATGGGGACATATCGGACGATGGCGGATTTCGGGTTTCCTAGCGCATACTCCACGACGTGCTGCGCCAAGGAGTTCGTACTAGCGAGCAGTTCGTAGATCAGGACGTGGGGCGAAGCGTTCCTGTTCAGCTTTGTTTCTTCGATCCTCGCCAGCGTCGACGCCACGAACCGTATAATCGCCTCCGGGGTCCCGAAGGCGTCGGCTATCTCCGTGGCGGTGTGTCGGATGGTTGCCGGCCATTCCTTTTGCCTGGTTTCGAAATCCGGATCTTCGATCAGGTGCCCGTAGCCGTCGACGAACGCGCGTATCGCCCGGAATTCGAGGCTGTCCGGAGTAAGGGCGAATATCTGGTTCGCTACGTCGCTCGTCTTGCCGTCGGCGAATTTCGCGTGCCACGAGATCGAAGACAGCAACTCAAGCCAAACAAAGGGATCTAGCGTTGACGAAAGGATCTTCTTCTTGACGGATTCCAGCGTATCGACGAATTCGTCGGTCCAGCACGCACGATCCTCTTCCGGAACGCTCGCCCCATATAGGCCCATCGGGTACCTGAGCGCGTCGGAAAGCACCCTGGCAGATAGGATCGCGACATCTGACCGCGTGGAATCGAGCCGTTCCACCGCCGCCCCGATTACCTCCTGCCTCAGCACAGCAACGGCTTTGTGCCTCACGAAGTACGGACTGAACGAGATGTCGCGCCCGTTTGACGATGTGGTATGCCCCTCGGTCTGGAGGATTCCGCTCAGGAAATCGTATGGGTTGTATGTGCTGCTCCAAGAGTCGGGCAGATCTAACAGTGACAATCCGAATCCGACGATCTCTGAGTTGTAATCGACCGGTTTATTGGGCTCCACCGCGCATAGTTCCTTCAGTATGCGTATGGCGTGACCAGGCTGCGAGTGCAGCTGCCGTTCATCCGACTTTCCCAATTCCCACAGGCATGTGCACGCCCTTGGCAAGTGCTCGAAGTTGTAGGCGGCATACTTGACAAGTTCCGGCAGGTTCTTGGGGATGTTGTCTTCGGCGATGCGTTGTTCAGCGAACTGTAGCGCCCTTGCTGGCTGGTAGTACGCGACGGACGTCATCGCTTTGAAGTGCGTGTCGCCGTATTCCCCAGTAGGCCGCAGTTGTTGCCAGAGTCCGTCGAGCAGGCGGCTGCTGGCGGTATTTCCGCTCGACAGCCGCCAATCCAGTTTCCCGAGGTTCACCAGCACGTGTTCGACAAGGGATTGCGGCGATGCGGCGAAGACTTTTTCCGCGTAACCGGATGACGTGCCATTCTCTGTCACGCAGTTCTGTTCGATGATGTAGTCGGCGAGGAGGTCCGGTGCGAGCCTATATTTCAGGCCCCGCTTGAACACCACGCCCCCCGCCACCAGGGTCTTGACAAGGCGGTTGCTGTCCGCAACGGATATGCCCTCGGTATCTTCGATTAGTTTCAGGAGTCCAGCATCGTCCGGGCTGAACGGCTGGACCAATGCCAGGATTCTCAGGATGGAGAGGAGGGCTTCCCTGTCATTGCCATGTGCCAGGTCTCCCGCGATTGTCTGCTGGAAACGGTCCAGAAGGGTCGTCCGGAATGCGCCTTCGGTGCTTAGGAATTCCGGATGCACTCTCTCCTTGGCCACGATCTGGCCCGCGAGGACTGTGGCCAACGGGCAGTTGAGAGTGTAGCGACTGACCGCCTCCGCCGCAGATTCGTGGCCGCCGTACTCCTTCAGGACCTGGGCCGCGAGTTCCATCGACTGTTTCTGAGACAGCGGTTCGAGACCGATTTGGGAAGTCTGAGGAGGCTGGAGAAGGACCGCGGCCGCCTGAAACCTGATCCGATCAAGACCGTACGTCCGGAGGGAAAGGACCGCTCGCGCGGAATTCTTGGGATTGGCGACGTAAGCGAAAAGTATAGGAAGATCGTCCCGGTCGTGCGCGTCGTCGACGACCAATAATTTTTCCCCTTGCCCGAGATTTTCCAGATGCTTCGCGGAGAGTTCCTCCGTTGCCGAAAGAACTTTGACCAGCGTGCCAGATTTCGCGTTTTGGTAATCGGCTAGGGCTTGGAAAAGCAAACGGGATTTCCCGGACCCGCCGGAGCCTGTCAGCAGGGTGACCAGCTTGCTCTTGTCGCGGATGCTGTCGGACAGGTTTGCGAGTTCTTCGCTCCGTCCCACCAGTTCCCACAGGTGGTTGAAGGCGTGCTCCTTGCGCAGGAACCCGGCGAAGAAGTCCTCGACGGACATCCAAGGGCCGGCCTCGACTTCGCCGAGCAATGCGAGCCGCTGTCCGGGGAAAAAGATGTCAACCAGGCGAATTTGCTCCGACTTCGGGAGCTGGCGGATTCGCTTTGCGACGTCCTCTTTGTCCCACAGTTCCCAATCGGAATGGGCGGCAATCGCGCCCCTCGCCTGCGGGCTGGCAATTCTCGTAAGCAGCAGGACTTTCTTGTCAGCTTGGCGGATGTGCGCTTTGACGGCCGTTTCGATCTTTGCTGGGCCGAACTGCTTATGTCTCTTGCATTGATAGGTGCAGATCGTCCCATCTTGGAAGACGGCCTCAACATCCAGGCCGTCCTGCTTGTGGCCGGTCCCACCGAACCGATGCACCTTAGCGGTCGGGTGGAGCGAGCTGATGAAGAAGTCGCAAAACCGTTCGAAACCTTCCGCGCTCAGGGAGTCGATCGGAAACGGCTGGTCGAAACTGACCGTCGTCGTTTGTGGATCCAGCGCACGTTCGCTCACGTCCTCTAGATCCTCTGGGCTTACGGATAGCACGTGCGCGAGCCGAAGCATGTCCTTTGCCCTGGGGCGAGATGTGCCTGCCTCCCATCGGCTGACCGTCTGCTGCCGGACGCCTATCGCAATGGCCAATTCCCTTTGCGTCTCGATTCCCGCTTGGAGGCGGAATTGCCGGAGGCGATGGCCAAAGTAGTTCGCTCCAGCATTGTTAACCGTACTCATATCATGTGTGAAAAATAAGTTGCACACATACTATGAGTACGGAAATACCGTGTCAAATACGGGCGACTGTGGATTCCAAGGACCTAGGCCGCTTTAGTCTGCAATTAACTGCATGGCCGACATTGCTGGACTGGCACGCCAACGGCAGCTTCGGCCGAGGAGCGGTCCTAATAGCTAGACGCTGCGAACTTTCGCTTTTGGCCGGTTCGAGTCAGTCGGAGCGGGATAGGCGGTATTTTGCAACCACCGCACTGTAGAGGGCGAGAGTTCCAGAGATCAGGAGGCCGGCGGCAAGGGCTCGATCGGAGATAATGAAGAGGGCCGCTATCCAGAGCCCGCTGCCGAGGGAGATTAGAGCGACGGCGAGCCGGAATCTGGTGGAGCTAGCGGGCCGGCAGCCTGGAATACAAGCTTTCCGGTGATGTATTCCCAAGTAGCCAACGGCTAGGCCAACCAAGGCGCAGACTATCAGTGGTGTGGACCACGGCTCTGGAACGATCGGGATTCCGACAAGAAGCCCGCAGAGTGCCGCCGTAATGAGTCCGGTTTGTCCGACGGCTTCTGCCGCGTTCAGATTCAAGCTAAGTCGCATCGCGTACTCCTGTGGTGAGAATATCGTGGAGCAAAAGACCGGCTGGCACCGTCTCGGCGGTGGTCATCGGTGCTCTTTTATGGCGGCGGCGAGCGCATGAAAAAACAACCATGCATAGATGCCGGGTTCGAAGATCGCGGCCAGCGCAAGGCCGTACATGACGACGATGACCGCCCAGAGGCGTCCGCCATGGAGCGCGATACGGGCACATTCCACGTAGTAGCGTTCCCGGCGTCTGGCCGGGGGCGCCTTGGCCGCAATGCGGGCCGCCGTACCGACTCTGCGACGCACGGCATATCCGATAAGTGGCACGGCTAGGTAAACCGGAGAGACGAGTAGAAAAGCGTCGGCTATAGCGCGGACGTACTGGTAGATATCTTTCATGGGGCGATCTCTTCCATCAGAGCCTTGCCAGCGGCACTGTGGGGTGCACCAGCAGAAAGACTGCTGCCAGGGCAAAGACGATCAGGAGGGCGCTGACCAGGGCCTCTTCCGGGAGGTTGCCGGTATGGCAGAGGGGCATGCGGATCCTGCGGTAGGGCAGGGGCAGCCAGAGCGGGACACCGATGGGCGTGAGAAAATCCGTCGCGACGTGCAGCGCGCCGGCTGCCGTGAACCCCAGCGTGAACGCGAGCACTCCCGGTCGTACCGGCAGTTGCCACAGGCGCCACATGCCGTAGAGCGCGGCTACCCAGAGCGGTATCCAGTGCGTGAGGGTACGATGCGGTATGACGCTCGCGCGCCTGCCCCCGACGAAGGTCGCCACTTCCAGAACGTCAGGCGCACGCGCGCCGAGCAGGGTGCCGGCCAGCACCAGGAGTATGGGGATCAAGCCCGGCGCATGACTCGCGGGTGCCCGGCCGAGCCAGGCGGCATCAAGCGTCACGCCAAGTCCGAGTGCCGTCAGGCGATGCGCGCGCGGGCTCACCGGCCTTGCTCCACGGCCTGCAATCGGCGCCCGGGCACCTGGTAGAAGCGTGCCGAGGCACGTATTAGCGAGAGGAGGCCGGCGCCCTCGAGTCCTGTCAGTGCCCCGAGCTGGCGCATCAGGAGCCCGGTGATGGTGGGGATATCGCCTGCGGCGATGGGCACTGCGCAGTTGGTGCCCTTCCCGAAGAGCCGCACGTAGATGGCCCCGCGCTCCGACTGCTCCTCGATGACCAGGCCCTTGTCGTGGTTCTCGCCGTGATTGCGGAATGCGACGCCGGGCAGGTAGCCGAGAAACACGGCCGTGACGTAGGTGAGTTCACGCGGGGTCACCTGGAACCGGAGCTTGTCGGACCAGCGGTAGGTCTTCGGTTGCTCGGCCGCCGCGGCGCCATCGATCGCGACGGTTGGCAGGGTGCCACCGCCGTTGGCGCTCGGCCGGGTCTCGCTCGCCTCGAATGTCAGCGCTGCCCGCCTGGCATACACGTGCACGCGATCGTAGCCCTCGCGTCGGCGTCGATGATCGGTTTCCCGCTCGACGGGAGGTATTGGAGATGTCATTGCACTTGGGATGGGCTCATGCATGGTGGTGGAGTTCTCCTGGTGTGGGTGACGGTTGCCTGGGCCGCGTTAACGGTTCGAACGTGCTTAGGGTCAGTCTTGCACGCGCCGCTTCGCTGTCAAGAGTTTCTGTAAGTCATCGACGTACAAGGATTTTTCGGAATAGGAAAAGACGAATGGCAGAGCGGGAAGTTGAAGACCAGCCACGTGCAGCAAGTGTGCTGAAGCGCATTCGCGGTGCAGCATTCAAAAGCCCCCGCGCGCGGCAGGTCCTGCCAGGATCGCCGCCATGCGGATGTACTCGACGTAGATGTAGTCGCCGATGCCTGCCCGGGCGGCCGACATGTGACAGGCGTGAAAGGCGGCGAAGATGCCGCCCGCGTCGAGCAGTGCCTTGAACAGCGTTTGTCCGTGGTGCCAGCGGATATCGAAGGCTTCCGCGCGGCGGGCGAGCACGAGTCGTCCGCCGGCGCCACCCGAGAGCGGTTCAAAGCTGACGGCGTCCTCAAGCATGTACCCACCGAGGAGCGCGGCGAGCATGCAGGTGTCGCGGAAATCGAGCGTTACGCGGGCGATGGGCGCGGGCTCGCCCGTCGTCTCGTTGCCCTCCTGCCAGAGCAGGTCGACGCTTCCGCCACGACCGGGGCAGATCTCGAACCCCGAGCGAAAGTGACGTGAAATGATCGTTGGCAGCGCTGGCGTCTGGTGCTCGTCCGTGATGGAGGAAGCCGGGGCGAAGGCGCTTTCATCGCCAGGAGTGTCAGGCGACTCGCCAGGTGGATCGGTCGCGCGGACAACGCTGAGATGTCTGCAGTGTCGCTGGTGAGACATGGATAGATACTCCTTTTCAAGCACGGATGAGAGGTCAACGGCCTGTCTGCCGGCGGGACCGGCCAGGCCGGTTCTCGTCCAACGTAGCTGGGGCGAAGCCGGGCGCAAGGGTTAGGGGCTACGCGGCGAGGAGGCAGGTACGAGACCTGGGTAGAGCCGCAGGGCCGTGCGTTATGGGATGTTGGTATGCGCCCCAGCGGTCATTGCCGGGCGTGTTGAGAAGGCGTTGCGGTACCGGGCCATCCAGGCCCTGGAACACGGTGCTCCATTTCTTGCACTGGATTGCAGCAACCCTTGCGCCGTCACGAAAGGCTGGTACAGATAATTCGCAAGCCGCCCGACGAGGGGCTCGTATCCCGATCAGCGTTGCTTCGGAGCCGGAGCAACGAGGGGTGGGCAGCTAGTTGGCGCCCGCGGGCCTGCGTCCCGACGGGCAGGTGCCTGCGGTAACCAGGAGGTGAAAGGCCATGACGGAAGACCACGTTCCGGTTGATGATCCCGTGAAGCGGCTGTTCGACAGCTGGGGGCTTTCCCAGGCCGAGCGCGCGGCCGTTGTCGGAATTTCGCTTGCCGGGGAAGACACCATTCCACTGCGATTCGTGCAGCGCGATCTCACGAACGAGCAATCAACGCGACTCGGAGACGTATTCGCAATCTACGCAGGACTCTCGTGCCTGTTCCCGGAAAACCGGGAGATCCGGAATGGCTGGATGACGTCGCCCAACCGCCGGTTCGGGAATCGCCGTCCCATCGACGTGGTGGTCGAAGACCGTGCCCGTGGATTGGAGCGCGTCAGGGCGGAGATCGACCGGATGCTTTCTGGCTAGGGGCAGCTCCCGGGCGCCGACCCAACGGGGAATCCGGGGGCTTATGACAAAAAAATTGACGCCTTGTAGTTATTAGCATAGAAAATTTGACACTTCCCCTTCCAAGGGGCATTTAGGTGGAAAAAACTTGACACTCCTGACGTTCTCCCCATCGGGGGAGAGTTCATAACGGGGAAATGGCGTCCTCTTGGGTCGGTGTGGCCTGGCCGGTTCGTGCATGCTCGCTTGGGGTCAGGTCGCAGTCACCAAGCGAATTCAACTGGGAATCACCGCTTCAGCATGTGTGGCCGGTGCGGATTTTGAGAATCGCAGTGCCGGCGCCCAACGATGGCTCGCCGGTTTCCTCCTCACGGAACAGATTGGGAGGTATGCCTTTGCCACCGGGGCTCGAATTCAGGTTGGGACGGAGGCGAACTTGGCGGTCTCTAGTGTTGATTCCCCGTCCCACCGGTATGCGACGAGCTTTTGGCCGGTGCGGGCAGCGCTGTAGTCGACACAGGCAACGTTGCGGGCCAACGGCTGGGGCTCGCCGGTCAGCCAGTAGTGACCGATGAACACCGGGGCGGCGTCGGCCGGGTAGCCCGCGTCAGCCGGCCAGGGACCCGTCCATGGCTTGTCGCCCAACTGGTTCAGCATCTTCGGGGCCGCGATCAGCGCGTCCCGCAGGCGGCGGGGTGGCTCGTTAAACCACCATCGGAGCCGACCGTTGGTGCGGCGTGTGCCATCCTTGTCTTCGTAACCCGCCCCGTCGGGGAGCTGGACCTCCAGTCCCTTGAGCAGACATTCGACCGCTGCGTGGCCCTCCGTGCCCTTGCAGGTCGCCTCAAATAGAAGCGGTTCGGACAGCGGTGCTTGCGGGTTCTGGACCTGGGAAGCCACGTACGTTTTGTGGCGCGGAACCCAGGAGGCATGCACGACGCGCACCTCGCCGAGGTCGAGCCACATCGGTAACGAGCGAAACCACCGGGTCGCCGCGGCGCGGGCGGTTGGGTTGCTCTCGGTCTCTTCGAGGAATGCCTTGTGTTGTCTCTCGTTCTTGTCGGTATGGGGTCGAAGGTGCGTGCCCCGGCTATCGGGATCCTCGGTGTGGTAGGCGACAGCGTTGAATTCGTGGTTGCCCATGATGGCCATGGCGTCGCCGGTGTCGCTCATTTTCCGTACGATGTCGACCACCTCAAGACCGGCAGGGTTGCGATCGATGTAGTCGCCGATGAAGATCGCTTGGCGGCGCCCGCCTGGATAGCGGTAGGCGCCGCCATCGGTCCGGTAGCCAAGCCTCTCCAGGAGTCGTCGCAGTGCCCCGGCCTGCCCGTGAATGTCTCCGATGATGTCGTAACCGTCAGGCTGTCTCAATGCCATTGTCTCTCCAGCTCGTTCGTGGGGCTTCTTCCGCCAGGGCGTCGCCACGCGCCCGTGCTTCGCGAGATGCGATCGCGTATCAGGCGGAGCCGTTTACCGGCCGCGGCTCACGGCGTCGGCGTTGCGAAGAGTTCGGCCGCATAGCGTTTAAGCGGTTTGTACAGAAGATCCTGCGGGTGATCGCCGCCCAGCGTGAACGATGAGCTGTTCGCCTTGAAGACCATCGAATCGAGGGTTTTGCCCGTTTTCGATTGGAAGACGGAGAGCTTGAGCGCGACCCGATCGGGCTTGCCGGACCATTCCGTTGCTCGATCCTCCCAGTGCAGGATCTGTGAGTAGAGGAGGTAGCGGCACTGCTGCTCGGCTGCGTCGAGAAGCGCCTGGTGCTGTGCCTCGCCCGCGGCCGTTAACACCGTGGTGTTCAGGTATGGGGCGAACGCTCGATTCACAGCTTCGGCCGTCGTCTGCCCCGATCCGTGATAGACCTGGTCGCCGTAGCGTCCGTCGGCGGGAATGGCAATACAGGTCGAGGCGTTGCGAACCAGCTGGGTACGCGTCGCGCGGGGGCCTGCATTCATCTGGAAACCTGCCGTATAGCAGCCCCCGAAAAGGGCGAGCGGCATGAGCACGAGAGCGAGACGATATCTACTCATCGTTGTCTCCCGGCATTGTCTCGTCGTGGTGGGCCGATTCGCGATGCGCCCAGTAAATCCTGGGTTTCTTTGCCGTCTTGGGGAAATCGGAGCGCAGGCTGGGGCCGTCGTAGGCGGCGATCTCGAAGACCGACAGGCGCATGAGCTGCTCGGCGGCCTCGCTCGTCGGGACCGGAATGTAGGTCTGGTACTGGGGATCTTTGCCCTCGTCCCAGTCGATTTCCTCATAGAATTCGTAAAAGTACAGTTGCCCGCACTCGCGGCAGCGCAGCAGGCGGCGCGATAGATGATCATCGCGAAGAAGCATCTTGACTTCCTCGAACTGGGCCTTGAGCGGTTGGTTCCTGGTCATCTCCGGGTCTTTCCAGAGCGCGCACTGGGTGGGTGCCTTCATCTGTTTGTCCTCAATGTCCTTGTACGATCGAAGAGCCGGAGTCCGCGGCGACGACTGTGAAAGCGCGATAGCCGCGCGGGCGTCTCCGGCGGTGCGGGCGCGTGGTCGAAGTGACGATCCGCGTGGGGATTGCCGGGAACCGTCCGCCCTCGTCGCGGGGTCGCGGCTCCCGGCGTTCCCGCCACCGGTGGCGTTACTTGTGCAGTTCCGCCACGAAGCCGACAGTCGAGTTCGACGCGCCGACATAGATATAGGTGCCACTCGCGCCGCCGAACAGGCCGCTGATGTCGTTGCTCGCGACGAAGCCCAGGCCCGAGACGCTGCCCACGCAGCTCGGGGAGCCGGTGCTATCCGCCTGGATCTTGACCAGGTCCTCGCCGGAGACGACGCTCATTTTTCCGGTGATGGTGCAACCGTAGGCGTCGTTCCCGGTCACGGTGCCGTCGCTTGCGACCGTCAGGGCGATCGCCGCCGATCCGCTGCCCCAGTAGTAACCCGAATAGCTTCCGGCAAGCTTGGGCAGCGAAGTGGCGTTGCTCGAGATGCCCTGTCGATTCAGAGTGAAGTTTCCCGACTCGCCGGCGCCGGAGAAGGAGCCGGAGACGTCGGTCACGACCGAGCCGTTGTCCTGGGCCTTGCCGTTGAGCGAGAAGCTCGTCTGGGACTGGCCGTTCGCGAAGACCTCCCCGATCGGGGCGTAGGCGGTGAGAGTGCCGCTGAAGGACCCGGTCTTGATGCCGTTGGGGAGCACGTAAAGGGCGCCCTGGCTGTCGCCGAAGTACGCATAGCCGTTCGGCAGGATCGCGCCGTAGACCGAGATCGGCTGCGAGGTGCCGCTCATCGTGTAGGAGCCGGAATACACGCCCTCGGCCGCGATGGTCTTGGTGGTCGGCGTGGAACTGGCACCACCGCTCGAGCTGCCGCCACCGCCGCCGCAGCCGGCGAGTGGGGCGATCAGCGCCGTTCCCAGCGCGACGGTTAGTGCAATACGCAGGTGTCTCTTCATTCTCCCCTCCCTTTGGGGTTGCTGTTATAGGTGACCGGCGGCGCCCATCGCCGCCGGCCCGTTCTCCGTGGGGCTTGGCCCATTGGCGCCCGGTTCCCCGGGCTATTTGGTATTTCTCGAACCGTGTGGCCAGGCGGTCACCAATGAGGACCGCCCGCTCCCGGGTTGGCACCGGGCCGGTTCGGTGACGCTCAAGTTTGGCCCGCGACCGCGACCGAATGGGTCGCAGTCGACCGTTGCGCGTTGGGCACGACGCGCGGGAGCGTTTCCTCTCACGAGGCCTCTGATTTCCCCCCTTTGCGGCGTCGTCCGGCGCCCCTCCAACACTCGGGAAGCAGTGTGCCCCGGTGGCGCGACGAGACCGGTCGCGCGCGCCACCGGGGCACCTGGCCCGGGCTTTGGACTACCGCGAGCCCTCGTCGGCCGGGGATCGACGCGGCGCCGGGCGCTTGCGCCGGAGTGCGTAGCACGAGGCCGTCAGGAGCGCGAGACCGACCAGGTCGATCCAGGCGAAGGCGCCGCCACCACCGCCGCCGCTGCTTCCGCCCCCGGACGTCGGGGAGCTATAGCTGTAGCTCACCGACTGCTGGGCACTGTCGGTGCCGCCCCAGCTATCGGTGGCGGTAATGGTCACCGTGGCCGACCCATTGGCCTTGCTTGCCGGGCTGAGAGAGACCGTGCAGCTCAGCGTGCTCGACCCGCAGGTGCTGGGCGAGATGCTGATGCCGCTGTTGGGCAGCACGCTGGTATTGCTCGACGTGGCCGTGAGGGTCAGGACGGAGTCCCCGGTGAGCGTCAACGAGAAACCGCTGGAGCTGGCACCCGAGATCGCCGCCGTCGGCAAGGCATAGGTGGCCTTGGCGGTCTTCGACGCGCTTCGGTTCCAGGCGTCCGTGGCGGTGATGGTGATCGTCGCCGAACCGCCGCTCTTGGCGCTCGGGGACAGCGTGAGCGTGCAGTTGAGCGTCGAGGTGCCGCAGCCGCTGGGACTCAACGCGATCCCGCTGTTCGGGAAGACGCTCGTGTTATTGGAAGTGGCCTTGAGCGTGAGAGGCTCATGACCGGTCAGGGCCAGCGCAAAGGTCTCCGACTGGCCTGCGGTGGCCGCCACGGTCGGCGCGGGGATGTTTTGCGCACTGATGGTGAGTCGCGGCGGGGTGGGACTCGAGATCCCGTTGTCGTCCGCGCAGTTGGCGACTACATGGGCTGTGCCCGGGGCCGTGGCGACGTAAATGACGCTCGCACCCGTTTGGGTAGCAGCCCCGTCGGCAGTCCAGATGCAATTGCTGGCCGAGGCGGCGTTGCTTCCGCTCGCGACCGTTGCCGCATAGGTGACGTTCACATTGACCGGCACCGTCACCGTCGCGGTGCTGGCATTCGGCACGTCCACCGGCTTCGTGATGGCCGTCGCCGGGAAAGTGAACACCGATGAGAGCGCCGCGAAGCCCCGCGCGAGGCCCGAGCCCTCGAGCTGCTGACTGTAGCCCATGTTTGAAGCTCCACATTCGCCCGAGGTGGCTGTGGTGAACGCGGTCTGGTTCGCGCTCTGTTCCAGGGCGGAGTAGTAATCGCTTGCGGGACGACCGGGCATCGCCTGCATGAGCGAGGCGATCAGCGCGCCCACGTTCGGACCGGTGGCCGAGGTGCCGCAAAAGATAGCGCCGCCGCCGGAACGTGGATAGCCGAAGCCGCCGGCCCCGCTCACCACGACGTCGTCAATCCCGGCAAGCTGCGGCTTGCTCAGGCTGGCCTGGTTCGAGTAGTCGCCGTAGGTAAAGGGCCCAATATCGCTGTAGCTCTCCCGGTTGAGCGAGAGGGGGTTGGTGCCCTTAAGCCAAACTGCTGCCGTGGCCAGCACGCCGTTGGCGACCTTCTGTCCGCCGTTCTCCGAGCCCGCCGTATAGGTCCCGAAACCGACGGCGCCGTTCCCCAGGCCGTCGAGCTTGAGCGTCGCGGGGTTTGCACAGCTTTGGCACGCAATCATCAGATAGTCCGTCTCACTGCTTGAGCCGGTGGTATAGACGAGTTCATCAGCCGCCCGGCCATCGTCGGGGGTGGAAAACGCGCTGCCCTGGGCAAGTATGTTGCCGCTGGCGTCCACGAGGTAGAGCACGAACTGATCGGGGGAACTGCTGGGTACGTCGTTCCACTCCAGCACCGGCACAAACGTGTAATTGGCCGGCAACCCTACAGGCAACTGGGTGTTGCTGGTCCCGCCCGTTGCGAGTCCGAAGTCCATCACCGAGGCGTAGCCTGTGCCGCCGAAACTCACTGCGGGGCCGGCGACATACGGGGATTCAAAGTAGTTCTGCGCGTCGTTGCCCGCGGAGCTGGTGATCGCGATATTCGGATGCGCCTGCGTGAACTGGTTCGTCGCGTATGCCAGCGTGTTGTCGGCGCTGCTCCCGATGGAGAACTCGTCGATCGGCGAGAAGCCGAGGTCATCGGCGATCACCGTGGCCCCCCAGGTCGCGAAGTCCTGGTAGCAGGTGATGAAGTCCACGGACGTCTGCGGGGCGCAGAAGCCCAGCGAAGCGCCCGGCGCCATGGCGTGGACCTCCTCGAGCATCGCCGTGCCCTCGGCCGGATCGCCGGGGGTCGGCGAGGTACCGGGGAAGGTCGGGTCGGCCCAGACCACCGCCGGCAGGTAGCCCGCGCTCTGCGAGGCGGCGAGACCGGAGTTGTCATCGGAGATGACCCCGATCTTGATCCCGGTGCCTTTGGCGCCGACGGCCTGAAGCTTGTCGGCCTGCATGGCAAGCACGGCGGCCGCGTCAATGGAGAGCCCGCTGGGCGGCGTCGCGGCCGCGGGGGTGAACGTCGTCGCGGCTTTGGAGCCGGCCGGGCGCGGCGGCGGGGCGACTCGGGCGTATGCCGGCACGGTGACAAGCCCGACGCCAGGCAGGTTGGCGAGGGCGCTGAGCTGGGAGATCGGCACCCACGCCTGGACCACGCCGAGCGCGGAGGAGGCGCGGATGCCCGAGGCATGCACCATCCGCAGGGCAGCGGCCGTGGGCAGCGGGCCATGCGGCGCCGACGGATGGATATAGACCTGTACCGTCTGGTTCGAGCGCACGCGCGGCAACATCGGGCTCGCCGCCCGCGCCCTCGACCCCGCCGTGACGGCGCCGGCGGCGCTTGCGCGCACGAAGGAATGACCGCCTGTGGTCAAGGCGGACAAACGCGGATCAAGCCGACCTGCCCAGGCGGCGGTCGCGAAAACAAAGGTCAGCGCCAGCGCCGCGGCGGCGCGAGTGTAAATACGCATCATTTCCCTCCCTAAGGCATCGTCGTTGCTGTGTACCGGGGCACTTGCCCCGAAGCCTTCCCCTCAAAAGGCGCTGCCGATCGTCGGCAGCTCCTGTTGCGCGATGTGCCACTTCCCCATGCAGCGACCGCGCGAACGCTTTTGACCCTAGCGTGAATGGGCCAATCGAACGCCCGTCATGTGAGTCAAAAAGCGATTTTCAGGTGATTCCCCCATCGAGCTTTTATATTCCCCCCACGCTCGTTGACGAGTGTGGACGCATAACGCGACGTTATGCGTCGCATTAAGACCGGTGTTTGCCCGTTTCCATCCCGCGTTGATCCTTGCTCGTATGCCGAGTCTGCCTATCAGTTCACGGCGCCGATCGGCGTATCGTCGTCGACGTCCGGGAGATAGGGCGCGAGGACTTCGGGCACGGCGTATTCGCAGCGCACCAGCAGGATCGCCATCGCCTGGGCGTGGCGCAGCGGGTCGGCTGTGCTGTAGTAGCCGAGCGGCGTGTAGCCCACGTAGCCCACATGGCGGCAATCCGCGGCCGCCATCCTGAGCGCCTCGGTGCCTTGCCCGGTGAGGGTGCCGGCCACGCGGTCCCATTCCAGATCCAGCGGATCGGGCGGCGCGCCGCCGACACCTGTCGCGCGAATCCGCACCACCTCGGGCAGAGCCCGACCTGCCGGGTCCGCCGGCGTGTTCCGCCGCTTCACGCGTGGCCGGCGTCGACGCAGTAGCGACCTAGTCATCGCTTTCGCCGATCAACCAGGAGAGCGTATCGCCGTGGGTCTGTAGTTGTCCCTTGACGTTGTAGGTCTGGTCCGTGGCGGGGTTGTACCGGCCGACCATCTTCCCGTGGACATCCTTGCCGATCTCCCGGCCGAATCGGTCGGTGTCGATGAAACCCAGGGTCTGGCCCCGTACGTTCTTGATGACCTTGCGATGCATGGCAAACAACCTCCGCTTTCTACAGGGGTCAGTGTTGCCCGCCCATGCGACGAAACCGGTCGCGCGCCGACGAAGCCGCTGATACGGGTGCGTCGGGCGACTTGCGCGGCGGGGAGGGAGGCGCTACTTTCTTGCCGTAGGCGGGGGAGGGCAGGACCGGCGATGTCGAAGGTGGTGTTAATCGCCTGTGCGGCGAAGAAGCGCGAGAGGCCCGCGCCGGCTAGGGAGCTTTACCAGAGCTCGCTCTTCCGGCTGAGCTTGGCCTATGCCGAGCGTTTGCGCCCGGATGCAATCCACATCCTCTCCGCCAAGCACGGCCTTGTGGATCTCGATCAGCTCCTCGCCCCGTATGACTTGACGCTCAACGCGCTTCCGTATCGGTCGGTTAAGGCCTGGGCGCAGGGCGCACTCGAGGAGCTCGCGGACCGTTATGAGCTAGCGCGCGATGTCTTCGTGTTCCTGGCGGGGACTAAGTACCGAAAATACCTGATCCCCGAGCTGGCGCACGCCGAGGTGCCGCTCGAGGGGCTCACGATCGGACGACAACTGCGGTGGCTGGCAGAGCGGACGTAGCGGGCGTTTGCGCCGGGGTGCACGCCTTCGCATGGGCGCTTGCGCGTCATCGCTTCCCGTTCGACGCTTCGGCGCTTCCCAGGAATGGTATCTATTTGCTGTTCGAAGCGGGGGAGGGCGGTCACGGCGGTGAGCGAATCGTGCGCGTGGGCACCCACACGGGTGCGGGTCAGCTCTCCTCGCGTCTCAAGCAGCATTTCGTCGCACCCAACAAGGATCGGAGCATCTTTCGCAAGAACATCGGCCGGGCGCTTCTCGCATGTGATGGCGATCCCTTCCTCGAGCACTGGGAGATCGATCGCACGACGCGCAGCGCCCGTGATCGCTGGGCGGGTCGTATCGACGAGGACAAGCAGGCACGAACCGAGGCGCGTGTCTCGGAACGCATTCAGCGGTGGTTCTCCTTCGCTGTTTTGGAGGTCTCGGACAAGGGAGATCGATTGGCCTGGGAGGCGGCGTTGATCGGGACCGTCAACGCGTGCCCTGCGTGCGGGGCATCCTCGCAGTGGCTCGGGCGCTGGTCGCCGAAGGCGAAGATCCGCGAGAGCGGGCTCTGGCTCGTCAATGGCCTCGCGAGTGAGCCGCTTGCTGCGGCCACGCTCGCCAAACTGGAGCGACTTGCCGCGTGAGAGGGAGGAATCTGGAATGAGCAACAAGTCGAGTCTCGGCCCGCTCTTCGCGGGCGCCTTTGCTGCGGCCGGTGCCTGGATGTTCCTGCGCTGGCTCTTTCGCCCGGCTACGGAGGAGTTTCGCTGGATGGCACACGAGTCGCGCTGTGAGGAGACTCGTTACGGGGCCTTTCGGATCCAGCGCGAACTCAAGCGGAAGCGCAGGAAACGCAGGAATACCTGACCGGACAGCATCAGGCCGGTCCCCGCAACAGTTGGAGCAATACAGCGGTATGGCACGACGCAAGAAGAAGATGAGTGATTTCGAGGCGGTCGTGGTGGCGATCATTGCATTCATGGCGGTCCTATGGGCCATGGACCGCAAGTGGTTCGATGCAGTCGCGGGGGAGGCGCGAACGATCGTGATCGTCGCAGCCGGTGGAGCGACCGCCCTGATCATCGGCATCGCCGCGTACCGCTACCTCAAGTCCATCGCAAAGGCGGCGGATGGTGCGGCGACGGGTCGTGGACGGGCATCCTTCGCCGCGGCGGAGGCGATACCGCCCGGCCCAGCGCCGGATATGGCTTTGGGAGCAGCGCACAGTGAAGTCCGATCGGTACTCGACCGGGACCCGGCGATGGACCGGGCACAGGCGAGCGGGGGTTTTAGCGGCGTGCGCCCGCATCCGGCGCCACGACCAACCGCCACCAGTGGCGTCAGAACCGCGCATTTGTCGTCGCCAGCGATGGGCGAGGCGCCGGATGCCTGGTCCGAGCCCTTGCTACGGGCTCTGGAATGGAAGCGGTTCGAACTGCTCTGCACCGGTTACTGGCAGGCGAAGGGCTACCGGGCCGAGACGACGGCCATCGGCGCCGACGGCGGCATCGACATCGTGCTGCGTGCGCCGGGTTCCGATGACTCGGCCAAGGTGCTCGGCGTCGTCCAGTGCAAGGCGTGGGCGACCCGCCGTGTCGGGGTCAAGCCGGTGCGCGAACTGTATGGCGTCCAGATGGATCGCGGCGCGCCGCTGGCCGTCTTCATGGCGTCGGGTGAGTACACCGATGACGCCCGTGCGTTCGCCGAGGGCAAGGACGTCGAGCTCATCACCGGCGGGAAGCTCCTCACACTCCTCGAGAATCTCCCGGAGACTTCGAGCCGGGGACTGCTGCGCACCGTCACGGCCGGTGACTACACAACGCCGACCTGCCCACACTGCGACGTGAAGATGGTCATCCGGACGGCGCGCAAGGCCCCTTTTACGGGTCACCAGTTCTGGGGGTGCCCGAATTATCCGCGCTGCCATCAGCGGTTCTGGATCCGCAAGAGTGCGCGATAGCGGCTCTGCGCTTCGCGCGGGCGGCGAGGACCTGTGATCGGTGGATTCGGGAGCAGGTCGCTACGTGTGCTGCACGTGACAAGGAGGGTATCGGAGGCACTGAATCCGTTAATCCGCTCTCATAGCGAAAGAATGTGCTGGACTGCGTCGTGCATGTGTTCGAACGGCGCGTATTGGGGGTGGCGAAGACCGAAGGCGGTCACGGTAAATCCCCGGACGGGGTAGGTGCCCCAGGTGAAATCTCCAAAGCTTGCGCCGAGCTTCTTGCACTCGCTGCCTTCGGCTTCCTCGCGTGTCGGTGGGAATTGCTCCCATCCTTTCCGGGTGAACACCAGTGCCTTATGTGGTCGGTGGGTCCCAAAGATATCGAGGACGCGCTGTTTGCCGCGCCGTCGTTGCTCGGCTGTTCCGAATGCATAGCGCTCATCGTCGCTCCCAACGCAGTTGGGCAGAAAGTTGAAGAACAAAACCCGGTTCCAGAAACGCTCGATATCGTCCTCCCCGAAGTACTGGCGAACCTGTCTGAAGAACGCATATGGATCCTTCTTGTCGGGATCCATGACCTCTCGCATCACCTCAAGCGTGAACGACCGGGTGTCCGGATCGACCTCGGAGCGATGGTGGGAATATCCAACGATCGCGATGCGCCTGCCGTTAAAGCCCTCCTCATAATCGGGGCCTATCCACGGCTCATGTTCTATAGGTGCCCTGGTCTACGGAACTCCTTCGCGATGTTCGTGCCGTCTATCGTGTCAGATGGTTGTCTTTGCAGTGAACTGTCACGGTTTGCGCTATGGCTAGGCTGGGGGCACTCCGGCTTCCATGGCCCGGGCCTGGATCCACGCCCGGGCGTTCCCGTACGCCGGGCTGGTAACCGGATAACGGCTGAGATGCGGGAGTCCCAGCAGGCTCACCGGATAGCCATCGTGACGAGCCGTGGCGTACCGCAACCGGTAGCGTCCGAACCCGCTTGGGGCGCTCTGCTCGGCATCGCCTTCGAGAACATGTTTGAGGTAGGCATATGGCGAGTTTCCGAGGCCATTGCCTATGGTGATCACGAGTCGAGGCCGGACGAGACTGAGGATCAGCTCGTTGACAGGCCAGCACTTGTCCGCCAGGCTCCAGTCCAGCCCCGACGTATTGGAGGTGCGCTGGAAGATCAGGTTGGTATAAGGAACGGCGGCAATGTCCTCAAGCCCCAGCGTGTCCTTGAGAAGGCCGCGCAGGCGCTGCTGGAGCGGGGTATAGGCATGCTGGTCCTTCCAGCCGACGGTAAGTTCGTGATGCTTAGCGAACACGCGGTTGCCGATGGCATAGTCTGGACCGGAAAGCTGCTCGGGGTCACCCCCGGGATTTGTCGCGAAAATAAGTGCTGGTGC
>DASQZM010000070.1:0-5253 GCA_035638695.1 Gammaproteobacteria bacterium | reverse complement strand
TTGATCAGTCCGCTGACCGCCTCTTGCAGGGGCATTATCTGCGCCATCGGTCCTCGGCCTTTGTGCGATTATCGGTCTATTGTTCGAATACCGGCTAACAGGAACGTAGCCCGATTGACCGGCGAGGTCAAGCGGCGGACCCAAGGTCTAGTCTGCAGTGACCCGTGTCCCTTTTTGGGTGCTCCCTGGCTTCACCAAGCTTCAGACCCGTGGCAGGAAGGCCCCGTCCCAGCTCTAGCAAATCGCCTAAACGAGTCGACCAGTAAACCCCGGTGGTCGATCCAAACGAGTACACACTTGATGGAACGCAACGTGCGCGAAGGGCTTCTTATGGAAGCTCCGACCATACCGCGTGATGTGACCAAGACGGACAAATTTTCACGCTGCCCTGAGAAAGGGCCGAAAGGCGGCCGAATCTGGAGGTCTTCGTCGTTTTCACCGCCGATTTTTGCTTCCGTAGCGAACTCTGGAAGATTGGTAACTTCTACGGGCGCCCGAAGACCGGTCTTCGGGCCATGCCAAGGGTGAACCGTAGCGAGCATGGATCGTGTTCGTGCTAGACTTGCGAGGTGGGACAAGGCAGGGGCGCCCCTAACCGGGGGCGTGAGTAGGCGGCCGGCAAAGGGGGGAACAATGTCGGTCAGGCAGCCATTCACCGTGGCGCAGACGCACGGCATTCTCTGGCGTGCAAGTACCGAGCAGTGGTCATCGAGCGACCATTGCGGCTGGGCCTCGATGTACGCGTCGACACAGCGCGAAGCTCCCTACCAGGATCGCTTCCCGGCGGTCGAGGATCACCTGATCATCCTGCACTTGGACGGTCCGGTAACGGTGGACCGTGGCATCGAGAATCGCTGGGAGCGACGGTGCATCGCCCCTGGAGGGATGTTCGTGATGCCCGGCGGAGTGGATTTCGGCGTGTGCCTGGGCGGGAGCCTGAGTACCCTGCATCTCTATGTGCGCCGCGCCGTGGTGGAGGAGGTCGCGGCGGAGATGGTCCGCGGAGATCCGGCCTGTCTGGAACTCCTGCCCCGCTTCGGCAACATCGACGCCGTGATGGCGCGCACTCTGCTCGGCGTCCAGCAGCTGCTGGCGGAGCGTGACCAGGCTGATCTCGCGTACGTCGACTACCTAGCGCGGACCATCGCGGCGCGCCTGATTGCCCTGTGCTCGCCTGGTGGCGGCAGCGCGCCCGAGCCTGAACCGCGCGCCCGGCTGGGACGGGCCCAGCTCAACCGGGTGATTGAGTTCATGCGCGAGAACATGGACGCGTCGATCGGCCTGACTGCAATCGCCCGTGTCGCCAACCTCAGTCCCAGTCACTTCGCCCGCCGCTTCCGCGCGACTTTGGGGGTCACCCCGCACCGTTTCCTGATGCGCCTGCGCGTCGAACGCGCCCAGTGGCTGCTGAGCGCGACGGACTTGTCCGTGGTCGAGATTGCTGCAGCCACCGGCTTCTCCCACCAGGAGCACATGACCCGCGTGTTCCGGCGCCACTACGGCACTACCCCCGGGGCCTACCGCCGAGGTTTCCGGTCCTGACCCAAGACGGCGGCTGATCGCGGCTATCGGGACTCGGGCGCATTCGAAAGACGATCGTTTCGTGCAGGTCGCGTGCGCGAAACGTGCAGGCCCTTGCCCTCCCTCCTTTTCCAGACTGATTCTACAAAAGCAGCGCGTACCGTTAGGAGGCACGGCCGACGCCGCTACGGGTCCGTCGGTGCGTGGCGTGTTGTACATCCCGGGACGACGCAGGAGGAGGCTTCAATGTCGCACCAGTTCGTAACCGAGTTCGGTAGTCTGGACCGCTACGAGAAGGGTTGGGTCCAGGTCATCGACGACAACCCCAAGCATTACGTGTTCTCCAACGTCTTTGAGGTCGCCGGAAACTCGCGACCCTACGAGAAGGTCGTGGTGGCGCGCAATATCCGATACGTGATGGAGGCGGTGCGCGCCGAGGGGCGCTCCCCTTGGTTCGCGGCCGGCCACGACGAATTCGCGCTGGTCATGGACGGGCGGGTGGAGGTCGAGTTCATGGACTTGGGGGACGCGGAGAGCGTCGCTCCGAGTGGCCACGAGGGCACGGTCCTGGTCGGGGACCAGGAGCCGGCGGGCAAGCGCATGGGCAGAATCCGTGCGAGCCGGGGACACCAAGTGCTGCTCCCCAAAGGCGCTGCGTACCGTTTCAACGCCGTCCAGCCGGGGGTGCTGATCATTCAGACCATCTTCGGAGATCTGTCGGTTGAGAAGTGGGCGGAGATCTGCCAGCAGTGAGCCGCCACGGCATACCGCGGTACACCGGCGCGTAACGAATCGAGGAGATCAACCATGGCTAGCGTAATGGCGCATGAGGCGACCCGGAACAAGAGGATCAACGAAGCGGGTTATCGTGAGTTTCAACTCGGTGATTTCCGCTTCCGCCGAGACGAGTACTTCGCCAACATCACTTGGCCCGCGGCCGACAGGGAGATGGTGCATACGGTTCCCGTCGACGCCTTCCTCAAGGCCCTGATGCGGGATGTGGCGTGGGGTTTCTTTTACGGCTGGGTGAACTTCGACGAGGTTTTCGGAACTCGCAACCTTTACGGAGAAGTTGAGGTGTACGGGGGGCGCTACAACGGCGACTACCACGAGGCCGGCCTGGATTACGTCGAGAAGTTCGACAGTGGCGAAGTCATGTCCACATTCAAGGGTATTCTCGACGACTGGACCAACGAGGGCTTCGATCCCTTCGCCGCCCCGCGCGAGACCGGCACGCCGTTTGGTGAGAAAGAAGGCAACAACCGGGCGGCAATTGAGCGTCAGCGTGAAACCGCCCGTCGCATGATCGGCATCCCCGGCGACGCCGAGATGCGCAGCGATGCTAATGGTCACCCAATCAATCCGGCCTTCGCCGACGTGTCGCAGGACTCGCCGGAGATCCTGCCGGAGCCGGGCTACGAAGATCGGCTGCACGCATTCAACCTGTTCGCTTACCTCTCCCGCTCGGACGTGACCTGGAACCCGTCGGTCGTGTCGGTATGCAAGGAAAGCCTGATGTGCCCCACCACCGAGGAGTTCGTGCTGCCTATAGTGCATGGCAACGACCGAGTGGAATGGTTTATCCAGCTCTCCGACGAGATCTTCTGGGAAATTGGCGACAAGGAGACTGCGCGGCCGCGCGCCAAGGTCCTGATGCGCCCGGGCGACGTCTCGGCGATGCCCGCCGACATTCGCCATCAGGGGTTCGCCAAGAAGCGGGCAATGCTCCTGGTCTGGGAGAACGCTGATCCGGAGCTGCCAGGCAAGTACGAGCGCGGCGAGCTGCCGCCCTACCCGGCCGACTTCTGACACTGCGGCGAGCGCTGGGACGGCCGTCGGCCGTCCCCTCGTCTCGCCCAGGCACGCTGAACGGAGACCTACGCATGAGCATTGCGAACCGGCTGTTTATCGGCGGCGAATTCGTCGACGCCGTCGAGGGCGGACGCATCCCGGTGCTCAACCCGCACGACAACACGCTCATCACTGAGGTGGCGGAGGCGCGCGAGACCGACGTCGACCATGCCGTCGAAGCCGCGGCCTCAGCATTCCCCGGCTGGCGGCG
Source organism: Gammaproteobacteria bacterium (assembly GCA_035638695.1). Classification (GTDB taxonomy): domain Bacteria; phylum Pseudomonadota; class Gammaproteobacteria; order UBA5335; family SLRW01; genus DASQZJ01. Next base: position 1,670 of record DASQZM010000070.1, on the reverse strand, counting down.
GCTCGGTGCCGGGGAGCGCGGACGGCTGCTTCTCCGGCTGGCCGACGCGATCGAAGCTGACGCCGAAAACCTGGCCCAGCTCGAGACCCTCGACACCGGCCATCCGCTGCGTGACACCCGGGGCCTGGACGTGCCCCGCACCGTGATGACCTATCGCTATTTCGGCGGTATGGCCGACAAGGTCGAGGGTTCGGTCAAGCCGGTGGACCCGGGCTTTCTCAACTACGTGCTGCGTGAGCCCTTGGGCGTGGTTGGGCAGATCGTGCCCTGGAACTTTCCCTTAATGTTCACCAGCTGGAAGCTGGGCCCGGCGCTGGCCGCCGGCAACACGGTGGTGATGAAGCCGGCCGAACTGACGCCCTTGTCGACCTTGCGCATCGCGGAGCTCGCGGCTGACGTCGGATTCCCACCCGGGGTGCTCAACGTGGTCCCCGGATACGGCCCCACGGCCGGCGCCCGAGTCGCCGCGCACCCGAAGGTTCACAAGCTCGCTTTCACCGGTTCCACCGCGACGGGCCGGAAAATCGTTCAGGCCTCGGCGGGCAATCTCAAGCGGCTGCAGCTCGAGCTCGGCGGGAAAGGTGCGAACATCGTCTTCGACGACGCGAACCTCGCGGCCGCGGTGAATGGTTCGGCATTCGCCATCTTTCACAACCAGGGCCAGGCCTGCATCGCGGGCTCGCGAATATTGGTGCACGAGCGCGTCGCGGATGAGTTCCTGGAAGGACTCCTGTCGCTGGCACGCACGATACGTATCGGCGACCCACGGGATCCTGAGACCGAGATGGGTCCGTTGACATCGCGTCAGCACCAAGAACGCGTCGTAAGCTACTGCGACGTCGCTCGCCAGGAAGGAGGCGAGGTACTCATTGGCGGCGGTCCGCCGGAGGATCCGGCGCTGGCCGACGGCTGCTACATCGCTCCCACCGTGGTCCGTGCCGACCCTGGGGACCGCGTTTGCCAAGAGGAGGTTTTCGGGCCTTTCGTCACGGTCACCACATTCCGTGACGAGGAGCAGATGCTGGAAATCGCCAATGGTACGGAGTACGGGCTCGGCGGTGGCCTGTGGACGCGTGACGTGCAGCGCGCCCACCGGGTCGCGCAGGCATTGCGCGCGGGCATGGTGTGGGTTAACTGCTACAAGCGCGTGCATCCAGCTTCGCCGTTCGGTGGCGTCGGCCACTCCGGCTACGGGCGCGAGATGGGGTTCGAGGCGATGCACGACTACACAGAGGCGAAGTCCATCTGGGTCAACGTGGATGCCCGCATTCCGCCGTATTATCCGCGTGACTGAACAATTCGGGGCGGGCGATCGTACACGAAGCCTTGGCCCCCGGCGTACGGGCGTCCTCTCAGAAATGAAAAGCCGGCGCGCCTCGGCTCGCGGGGTGCGCCGGGATACCGGCGGAAAATCGGGCATTTCCACCACCGGCGTTGACGCCACACGACGCCGTCCGGTGGAGCCGTAACCGTCGAGGGATTCCGGCCGACTAGGCGCCGCGAATGGAGAGGATAGGTGCCGGACGACATTGGATGCGATTCCCCGACCGGTCCCCAGATTGTGACCCGTCGGCAATGACAGGAACCGGAGGCGATGCCATGCGCAATCTGACCGAAGACAACGTGACCGAGGCGGTGATCCGGAGTTTTGCGGACACCGCGGATCCCCG
>DASQZM010000069.1:0-2633 GCA_035638695.1 Gammaproteobacteria bacterium | reverse complement strand
CTGCGCCGAACCCGTGATCGGGGACGAGCCGTTTTTCGTCGTCCTGGCCGACGACCTGATCGACGGCAACGGCCGCTACTGCCTGAAGCAGATGGTCGACGCCTACAACGAGAACCCGGGCTCGATGCTGGCCGTCCAGCGGGTGAATCCCGCCAGGACCGGTAGCTACGGCGTCCTCGACGCCGAGGCGGGCGACGACGGCCGTCTTCACCGTGTCCGCGGCATGGTCGAAAAACCGCCGCCCGAGAAGGCTCCGTCCAACCTGGCCGTGGTCGGGCGCTACATCCTGACGCCGGCCGTGCTCAAGCGCCTGCACAACGTCGGGCGGGGCGCCGGTGGCGAAATACAGCTGACCGACGCCATTGCCGGCGTCATAGAGGACGAGTCCGTCTTCGGATACGAGTTCGACGGGATTCGCTACGATTGTGGCAGCAAGCTCGGCTACCTCAAGGCGACGGTGGCCCTGGCGCTCCAGCACCCCGAGCTCGCCGACTCCTTCGGCCGGTGGCTGGACAGCGGCCACCGCCCGCCCGAATCGGGCAACGGTGACGAGGCCGATGCCGGCATTGACGGGGCCCGGCGCGCCCAATAAAATACGCGGTTCTGCTCCCCGGTAGCTCAGTGGTAGAGCGACGGACTGTTAATCCGTTGGTCGTTGGTTCGAATCCGACCCGGGGAGCCACTCATAACAAGGGTTTCAGGCGTCCCCGCCTTCTCCCGAATTTCCAATAAAATCGCTTTTTTCCAAAATTCCGGCGCTGGGGGCAACGCGCTTGGGGTGTCGTAGGTAGTGCCGATTCGTGACCGCGGGACTCGTATGACCCAGTAGCTCGGTCGCGTCCGGGGCATGTTCCGTGGCCTTCGAGCGGATGTCACGGAACTGGAATTTCTCCTTGAGCACTTTCTTGTCGATGCACTTCCGCTGGAGCCGTTGCCAGGCGGCGTCGAATCCGCCCCCGGTCCACGGCCGGCCATGGGTGTTCACGAGCACTCTCATCGCTCGGATCTTTCCGGGGTTGTAGTCCTGGGCAGCCGAAACGGCCGCTCGCAACCTCGGCGTCCACAGAATAATGAGGCGCCGGCCGGTCTTCGACGTGCCTACATCCAGCCCGTCTTCCTGGATCGCCGAGAGTGGCAGCGAAATCAGGTCACCGCGCCTCAGGCCGGTCAGCAGTGCCAGGTCCATCGCCGATTGCAGCGGTCTGCCGGCGACATTCCTGACGGCTTGGAATTCCGCATCCGTGACATAGCGGTCGCGGGGGTGTTCCTTGAGCCGCTTTACCTCGTGGCACGGGTTGCGATCGATGAGCCCTTTCTGTACTCCGAGGCTCAGGACGCCCGAAAGAACGGCGACGTGCCGGTTCCCGCGCGGGCCCCGAAAATGGCTCCGGTACTGGTAGATGTCCCTTGGCGTGATGCTCTCGGGCGGCATGTGCCCAAAGCTCTTGCGCAGACTCGCGAGCATTGGCGCATAGTCCCTTTGTGTAGTTAGCTTAAGCATCGGCAGATGTTCGCGCGTGTACGCGTCGATGAGATCGCCGGTCGTGGCGGCGTGTCGATCGTCCATGATTCTTGCGTACTCGAGCATGGCTTGGGGCAAAGAGTGGCCTAAATTTATCCACCGCCCGTCTGCATGCACGAAATACCAACTCGGTCCGCGCTTATATACGCGCGGTGGGAGATGCTTATCCTTGGTGCGCTTTCTTCCCATTGCTCGCTTAGCTTGATTTGCGAAATTGCGAAAAATCTGGCGCCCAGCGACGCGTTGGTGCGTTTGAATCCGACCGGTTGATTTCTTGTCGTGGAACCCGCAGGTGCCCATCCGCGCGAATAAAAAACCTAAGGCCGTTCCGTCGGAGCACCTTCGCCTGCGCCGACGGGACCTGCTTTCCGGTCAGATCACGGAGTTCTAAGTCTGTCAGGAAGAGGCGAGTGTCACTCATGGCTTCCGCCTCTCGTACCCGGTGCGGCGACGCATGACGAGGCCCGCATTGGCGGTGCGTGTGATCGTCGTCAGTGCCCGATGAGATGCGAGTGGGTCGTGGCTTAGCCTGACGCACAGGCGCTGTGCAACCACAGCCGCCCGGCATGAGGCTGCGGCAAGATGTCTGGCAATGATCGTGCGCTGCACTTTGCTCACCCGCTTTTTGACATTGCCAGCATTCCTCATCTGCGCCTGGCGATGCGACCCGACTATCAGCATGTTTTGACCGTAAAGTCGGGGGGGCATGTCAGGATTTCCGAATCGGCGTCACGCAGACTTCGTCTCGCGATGCCACGACATCCCCGAGCGTGACGAGAGCCCCGGCACGGGCGACTGCCCGGTTGGCGGCGGCCTGGAGCGCGGCCTCGATATTGGCGTAGGCCAGTTCGCCGAGAGCCTCGGCGATGGCGCTCACCTCGGGCTCGAAGCGGGCCCGGCTCCTGGAGAGCCACAGCTCCACGAATTTCCGGGTGAGCGCGGCATCTGGCAGCGGGAAGGCGAGCTTCTCGCTGAAGCGCCCGCCGCGCAGGGCCGCCGGGTCCATCGCCTCGATCCGGTTGGTCGCAGCAACGAACAGCACGTTCTTGAGCCGTCCGCCGGCCCCGTCCATGGCCTGCAGCAGTTCGTTGAGGGCCGGCGTGGCCGCGAA
>DASQZM010000068.1:0-33859 GCA_035638695.1 Gammaproteobacteria bacterium | reverse complement strand
TTGATCAGTCCGCTGACCGCCTCTTGCAGGGGCATTATCTGCGCCATCGGTCCTCGGCCTTTGTGCGATTATCGGTCTATTGTTCGAATACCGGCTAACAGGAACGTAGCCCGATTGACCGGCGAGGTCAAGCGGCGGACCGGCGCGGCGGGACCGGATTCGCACGGGAACTCTTGCCGGTTCTCAGCCGCGTGCACCGGCCGACTGCTGCCGAAACGTCAGCACTGGCGGCTGATCTCGACGGCGGCTGCCTTGAGCACCGGAACCACACGGTCGCTGAGCGTCCGGTAGGGCACGCGGGTAGCCTGCGTGCCGACGTTGATCGCCGCAATCACCCGGCCACTGTGGTCGAACACCGGCACCGCCACCGAGCGCAGGTCCGCTTCCAGCTCCTGGTCGACGATCGCGTAGCCCACCGAGCGCACCGAGTCCAGCTCGGCCAGCAGTGCCTTGCGGGAGGCAATCGTGCGATCGGTGCGGCGGGCCAGGTCCACGCGGGACAGATAGGCCTCCAGCTCGGAAGCGGGCAGGTGCGCCAGGATGGCCCGTCCCATGGAGGTGCAGTAGGCCGGAAGCCGGCTGCCGACCCGCAGCGCGATGGACATGATGCGCTTGGTCTCCGAGCGGGCGACATAGTAGACCTCGTCCGCGTCGAGCACGCCCATGGAGCACGATTCGTGCAGCTCGTCGCGCACCCGGTCCAGCACCGGCTGGGCGAGCTCGGCGAAGGCGGTCGAGGAGATGTAGGCATAGCCCAGCGCCAGCGCCTTGGGGCGAAGCTTGAACAGCGACCCGTGGGCCGCCACGTAGCCGAGCTGCTCCAGGGTGTACAGGCAGCGCCGGACGGCGGCCCGGGAAATCCCCGTCTTCTCGCTGATCCGGGAAATGGTCTGGCCGGGCTGATCCTCGGTGAACGCGCGCAGCACCAGCAGGCCGCGAGCCAATGACATCATGAAGTTGGGGTCGCCCTTGAACCGCGTCACGTCGTCCCGGAACGCGCGGTCGGCGCGCTCATCGCGATCCTGCTTCAGGCCTCTCTGGGAGGTGGCCATGGCTCTGTCCCCTGTTGCCGCCGGCAGTCGCTGCCGATCCGTGGGCCTGCCGGCGGTGAATCCGCGCAGATGCTCACAAGACGTTGAAATACGGCCCACGAAGGCGCGCATTGTACCCGACACCGCGGCGGCCAGGTCCAGCAAAGCGGTCCGGGTACCGGCGATATGCGCGATTACCGCACAGATATAGTAGGGCGTGAGATTCGGTGCAAGGTCCGACCGTTCGAGCGTGCCGGATTCCGGCGACGAACGGGCCGGACTCCGGAGCCGGGGGCCGGAGCAGGGCTCCGATTCCGGACGCGGACCGTCGGACGCCAAGGCGCTGGCCGGAGGGTCGCCGGCCCGGGGTGCCGGCACCCCGGACGTGGTCGGGAAGGACCCCGCGGACACTTGGGTCGGGTGCCCGCGGCCGAGCCCGGGATGCCCCCCGTACCGCGCCGGCCCGGGACCGGGGATTTCAACTGGTCCGATCGCTTCCCCATGCGCTTCACTCACGGAAGCGGATCGCCAGTGCCATCGGCCCGATCAGCGCGAGCAGCAGCATGAACGGCACGAAGCTCAGCAGCGCGACGCCGGTCGCGTCCCATAGCACGCCGCCCAGCAGCGGGACGCAAAAAGCCATGCCGTAGCCGATGGTGAACATCATCGCCGACAGGCGATGGGTCTCCTCGCTGCCCACGATCATTGCCGGCAGGGCCAGGGTCAGGACCAGCATCAGGCTGGTGCAGAAGCCGAGCAGGCCGCACCACAGCGGCGCCAGTGCGGCCGGCGTGAGGGTCAGCCCCACCAGCGCGACACACCCGCTGGCGCCGAGCACCAAAAAAGGGACCCGGCGGCCCACCAGGCGATTGGCGAACAGCAGTGAGATCGCCGACGCGACCAGCTGCGTGCCGTTGAGGGCCGCCAGGGCGGACGGCAGGGTCCCCGCCGCGCCGGCACCATGCAGGTAGTCCGGCAGCAGGCTGTTGGTGCCGAGGTAGCTGCTGCTGATTGCGCCCAGGATCAGTGCGATCAGCCAGCCACGGCCGTCCGTCCATCGAGGCCACCAGTCGCGCAGGCTGGCGGCAGCCGGTTCCTCGCGGAGCGGCCGGTCGCGCCGGTCGTCGCGGTGCAGCGAAACGATCAGCGCCGCCACCCCTACCGCCGGTACGGACCATGCGACGAACACCAGGCGCCAGCTGCCATCCAGCAGCGGCAGCAGCCATGGCAGCGTCGTGCCGGCCGCGATCAGCTCTCCGCTGAGGATACCGTTGGTGTACAGCGCGGTGCCGAATCCGACGTGCTCGGGCCACCAGCGGCGCACCAGGGATGGCAGCGCCGGCTGCATCACGGCGATCCCCGCGCCCATCAGCAGGGTCATCAGGAACAGCCACCAGGTGGATACCACGGCGCCCCGCACTGCCGCCGCCAGGGAGCTCGCGAGCAGTCCCCACAGCAGTGTCCGCCGGGCGCCCCAGCGCGCGATCAGGAAGGAACCGGGCACCGCCGCAATCGCGAACAGCAGTGCGGGCAGGGTGGTCAAGGCACCGGTTGCGGCCTCGTTCATGGCCAGATCGCCGTGAATCCCAGGCACCAGCGGAGGCACCGCCAGGATGGGCAGGCGCAGGTACAAGCCCGCCCCCCACAGCGTTGCCCCGATCACAAGCGCGTACCATCCGGCCCGTCTTCCCATGCGCACCCCCTTCCGCGATGACCGGCGCTCGATTGCGCCCGCGCACAAGGGTCCCATCATACTCGGCGACCACCGGGGGAGAGGGGTCGCGGCGTTCCACCGCTGGCGACCCCGGGTCGTCGGCGGAACCCTGGTGGCGGAGACCGGCCTGCTGCTTTGGCTGTTCCGCCGCCGCCCGCCCCCGACCAGACCGTGCCCCGACCCGCATGCCGACCTTTCGCGACCCGTCTCCGACCGCTATTCTGGTGCGCATTGTGAATTGCTCCCGGTTCCCGGAGGCTGCGAACATGAATCGGTACCTGCCCTGGTTGCTCGCGATCGCCGTCTTCGGCGCGGGAGCCGTCGCGATCCTCTACGAGGTCGGCGGCAACCGGCCGGCCGCGCCGGCGGCGGGTACCGGCCCGCAAGGCGCGCCAGCGCAGTCCCCGCAGCCGGCCACACCGCGGCCGCAGCAACCGCACCACTACCCCCTGACGCGACCCGGCCAGGGACAGGCCTCCGGCAAGGGCACTGCCCGGCAGGGGACCGGCGGCGGGCACGCCAAGTCATCGCCGCTGCCGCCGTTGGCGCACAGCGACGCACCGCTGCGCAACGCGTTCACAAGCGTGCTGGGGAAGAAGCCGGTCGAGCGTTTCCTGGTGCCGAAACGTATCGTACGCCACGTGGTGGTCACGGTGGACAACCTCACCCGCAGGCAGGTGCCGCCCCGCGACAACCCGGTCAAGCCCGTCCCGGGCCGGTTCGAGGTCACCCGCCGCGATGGCGACCTCTATATCGACCGGTCGAACTACTCCCGCTACACGCCCTATGTAAAGCTGCTCGATACCCTCAATGTCGATGCCCTGGTCGACCTCTATGTCCGCTTCTACCCGCTGTTCCAGGAGCAGTACCGCAAGCTCGGCTACCCGCACGCCTACTTCAACGACCGGGTCGTCGAGGCCATCGACAACCTGCTCGCAGCGCCGGTGGTGAAGGGCCCGGTCAAGCTGGTCCAGCCCAGGGTCATGTACAAATATGCGGACCCGGATCTGGAGCACCTGGCGGCGGGACAGAAGATCCTCGTGCGCATGGGCCCGAAGAACGAGGCGCAGGTCAAAGCACGCCTGCGTGCGCTACGCAAGGCGCTGCTGTCGCACGTGGCAGACCACTCGCCGAAGCAACAATCTCCCTGACCGCTCCAGTACGTAGAACCCGCAAGGCACGCGCTTGCCCGCGTGGCCTATGCTGATGGGCGGATCGAGGCACAGGGGGGTTGGCGCCGCTGTCGCGCGGCGGGTCGCGGCGGGAGGAAACGTCCTGAACCGGTCCACGCAGCCCCGGAATGCGGCCGCGCCGAGGTCTCCCTGGCACGCCATGCCGGTCGAGGCGCTGCTCGACGCGCTCGAAACGGGTGCCCGCGGCCTCACCGAGGCGGCCGCACGGGAGCGCCTCGAACGACACGGCCGCAACGTACTGCCCGAGCGGCGCCCGCCCGGCGTCCTGGCCGTCTTCCTGCGCCAGTTCCTCAACCCGTTCATCTACGTGCTGCTCGCGGCGGCCGCAGTGGCCGCAGCGGTGGGCGAATGGCTGGACGCGGGCTTCATCGGCGCGGTCCTGCTGCTGAATGCGGTCATCGGCTCCACCCAGGAATACCAGGCGCAGCGCAGCGCCGATGCCCTGCGCCACATGCTGATCAGCCGGGTACGGGTGATCCGCGACGGCGAGGGCCGCGAAATCGACAGTACCGAGCTCGTGCCGGGCGACGTCGTCCTGCTGGAGTCCGGCACGCGGGTCCAAGCCGACATGCGCCTGATCCACGCCGAGGGCGTCGAGATCGACGAGTCGCTGCTTACCGGTGAGTCCGTGCCGGTCACCAAGCGCCACGCGCCCCCGGTGGCCGAGGCCGCCGCGGCCGCCGAACGGGCGACCATGGCCCATGCCGGAACCATGGTGGTGCACGGGCGGGCGCACGCCGTGGTCACGGCGACCGGGCAGAACACCGAGCTGGGGAATCTCGCGGGCGCCCTGGGGCATGCCGAGCCTGCGACGCCACCGCTGCTGCAGCGCATGCGGCGCTTCACGTGGCAGCTCGGGGCGGCCCTAGCCGTGGTCCTGGTGATCATCGGCGGTATCGGACTGGCCCACGGCGAGGCGCCGGCTGAGCTGCTGCTCGCCGCGATCGCCCTCGCCGTGTCGGCGGTTCCGGAGGGGCTGCCCGTTGCACTTACCGTGGCGCTGGCAATCGGCGTCAGCCGCATGGCGCGCCGGCACGTGATCACGCGCCGCCTGGTCGCAGTAGAGGCGCTCGGCTCCTGTACCGTAATCGCCACGGACAAGACCGGCACGCTCACGATGAATTCCCTGACCGCGCGCCAGCTTGCGTTCCCGGGCACCGGGGAACGCTGGGAGATCAGCGGCGAGGGCGCCGAGCCCGAGGGATTCATCACGCCGGCAGAGGGCAATCGCGCCGCCGACGTGGAGGACCGACGCCGTGTGGACCGCCTTGCGCGCACGGCGGTGCTGTGCAACGAGGGCTTTCTCGGACGGCATGACGGCGACTGGGTTCACGGCGGCGACCCCATGGACGTGGCGTTGCTGGTGCTGGGACACAAGGCCGGTCTCAGCCAGGCGGTGCTGGCCGACCCGCTACCGGAAACCGGCCGCATCCCGTACGAGCCGGAGCGCGCCTACGCCGCCTCCATGCATGCCGACGGCGATGACACCCTGGTCTGCGTGAAGGGCGCGCCCGAGAAGGTGTTGGCGATGTGCAGCCAGATCGCGGCCCGCGACGGAGATGCGCCGCTGGAGGCCGGGGCGGTCGAGGGTGAGATTCAGCGGCTTGCCCGCGCCGGCTACCGGGTGCTGGCCTTCGCCGATGCCGTGCTGCCCGGGCAGAGACCGGCGACGCTCGGCGAGGACCGGCTGCGCGGGCTCAGCTTCATCGGCCTCGCCGGCGTGATGGATCCCCCCCGGCCGGAAGTCCACGGCGCCATCGAGAGCTGCCACGACGCCGGGGTACGCGTGTGCATGGTCACCGGCGACCACGCTGACACGGCGCTCGCGGTCGCCCGCGAAATCGGCATCGGCCGGGCCGAGCCGCGGCTGCTCACCGGCACCGACATCCAGGCGCTGGCAGAAGGGCCCGAAGCCGAGCGCGACCGCGTGATCGCCGGTGGCGACGTCTTCGCCCGGGTCGAGCCCGCGCAGAAACTGGAGATCGTGCGCTCGCTCACCCGCAGCGGCCAGTACGTCGCGGTCACCGGCGACGGCGTCAACGACGCCCCCGCGCTGGCGAACGCCCATGTCGGTGTCGCCATGGGACTGCGCGGCACGGACGTGGCCCGCGAGAGCGCGGACATCATCATCACCGACGACAACTTCGCATCCATCGCGGCTGGCATCGAGGGCGGCCGGGTCGCCTACCAGAACATCCGCAAGGTGATCTTCCTGCTGATCTCGACCGGTGCCGCCGAGTTGGTGCTGTTCGTGCTGGGAGCCGTCAGCGGCCTGCCGCTGCCGCTGACCGCGGTCCAGCTGCTGTGGCTCAACCTGGTCACCAACGGAATCCAGGACGTCGGGCTGGCGTTCGAGCCGGCCGAGGGCGGAGAGATGACCCGCCCCCCGCGCCGGCCCGGCGAGCCGATCTTTGACCGCGTGATGCTGCCGCGCGTAGCGGTATCGGCGGTGGTCATGGGTGGCCTCGGCTTCGCCGTATTCGGCTACCTGCTGCGCATCGGGGTCGAACTGGCAAGCGCGCGCAACCTGCTCCTGCTGCTAATGGTCCTGTTCGAGAACGTGCAGGTATTCAACGCGCGCTCGGAACGCATGCCGGTGCTGCGCCACAACCCGCTGCGCAACCCCCTGCTGCTGTTCGGCACCCTCGCGGCCCAGGGGGTCCACATCCTGGCCATGTTCACGCCGGGACTGAGCACCGTGCTGGAGGTCACGCCGGTGCGCCCGGTGACCTGGATGGGCCTGTTCGGCCTGGCACTGACCCTACTGGTGGCGCTGGAGGCGCTCAAGCGCATCCAGCAGCGCGGCCCGCCGCAGCGCGCCGTCTGAGGGCCGGTCACGAGCCCCCGGTCGGTCCTTCCCGCTCCGGAGCGGTGAACAAGCGCACCCGGACGACGTCCTCCTGCTCCACCTCCGCGAGGGTTTCCTCCATCCGGCGTTCGGCCTCGCGCACCTCCGGCAGGACCACGTTCTCGAGTGCACGCACTCTCCGCTCGGTGACCCGGTACTCCCGCAGCAGGCGCAGGAGATTGCCGGTCTCGGCCGCGAGCGTGAGTCCGGTATCGGCCAGTGCGTCGAGGCGTTCGGCGCAGGCGGCCGCCTCCCGCGAGGCGACCACGGGCGACGCCGCGCCGGCCCGCGGTCGCTCGCCCGGGCCACGCTCGAGGCGGGCGCCGTCTACCAGCTCGACCCCGAGAAAGACGCGCCGGGGCAACCGGGCCCGCCCCCCCACGGGCAGGCGCGGGGGATACAGCTGCAGCTCCTCCAGGCCGAGGCTTCCCAGGGCCTCGCGGAGCTCGCCGAAGGCCTGCCGCTGCGCCTCGCCGAACGTCGCCGCGAGAGCTTCATACGCCTCGAGCCGACGGAGGATCTCGTGCGCCAGCAGGACGCGCTTTTCGTCCAGGAAGCGGTGCCCGTCCTCGATCACGCCGCGCTCATGGCGCAGCTCGAGCAGCGCGGCGCGTGAGGAGCTAGTCTCCCGGGCCATCGTCGCCGTCTGCGGTGCCGACATGGGCCTCGATCTGGGCATCGCTCAGGCGCACCAGGTCGCCCGCGGGCAGCTCGCGCAGCAGCGACCAGCCGATTTCCATGCTTTCGACCAGGCTGCGCGGCCGCTCCTGGTGAAGCAGGCGCTGCTCGAAGGTGTCGCCGAAGGCCAGGTAGCGTCGGTCGGCCGCGGGCAGACCCTCCTCGCCCACCACGCTCGCCAGCAACCGCACCTCGCGTGCGCGCGCATAGGCGGCGTAGAGCTGGCTCGCCAGGGCCGGATGATCCGCGTCGGTATAACCTTTCCCTGTGCCGAGATCCATCAGCCGCGACAGGCTGGGGAGCACCGTGACCGGCGGATAGACGTCGCGCCGGTCCAGGTCGCGGTCCAGCACGATCTGGCCCTCGGTGATGTAGCCGGTCAGGTCCGGTATCGGATGGCTGATGTCGTCGCCGGGCATGGTCAGCACCGGAAGCTGGGTGAGCGTGCCGGGCCGGCCGCGGATCCGCCCGGCCCGCTCGAACAGGGTCGCCAGGTCCGAGTACAGGTGCCCGGGGTAGCCCTTGCGGCTGGGGATCTCCCCGTGGCTGGCGGAAACCTCGCGCAGCGCCTCGCAGTAGTTGGTCATGTCGGTCATGATCACCAGCACGTGCAGACCCTCCGTGAAGGCCAGATGCTCCGCCGCAGTCAGGGCGAAGCGGGGCGTGAGCAGACGCTGGATGCTGGAATCGCTGGCCAGGTTCAGGAACAGCGCACTGCGCCCGAGCGCGCCGCTGTCCTCGAGGGCCCGGCGAAAGCGCTCCGCAGTCGCGTGGGACACGCCGATCCCGGCGAAGACGATGGCGAAGCGGTCGTCGGTCTCGTGCAGCAGCCGCGCGTGCTGCGCGATGTCGATCGCCAGCCGGCTGTGCGGCAGGCCCCCGGCCGAGAAGATCGGCAGCTTCTGTCCGCGTACCAGACTGTTGAGCAGGTCGATCGCGCTGACCCCGGTCTCGATGAAATCCTCCGGCAGGTCCCGCTCCACCGGGTTGACCGGCAGGCCGTCGATCGGCTGCTCGGCGGCTATGGCGACGGCGGGCCCGCCGTCCAGCGGACGACCCACGCCGTCGAAGATGCGCCCGAGCAGTCCCGGGCCGACGCCGAAGCTCAGCGGCACGCCCAGCAGCCGCACGAGCATCCCGGGCAGCGACAGCTCGCTGGTGGGGTCCAGCACCTCCACCACGATGTGCTGCTCGTCCAGGGCCGCGATCCGCCCCATGCGCTCGCGCCCGTCGGCCCCGATCACCTCCACCGCCTCGTTGAGCCCGACCGACACCGGTCGATCGAGGAACAGCAGCGGCCCTTCCAGGCGCTGGGCGCAGTCACGGATGGTCAGATCACCCTTCACGTTCCGCCGCCTCCCCCTCGGCCGGCGGCGCCGCAAGCTCCGCGAACGCGTGCCCGATCTCCGCGCGCAGCGCGTCGTAGCCTTCCAGGCGATCCTCGCCGATCTCCTCGCCCATCCGCCGCAGCCGGCGCAGCACCGGCTGGCCCTCGATCGCCTCGATCGTGGCGCCGCCCTGCAGCGCCTGCCGCGCCACGGCGACGAAGTGATCGAGCACGGCCATCATCGCGATCTGCCGGCGGGGCGAGGCGTAGCAGTCCACCTCCGAGAAGGCCGACTGGCGCAGGAATGCCTCGTTGACCAGGCGCGCGCACACCAGGGTGAGCTGCTCGCCGGCCGGCAGGGCGTTCTTGCCCACGATCCGCGCCATGCGCGCGAGACGGCTCTCGTCCTCCAGCAGCGTCAGGAATCGCTGGCGGCGCGCCGGGTGTTCCGGATCGCCCTGATCACGCCACCACTCGTCCAGCAGCCGGGCATCCTCGGCGTAGGCGGACAGCGGGTCGATGGCGGGATAGAAGCGGGCTCGCGCCCGGTCCCGGTCCAGCGGCCAGAAGCAGCGCACGTTGCGCTGCGTGTGCAGGGTGACGGGCTCGGAAAGATCGCCCCCCGGCGGGCTGACCGCACCGATCAGCGTCACCGAGCCCTCTTCCCCGGACAGCGTGAGCCCGCGCGCGGCGCGCTCGTAGAACTCGGCCTGGCGGGTGCCCAGGTAGGCCGGGTAGCCTGCCTCCGCCGGCAAATCGCCGAGGCGCCCGCCGATCTCGCGCAGCGCCTCGGCCCAGCGGCTGGTTGAGTCCGCCATCAGCGCCACGTGCAGGCCCTGGTCGCGGAAGTACTCGGCGACCGTCACGCCCGTGTAGATGCTGGCCTCGCGGGCCGCCACCGGCATGTTCGAGGTATTGGCGATGATCACGGAACGCTCGCTCAGCGGCCGCCCGCTGCGCGGATCCTCGAGCTCGGGAAACTCACGCAGCACCTCGGTCATCTCGTTGCCGCGCTCGCCGCAGCCCACGTACACGATGACGTCGGCGTCGCACCACTTGGCGATGCTCTGCTGCAGGATGGTCTTGCCGGTGCCGAAGCCGCCCGGCATTGCCGCGCTGCTGCCATGCGCCACCGGGAACAACGAATCGATCAGCCGCTGACCCGTGAGCATGGGCGTGGCGGCCGGCAGCCGCCGCGCCAGCGGACGCGGCCGACGCACCGGCCAGGCATGCCTCATGGCCACCGCGACCGCTTCGCCCGCCGTCGGCGCCACGGCGCACAGCGGCTCGTCATCGCGATATTCGCCCGCGGGCACCAGACGCTCGAGACGTCCGGCCACGCCCGGCGGGATCAGGCAGCGCTGTGGCTTGCCGTTGCCGCCGGTGACTTCCCCCAGGATCTCTCCGCCGGTGACGCTCGCGCCCTCCGTCAGTCGCGGCTCGAAACGGAAGCTCGCGGCGCCGCCCGTGCGCATGCCCGGCAGGACCCAGGGCCGTCCCGTCCCGGCCAGCGGGCGCAGCAGACCATCGAAGATTCCGCCCAGCAGGGCGGGACCCAGCCGCACCGAGAGCGCCCGTCCGGTGCCCGTCAACCCGTCGCCGGGGCGCAGACCCGTGGTGTCCTCGTACACCTGCACGACGAAGTGCCGCCCCTGGATGCGCAATACCTCCCCGAGCAGTTCGCGGGCGCCGACCAGGACCGCCTCGTTGACCCGGAACACCTGGTCGGACACCGCGTGCAGGACCGGGCCTTCCAGCGAGCTGATCCGCCCCTGGGCGCCCGTCACGGTGCATCCCTCCGCGATGCGTCGAGCTGTCCGGACAACGCCGCGCGCAGCAGACCTTCGACCCGCGCCCGGCTTCGCAGCAGCGCCGCGATGCCCGTGTCCAGTTGGGCCGCGCCCTGCGTGATGCGCAGGCCGGCTGCCAACGCCGGGTCCGCGGCGCACGCCAGGCGCACGTCCGGCCGCACCCGCGCCAGCACCCGCCGGGCCCGCTCCAGCTCAGCCGAGTCGAGCCCGGGCGGGTACTGCACCCGCCAGGTGCCGGGCGTCAGGTGCCACAGCGCCTCCTGCAGTGCCAGGTGAATCCAGCGCCGACGCGCGCGGGAGTCCCGCCAGCGATCCTCGAGCGCCGGTCCCAGGCGGGCCCGGGCTTCGTCCAGCCGGTGACGCAGCTGCACCTGGCGCCGCTCGCGCCGCTGCGCCGCGGCTTCGGCGCGCGCCCGCTGCAGCCGCTCATCCCGTCGGGCCCGCTCCCGCGCGACGACCTGCCGCACGCGCCGGTTGGCTTCGCCGCGTGCAGCGGCCTCGAGCGCCCGCGCCTCGCGCCGGGCTGCGTCGAGCAGGGCCTCGCGTCGGCGCGCCCGTTCGCGTTCGATGTGTGCCAGCAGCGCGTCCAGCGCGCGGGCGTTGTCAATCGGCGCCGAATCGGGCATCAGCCCACCCCCAGCGCGCGCCGCACGCGGCCCGCGAGGTCGAGCGGCACGGCGGCGGCGGTCGCCTCGGCGACCACGAGCACCGGCGGCGCCGTCGCCATCAGCAGCCCTTCCAGGGTCGCTGCATCGAGCGCCCGCGCCGCAGATGCGCCGATCAGGACCAGCGGCGGCCCCGCATCCAGCACCCGCTCAATACATTCCGGGACCTCGTTGGCCGGCGGGGCATGCGTCTCCAGGCCGGCGAGCCGCCAGCCCGCCGAGGTCAGCTCGTCGCCGATGAACACCGCCCGCGGCGCGCTCATGCCAGTCGGTTCAGGATCAGGATCGAGATGATCAGGCCGTAGATGGCGATGCCCTCGGCCAGCCCCATCAGCACCAGCACGCGTCCGAACAGCTCCGGCCGCTCGGCCAGAGTGCCCATGCCCGCGCTGCCGACGCCTGCGACAGCGTAGCCTGCCGCCAGCGAGGACAGGCCGGTCGCGCCCGCAGCGGCGATCAGCCCCCACTGCATGACGCCGGCGGGCAGCCCGGCCGTGCCAACGGTCGCCGCCCCGGCCGCCGGTACCCACAGCAGCAGGCCGCCGGCACCGGCCAGCAGAACGGTTACAGCCACCCAGGCGGCGGCGTGCTTGAAGTTCCTCGTGGCAGTCATGCTCGGCTCCCCGTGGTTCCCGGCATCAGGTTGGCGGCAGTGACGGCCGGAACGGCCGCCCGCCCGCCTGCAAGAAGCGGATGAAGAATTCGAACAGGATCAGGCGGGTGGTCTGGATCCCTACCACCAACCCCTCGATCGCCAGGATCGCGGCGTTGCCCACGGCCAGGATCGTGTACTCGATGACACCGTGGGGCGCCGCCAACGCCAAGCCGGTGACGGCCATCGACAGCCCCGCGTGCGCCAGCGCGAACGCGCCCACGCGCACGAACGAGACGGTGTTGACCAGCAGCTGGAACAGCCGTTCGAGCAGCTCACCCGCACGGCCCAACACCCCTGCCGTACCAAGCTCCCGCCACTGCGATGCGCTGCCTGCCAGATACCAGAGAGCGCCCAGCCCTGCGGCGGCGATGCCGAACAGCGGGGCAACGAAGGCCGCTACGGCTCCCCCGTAGGCAAGGACCAGCCCCGCCTGCACCCGGAGCCAGTCACCTCCGCGGCCGGTCTGCCAGGCCGCCAGCGCGTTCAGGAGCAGGCCCAGCAGCATCAGCGCCGCGCCGCCGACCAGCGGCACCGCCAGCACCGGCAAGGGCGCCACCAGGGGATTCACCCACAATGGACCCACCAGCCCCTCCCGGGCGAACACGCTACCGAAGGCCAGGCCGAAGAGCATCGCGGCCAGGCCGCCGGGGATCAGCATCGCCAGCGCCGGCCAGCGCCGGCGCAGCACGAGCCCGGCGAGCAGCAGCACGGCGCCCTGCCCCAGATCGCCGAACATGTAGCCGAACAGCAGCGGGGCGATGACGGCGAGCAGCCGGCTGGGATCGGTCTCGCCCTGTCCCGGCGTGCCCATCAGGCGCACGAACAGCTCGAACGGTCGCGCCCAGGCCGGGTTGCGGGTCAGCGTGGGCGGCTCGCGGCCGGCCGGGGGCGGAACGAAGCCCGCGACCGCGGGAATGCCGGCCCGCCGCAGCGGCGCAGCCAGGGTGTCGGGGTCGGGGGCGCTGGTCCAGCCGTCGATCCGCGCCAGGTACTCGCCCAGGCACGCGCCGCCGAGGTGCTCGGTCATCCACTCCAGCCGGCGCACGTGACCGAGGGCCTCGGCCAGTCCCAGGGCCTCGCCGATGCCGCGGATCGAATCCCGCAGCCGGTCGGCCTGCCCGCGCAGCGCCGCCAGCCTTTCCTCGAGCGCCGCCAGGGCACGCGGCTGGTCGCCTTGCAGCCAAAGCGGCAGCTCGATCAGACGCCCCTGCGGTAACGCAGCTTCCCCGGCGACGGCAAGCACGTCCTGGCGCGGTCCCAGCAACAGCAGAAAGGCGTGGTCCGGCCCGTCCACCCGCAGGCGCAACACCCGCTCCGCCAGCTCGGGCGTGGGAGCGTCCGGGGGCAGCACCAGCAGCCGCGCGGTCGCCGCCTCCCCGCCCCGGGCGAGCCGACCGATGTCCAGGCCCGGTTCTTCCCCTGCCAGGGCCAGGAAATCCCGCAGCAGCGTCAGCGCCTCGCGCTCACGGTCCAGCGTCTCGAGCTCGTGCACCAGGGGCGCGGCGCGCCCCTCCCACTGCCGCAGGCAGTCGACCGCGGCGGTTCCGAGCCGCTCCGGCTGGCGCGTATCGCCGGTCCGGGCCACGCGGCTCTCGGGCCAGTGGCCAGCGTAATCCCGGCGCAACCGCTGGTGCTCGTCCAGCAATGCACGCAGCGCCTCCGTGTCCAGCCCGCCCGCCGCCGGGGCGCGGTCCAGCTCGACCTCGCCGGGAGCCGCCAGCAGCTCCGCGGCGCGGGCAAGCGCGGCCCGCGGCACCAGGACCTCGAACCAGCGCAGCGACCCGTTACGCGCCGGCATTTCCGTTCCCCGCCGTATCCGAAAGCAGCCGCTGCGCCAGGCCGCCACGCAGGCGACGCGTGTCCAGCCAGCGCAGCACCAGGTACGCGGCCACGCCCGCGGCATCGCGGGTGTGTCGGCGAAAACAGCCCTCGAGCCTTCGCGCGAGCTTGGCCGGCCCGGCCGCGGCCGACGTGGTGTTTCCCGGCAGGGTCTCGACCATGTCGTCGGCCAGCTTGCGCAGGGACTTCTTCCCGCGCGCCCCGTCGCGCGGCCAGCGAGCGCGCCAGAGCTCGGTCCAGGCCGCCAGTGGCAGCGCGCCCGCGGAGATCCGTGCCAGCAGGCCTCCGGGGTCGGAGAGCGGGTCCCGCGCCGCGGAGGGATCACGCGTCATCGCGATCGCCACCGGATCGTCCGTTGCCCAGTCCGGCAGTGCGTCGCCGCGGGCGATCGCGGCCAGCAGGGCAAGGTCCGGGAGAAGCGACGTCCAGCGCATGGTCGCGCACCACGGGACCGGCACCCAGCGCGCCACTGCCTCGACTTCCCGGTGGAACCGGCGGCGCAGCTCCAGCTCCAGCGCATGCACGCCCGATTCCGGCTCCAGCCCCGCCAGGTAGGGGCGCAGCTCGGTGGCGGCCAACCCGGCCAGCCACTCGGACGCGCTCGACAACCCGGCGAGCCGCGCCCATGCGGCGGGCGACGTGCGCGGACCGTAACGCGCCTGCACGCGGGCACCCGCATAGAGGAAGTCTTCACGAGCGGCCATCGGGGGGCTCTCGCGGGAAGTCGCCGCGGACGCCGGCGGGCGTGACCAGCCAGCGTGCGACGCGCCGGGCGGCGCATCCCGGGCCGGCGGTATCGTCGGCAGGCCGATCCAGGCGCGCGAGCTCCACGCTGGCCTGCGCCCGCACCGCCTCGGCCCGGGCCGCGGTGCCTTCACCGCTGCACCGGACGATCCGCTCGATCCGGCGGTCGGCGCGGGCCGCGATATCGCGGGCCCGGTCCCGGGCCCGTTCCAGGTAGAACTCGGCTTCCGCGGCGGCCTGCTGCACATCGCGCCCGGCCTGTTCTTCCGCCTCCAGGGCCCGGCGAATGGCCTCCGCACCGGCGCCCGCTGCGGCAGATGGTTCTCGTTTTGCCATGCTCCGGCCCGCTTTGGGAGTATTCCTTTCCTTGCCTAACGTGGGGCAAGAGCGGGACGAAGCCGTTGACGCAGGTCAACGGCGGCCGCTGCCCGGGATCGCGGCGAGCCGCCCGACCAGGGGACGGAAACCCTGTCGTTGCGGTCACCCATCGGGTGGATCAGTTGCTCGGGAGAAAATCGGGTGCTGGCGAAGCATCCTCCGGGAACCACCGTGTATCCGAGGCGTTTTGTCCGTTCGGGGCCAGAGCGGGGAGCGATTCGATCTTGGCAGCGGTCGAACCCGATGCCGGGGGCGCAGGGCGTCCGCCGCACCCCTACACCCGCCGCTCGGACACCGGAACCCGGGAGGACCGATGACGATCACGCCTAGCCGACGCATCCTGGCCGCGACCACGCTGTGCGCCATGACCCTGGTCCTGACCGCGTGCAGCAACGGCGAGCGTCATGCCCGCCAGCTGCAGCAGAAGGCCGCGGTCAGCCTGAAGCAGGGCGACCGCGTCCGCGCCAGGAGCTTCTCCGCCGCCTACAAGCACTATCAGGCCGGTGTCGCGAAGCTGAAACAGATCATCGACCGATACCCCCACACCCATTTCGCCGCCGAGGTGACCTCGGGCAAGGTGACCACGGATGGCAGGACCCTGGCCCAGTGGCGCCGTCGCCTCGCGCGGTACCGGCAGGCAGCCAAGCTCGAGCGGCGTGGTCCGGGGGCCCTGGCCCGCGCTGAGATCGGCGATCCAGACACCACGGGGGCACAAATCCGGTGGATCTCACGTATCCTGGAGTCGACCGTCTTTGGTCCCGCGCCGCCCGGGATTGCGACGCATTTCTCCGAGCAGCTTATCGCGGTGCGCGGCAAGCCGCCGCGCGCGGCCCGGTTGACCGCCCTATACGGCGGCCTGCTCGGCGCGCAAGCCGGCTCGCCGGGTCGGGATGCCGAGGGCCTGCGGTTCTCCGGCAAATACTCATCGCAGATCGCGGCCACGCTGGTCGCGGCGGTCAGGGCCCGCAACGGCGGCCCGGGCACACCCGCCGTCAAGGCTGCCGACCGGCTCTGGGGACTGCGCAAGAAGATCGGCCCGGACCGGCGCGGCGAGCTGATCCTGCCGGCAGCCGCGGGCGATGTTGCCGGTGGCCGGCCGGACAAGGCACTCGCGCTCGCCGCCGGCCTGCCGGGACACGACGCCCGTGCGCAGACCGATGCGATGATCGGCCTGACGCTCGCCCACGAGGGCCCCGCCGGGCGGAAGAGGCTGGCCGACCATGCCCTAGCGAAGGCCGAACGGATCGCCGGCAACGTTCCCATCCCGCACCGGGAGCTGGTCTATCTCAACGCCGCCAGCGCCCGCGCACTGCTGCATGAGAGGCGCCAGGGACTGGCCGACCTGCGGCACGCTGTCGACGGCATCGAGCTTGCCAAGGCGCCGCCGTGGATGCTGCTGCAGTTCATCCACCTGGGCGAGAGCCTCGCTACCGGTGAGCCGGGGAAGGCGGTGCTGAAAATCGCCGCCAGGCACGGCGGCAAATCCACCCCCGGAGACCCGTACGCGGCGTTACTGGCCGCGGCAGGCCACTACCGGAAGATGGTGGCGC
This sequence comes from Gammaproteobacteria bacterium, assembly GCA_035638695.1. GTDB lineage: Bacteria > Pseudomonadota > Gammaproteobacteria > UBA5335 > SLRW01 > DASQZJ01. The sequence continues at coordinate 17,426 of DASQZM010000068.1, read as the reverse complement.
TGGCACCGAAGCTCGCGCCCGAGCAGTTCATGCTGATGACCCTGGAGACGGGCATCCGGACGGCTTCCGGCAAGCCGGCGCCGAGCGCTGCGCAGTGGCATGCCCTCGTGCGCGACTGGATGCGGCGGCAGCGCAAGCGGGACTAATCCGGAGCGGCGGGACCGCGGCTCATCGCCCCCGGCCTTCGCGCTCATCACGTTCGCGGCGCGAGGCCGTGTTGCTGCGCAGCAGCATCCAGGCGACGAGCGCCAGGACGATAACGACCAGGATCCACCACATGGCACTGTCTCCGATCGCGGAGCCGCGAGATCGGTCCGCGGGCCGCCGGAACCACTCCGACGGACCCGGCGCCCGGCAATCCCGATTCCCGGGCAGCGGCTCCTGGACCCATGCTACTCGCCGGATCGGAGGGAGCGCCACGTTCCGGGCGGGACGCCGAGGACGCCCCGAGGGTGCGCGTGAGTCGCTGCGCTCGCCGCTCACGCTCTCTCTGAGATGCGGCGTTACCCTTAGTTAAGTAAACTGTCGCCAGCCGCAGAACTACCATCCCGCAACTTCTAAGGGGTCCGAACCATGGCCAAGTTTGGAGTTGGACAGCCGGCCGCGCGCGTGGAGGATGCGCGTTTCCTGACCGGTCACGGCCGCTACGTCGCCGATATCGATCTTCCCCGGCAGCTGCACGCCGCTGTGCTGCGCTCGCCCCATGCGCACGCCGAAATCCGCTCCATCGACACTTCGGCCGCGGAGCACGCCCCCGGCGTCGTCGCGGTCTACACCGGCGAGGATCTCGCCGCCGACGGTATCGGCAATCTGCCGTGCCTGGCCCAGGTCAAGAACCGCGACGGCTCGGACCTGGTCCGACCGCCGCGTCCCGCGCTGGCGCAGGGCCGAGTGCGCTTCGTGGGCGACCCCGTCGCCATGGTGGTCGCCGAGACCCGCGAGCAGGCGAACGATGCGGTGGACCTGATTGCCGTCGACTTCGAGATGCTCGATGCGGTCGCGGACACCGCCGGAGCCCTCGAGGAAGGGGCGCCGCAGATATGGGACGAGGCGCCGGGCAACCTCTGCTTCGAGTGGGAGAAGGGCGACGCCGCGGCCACGGAAGAGGCGTTCCAGCGCGCATCGCGGGTGGTCTCGGTGGACCTGGTAAACAACCGGGTGGTGGCCAACCCGATGGAGACCCGGGGCGCGATCGGCTCCGTCGACGAGCAAGGTCGCATGGTCCTGCACGTCTCCAGCCAGGGCTCCCACCTGGTACGGACGATCCTTGCGGGCATGGTCTTCCAGGTGCCCGCGGAGCAGATGCACGTGATCACGCCCGACGTCGGCGGCGGGTTCGGGATGAAGATCTTCGTCTACCCGGAATACGTGCTGGTGCTGTACGCGGCCCGCAAGCTGGGACGCCCGGTGAAGTGGATTGGCCAGCGTTCGGAGTCGTTCCTCGGCGACGCGCACGGCCGCGACCATGTCAGCCATGCCGAAATGGCGCTGGATGACCAGGGGCACTTCCTGGGCCTGCGCGTGCGCACGGTGGCCAATCTCGGGGCCTACCTCTCCAACATGGGTCCGTTCATCCCCACCGAGGCCGGGGCCGGGATGCTCGCCGGCTGCTACGCGATGCCCGCGGCGCATGTCTCGGTCCGCGGGGCGTTCTCCAACACCAGTCCCACCGACGCCTATCGCGGTGCGGGACGCCCGGAGTCCGCCTACCTGCTGGAGCGCCTGGTCGACAAGTGCGGCCGCGAGACGGGTCTCGGGGCGGCCGAAATCCGCCGGCGCAACTTCATCCGCAGCGAGCAGATGCCGTTCACGACGGCCCTCGGCATGACCTACGACACCGGCGACTTCGCGCGCAACATGGAGGATGCGCTGGAGATCGCCGGCTGGGACGGCTTCGACGGGCGCCGCCGGCAGGCCGGCAACGGCCGCCTGCGGGGCATCGGCCTGTCCACCTACATCGAGGCCTGCGCGGGGGGCGCCCCGGAATCGGCCCGGGTGCAGGTCAATCCCGACGGCGGGGTCACCGTACTGGTGGGCACCCAGTCGAACGGGCAGGGCCACGAGACCGCCTACACCCAGATCATCTGCGAGCAGTTCGGGCTGGAGCCGGAGCAGGTCACCGTCGTGCAGGGCGACACCGATCGCGTGGCGACCGGCGCCGGCACCATGGGCTCACGCTCGATCCCGGTCGGCGGCACTGTGGTCCGCAACGCGGCGGAGCAGGTGATCGAGAAGGGCCGCGAGAAGGCCGCCGAGATGCTGGAGGCCGCCGCCGCCGATATCGAGTATCGCGACGGCAGCTACCGCATCGTGGGCACGGACCGCGAGACCCCGTTCGCGGAAGTCGCGCGCGCCTCCGATCCCGGCGACGGCTCGCCCAGCTTCGACGAGGAGGCGGGCTGGGGACCGGAGGTTCCGACCTTCCCCAACGGCACCCACGTCTGCGAGCTGGAGGTCGACCGCGACACCGGCGTGGTCGAGCTGCTGCGCTACACCGTGGTGGACGACTTCGGCACCGTACTCAACCCCAAGCTGCTGGAAGGCCAGGTGCACGGCGGGATCGCCCAGGGCATCGGCCAGGCGCTGCTGGAGCGCACGGTCTACGACCCGCAGTCGGGCCAGCTGGTGACCGGCAGCTTCATGGACTACACCATGCCACGGGCGGACGACGTGCCGCCGATCACCTTCCGGCTCAACCACATCCCGTCCACGACCAACCCGATGGGAATGAAGGGCGCGGGTGAGGCCGGTGCCATCGGCGCACCGCCGGCGGTGATCAACGCGCTGGTGGATGCGCTGTCGGAATTCGGCGTGGAACACGTCGACATGCCGGCGACACCGTCGGTGCTGTGGCAGCGTATGCAGGCCTGAGGTCCGGATAGTGCCGGGCACCGCCGGGCGACGCCCCGGCGGTGCTCAGCGCTGGCGCTCCCGGCGCAGCACCTCGAGCTTTTCCTGGTATTCCTCGCGCTCGATCTCCCCCCGCGCGTAGCGCTTGTGCAGGATCTCCTCGGGCGATTCGATCTCCGGGGGCCGCGCCTGCCCGGGCGGCAGCGCCCACTGCCGGCGCCAGCCGACCACGCCCCACACCACGGCGACCACCACCGCGATCAGGAACAGCCACCACAGCCCCATCCACACCCAGTGCCAGGCGCCGAACCAGTGCCCGCCGTATGTCCAGTGGTTCATGCCCGCCTCCCTCTGTGTCGGCACGTCACGGGGCGAGCATGGCACCGGTATACGGGTGCGCGCTGACGGAGATCAACCCCCGAAGGTCGAGCTCACGGCAGACCCGCCGGGCATACCGAATCTTCCCGAAGGCGACGTCAGTCCCCGAAGCAGTCGCCGAGGCCGGCGGTTTCGAGCCACCTGTCGACCTTGCGCCGGCTTTCATCGTCGAGCTGGCAACGGATGCGATCCACGATCATCTGGCGCGAGCGCTCGGGATAGCCCCGGGTCAGGTAGCTCACCGATTCACCGTAGACCTCCGCGGTGAACGCCTTGTCGCCGTTCTCGCAGGCCCGGCGGTTGCCCAGCACGAACGGGCGGTAGGTGGTCGGCATCTCGCCCAGCACCATCCGGGCGAAGGGGGTCGAGTCCGGGAACGGCGCCAGTTCGCCCCAGGGCTCGTCGCGCTCGGCATACTGCTCCGCCCAGCGAACCACGCGCGGAAACCGGGTGACGACCTTCTTCGGATCCGGGTCGGTAGTGGTGTGCCCGCGCAGGCCGCCCAGCACGATGCAGTCCACCGCCGTGGGCCGGTCCCCGAGCAGGAAGCGTGTCTCGCCGAGCTGTCGCTCCATCGCCGCGAGCAGGCGCTCGTACTCGGCCTCGGCGGCCTCCTGTTGACGCTCGCTCTCGGTGCCGGTGGCGCGGCAGGCGCGCGGACCCCACTGCGCCACCTGGCGCGCGGCCTGCGCATCCCCGCCGGTGATGCGCAAGGCCGCGGTGCGCGCGCTCTCCTCGTAGTGCCAGCGGTAATGCACCATGGTGCGGGCGATCCATTCGTCGAAGTATTCCTCGACCACCTGCACCAGGATGCCCAGTGGACCCTCCGGGAACATGCGACGCTTCGGCAGGCGCGAATCCATCAGCTGCATCAGCGGGGTGCTGTCGGCGATCATCCAGTTCTCGGGGGTGTGCAGCACCGGGACCTGGTGGGTTCCGGCGCGCTGCTCGATTTCCTCCGCCCGGCCGCTCGCGCGCTTGTCGATGAACTCGAAATCGGCCCCGTAGAAGCGGAAGGCCGCTTCCAGCTTGCGCGTGAAATAGCTGAGGTCGTTGCCATAGATGCGATACATGGGCGCTCTCCCGCGATGCCGAAAGGATGGTCTGGTGCTTGCGTGTCCGGCCATGGTACGGCGAGACCGTTCGCCAGGCTAACCGCCCCGGCCGGGCGCCGGGATGGTAGACTCGGCGGGCCGCACCCGCCCCGATACCGCATACGCGCAACGTGAACGCACCCGAACCCTTCCAATCCGCGCCCGGCGCCGCCGCCGCGAGCTGGTGGACCTCGGCGGTGGCCTTTCTCGGGGGCATCGGCGGCGGCGTGGTATTCCCGATCCTGCCGACACTGGGCCTGCGCCTGGGTCTTTCGGCGGCGCTGGTGGGCCTGATCCTGGCGGCCAACCGCATCACCCGCATCGGCTTCAACCCGGTCACGGGCGCCCTGGTGGACCGGTTCGGCGGCAAGGGACCGGTCACCGCGGGACTGGTGATCGAAACGGGCGCCATCGCCATGTTCGTGCTGGCGCTGCAGGCCCGGCTGCCGGGACTCTGGTTCCTCGGCGGCCGGATCGTCTGGGGCGTGGGATCCTCGCTGCTGATCGTCGGCGCGATGGCCGCAGTGCTGGCGATCTCCGGCCACGGCGACCGCGGCCGTCTGGTCGGGCGGGTGCGCATGTCGATGAGCCTGGGCCTGCCGGGCGGTCTGCTGCTGGGTGGCGTCCTGGCGGACGCCGCCAGCCCGCGCAGCGCCTTCGTCACGGCCGCCGGGGTCACCGGCGCCGCGGCGCTGCTGGCCCTGTGGGGGGTGCCGGCGCGGGCCCGGCGACCGGACGAGGACGCGGCGCCCGGCCCGAGCGGAGCCAGCGTGTGGAAGGCGCTGTGGCGTGAGCCGGCGCTGCGCGTGATCTGGATCTACAATCTGCTCGTCTTCCTCACGGTCCAGGGCGTACTGCTGTCGACCGTGGTGCTGCTGATCGCCGCGCGGGGTCTGTTCGTGCCCGGCCTGCACGAGCAGGGCAGTGCCGGCATCCTGATGGCGGTGCTGATGGTCTTTCGCGGCATCGCCTCGATCAGCGTGGGACGCTGGCTGGACCGCAGCGCGTCCCGGACCGCGCCGCTGCTGCTGGCGCTCGCGGCGATGGTGGGCGGATTCGCGGGCCTGGCGGTCGCGCACGACCTGGTCACGGCGATGGTCTCCCTGCTGGCCATCGGCGCCGGTACCGGCGCGCTCACCATCCCGCTGCTGGCGCTGCTGGGCGACATCACCGACCGGTCGCAGCGCGGCCGTGCACTGGCCGGCTACCAGGTCTTCGGCGACATCGGCGGGAGCATCGGTCCGATCGTGGGCCTGCAGCTGGGTGCATCGGGCGGCTTCACAGCCCTGTACGCCGGTCTCGCCGTGGTGCTCGCCGCGAGCCTGCCGCTGGTCCGGTGGCTGCGCCGCCGCGAACGCGGAGCCGCCGGCGACAGCGCATGAGGCGGCGCCTCACGGCGCGGCGGCAGGGGCGTTGAGCAGGATCAGCTCGATCTCCTCGGTGATCTCCTCCTGGCGCAGGACGTTGCGCTGCAGGGCGTACTCGGCGCGGCGCCGGTCGATGTGATCCACGGCGCCCTGCAGGTGCGCCATGCGGCGATGGTTCTCGGCTGCCAGCGCATCGTAGAAGGCCGCGTGCAGCCCCGCGAACAGTCGGGCGTCCAGCAGCTCCCGGAACACTTCGCCCGGAGCGAGGTTCAGGGCGGGCGCAGTGCCGGTGGTCGCGGCCGTCCGCGGCCGCGGCATCACCGGGAACAGCGGGCGTCGCTGCACCACCTCCGCCAGCGGGCGATGGTGCAGCACGGTCAGGGCGAGCGGTCCGAGCTCACGCTGATACCGCGACACGGCATCCAGCAGACCGAGCAGGGCCTCCTCGATCTGCTCCGCGGCATCCGGGCCGGGCAGCGGAACGACATCGGGCAGCCCGGGCGGCAGGCGCGAGACCAGCCGTTGACCGACCGCGAACACGATGCCGCGGCGCGCCTCGGCCGCGAGCGCGTCGGCCAGTGCCGTGGCCAGGGACTCGTTGTAGTTGCCGCAAAAGCCCCTCTCGGATCCCAGCACGACGAAGGCGGCGGCCTCGCAGGAGGGTTGCCAGCGCGCCACCGGGAAGTACCCGGCGAAGTCCGCCGACGCCGTCTCGACCACGTCGAGCACGCCCCGCTGGGTGTCCGCGAAGCGGGCCAGCTTGCGCGTCTCGAGCAGCGCCAGGGTCTTGAGGCTGGACATGATCTCGCGGATCTCCTCCAGCAGCTTGAGCCGCGCTTCGATCTCCCGCCGCCGGCTCATGATGCCGGACCCGCGCCGGGCACCGGCAGGCCGAGCCAGCCGCTCACCGCCGCCAGCCATTCGTCGTGGGATTGTTCCAGTGCCAGCCCGCCCTCACGGGCGGCCTCGCACAACGTCTGCAGCATGCCCGGGAGCTTCTCCGGGCTGGCGGCGTCGAGCAGCCCGGCGTTGACCGCCACCAGCCAGGCAAGCTGGGCGCTCTCCGTCCACGGGTCGAGCCGATCCTGCTTGAGCGCCTCCCGCAGCGCCCGCCCATGCCGGATACGCGCCTCCATCCCCGCTTCCAGACGCGCGCCGAAGCGGGTGAAGACCTCCAGCTCCAGGAATTGCAGGTAGTCCAGTTTCATGCGCCCGGCTTCCTCCTTGATCCGGGGGTGCTGGGCCTTGCCGCCGATGCGGGACACCGACCGGGCGATGTCCACCGCAGGACGGAAGCCGGCCGAGAACAGCTCCTGGTCGAGGTAGATCTGGCCGTCGGTGATGGAAATCAGGTTGGTGGGGATGTAGGCCGCGATCTCGCCCTGCTGGGTCTCCACCACCGCCAGCGCGGTCATGCTCCCACCGCCGTGTTCGGGCGCCAGGCAGGTGGCGCGCTCCAGCAGCCGGGCGTGCAGGAAGAAGATATCACCCGGGTAGGCTTCCCGCCCGGGCGGCCGCCTGAGCAGGAGCGAGAGCTCCCGATAGGCGCGCGCGTGGTTGCTGAGATCGTCGTAGACCACCAGCGTGTCCTGACCCGCCGCCATCCACTCCTCGGCGATAGCGCAGCCGGCGAACGGCGCCAGGTACTGCAGGCCCGGCAGCGCACTGGCCTCGCCGACCACCAGCGTGGTGTAGTCCAGCGCTTCGAAACGCCGCAGCGTCTCGATGGCGCTGACCACCGCCGAACGCTTCTGCCGGACCAGCACGTACACGCAGCGCACGCCGCGCCCACGCTGGTTGATCACGGCGTCCAGTGCAATCGAGCTGCGGCCCAGGCCCTCGTCGCCCACGATCAGCTGGCGCTGGCCCTTGCCGATCGGGATCATCGTGTCCACGATCTTGATCCCCGTGTACAGCGGGCGCTTCACGAAGTCCCGCTGCAGCAGCGAGGGTGACAGCACGTCGAGGGGACGCCGGTGCTCGCAGCGCGGCACCTCCAGGCCGTCCAGCGGCTGGCCCACCGGGTCGACCACGCGCCCGAGCAGCGCGTCGCCGACCGGGATGCTCAGGGTCAGGTGCGAACGCCGGGCGGGCGTGCCCGCGGTGAGTCCGGCGCTCTGGTACAGCAGCACGGCCCCCACGCGCTCCGTGGTGAGATCGAACACCACCGCGCGGCTGCCGTCGCCGAGCTCGACGATCTCGTCCATGGCCACCGACGGGAGTCCGCTGATCCAGGCGATGCCGTCACCCACCGACTCGACCTCGCCGTGCTCGAGCAGCCGGGGCACGGGCCGGTAGTCCTCCAGCCACGCGTCCAGCGGCGCCAGGAAGTCCGCGGGACCGTTCTCAGGCCTGTTCACGCGCGGCCTCCCGGAAGAATGCCAGCTCATCGCGCAGATCGGCGCAGGCCGCCCAGCCCCCCGCCTCCAGCCGCACCCCGGCAAGCAGCGACTCGTCGCGCCGCCAGTCGACGCCGGAGGGGGCCTCTCCCAGCAGGTCGTGAAGCGCCGACTCGACGGCCTCGCGCCGCTCCCCCGAGACCGCGAAGGCCGTGGTCAGCATGGGCCGGGCGGCAGGGTCGCGCCAGGCTTCCTCCAGTGCTTGCCGGTCCCCGGCGGCCATCCCGGACAGCTGCTGCACGAACAGGTCCAGCAGGCGTTGCTCCAGCTCCGGACCGGCCAAAGCACCGAGCAGGCGGTCCAGGAAGCGGCCGGCGCGCGCCAACGCGGCGTCGGTCACCTGGCGCTCCAGCTTCTCCCGCTCGCGCGCCGCGAGCACGCCGGCCTTCTCGCGCTCCCGGACCAGCTCCTGCTGCAGGGTCGCCAGGCGCTTCTCGCGCTCGGCCTGCACCTCGGCCTCCAGCCCTTCCATCGCCTTGCGCCGCTCGTCCGCCCAGGACTGCAGGCGCCCCTCGTACTGCTGCCTGAGCGCATCCGCTTCCGCATGCACCTGCCGGGCCTCGTCCAGGGTCTTGTGGATCGCCGCCCGGCGGGACTCGATCGCGGCCCGTACCGGGCGATAGAAGAAGCGTTTGAGCAGCCAGACCAGGATCAGGAAGTTGACTATCTCCAGCAGGAAGGTCGTCCAGTCGAACTCCATGGCGGCGTCTCCGTTTCCCCGGCACCCGGCTCAGTGCCCCACCAGGGCCAGCAGCGGGTTGCGGAACAGCACGATCAGCACCACCACCAGCGCGTAGATGGCCAGGGACTCGACCATGGCGAGGCCGATGAACAGCGTGCGCGTGATCGACCGCTCTGCCTCCGGCTGCCGGGCCAGGGCGTCAAGGGCGGTCGCGATCGAGCGACCCATGGCCACCGCCGGCAACATCACCGCCAGCGCGATGCCGAGCACCGCCACCACGGTGGAAACCAGGACGATCCAGTTGATGTCGGGCATTGGTTACTCCTCGTCCCGGCCGCGGGACTCCTGTGCCTGGATGCCGCCGGCGATGTAGATCAGGGCGAGCATCCCGAAGATATAGGCCTGCACCAGCGCCTCGACGATATGCAGCATGAGAATCGGGATCGGTGCGAGGAACCCGGCCACCATCAGCACCAGCAGCGCGGTCAGGCTCAGGCTCATCATGTTGCCGAACAGGCGGAACGTCAGCGCCACGCTGCGGGTAATCTCGCCGATCACGTTGAACGGCAGGAGCAGGGGGTTCGGCTCCAGGTAGTGCGCCAGGTAGCGCCGCAGGCCCTGGGTGCGGATGCCGAACCAGTGCACCGAGGCGAACACCAGCACTGCCAGCGCCGCCGGGGTCGCCATGTCGCTGGTCGGGGACTCCAGCCCCGGCACGATCCCGATCAGGTTGGCGGCCACCAGGAAGATCCAGAGCGTGCCGACGAACGGCATCACCCGGTCGGCGTAGTCGGGCAGCACGTCGGCCACCGCCTGACGCACGGCGCCGTAGACGCCCTCGGTCGCCGCCTGCAGCTGGCCGGGGTCGGTGCGAGGCCGCCGGGCCAGCAGCCAGGCCACCAGGCACAGCGCCAGCATCAGCGCCCAGGTGATCACCACCGTCTCGCTCACCGCCAGCGGCCCGAGGTGGATCCACCAGCGCTGCATCAGCCCGCCGCCGCCGCTCACGGCGTGTCCCTCCGCATCAGCAGATACACGTTCATGCCGCCGACCACCAGGCCCAGCAGCAGGAATCCGATGGTCCAGCGGACCGAATAGCCCGGCGCCAGGGTGTCGAGCCACCGGCCCAGGTAGGCGCCGCCCACCAGCGGGAGCACGAACACCAGGCCCAGGGAACCCAGGTAGGTCGTCTGCGCCAGCAGCGAACGGCGCTCGCGCTCGGCGCGCTGTTTGCGCTCGGCCTGCTCGCGCAGCCGACGTTCCAGGTCGGCATCCGGTTTCACCGCCCGCCCTCGCGCGGGCGCTGCAACCGCTCCAGCCGGCGGTACATGCCTTCCTCGAGCCGGTGAAGGCTGTCGCGCACCCGGCGCAGCTCGGCCTCCTCGGTCGCCAGCTGGCGCTCCAGCGCCGCGCTCACCGCAGCGTAGTCCGGCTCCACCAGGAAGCGCCGGGTCGCGATGCGCAGCGCGCCGTCGGCGAAATACAGGGTGCCGCCCGTAGTCGCCAGGTACTGCCAATCGCCCCCGGCCGGGCGAAAGCTCGCCAGTCCGAAGACCAGGGCCGTCACCAAGCGCTCGTGCCCGGGGAGAATGCCGAAGCTGCCGCTTGCGTCCTCCCCGATGAACGACTCGACGGCTTCAAACGCGCGCCGCTCGGTGGCGCCATGCAGCTCCAGGCGGAAGCCGTTCATCCCGCCTCTTCCATCGCGCCGAGCATGTAGCAGCGCTCCTCGGGCGTGTCGTCGTAGTGGCCGGCCAGGAAGCCTTCGCAGTCGTCCAGGGTCGTGGACAGCGGCACCGACACGCCGGCAATGCCCGTGTGCTCGGCGGTGACGTGGAACGGCTGGGTCAGATACCGCTGCAGCCGGCGAGCCCTCAGGACGATGCGCCGGTCCTCGGCCGAGAGCTCTTCCAGCCCCAGCATCGCGATGATGTCCTCCAGCTCGTGCAGCCGGGCGAGATGCTCCCGCACCGCCCCGGCGACTCGGTAGTGGCGCTCACCCACCGTGTGGCGGTCCATCAGCCGGCTGCTGGAGAGCAGCGGGTCGACCGCCGGGTAGATGCCCCGCCCCGCCTGGGCGCGGGAGAGCACGATGCTCGTATCCAGGTGGCCCACCACGGCGGTCACCGCCGGGTCGGTCATGTCGTCCGCCGGCACGTAGATCGCCTGCACCGCGGTGATGGCGCCGGCGACGGTCGACGTGACCCGGTCCTCCAGCTCGGCCACCTCGCTGCCGAGGGTCGGCTGGTAGCCGACCGTGGCCGGCATGCGTCCCAGCAGGCTCGAGATCTCGCTGCCCGCCTGGACGAAGCGGAACACGTTGTCGATCACGAACAGGACCTCGCCGCGCAGCTCGTCGCGCAGATACTCGGCGCAGGTGAGCGCCGCCAGCGCCACGCGAAAGCGCACCCCGGGCGACTCGTCCATCTCGCCGAAAACCAGCAGCGCGCGCTCCAGCACCCCGGTGCCGGCGAGATCGTGCCAGAGCTCGTGGCCCTCCCGGATGCGCTCGCCGACGCCCGCAAACACCGAGACCCCCTTGTGGCGCGCGGTGATCGCGTGCATGTACTCCATGATGAGCACCGTCTTGCCCACGCCGGCCCCCCCGAACAGACCGGTCTTGCCGCCGCGGAAGAACGGGCAGAGGAGGTCGACGACCTTGATTCCCGTCTCCAGGACCTCGCCCACGGGCACCGTGTCGCGCAGCGGAGCAGGCCGGCCGTGGATGTTGCGGTAGGTCTCGGCGGCCGGCGGCGGTTTGCCGTCGAGGGGTCGGCCGAACACGTCGACGACCCGGCCGAGGAACTCGCGGGAGACGGGCACGTGCAGCGGCGCGCCGGTGTCGTTCAGGGGAGTCCCGCGGGTCAGGCCGGCCGTGCGGTGCAGCGTGATCGCGCGCACGTGCCCGCGGTCGAGGTGCTGGAGCACCTCGAATACGCAGGTATCCGTTCCGACGCGCGCCGTCAGGGCCTGACCGAGGGCCGGCAGTGGCTTGCACGCGGCCACGATCACCGGGCCGTGGACCTCGGCAATATGTCCGATCGGCCGCTCACCCAACCCGGGCCGGCCGGATGCCTGCGCTACGGGATCGCCGCTGACCACCGCTGGCCCTCCTGAGGCCCGTCGCCGGTCCCGCGGCGGCCCGGCCCAGATCTCACGCCGCGGGGCAAATAAACGGGGGACGGTGACCCCGCCGGTGGACGATCGTATCCCCCGCTCCCTACAGGCTAGCCCTGGAGGGCACGAGGCATGTTGATGCCCGTCAAGGCCGGCCCGGGTGGGTGCGGGACCGTGAAGTGATCCGCTCCCCGCGGCCGTGGCCCGCCCGTGCCGTAGTAACCGGGGCTGCAGTTGTTGCCCGGGTAGTAGGCGTGGCGACGGCAATCGCCGTTGCGGGACGCGGGATAGGGCAGCGACCTCGGGTAGGTCCGGATCGAGGCTACGCCCGGTTGCGCAGGATCCGCGCACCCGGCGCAGCAACCGTCGCTGCAGTTCGGCCGGCCCTTACGCCCGGCTGAACCGTCTGTTACCCGAAGCCCGGCGCCATGCTCCGCGCTGCCGCTGGACTTCGGCCGTCGCAGGATGGACCCTATGGGCCTGCCCCGGAGCCGCGCCGGCCCGCGGCGTGCCCTGACGCGGCGCATGCTGGCGCGGACAATCCATCGGATACCAAACCAGGAGTGCTCATGGATATCAGGAAGGTCGGCGTGGTCGGCGCCGGAACGATGGGAAACGGTATCGCCCAGGTCACTGCGGCGGCGGGACTCGACGTGATCATGGTCGACATCAGCGACAAGGCCCTGGAGAAGGGCCTGAAGACCGTCGGCTCCAGCCTGGACCGACTGGTCCGTAAGGAACGCCTGAGCGAACGGGAAAGGGACGATGTCCTCGCGCGCATCCGTACTTCGACCGACTATGCCGCGCTTGAGCCAGTCGACCTGGTGATCGAGGCCGCCACCGAAAACCCCGACATCAAGAAGGGGATCTTCGGCCAGTTGGACGAGGGGCTGCCGCCGGAGACCATCCTCGCCACCAACAGCTCGTCGATTTCGATCACGGAGCTTGGCGCCTCGACCTCGCGGCCCGACCGGTTCATCGGCATGCACTTCTTCAACCCGGTGCCGGTAATGTCGCTGCTGGAGATCATCCGCGGCCTGCAGACCTCGGACGCCACCTACCAGGAGGCCATGGCGCTGGGCCGGGCGGTCGGCAAGACGCCCATCACGGTGAGCAACAGCCCGGGGTTCGCGGTCAACCGCATCCTGGTGCCGATGATCAACGAGGCCATCTTTACCCTGCAGGAGGGCGTGGCCACTGCGGAGGACATTGACGCCGGCATGAAGCTCGGCTGCAACCATCCCATCGGCCCGCTGGCGCTGGCCGACCTGGTCGGGCTGGACACCCTGCTCGCGATCATGGAGGTGCTCTACCGCGGCTTCGGCGACCCCAAGTACCGGCCGGCGCCGCTGTTGCGCGAGATGGTCGCTGCCGGGCGCTACGGCCGCAAGAGCGGTTACGGGTTCTACCGCTACGGCTGACGCGGGGAATTCCCGGAACGACCAGCCCTCGCGCTTCGCCTCTGCCCCGCCGCGATTCGTGCACCGGGTCGCGGGCGCACGCGCCGGCCCGATGCGCTCTCCTTGCCCTGCGTCAAGTCATCCGGCCGTGGTTTGGTACAGACTCGTCAGCGTCGCGTGATCGGGGCGCGGCGGCGGCGAACCCCGTCGCGGCTTCACCGGTCCCGGGCGCGAGCCGAGCGGTATCGGACGCCGTCCATCCGGCACCGGTCTTCGGGGCAACGGGCGTCCGGCCAGGCGCGCCGACGTCCGGACCACTACGCAGGGCGCTGGCCCGCACGAGGCAAGAGCCCGACCAGGGAAGGAAAGCCGGAAATGTCCAGGACCGTGCGTATCATGCTCGTTTCCCTGCTCTCGCTGGCCGCGGTACCGGCCTGGGCGCAGGGAGCTTACTTCGGAGTGGGCGTCGGCCGGGCGCAGGCCGCCGACGCCTCCTCCAACTCCCGCAATCTCGCCGATCAGGTGTGCGCAGCCGCCTACGGTGCCGGCGCCTCGGGTTGCGCCGTCTCGCTGAAATACGACGAGAGCGCCAACGGCTTTTCAGCCTTCGCCGGAATGCAGCTCAGTCCGTACCTGGCCGGCGAAGTCGGCTACGTGGACCTGGGCACGTACAGCCTCCGCGCCAATTTCGTGCTCACCTCGGGTGGGACCACCAGCATCGCTTCGGCGACGGAAGAGGACAAGGCCAGCGCCGCCTATTTCGCCGCCGTCTTCAGCTACCCGGTCACGAGGCGGGTCGCGTTGCTCGGGAAGCTGGGGCTGGCCTACACCCGCCTCAAGGAAAGCTGCACGGTCAGCGTGGCGCCGTGCTCGTCGGGGTCCGACACGGGCTGGCAGCCAACCTTCGGTCTCGGCGTGGACGTAAGCCTGGTCGCCAACGTCGATCTGCGGGTTTCGTACACCCAGTTCAACAACGTGGGGGACGCGAACAACCAATACGCCGCAGGTGATTTCCGCTACGCCGAAATCGCGGGCATCGTTCATTTCCCGTGACCGGCGGCCCATGGTAGCCGGACGGCACCGCGCGTCCAGCCTGCGGCCGGCGCGGCGTCAGGGATCAGCACCAGGTGCAAGCCTCGCCTCCAGCGCGGCGACGCGGGCTTCCAGCTCCTGCAGGCGGGCCAGCAGGTCGGAGCGCCCGCCCGCAGTGTCCTCGCGCGTGTCGGGTGCAGCGGTCTCGACCGCGCCCGCCAGGGTGTGCATGTAGCGGTCTTCGCGCTGACCGGTCCGGCGCGGCGTCCGGACCACCAGGCCCCGCGCCTGCAGCCGCTGCAAATGGTGCCCGATCTGCTCCGCATCGTCGAAGCGGTGCATTCGGGCGCCGCGCGTGAGCAGCTCGTTGATCGTCTGCGCCCCGCGCAGGAACAGCAGCGCGAGCAGGATAAGCTGGGGCCGGGGAATTTCCAGGACCCGATCCACGCGGTGCTCCCAGCGGTGCGTCCGCGCTCCGTGCACACGCCGCGTCAGCGCCCGGCGTTCCAGCGCCCGCAGGGCCTGTCCCACGGTTCCGGGCTCCAGCTCCATCACCGGCTCGCGGCTGGTCTTCTGGTTGCAGGCCGTCACCAGGGCCGCTTCGGTCAGCGGGTACGCCTCCGGCGTGGCGGCCTGCTTCTCGATCAGGCTCCCCAGTACCCGCAGCTCGACCGCGTCGAGGGCCTCGCTGTCCGGTATCGGGTCCGTGCCACCGGGGTCTTCGCTCATTGTGGGTGCTCTCCTGGGGTTGTTTCGCTAGGTGCTCTCCCGCGCGGCGACATGATCGCAGTCCACGCCCGCCCACGCGAGCCGCGAGGTCCGAAGCCCGTTGACCTGGATCAACGCATGCATGGCGCGACTTGCCGATAGTCGGGGCGCTCATGCCACCGACCGCGGCCTTGCGCCGCACGAGACTCGGGGAACCACGATCATGACCAGGCAACTGACCAGAACCCTCCTTCCGTCCGCTGCAGGAATCGCGATCGCCGCGGCTCTGGGCCTTTCCGCCGCCGTGGCCTCGGCCCGGCCACTACACGCCGGCGACTGGCTGGTGCGCGCGGGGCTGAGCAACGTCAACCCCGGCGAAAGCAGCAGCAACCCGCGCGGTGGCCTGCCCGGCGGCAGCGACGTGCGTATTGACTCCGACACCCGGCCGTCGTTCACGGTCGGCTACATGTACACCGACAACCTGGGCGTGGAGGTGCTGGCCGCACTGCCGTTCAGCCACGACATCCGCGGTGCCGGGACGCTCGCGCCGCTCGGCACGATCGGCGAGTTCAAGCAGCTTCCGCCCACCATCAGCCTGGACTGGCATTTCCTGCCGGCGTCCACGATCCGTCCCTACGCCGGGGCCGGGGTGAACTACACCTACTTCTTCGACGAGCACGCCCGGGGCGCGCTGTCCGGCACGAACCTGAAGCTGGACAACTCCTTCGGCGCGGCCGGCCAGGTCGGCGTCGACATGGACATCGCCCCGAGCTGGTACCTCAACGCCAACGTGCGCTACATCCAGATCGAAACCACCGCCACGTACAGCAACGGCTACCAGCTGGACGTCAACGTCAATCCCTGGGTCTACACCCTCGCCGTCGGCACGACGTTCTGAGGCCGGGATGGCGCGGCCGGTCCTGGCCCGGCCGCGTTATGCCCCGCGCTTCCATCCAAATAGCGCTTCCGTATTGGAGCCGGCGGCCGCCGGCTGTCTATGCTAACCACCGTCATTCCCAGGGAACAGCCGGAGGCGAGCGATGAGCGTTACCGACGAACTGCTGCGGGACAACCGGGCCTACGCGCAGCAATTCAGCGAGGGCGGCCTGCCGATGCCGCCGTCACGCGGGGTCGCGATCGTGGCCTGCATGGACGCGCGGCTCGACGTCTACCGGCTGCTGGGCCTGGAGCTCGGACAGGCACACGTGATCCGCAACGCCGGCGGCGTGGTGACCGACGACGTGATCCGTTCGCTGGTGATCTCCCAGCGGCTGCTCGGCACGGAGGAAGTCGTCCTGATCCACCACACCGACTGCGGCATGCTCACCTTCCGCGACGACGCCGTGAAGAGCGAGATCGAGGCCGACACCGGCATCCGGCCCGGCTTCGCGCTGGAGGCCTTCCCCGATCCGGAGGCGGACGTGCGCCAGTCGCTGCGCCGCATCGAGGCCAGCCCGTTCCTGCCCCGCAAGAACCCCGTGCGAGGCTTCGTCTACGAGGTCAATGCCGGAACGCTGAAGGAAGTGCGCTGAAGGCCATTGCCCGGCGCTTCCCGTTGGGTTGAAATGGAGCGGGAACCTGAAAACCGGGGGAGATGCCCGTGCCCGGCGGCTGGTGGCGAAGAATCGAGCGCGTGATCGGGGCGCTGCTGTACATCCTGGCAGCGCTTTCCGTGCTCTACTCCATGGGCATGATCACCTGGTTCCTGGCGGACAAGGGCGGCTGATCGACCCCGCGCGCCCCGTTTCCGTTTCGCCCTGGGCCTGGACTCCGGCAACGTGTGGGCGGTCGCGGCGGGTGCGGCGGGTGCGGACGCGAAGGCCGCATGGCCCTGATCGGGCACGATCAGAGGCAGTGTTGTCTCTCGGGTCTCGCCGGGCGGCCAGGGGCTCGATCGCTCGAGGATTCAGGTTTCAACCCCCAATCCCTCCACCAGCTCCGCACAGCGGACGACCGTTGCGTACTCTCCGTGCAGGTTGGCCAGCGAGAGCGCGTGGACCTCGTCCGCGCTGCGCAGGATGCCGGCGAAGTCGCGCTTGTCGAAGGTGGCGGTAGCGTCGGCGGCGACGTAGGTCTGGTAGCCGAGGCAGCCGGACATTCGGGCCGTGGCCTCGACGGAGGTATTGGTGGTCATCCCGCACAGCACCAGCGTGTCGAGGGATTCCTCCCAGAGAGTCGCTTCCAGGCAGGTGCCGACGAACGCGCTCGGCGTATGCTTGGTGATGATGAGCTCGCCCGGCACCGGCACCGCCACCTCCTTGAACTGCGAGCAGTTGTGCGCCGGTCCGTAGACCGAACCGGGATCCTCGGAGACGTGGCGGACGTGGATCACCGGCCTCCCGGACTCCCGCCACGCTGCCAGCAGGCGGCCGATGGTTTCCTCCACACGCGGATTGTTG
>DASQZM010000067.1:0-21594 GCA_035638695.1 Gammaproteobacteria bacterium | reverse complement strand
CCTGGAGACGATGCTCGAGAGCGAGTTCGTCATGCGTGCCGTGCTGGGGCGCCGCGGCGAGCTGCTGCGGGTTTCGCCGTTCCTGCTCTTCAACGTGCTGCTGCGCAGGACCCTGGCGGATCACCGCGGCCGGCGCGAGCGGCGGGTGGTGAACTACCTCGCCAACCTGCTGGCGCTATTCGTGCGCAGCGACCGCCTGTACCGGGTTGCGCCGGGCGACAGCGAGCCGCACCGCTACATCGTGGAGCTGCTCGAGGAGGCCGCGGAGGCGGATTCCCGCCGGCGCTTCCTGGTGCACGCGCACGTCGGGAATTACGCGCTCTTCCTCGCGGGGCTGTTCCCGCGCTGGATCGAGCACCGCCACCGCTACCGGCGCCGCCCGGTCGACCTGGGGTTTTACGTCGACTTCGGCCGGGCCTATTACCAGGAGGCCTCCCGCCACCCCCTGGCCCGGGAGTATCATCTCGAGGACGTCTTCTTCCGGCTGGCGATGCTGTTCGAGCAGTACGTGGCCGCGCTCAACCGGATGAGCCGCCAGTATCTGGCGCTGGGCTAGCAGGCCCGGTCGGGAGCGACGCGCTCGAGCAGCGTGATGCCGGGGAATATGCCGCCCACGTCGACTACCCGCGTGTCGGTCACGCGGAAGCTGCCCTGGCGGCCCGCCGCCTGTTCCAGCGCCACCCGGTGATCCGCCAGCAGCACCGCCCGGCCGCCGGGCGCCAGGATCCGGTCAATCTGCTCCAGCAGCCGGGCGTAAAAGTCCCGGAAGTTCATGCCGCTGCCGAGGCGCCGGCCGAATGGCGGATTGCCCGCCAGCACGTCCACGGATCGTTCCGGCCAGCTTTCCGCAAGCCGGCGCGCATCGGCCTGGCGCAGGCTGGCACGCCGGGCCAGCCCGGCCGCCTGCAGGTTGGCCCGCGTGCCCGTGACCGCGCGTTCCCGCCAGTCGCTGCCCCAGAGCTCGGCTTCCGGCGCCAGGGCACCGGCCTCCAGCAGGAGGGTGCCGGAGCCGCAGAAGGGATCCAGCACCCGTCGGGTCGACGGCCCCACGCCGGCGAGGCGCAGCGCGGCATAGGCGACGTTGGCACGCAGCGCCACCGGGTAATGGTAGGCGCGCGTGAACCGACGGCTGAGCGCGCGGCGGCTCAGGCGCAGCGCGACCACGCAATCGGCCTCCACCACGGTGATCAGGACCTCCACGGCATAGCCCTCGAGGTCGACCTGCGCGCCGAAGCGCCGCTGCAGAACCGCGCCCGCCCGGCGCTCGACGTCCGGGCTGCCGAAGGCGTGCGAGCCGTGGCGTGTGGCCGTAACCCGGAAGCGCACTGCCCGCCCCAGGCCCGGGATCGGGACCTCGTCGAGCGCCTGTTCCAGGGCCGCCAGAGGTCGTGCCACGGGCAGCGAAAGGTCGGTCACCGGTCGCAGCACGTGGTGCACCGAGCGCAGTTGCCAGGCGGCGTGCAGCGCCCGCTCCGCGGGCATGTCCAGCGCCACCCGGAGACGGCCGCGGAGCAGGGAGGGGATGCGCCGCACGGCCTCGCCATCGGCACCGAGCCGTTCCCGCAGCTCCTCGAAGGCCAGGTCTTCCAGGCCCGGATTGGTGGTGAAGGCGAGCTGGACGGCGTTCATGCATCGACCAGGCGCAGCCACAGCCCGTGACGCGGTCGCAGGGTGATGGCGGGCTGCAGCTCCGGCGGTCCGGGCTCGGCCGGCGTCACGCCGAAGCGCTGGAGGATCGTCGCCAGCACCAGGCCCGCCTCCGGCTCCGCGAAGCTGCTGCCCACGCACACCCGCGGGCCGCCCCCGAACGGATAGCAGGCGTAGCGCGGGTGCTGTCGTTGCCCACCCAGCCAGCGGGCGGGACGGAAGCTGGCGGCGTTCTCGAAGTGCCGGGCGTCGCGCTGGGTGAGGTACTGCAGCATGAAGATCTGGGTGCCGCGCCGCAGGTGGCAGCCGGCGATCTCCAGCGGTGCGCTGGCCTCGCGGCCGACGCCCCAGGCGGGCGGATACCGGCGCAGCTGGCGCACGTCCCACGGCTTGCGCAGGTCCATGGTGCGCGACACCAGCAGCTCGCGGATCAGCGCGGGATCGTTGACCACGCAGCAGGGAACGTGGTCCAGGCGGAAGCCGCACAGGTGGCCATGGCGGGCCACGGGATCCTCGAGAAACCCGAGGGGATCCCGGCGGAAATCCGGCATGCTCCCGGCGGGCCGCCGGCTGCGGGGCCCGGGCAGGGTGGCGGCCGCGCTCACGCCGTCCTTCCCCGGTCCGGCTCGTCGGGACAGCTCCCGTGCTCGATCTGCACCGTGGCGTGGTGGACCCCGAAGCGCTCGCCGAGCAACCGGTGAATGCGATCGAGCACGCCCGACGGGTCGGTATCCGCGGCGATGCGCGCGTGCAGGGTCACCATCGGCTGGTTCTCGGTCAGCGACCAGGCGTGCAGGTGATGGATGTCCAGCACGGCCGGGATACCGGTGGCCAGCACCCGCCGGATTTCGTCCGGATCCAGGTGGGGCGGCGCGCCTTCCAGCAGGATGTGGCCCGACTCGCGCACCAGGTGCCAGGCGCTGCGCAGGATCAGCGCCGCGACCAGCATGGACAGCAAGGGATCGGCCGCCATCCAGCCGGTGAACCGGATCGCGAGAGCGGCGGCGACGGCGCCGCCGGCGCCCAGCAGGTCGCCGACCACGTGCAGGATCGCGCCCCGGACATTGAGGTTGTGCCGGTCACCCCCGTGCAGCAGCGCCAGCAACCCGAAGTTGACCAGCAATGCGAGCACGCCCACCGCGAGCATCAGGGTGCTGTGCACCTGCAGCGGGGAGAGCAGGCGCCCGATCGCCTCATAGACGATCCAGGCGGTGATCGCGATCAGCAGCGCACCGTTGACGAACGCCGCCAGGACCTGGAAACGGTGGTATCCGTAGGTGCGCCGTTCGTCCGACGGGCGCCGCGCGGCGATCGCCGCGAACCATGCCAGGCCGAGCGATGCCGTGTCGGCGAGCATATGCCCGGCATCCGCCACCAGGGCCAGCGAGTGGGCCATCCAGCCCCCGCCTGCCTCGATCAGCACGAACACCGCCGCCAGCAGCGTCGCCGCCAGCAGCCGGCGCTGATCATCGCTGCCGTGGCCGTGTCCGCCGTCCATCAGTCTTCTTCGGGATGTTCCTGCAGGTGGGCCGTCATGTCCTCCAGCACGGTGCGCACGTGCTCGTCCGCCGCCGTGTAGAAGACGCGCTTGCCCCGGCGCTCGGCGCGCATCAGGCGTGCGGCGCGCAGCAGGCGCAGATGGTGGCTGACCAAAGATGGTGAGAGGTCAAAGCGGTGGGCAAGGTCCTGCACGGAGACCGCCTCATGCAGGCATGCATGCACCAGTCGCAAGCGGTTGGCATCACCCAGCAGATGAAAGATTTCCGCCAGCTGCGTGGCTTCTTCGCTGCCCAGGGTCGCTTTCGTCTCGGGGAGGGTGGACATGAGAAACAATTGAACAATTGAACTGTTGTTCAAATGTTAGACCAGGAAAAATGCCCCTGCAAGCGGGACGTCCGTCGCGACTCAGCTTGCCGTATCGGGCGGCCCCCTTGGGGGCGCCAACATGATCGAGGACATGACCTCCTCAACCTGCCGCAGCCGGCTGCGGTCGGTGTCCGGGCAAAGGCCTTGGTCAATCGCGATGCCCAGCAGGGCGCCCGGCCGGCTCCAGCGCCTCGGAACCGTCGCGGATGAACACGGTGGCCACCGGTGAAAATCCGCCCATGTTGCGGATCAGCGTGATGGCCCCGAGGCGGATCTGCGCCAAGGAGCGGGTGCCGAGCTCACCCCGCTCCGGTCCTGCCTGCCGATCACCCGCCGCGCCGGACTTCTTTGCCGTTCGTTGTGCCATCGGGGACGCTCTCCCGGCTCAGGCAGAGGAGCCTTGGGTCACGGGCGTATACGCTCAGTATAGAATGCCCCAGGCCACGCCTCTTTAGATCGAGACGAGGCCCTTTTTTCGGCAATGCCTTGGAGGGGCTCCGCCTCAGGGCGCCGCTTCAGTTGGCGTCCATGCCGGGCATAGGCGAAGGCGGGTCGCTTCAGCCGCTCTGCGTGATCGGCGCCAGGGTGACCTCCACGCGGCGGTTCAGCTGGCGCCCGTGCGCGGTCTTGTTGCTGGCCACCGGGTATTGCTCACCATAACCTCGTACGATCAGGCGGGCCGCGCTGACGCCCTGGGACTCCAGATACCTCGCCACCGCCTCGGCCCGCTGTTGCGAGAGGCGCAGGTTGTACTGTGCGCTGCCCGTGCTGTCGGTGAAGCCGGCCACGTGTACCAGGGTCTTGTCGTAGTGCTTGAGCACGATCGACACCGAGTTGAGCACGTCGAAGAAGTTGGCGTTGAGGCCCGCGCTGTCGGTGGCGAAGGTGATGTTGCCGGGCATGTCAAGGATCAGGTTCTGGCCCTGGCGCGTCACGCTGACGCCGGTTCCCTGCAGGCGCCGACGCAGCTCGGCTTCCTGCTGATCCATGTAGTGGCCCACGGCGCCGCCGGACAGGGCACCGATACCGGCGCCGATGAGTGCGCGCTGGCGGCGCTCGGTAGCGTTCCCGCCGCTGGCCAGACCAAGCACGGCGCCGGCGACGGCACCGATGGTGGCGCCCTTGGCCGTGTTGCTGGTCTGCTGCTCGCCGGTGTACGGGTTGACCGTCGTGCAGCCGGCCGTGGCGACCAGTACGGCGGCCAGAATCACTCGCGAGAGGGCGGGAAAGCGGATCATCGGGTGCTCCTTTGCACTCAGGGGCGTCCCGCGGAATGCGGAGACCGCCAGCCGGTTCCGCGAGCGCTCTGGCCGATCAGCCAGCGCCGGCGGTAGCCTCTTCCGCGCCTTCCCCGGCACGTGGCACGGTGAACACGAACCGGGTCCCTCCATTGTCCGGCGTCTCGAGGGTCAGGCGGCCGCCGTGATTCTCCACGATGCTGCGGCAGATTGACAAGCCGATTCCGACGCCGCCGCTCTTGCCGGTCACGAAGGGCTGGAACAGACGTTCGCGCACGTGCGCCGGGACGCCCGGGCCGGTGTCCGACACGCTCACGTGGGCGGTGCCGTCCTCGGACCAGGTCTCGACCGTGAGGCGGCGCTCCGGGGAGTCGCCCATGGCCTCCACGGCGTTACGCACCAGGTTCATCACCACCTGCTGGATCTGGATGCGGTTGCAGCGGCAGGCGGGCAGGTCCGGGTCGAGCTGGCGCTCGATCACGAGTCCCTCGTCCGATAGCCCGACCAGGCCGATCTCGATGGCCTCCTGGACCAGGGCATTGAGGTTCTCGGCCTTGTGCCGGTCGTCGCCGGCGCGCGTCATCTCGCGGATCTGGCGTATGACTTCGCTGGCGCGCTGCGTCTGGGCTTGGGCCTTGTCGATGATCTCGTGGGTCTGCGGCGGGATCCCGGCCCCGGCGCCCTGTAGCAGGCGGCGCAGGGCGTAAAGGTAGGTCGAGATGGCCGCCAGCGGTTGATTGGTCTCGTGGGCGATGGATGAGGTCATGGCCCCGAGCTCGGTGACGCGCGAGACGCGGAACAGCTCGGACTGCAGCTGGGCGACCTGCTGCTCGTAGCTCTTGCGCCTGCTGATGTCGTGTAGGAAGCCCGTGAACAGGTGTTCGTTGCGCAAGCGCGCCTCGCCGACCGTCAGAATCACCGGGAACAGGGAGCCGTCCTTGCGCCGGCCCTCCACCTCGCGGCCGATGCCGATCATGCGGCGCTCGCCGGTGCGCAGGTAGTGGTCAATGTATGTGTCGTGCTGCTCGTCGTGCGGCGAGGGCATCAGCACGTTGACATTGCGCCCGATTAGCTCGTCCTCGAGGTACCCGAACATCTCACGGCAGGCAGGGTTGACCATGCGGATGATGCCGCGGGTGTCGATCGCCACGATGGTGTCGTTGGAGGTGTCGACCAGGCCGCGCAGGCGCTCCTCGTCGTCCTCCAGCGTTTCCGTCACGCGCCGCTGCATGTAGCACAGCGCCGCCGTGATCCAGATCGCCGCGAGCGCCAGTAGGCGGTTCGTCAGCACCACCCAGTGCGGCTCGCCACTCTGATAGGAGACGGCGTAGCCGAGGATCGTGAGCGCCGTGGCCGCACCGGCGAGCAGCCAGGAGGCGCTGCGCCACGGCATCCACAGGCCCAGCAGCACCAGCAGCACGTAGGGCACCGCCGCGGCCACCCCCAGCGGCATCAGGAAGTCGAAGCCCAGGATCGCCAGGCTGACCACGACCGCGACGGCGATCAGAAGGTATCCCAGGGAACGTTCCGACTCGCTCATGCGGTCTGACCCGGTAGCCTGTACAGGGAACTCAATTTACCAGCAGGGCATCGCATGAGACATCAACGCGGATGGAGGCCGCCGTCCACGGAGATCGTCTGCCCCGTCAGGTACCCATTTTCCACGACCGTCCACACCACTTCCGCGACCTCCGCGGGGTGCCCGAACCGCCCCACCGGGATACGCTCCGCCAGCCGCTCACGGCGGTCCCCGGCGAGCTGCGCCAGCATACCGGTCTCCACCAGCGCCGGGGCCACGGCGTTGACGGTGACCCCGTGCGGGGCGAGTGCGCCCGACAGGGAGCGGACCAGACCCAGCTGGCCAGCCTTGGCCGCGGTGTAATGGGGGCCGACGATGCCCCCGGAGAACGCCGCAACCGACGAGATCACCACGATCCGGCCCCAGCACCGCTGCTGCATCCCCGGAGCGACGCGTTGCGAGAGCAGGAACGCGGCCCGCAGGTGGGCGTTCATAGTCCGGTCCCATTCGGCGACGTCGAGCTCCGGCAGTGTAGCCGTGACCGCCGCCCCGGCGTTCGAGACCAGCACGTCCACCGGGCCCAGCTCCTGTTCCACGCGGCGCACCATCGCACCGGCCGTGTCGACCCGCGCGAGGTCCCCACCGACGGCAACCGCCCGGCCGCCCGCCCGCCGGATCTCGTCGCAGACGGCCTCTGCCGCCGCGCGCTCGCGATGGTAGCCGACCGCCACGGCCAGGCCGCCGGTGGCGAGCCGCAGGCCGATCGCGCGGCCGATGCCCCGGCTCGCACCCGTGACCAGAGCCACGCGCCGGCGGTGTTCCACCTCCTCCCGGGGCATCTCAATCCTCCGGCTCGCGTTCCGGCACTGCGGCCAGGGCGTCCAGCCACACGCGGGACTCGGAATCGCTGGGAGCACGCCAGTCGCCGCGGGGGGAAAGGGAACCGCCGGAGCCCACCTTGGGGGCGTTGGCGATGCAGCTGCGCTTGAACTGGCTGGCGCGGAAGAAGCGGTCTAGGAACACGGACAGCCACCGCCGGATCTCGCCGATCCCATAGCCTACCCGGTCCTCCTCGGAGACCGGCGGCCACTCGCCGGCGGTCGCGTCGTGCCAGGCGTTGTAGGCGAGGAAGGCCACCTTGGGCGGGGTGTAGCCGAAGCGCAGAAGATAGTAGAGATTGAAATCCTGCAGCGGATAGGGCCCGACGATATCCTCGCTGCGCTGGATCCCGCCGTTCTCGTCGGCCGGCCGAAGCTCCGGGCTGATCACGGCCTCCAGCACCTGGCGCAGCACCGGGCTGGCCTCCGTACCCAGCTGGTCGGTATCCGCGGCCCAGCGGATCAGGTGCCGGATCAGCGTCTTGGGCACGCTGGCATTCACGTGGTAGTGGGCCATATGGTCGCCGACGCCGTACGTGCACCAGCCCGACGCCAGCTCGCTGAGGTCGCTGGTACCCACTACCAGGGCGCCGTGGTGGTTGGCCAGGCGGAACAGGTGGCTGGTGCGCTCGCCCGCCTGCACGTTCTCGAAGGTGACGTCGTAGACCGGGTGGCCGTCGACGTAGGGATGCCCGATGTCCTTGAGCATCTGCATGCAGCTCGGGCGGATGTCGAGCTCGGCCGCGCTGCAGCCGAGGGCCTCCATCAGCCGCCGCGCCGCGTCCAGGGAAGCGTCGCCGGTGGCGAAGCCCGGCATGGTGTAGGCCATCACGTGGCTGCGTGGCAGGCCCAGCAAGTCCGCCGCGCGGCAGCAGACCAGCAGTGCATGGGCGGAGTCCAGCCCGCCGGAGACCCCGATCACCATCCGCTTCAGCCCGGTTGCGCGCAGGCGCTGGGCCAGTCCCTGCACCTGGATGGCATACACTTCCTGGCAGCGCTCGTCGCGGCCGGCCGGGTCGCTCGGCACGTAGGGAAAGCGCGCCGGGGGGCGGGACAGGAGCAGGCGCCCCCGGTCCGGCAGCTCGGCTTCCAGCGTGATCCGGCGGTAGCGCGGCAGCTCGCCGGCGCGGCTGCGGGCAGCCTCGTGCAGGGTGTTGTGGCGCAGGCGGTCCTGGGCCAGGCGGTCGAGGTCGATGTCGCCCACGATCATCTGCCGGTGCCCGGCGAAGCGCTCCGATTCGGCGACCGGCGTGGCGTTCTCGTAGATCATGGCATGGGCATCCCAGGCCAGATCGGTGGTGGACTCGCCGGTGCCGGCCCCGCAGTAGACGTAGGCGGCGATGCAGCGGCCCGACTGGGCCGAGACCAGCTGGCGGCGGTAGTCGGCCTTGCCGATGATCACGTTGGACGCCGACAGGTTGAGCACCATCGTGGCGCCGGCGAGCGTGGCGGCCGAGGACGGCGGCGCGGGCACCCACAGGTCCTCGCAGATCTCCATCGCCAGCACCAGGCGCGGCTGGGCCGGCACCGTGAACAGCAGGTCGGTGCCGAACGGCACGTCCGGGGTGCCGCAAAGGCGGATGTGGTCACGCAGTGCCGCCGCTGCCGGCTGGAACTGGCGGACCTCGTAGAACTCCGCGTAGCCGGGCAGATAGGACTTGGGCACCACACCCGCGATGCGCCCCCGGTGCAGGAGGGCGGCACAGTTGAACAGGCGGTTGTCGACCGCCAGCGGCAGCCCGACCGCGATCATCGCCGGCCAGTCCCGGGACGCCTCGAGCAGTGTGCCCAGCGCCGTTTCGCAGCCCTCTAGCAGGGTCTGCTGGTGGAACAGGTCGTCACACGTGTAACCGCTCAGCGCCAGCTCGGGGAACACCACGACCATGGCGTCGCGCCGGCAGGCCTGGTCGACCAGCTCCGCGACCTGCCCGGCGTTGAACTCCGGGTCCGCCACCCGGACCTCGGGGATTGCCGCGGCGACGCGCATGAAGCCGTGTCGATACAGGTTGAAAAAGTTGTCATTTTCGGCCATCGGGCAGACTCCGGCTCCGGCGCGCGCGGGAAGGGACCATGGTAGATTAGAGCGGCCCGGGTGAGAAGCTGACGGTCCGGTCGGGACGAGGTCCCAGGCGGCAACCGGCCGGCCCGGGGCGGGGGCCGCGGGCCATCGGTCGCGCAGGGGCGCACACGGCGACAGGGGTGAAATGAGCGACAGATCTGCCGGCCCGCCCATCGGTGGTACCTGCGACGCCCGCTTCGCGCGGGTGCGCGAGGTATTCCGGGACAACTTCCAGCGTCACGGCGAGCACGGCGCGGCGGTGGCCGTCTACGTCGACCGGCGCCGCGTTGCCGCCCTGCACGGAGGCCATGCCGACGCTGCGCGCCGGCACGCATGGGGTCCCGACACGCTGGTGAACGTATTTTCCGTGGGCAAGGGCGTGGTCGCGATTGCCGCGCTGATGCTGTCGCAGCAGGGCCGACTCGACCTCGACGCGCCGGTCGCCCGCTGGTGGCCGGATTTCATCTCGGCGGGCAAGGAGGATGTCAGCCTGCGCCAGATCCTGTCGCACCGGGCCGGCCTGCCGGCCGTCGGTCCGCCGCTGCCGGAGGAGGCCCTGTTCGACTGGCAGCGGATGTGCGACGCGCTGGCGGCGCAGGCGCCCTGGTGGCCGCCCGGAACCCGTCACGGCTACCACGTCAACACTTTCGGCTTTCTCGTGGGCGAGCTGGTGCGGCGGGCGTCGGGCCGGTCGTTGGGGCAATACGTGCGCGAACATATCGCGGGTCCGCTGGAGGCGGATTTCTGCGTCGGGGTGCCGGCGCCGGAGCTCGGGCGCGTCGCGGAGTTCCTGTGGCCAGAGCAGGGGGCCGGCCCCGCCGGGCGGCCGGGTCCCCGGCACCCCGATCCCGGGGCGAGAATGCTGTACAACACCTACTTCAACCCCCCCGGCCTGTCCGGGCACGGGGTGGTCAATAGCATGGCCTGGCGTCGCGCCGAGATCCCCTCGGCAAACGCCCACGCCACCGCCGACGGCGTGGCGCGAGTCTACGCGAACCTGGTGGGCGGGGAGCGCTTGCTCGGCAGCGGCATCCTGCGTGAGGCCACGCGGGAGGCCTCCTTCGGCACGGATGCGGTGCTGGCGCGCGAGACCCGCTTCGGTCTCGGGTTCCAGCTGCCGCAGCCGGGGCGGGACTTTGGTCCGGGACGCTCCTCTTTCGGGCACTTCGGCGCCGGCGGTTCGGTGGGGTTCGCCGATCCGGAAGCCGGTGTGGGCTTCGGCTACGTGATGAACCGGATGGGGCCGCGCTGGCAGAGTCCCGCGGCGCAGGCGCTCATCGAAGCCGTCTACGCCTGCCTCTGATCCGGAGGCGTTGACCCATGTCAACCTGCTGGCGCCGGGGCCTGTTATCGTAGGATCGCTCCGGCCTGGCCAACGCCGGGACCGGCTTCGTGGACAGTTGCCAAGACAGGAGATCGCCATGGCCGAAGACCTGCACAAGGAGTTCGAAGCACTCAAGGCCGATGTCGCCAGGCTGCGCGGCGACATCTCTGACCTCGCCGGCGCGGTGCGTCACGCCGGTGAAGAGAGCGGTCGACAAGCCTATGCCAAGGCCCGCCAGGCCGGCGAGCAGGCTTGGCATCAGGCCAGTGAAGCCGAGCAGGCCGCCGCGCACGAGATCGCGGAGCGCCCCGTGGCCAGCGTGCTGACCGCTTTCGGCGTGGGGTTTCTGGTCGGCCTGATCCTCGACCGCCGCCGTTGATCGTCGACCTCGTGCTTAAGCTCCTGGCGCAGCGCATGGAGGCGGAGAAGCGCCGGGCGCGCGAGCGTGGCCGCCGCCTGGCCGCGGCAGCCCTGTTGCTGTGGCTGGCCGCCGCCATCGCCCTGGTCACCCTGCTGCTCCTGCTGGCCGCACTGTACCTCTGGCTGTCGGGCCTGATGGCGTCCTGGCAGGCAGCGCTGCTGACCGCCGCGCCGGCCGCGCTGGCCGCGCTGGGTCTGGCGCTGGCGGCCCGTCGCTGCGCCGGCCCGCGACGCCGGACCGCCGCGCCGCCGGGCGAAGGCAGCCGAGCGGGCGGCGGCAGCGAGCTGATGATCGCTGCCCTGCTGGCCGGACTGGCACTGGGACGGGGGTTCGGGAAGCGGCGGTCGGATGAGGAATAGCGCCCACCCCGCGGGTGGGCGAGGGTTAAGTTTTAAGTCCAGCGTGGCTCTGTGCCAGTCGCGGACGGCAGTGGAACATCGACTCGGGGGAACGGCCTCCCGCGGACTGGTCCCGTGAGATTCACAGCGGCGGTTGGTCCGGATTCTACGGCCGGACCGACCGCCGCTTCCAGCTTCGCTGCATTGCTTTCCGCGGCGCTGGAGAGCCGCCAGCAAGCGCGCTATGCCACCGCACTCGCAGCACCAGCCTCACGGCAGTCTTCACTTACTCAGCAGTCAGAAATATAGGCGACGTCTGGGTGCCGGAAGAAGGACCGCACCAGGGCCGGGCTGTTGGCGATCGCCTGCAACTGTTCCTTCACCTTCTGCGCCAGCTTCTCGCCCTTGCGCAGCGGGCGGCGGGCCACCCCGGTGCGCTTGGCATGGCTCCAGACCAGTTCGTCGGGGTTGAGCTCCGGCGCATAGCCCGGCAAAAAGTGCAGGGTCAGTTTCCCTTGCGTGCTCTGGACGTAGTCCTTGACCACCTTGCTCTTGTGGGCGGGCAGGCCATCGACGACCAGGTGCAACGGCTTTCTCCGGCGGTGCATCAGCTGCCTGAGCAGCGCCACGAACCGCTCCGAAGTCAGACCGCCCTTGTACAGCGCGAACCAGAAGCCCCCCTTGCGGTTGACCGCCGAGGCCGCACTCACGCTCTGGCGCTGGCCGGGACGCTGCACCACCGGCGTCTGGCCGCGCTCGGCCCAGGTCCTGCCGTGCACCGCATCGGCCCGGAACCGCGATTCGTCCCAGAAGTAAATCTCCGCGTTCTCCTGCCGGGCCTGCGCCGCCAGCGCCGGGTAGACCTCCCGCTTCCATCGCGCAATCGCCTCCGGGTTCCTCTGATAGGCCCGCTGCAGCGGCTTCTGCGGCGTCAGGTTCAGCTCGGCCAGGACCGTGCCCACCGTGGTGATGCTCACCCCGATCCCGAACCGCTCCCGGATCAGATCGCGCACGATCCGCCGCGTCCACAGCCCGAAATCAAAGCCGTACTGGAACGGGTTCTTGCCGTTGATCCAGCGAAACAGTTGCCGCTTCTGCTGCGCCGTCAGCTTCCCCGGACGCCCCGTGTGCGGGCGCGCCGCCAGCGCCGACTGCGGCTCCTGGCCCGGCGCCAGTTGCTCGAGCCACTTGTACGCCGTCGTCCGGCACAGCCCCAGGCTCGCCATCACCGAGCTCACGCTCTCCCCCTCCCGGATCCGCTGCACCGCCAACAGCCGCATCGCTTCCTTGGTCTTCGGATCGTAGTGCCGTCCGTCTCTTTTCATCTGCGCTGGCCTCAACGTCGGGGAACCCTACCTCCGATTGTAGACCAAATTCCTGATTTATGTGTAATACTTAAAACTTAACACTTAAAACTATCGTCCCAAATGCAACCCCGCGTCCACGAGCAGCGTCTCCCCGGTTACGATGGTTGCTCCCTCGATGAACCAGACGGCGGCCTCGGCCATGTGCTCCGGGGTGCCGGCGGTGCGCAAGGGCGTGGTTTCCTCCTGTGACTGCTTCAGAGATTCGTAGGTTTCCTCTCCGAGGCCGTCGCGCAGCCAGCGGGACTGGATGAAGCCGGGGCAGACGGCGTTGATGCGGATCTCCGGGCCGAGTGCCCGGGCCAGGGACAGGGTCATGTTGTTCAGGGCGGCCTTGGAGGCGCAGTAGGCGACCGAGCTGCCGAACGCCATGATGCCTGCGATGGAAGAGATGTTGACCACGGCTCCGTGTCCAGCCTTCTTCATCGCCGGGGCTACCGCACGGATCATCTGGAACGGACCCACCACGTTGACCGCAAAGACCCGCTGGAAATCCTCCGCGCTAAGCGCCTCGAGGTCCCCGGCAGCAGCGAACTTGGTGGTGCCCGCGTTGTTTACCAGGGCGTCGATGCGGCCCCAGCGCTCGAGCGCCCGGTCTGCGAGGCGCCGGCAGTCCTCGTCGCGGGATACGTCCGCCTTGACCAGCAGGGTTCCGACGCCCTCTTTCTCGCAGGCGGCCTGTGTCTCGCGGGCCTCCTTCTCGCTTCGGGAATAGTTGATCACCACGTTGCAGCCCTTGTGCGCCAGCATCCTGGCGGTGGCGGCCCCTACACCCGTGGCCGATCCGGTGACGATGGCAGCGGCTCCCTTCAGATCCATGGTACGGGTCCTCCCCTGGCGGAACGATGAAAAGATCTCGTGTTCCCCGCTCAGGAACACGCAGCAGACGCGCTTGATCGTCGCGAGGGACCTCCCGGCGCGCGCCGTCAGTCGTCACGGTAGCGGGGCTCGCGCTTGTCCAGGAAGGCGTCCACGCCCTCGCGGAAGTCACCGCTGGCGGCGCACAGAATCTGCTGCCGGTCCTCCATCGCCACCGCGGCCTCCAGGCTCGGAGCGTCGACGCTCATGTTGAGCCCCTCCTTGGTTAGCCGCAGCCCGAGTGGCGAGGTGGCGAGCATATCGGCGACCAGCGCCTCGCCGGCGGCGGTGAGCTCGGCAGCAGACACCACCTCCGAGACGAGTCCGGTGCGCAGCGCGCGCTGCGCGTCGATCAAGCGACCGGTCAGCATCAGCTCCGCGGCGAGCGACGTTCCGACCATGCGCGGCAGGAAGTAACTCACGCCCACGTCGCAGCCGGACAGCCCGATACGGATGAAGGCCACATTCATGCGCGCATCCTCCGCGGCGATGCGCACGTCCGCGGCGAGCGCCAGCGCAAATCCGCCGCCGCTCGCGGCGCCGTTAACCAGAGCGACGATCGCCTGCGGACAGCGGCGCATCCGCATCATGATCTCACTGACGCGGCGCTGGCCGCGCATGCCACCCGCCGGGCTCTGGCCGGTGGGTAACGGGTCCTTCAGGTCCAGCCCGGCGCAGAAGGCTCGACCGGCGCCGCGCATCACTACCACACGCGTCGCGTGGTCCTGCTGGAGCCGCCCGAAGTAATCCTGGAGTTCGTCGATCATGGTGTTGCTGAGGGCGTTGAGGCGGTCCGGCCGGTTCAGCGTCAGCCAGTCGACGGCCTCCTGCCGTTCCAGGCGGAGGGTGTCGTAGGCAGGCGCGGAAGGGGGCTGTGGTAGCGACATGCAAATCTCCTTACCGGTGCGGTTGCCGATGTCGTGGCGACCGGAAGCAAGTCCTGTTGTATTCTTGGCAGCCGCACCGGTGCAAGCCGGGCATGCGCACCGCATCTTTCCCTACCGCTGGAGGAGACTCAAGTCATGGCCTATCAACCCTTCGATCTGCACGGCAGGGTCGCGCTGGTCACGGGGGGCAACCGTGGCATCGGCCTGGGCATGGCCGAGGCGCTGGCCCAGGCCGGCGCAGATCTGGTCGTCTGGGGCAGCGATCCCGAGCGCAATGAGGCCGCAGGCGAGCGGCTGCGGAGCCACGGCGGGCGGGTGCTGACCCAGCAGGTCGACGTCGCCGACGAACAGGCCGTGATCGAGGCATTCGGCGCGGCGCTCAAGGACATGGGACGGATTGATTCGGTATTCGCGAACGCCGGGATCGGCGGCCATGCGCCCTCGTTCATGGATTTCGATACCGCGCTGTACCGCAAGGTGCTCGCGGTCAACCTGGACGGGGTGTTCTTCACCCTGCGCGAGGCGGCCCGCCACATGAGCTCGCGGGAGGGCGGCGGCACGCTGGTCGCCACGGCGAGCCTGGCCGCGATCGAGGGGGCGGCGCGCAACCAGGCCTACGCGGCGACCAAGGGCGCGGTAATCTCCATGATCCGGGCCTGTGCCGTAGAGCTGGCGCGCTACGGGGTGCGCGCCAACGCCGTGCTGCCGGGGTGGATCGCCACGGACATGACCGCGCGGGCCCAAGGCAACGATACCTTCGAAAGCAAGGTGATCAAGCGCGTGCCGGCCAGGCGCTGGGGCGAGCCGGAGGATTTCGGCGGGATCGCCGTGTACCTGGCCAGCGATGCGTCGCGTTATCACTCCGGTGATACCTTCGTCATCGACGGCGGCTATGCGATCTTCTGACCCGGTCCGCATTGGTTCCGGGCTGCCGGAACCGCAGCCGGCACGGGGCAGGAGCCGTAGCCGCGGGAGACGCGCCGGCGTGCGGTGCGGCCTCAGTCGTCGCCGCCGAAGCCCAGCATCCGCTGCAGGTCCTCGGCATTCGCCTCGGCGCGGCCGATCTCGCTGACCGGCGTCCAGGACATGTCCGCTTCCAGGCGGTACGAGTCGCGGTATTCGTCCGGGGGATCGCCGTCCCAGTCCTCCGGCGAGAGCATGGAGAAGTAAGGACTGCCGTCGGGCTTTCGATACAGGTGGTAGACGTGACCGGGGCGTCGCCGGAAATTGCAGCGCGCCCGGTGCAGGTCCTGGTCCTGCCGGGTCTGCTCCAGCACCGAGCGGGCCTCCTCCTGCAGCGCGCGGATCTGGCGCGCAATACCCTGCAGCCGCGCATTGGTACGCGTGGCGATCATCTCGTCGGCGCGCTCGATCTCGCGCGCGACGTCCACCAGCTCCACCGGCCCCGCCAAGCGGCTCACCGGGTACGGAGAGGAATGCGCCGGTCCGCGGTGCCGCCGGGGGTCGTCGTCCTTCTTGAGATCGCTTCCGCTCATGCTCCCTACGTGCTCTGGATCAACGAACCAGGCTGGCCAGGGGGAACGAGACTAACGGCCGGTCCGCGCACCTCGCAAGCCGGCGCCCGGTCGGGACGCCTCGCCCTGCAGGTAGCAGCGGACCATGTGCTTGAGCTCGTCGAGCATCGGACCCGGAACTGCGCATGAAGGTAGTCCGCCCGGCGCCTTACAGCCCGCCCGGCCTGCGGTCGGGACCTCCCGTCGGTATGGCGGGGGTCATTCCGGT
This sequence comes from Gammaproteobacteria bacterium, assembly GCA_035638695.1. GTDB lineage: Bacteria > Pseudomonadota > Gammaproteobacteria > UBA5335 > SLRW01 > DASQZJ01. Next base: position 5,452 of record DASQZM010000067.1, on the reverse strand, counting down.
CCTGCAGGCGGAAGCTGTGCTATTCATTGATCCGGGGCAACTCGGGCTCCGTCGTGGTCCGGTCGCGCATCGAAATATGACCCGCGTCACGGTATTACGGGAAGGTTTTGAGAAGTTGTTTACGACGCTTGCAATGGCGTTATGATGAAGGCAACGGCCGACTCACGGCCGGAGGCCCGGGGCTCGGGGTCGGCGCGAACCGCGGGAGCCACGGCGGCAGATCACAGTTCGATGGACCGGGGGAAGCGTGACGGTGACAAGGCGGTTCGGGACCCTCGTGAAAGGAGGGCGCACAGGCAACAACTGAACACTACAGACGGTCCATCTTGAGGAAGATGGACGTCGATGAGAGGGCTGCATGGCACGTAACAGCGGTAACACGGGTTCGGACAAGCAGAGCCGGTTCCTCGACTCGCTTGCCCAGTACACCCAGGAACACAAGGCAAAGCGTTGGGAAGGCACCTTCGCGGAGTTCCTGGAAGAGATCCTGCCCGCCAATCCCGGCGCGGTCGCCCGCAATGCTCACGAGTACACCTGGGACATGATGCGCTGGTACGGCTGGGAAGCGTCGGAGCAGGGCGGGGCAGTCACTCGCTACAAGCTATTCGGCAAGGACCTGTTCGGCATGGACGAGGCGCTCGAGCGGGTCGCCAACTACTTCAAGGCGGCGAGCGAGGGCTCGGAAGTCGGGCGCCGCCTGTTGCTGCTCCTGGGCCCCCCATCGGGCGGCAAGTCGAGCCTCGTGACGCTGCTCAAGCGCGGGCTGGAGGAATACAGCCTGACCGACGAGGGCGCCATCTACGCGATCAAGGACAGCCCGATCCACGAAAATCCCCTGCTGCTGATTCCCCAGAGCAAGCGCGCCGAATTCCGCGAGACCTACGGCGTGAGCATCGAGGGCGAGCTCTCGCCGTATGCGCGCACCATGCTGGACGAGCAGTACGACGGCGACTTCACCAGGGTTCCGGTGGAGCGCATCTTCATCAACGAGGCCGCCCGCACCGGGGTCGGCACGTACGCGCCGCACGATCCCACGACGGCGGATATCGCGGACCTGGTTGGCTCCGTGGACCTGTCCAAGGTTTCCGAGTACGGCGACGAGGGCGACCCGCGCGCCTGGTCCTGGTCGGGGGCCGTGTACGCCGCGAGCCGCGGGCTGCTGGAGATGATCGAAATCCTCAAGGTCAAGCGGGAGTTCCTGTATCTGCTGCTGACCCTGACCCAGGAGAAGAACGTCAAGGTCTCCCGCTTCCCGCTGATCTACGTGGACGAGTCGATCGTCGCCCACACCAACCTGGCCGAGTTCCGCAAGTTCCTGCAGGAGAAGGAGAACGAGGCCCTGCTGGACCGCATGGTGATCGTCCAGGTGCCCTACACGCTGCGCTACCAGGACGAGGCGCGGATCTACCAGAAGCTGACCTCGGCCACCCCGACGTTCCGGGAGGTGCATCTGGATCCGCACGCACTGCGGGTGGCGGCCGTGTTCGCGGCGCTGACCCGCCTGCAGCCGTCGCAGCGCGAGGACCTCGACCTGTCGAAGAAGGCACGCCTGCATGCCGGCGAGGACGTGGAAGGCATCTCCGCCTCCGAGGTCGAGCGAATCCGCAACGAGAATCCGGGCGAGGGCATGGACGGTGTCAGCCCCCGCTTCGTGGTGAACGCGCTCGCGGGCGCGATCAGCCGCAGCAAGAACAAGAGCCTGACCTCAATGGACGTGCTGCTCGCGCTCAAGGACACGATCGAGTCCGACGCGCGCATGGACAGCAAGACCAAGAAGAAGTGGGTCGACTTCCTGGTCACCGCGCGCAAGGACTTCTACAACCGCTGGGTCAAGGAGGACGTGCACAAGGCGCTGTTCGTCTCCTTCGAGAAGGAGGCCCAGGAGCTGCTCGAAAAGTATCTGGACGAGGTCGAGGCGGTGCTGGACAACCGCAAGGTCAAGGATCCCATCACCGGCGAGGAGCGGGATGCCGACGAGCGGTTCCTGCGCAGCGTCGAGGAGAAGATCAGCATCTCCGACTCGGGCAAGCAGTCTTTCCGCCAGGAGGTGGTGCGCAAGGCCATGGGCGCGTACAAGCGCGGGGATCACTTCACCCTGGCCAGCCACGCGCGGCTGCACGAGGCGATCGAGCAGTACCTGTTCGAGGAGCGCCGCGACGTGCTGCGCCTGGTCACCTCCAGCGCGCGCCCCGACGAGGAGGCGCAGGAGAAGGTCTCGGCGGTGCAGCGCCGCCTGGTGGAGGAGTACGGATACGACGAGCACAGTGCCCGCGAGGCCCTCAACTATGTGACGACGCTGCTGTCGCAGGAGTGACGGCAGCGGAATGTACCGGGTCCGCGCCGCGGGCCCGGCCACGCGACCCGGTACGGGTGAGGCGCGATGGGCGGCAGCGACAGCAATCGTCCGGTCTCCAGGATGGCCACGGCCAATCGCTGGTACGACCTGTTCTCCCGCGGCGCGAGGGACTGGCTGCGGCACAACGAGAAGGTCCGGGAAACCGTGCGCGAGCAACTCCCGGATCTGATCGCCGGCAGCGACATCCTGTCGCGCCCCGGTGACCGCACCGTGCAGGTGCCGGTGCGTTTCCTCGAGCACTACCGCTTCCGGCTGCGCGACAACGACGAGGAAGAAGGCGTCGGCCAGGGCGCAGGCAAGCCCGGCGACGTCTACCGGCGCGCGCGCCGCCGGGACGGCGGCAAGGCCGGCGAGGGCGGCAGCGGCGACGGCGAGCTGCAGTTCGTGCTGGAGCTCAAGGTCGACGACATCGTGGAGTGGATCTGGGAAGAGCTGCGCCTGCCCGATCTCAAGCCCAAGACCACCGACGCCCTGACCGACGAGGACCTGGTCCAGGAAGGCTGGGACCGCCGCGGACCGCGTGCGCGCCTTGACCGCCGGCGGACCGTGAAGGAGGCGATCAAGCGCCGGGCCGCGCAGAGCGACCCGGTACCGTTCACCAACGACGACCTGCGCTTCCGGCAGCTGGCGCGGCGCAAGCGACCCGCGATCAATGCCGTAGTGGTGTTCATCCTGGATGTCTCGGCCAGCATGGACGAGACCCGGCGCAAGTTGGCCAAGGCCTTCTTCTTCTGGGCCACCCAGGGCCTGCGGCGCCAGTACGGCGAGCTGGAGACGGTGTTCATCGCCCACACCAACGAGGCCTGGCAGTTCTCCGAGGAGGAGTTCTTCCAGGTCGCCGCGACCGGCGGCACCGTGGCCTCCACCGGCTTTCGCCTGGCGAGTGAGATCCTGGCCGAGCGCTACGATCCCGCGCGCTACAACCAGTACCTGTTCTACGCCTCCGACGGGGACAACTTCGGCGACGATCGCGACTCCGCCGACCGGACTCTCTGCGAGTTGGGCGACGGGATGAACTTCATGGGCTTCGTGGAAACGCCGCAGAACCCCTTCGAGTCGTCCAAGTCGGAAATGGGGCGCCTGTTCAACGCGCTGCGCGTGCGCAACTATCCGGTCGGCATCTACACGGTGCACAACGACGGCGACATCTGGGACGCGATCCGGGCCTTCTTCCGGCAGCAGCAGGAAGCGGCCTGACACCGGCGCACGCACCGGAGGCGGGTGGCCCCGGCCTGCGCCACAGCGAGCGGACTCCGGCATGAGCAACCAGCAGCTTTCGCAATACGCGCCCCGGCTCGAGGCAATGGCGCGCGACTACGGCCTCGACTACTATCCGGTCGACTTCGAGCTGGTCCCGAACACCTTCATGATGGAAGTGGCGGTCTACGGCCTGCCGGTCCGGATGCCGCACTGGTCTTTCGGGGTGCGCTACATCTACCAGTACGTGCAGCACCGGATGGGGCACTCGCGCATCTTCGAGGTGGTCTTCCCCGGCGATCCCAACCGGGCCTACCTGGTCACCGACAACAAGCTGGCGGAGAACACCCTGGTCACCGCCCACGTGCTGGGGCACGCAGATTTCTCCAGGAACAACGCCCTGTTCGGTCGCATGCAGTCGCAGGTCGGCTTCCGCATCGTCGAACAGGCCGCCGAGCGCGCGCACCGGATCCAGCAGGCGATCGAGGAACACGGCCAGCGGCACGTGGAGGCGGTACTGGATGCGGCGCTGGCACTGGAGCAGAACGTCGACGTCGACCGCGACCTGATACGCTCCGACTACCCCCTGTACGAGGCGGCGTCCGACCGCGAGACGCCCACGCGGGGGTTCCGGGGGCGCTATGCGCACCTGCCGGGCGAAGAGCGCGAGGCCGACGGCGAGCACGGGTTGCGGCGGGCCCCGATCCCTCCGCAGCCGGAATTCGACCTGCTCTGGTTCATCGCCCGCTACGGGCCGGAGCTGGAGGACTGGGAGCGTGACATCTTCCTGGCGGTGCGCGAGGAGTCCTTCTATTTTTATCCGCTGTTCGCCTGCCAGATCATGAACGAGGGCTGGGCCAGTTACTGGCACGCGCGACTTCTGCGCGAGGCCGACTTCCTGCCCCAGCAGCTCTACCTGGACGCGATCAAGGCGCATTCCGACGTGGTCCGGCCGTACGCGGGCAGCGAGTCGGTCTCCCTGTCGATCAACCCCTACCACGTGGGCTTCTGCATCTGGGAGAAGATCATCGAGGACCGGGGCCTCGACGCCGCCTTCCGCATCCGCGCCGAGGAGGACGACTACGGCTTCATCCGCAACTACCTGGACGAGGGCCTCGCGCGACAGCTGCAGCTGTTCGCCTATACCCACCGCCGGCCGCGCGCGGGCGAGGACCGCTACGTGGTGGAGGACCGGGACATTCACCGGCTGCGCGAGCTGATCCTGGCGCCCAAGTTCAACTACGGGGCGCCGCGCGTATACGTGCAGCACGTGGCCGTCGACGGTAGCCTGACGCTGCGGCACGAAGCCCGGATCGACGGGCGCGGCCTCGACCTTCCCCGTGCGCGCAAGGTGCTGGAATACATCCAGCGCGTCTGGCGACGCCCGGTGCGGTTGCACACCGTCGACGGCTCCGGCGAGGAGGAGGTGCTGGAGGTCTCCGACTAGCCCCGCGTGCCTTCCGCCCCGGAACGATGACACGGCTCAAGGCGCGCCGCTGCCCAGGTGGGCAACATGGCACCGGTTTCCCATCCCGGAGCGGGCCATGAGCACTTCCCTCCCTCCCGACCATTGGCACTGGCGCGCGCGGGCGCAGCGCGTGATCTTCGAGGCGGATACCCCCGCCGGCAAGGCATTCGACCTGGCGCTGCTGGTGGCGATCCTGGCCAGCGTGCTGGCGGTATGCCTGGAGAGCGTCGCCTCGGTCCGCGCCGAGTGGGGCCTGTGGCTGCGGGTCGTCGAGTGGCTGTTCACGCTGTTGTTCACCATCGAATACGGTCTGCGGCTGATCACGGTGCAACGCCCGCTGCGCTATGCCGTCAGCTTCTTCGGTGTGGTCGACCTGCTCGCGGTGCTGCCGAGCTATGTCGGCCTGCTGGTGCCCGGGACCCATGCCCTGA
>DASQZM010000066.1:0-71567 GCA_035638695.1 Gammaproteobacteria bacterium | reverse complement strand
CTACGTCTCGCAAAGCTCGGCCAAGTTCGGCGAGTACAGCGACCTCAACCAGGACGGCCTCTACCTCGACGCCGGGGGTCACCTGACCTGGTACGGGAGCAACGCCAACCGCTGGGACCTCGACCTGCGCAACCCGGGTCTCGAGACCCGCTCCCTGCAGCTCAGCGGAGGCCGGCAGGGCAGGTACCAGGTGCACCTGGGCTATGACGGCATCGTCCACCACGCGACCGATGACGCCTACACGCCGTTCAACGGCGTCGGCGGCACCGACCTGACCCTGCCCGCGGGCTGGGACCACCAGGGCAATACCGCCGCCATGAGCTCCCTGCCGGGTGCGCTGCAGCGGATCGATCTCGGCACCCGGCGGCGGCGGATCGACGCCGGCGTGGACTTCGACCAGAGCTCGAGTCTCAGCTACAGCGTGAACTTCCAGCATGAGCACAAGGACGGTATGCAGGAGACCGGGGCGACGTTCCTGACCGACGCCATGCTGCTGCCGCAGCCGGTCGACTACGACACCAACACGGTCGACGCCGGCATCCACTACAATCTGGATGCCTGGCAGCTCGGGCTGGCCTACCGCGGCTCGTTCTTCACCGACAACAACCGCCGGCTGACCTGGGCCAACCCGTACACGCCGCTGCTCGGCAACAACGGCCAGGGCCAGATGTCCCTGCCGCCGGACAACCAGTTCAACCAGCTCACGCTGTCCGGGGGCGGCGACGTCGGCTCGCGTGCGTATTTCACCGGCAACGTCTCGGCTGGCCGCATGGCCCAGAATGCCAGCTTCCTGGCGGCCAGCATCAACCCGGCGCTGAGCACCGTGTCGCTGCCGCGAAGCTCCGCCGAGGCGCGCGTCAACAGCCTGGTCGCCAACGCCCGCATGATCGTGCGGCCGCCGGTCGACCGGCTGCGGGTGACGGTGCACTACCGCCTGAACCGGCGCGACAACCGCACCCCGCAGGACGCCTTCCAGCAGGTCATCACCGATACCGTGACCGGCGCGACGGTGGTGAACCAGCCGCTCAGCTACACGCGCTACAAGACCGGGGTGGAGGCGGATTACACCACGCTCTCGGGCAAGTACCTCTCGGGCGGCGTGGACTACACCCGCTATCTGCTCTACTACGGGGCGTTCCGGCCGGATACCGGCGACCTGAGCGAGTGGGCACGGCTGCGCGGGTCGGTGATGGAGAACGTCGAGCTGACCCTCCGGCTCGAGCACGCCCGGCGCCAGGGCTCGGGACAGGCGGCGCAGGCGGTCATCGGCGCGCCCGAGAATCCGCTGCTCACCTGGTACGACGTGGCCGACCGCACCCGCAACCGGGCGCACGCGGGCGTCACGGTCACCCCGCTGACGATCCTCAGCATCGACGTCTCGGGGGAGCTCACGCGCGACAGCTATGGCGCGAGCATCGGGCGCTACCAGCAGAGCTGGTACAGCTACACCGTCGACGTCGGGGTCACGCCGTCGAAGAACCTGCAGGTGAGCGGTTATTTCACCCGCGAGGGCTACTGGACCAAGCAGCGCAACAGCCAGTACCTCTCCACCCCGGACTGGACCGGCAAGACCGACGACACCTTCAACACCATCGGCGTGCACCTGCGCATGTCGGGGCTGCCGCGTGACGGTCACGTGGGCGCGGGGGTGACCTACGCCGGCTCCAGCGGCAGCACCAGCGTCATTACCGGCGCCCCCGGCACGGGCTTCCCGGACCTCTACAGCCACCGCCTGACGCTGCGCGCCGACAGCGACTTCCGTGCGACCAAGGACTGGCGCGTGGGGCTGGCGCTCGAATACGAGCGCTTCCACAGCCGCTACTGGGCGCTGGACGGCGTGGGCGTGGATACCGTTCCCACCCTGCTGAGCCTCGGCCAGGGCAGCCCCCGTTACAGCGTGTGGGTGGCCGCGTTGACCGCGAAGTATCACTTCTGACGGCGCCCGCGGCGCCGGGCAGGGAGAGCCAGCGTGAACAAGGCAGACGGGAGGCGGCGGCCACGTGGGCGCGGCCGGGTATTGCGCCTGCTGCTCCTGGGCGTCATTCCGCTCCTGTTCGCACCGCTCGTCGCGGGCGCCGCGACGGCGGCAACGCCCGCCGGGGCCTCCGGTCTGCCGGCCGGGCACCCGCTGACCAACCAGGCCTGCGAGAGCTGCCACGCGCCCCGGCGGGTCCCGGCGGTCGACCCGCAGGTCCTCGCCCGCTCGGTGCACGCGAAGCTGAGCTGCACCGACTGCCATTCCGACATCAACGCCATCCCGCACGCCAAGCGCCTGGAGCCGGTGGATTGCGGCGGCTGCCATCGGCGCGTCCTGCACCAGCTGCGCATGGGCGCGCACGCGCCGGGCAAGGCGGCCGGGAAGCGGGCGCCGGACTGTACCGACTGCCACGGCACGCACGACGTGCAGAAGGTGGACAGCGCCGCCTTCCGCAACGCCATCCCGCGGCGCTGCGCGGCCTGTCACAAGGAGCACTACCAGGGTTACATGGACCGCTTCCACGGCCAGGCCGCGGCCCTGGGCATGGCGAAGGCGCCGCGCTGCTCCGACTGCCATGACCCGCACCGGCCGCTGCCGGCCAGCGACCCGCACTCGAGCGTCGCGCCCGGCAACCTGGTGGCCACCTGCGGGCAGTGTCACAAGGACATCAACGCCAACTTCACGCGCTTCGATCCGCATCCCCAGCCCTGGAACCCGGCGCATTCGGCGGTGGTGTTCTACAGCCACGTCTTCATGGTGGCGCTGCTGATCTTCGTGTTCGGGTTCTTCGGCCTGCACACCGTGCTCTGGCTGCAGCGGGGCTTCGTCGCACGCCTGCGCGGCGAGCTCCCGCGGGTGCAGGCGGAGGGCAACGCCTACGTGCAGCGCTTCAACGCCCTCGAGCGCTGGATGCACGTGACCGTGATCGTCAGCTTCATCGTGCTGGCGATGACCGGCCTGCCGCTCAAGTACGCCTCGGCGCCCTGGGCGCAGTTCCTGTCGCGGCTGCTCGGCGGCGAGCCGCAGATGCGGGACATCCACCTGGTGTGCGCCGGGATCACCTTCGGCTACTTCTTCCTGCACCTGGCGGTGGTCGCGTGGCGTTTCGTTCGTACCCGCGACTTCGGGCTGTTCTGGGGTGCCAACTCGATGGTGCCGCGGGGCAAGGATGTCGTGGACCTGTTCCACAACTTCCGCTGGTTCCTGTATCTCGGCCCGAGGCCCCGCCTGGACCGCTGGACCTACTGGGAGAAGTTCGACTACTGGGCGGTCTTCTGGGGGGTGGCGATGATCGGAGCCTCCGGGTTGATGCTGGCGATCCCGGCGCTGGCCGCGCGCGTGCTGCCGGGCCAGCTGCTGAACGTCGCCGCGGTGGTGCACGGCGAGGAGGCCCTGCTGGCGGTCGGCTTCATCTTCATCTTCCACTACTTCCACAACCACCTGCGCCCGGAGAACTTCCCGATGGACATCACGATCTTCACCGGGCGGCTGCCGCTGGAGCGCTTCCGCGAGGAGCGCCCGGAGCAGTATCAGCGCCTGGTGCGGGAGGACCGGCTGCAGAGCGTGCTGGTCGGGCCCCCGTCCCGGCTTTCGGTCTGGCTCTGGACGGCCTTCGGGGCGGTCGTGGTGCTGGTCGGCCTGGCCCTGATCGTTTCGGTGATCATCACGATGGCTGGCGGGGCATGACCACCGGGGCACGGGGTCGCGTCCGGCACCAATCGACCGCTGAGGTGCCCTCGGCCCGTGACGAGGGCTGGCTCGACGCGTTGTTCGCCTGCATCGACCGCGGCGACGCCGAAGGGTTTGCCAGTTATCTGGCACCCGGGGCCCGCTTCCGCTTCGGCAACGCCCCGCCGGTGCGTGGGAGGGACGCGGTTCGGGAGAGCGTGGCCGGCTTTCTCGCCGCGCTGGCACGGGTCGAGCACCGCCTCGAGGACCGCTGGCTGCTGCCGGATGCGGCGGTGGTCGCCGGGAGCGTGAGCTACACCCGCCACGATGGCAGCACCCTGCAGGCGCCGTTCGCCAACATCCTCAAGCTCGGCCCCGAGGGGATCCGCGACTACCGGATATACATCGACAACTCGGAGCTGTTTCCCGGCCGGTAGGGCCCGGCGGTGTCAGGCTTCGGCTTGATTCAGGTCACGCGGGCCCGGCACGGGACCCGGTAGACTGCCCGGAAACCTTGGCAAATCGCTTGTCGGCGTTCGTGCGGCGGACGGGGGATGGAACAAATGGGTGCCTGGCTGGAGCCGGCCATCGGCCGGGTCATGAAGCACGTGCTGACCTTCCCGGAGGACGCCGGGGAGATGCCGCCCGTCCCGGCACCAGTCCCCGGCCGGAGCTACCTGCTCTACGTTCACATACCCTTCTGCGAGAGCCTGTGCACCTATTGCTCGTTCCACCGGGTCCAGTTCCAGCAGGACAAGGCGGAGCGCTATTTCTCCGCCCTGAGGGACGAGATCCGCAATTACCGCGAGCGGGGCTACGCGTTCGGAGAGGTCTACGTCGGCGGGGGCACGCCGACGATATGGCCGGAGCAGCTGGGGCAGACGCTGGCCCTGATCCGGGAGAGCTGGCCGGTCCGGAAGATCTCCGTCGAGACCAATCCCAATCATCTCACCCAGCCGGTCTTCGACGTGCTGCTGGCGGCCGGCGTGAATCGCCTTTCGGTGGGCGTCCAGAGCTTCGACGACCAGCTGCTGCAGGCGATGGGACGGTACGGGCCCTATGGAAGCGGGGAACTCACCGCGAGGCGCCTTCGGGACGCGCGGGGGATGTTCGGGACCCTGAACGCGGATATGATCTTCAACCTTCCGAACCAGCAACGGGCGTCGCTGGAACGCGACCTGGAGATCCTGCAGGAGGCGGACGTCGACCAGGTTTCCTGGTATCCGCTGATGATGGCGGACTCGGCCCGGAAGCGGATGGCCAGGACCATGGGGCTGGTCGACTACCGCGACGAAGAGGCGCTGTACACACTGGTCCGGCAGCGGCTTGGCCGGACCCATCCGCCCTCGACGGTTTGGACCTTCTCCCGCGGCAGCCGGATGATCGATGAATACATCATCGAGACCGACGAGTACGTGGGCGTGGGCAGCGGCGCGTTCAGCTACCTGCAGGGGGCGCTGTACTCGACCTCGTTCTCGATCAACCGCTACGATCACCTGGTCGCGCGGCGCGGCGTCGCGCTCACGCGCCGGCGCGGCTACAGTCGCCGGTGGCAGCTGCGCTACGACCTGCTGATGCAGCTGTTCGGGCTGCGCCTGGACCGGGAGACGGCCGTCCGGCGCTTCGGCCCCGGCTACCTCCGGGCACTATGGAAGGAGCTGGCGGCGTTGGAGCTGCTGGGCGCGATCCGGAAGACCCCCGAAGGCTACGCCCTGACCGACCGCGGCATGTACCTCTGGCTGGTGATGATGCGGCGGTTCTTCACCACGGTGAACAACTTCCGCGACCAGATGCGCGCCCACATCCGGGACGAGATCCTCCCGGAAGCCACCTGCCCGGTCGCGATGCGCCAGGGGACGGCGAGGCCGCCCGTACGATAAGCCCCCCCTCCTTATCGGGCGGCGCGGGCCCGGCGAGTCACGGGAAACGGATCGATTCCAGGTGTTACGGTTTTAGGTTTTAGGTTTTAGGTTTTAGGTAAGAAGCGGCAAGTTTCGTTGCATGCTCTCCCGGCCCGTCAGGCCGACCGGGCCTCCGAGAAACTCCTGAGCTTCCCGTCGAGCAGAAACCATGGGTAGCCACCGGATCCCTCTTTCCTAAAACCTAAAACCTAAAACCATCATCCACTTATGACCCACCTCCAAGGTCTCAGCCGGCCACCTTGTCCCGGCCCCGTTCACGACGTTCCGCCGGACTCAACAGATCCTCGGCAGCGGATCGTCCTCCAGCTCGTCCAGCATGCGCTCGCCGCCGAGGGTGGTCTGCAGGATCACTCCGGCCGGGGCGTCCTCGACCGTGCCGACGATGGTCGGAGCGGGGGCCGCGCCCGAGCTCTCGAGCAGGTCCCGGGCGCGCCCGGCCTCGTCTTCGGCCACGATCGCCACGATGCGACCCTCGCAGGCGAGGTACAGCGGGTCGTAGCCCAGCAGCTCGCACACGCCCGCGACCGGGTCGCTGACCGGGATCGCCCCCTCGTCGAGGCGCAGGCCGAGGCCGGTCATGCGGGTGATCTCGTTGGCCACGGTCGCGAACCCCCCGCGCGTGGGATCGCGCATGAAGCGCAGGCCCGGGCAGCGCAGCAGCGCCCGGGCCGCCGGCAGCACGCTGGCCGCATCGGAACGCAGCTCGCCGTGCATGCCGAACTGTTCGCGCGCCAGCAGCACGGCGGCGCCGTGATCGCCCACCGGGCCGCTGACCAGCACCCGGTCGCCGGGCCGGATCCGCCCGGGGCCGAGCCGCGGACCGCCCCGGCGCAGTCCGAGGCCGGTCGTGGCCAGGTAGATGCCGCCGCACTCGCCGCGGCCGACCACCTTGGTGTCGCCCGCCACCACCGCAACGCCGCACTCCCTGGCGGCCGCCGCCATCGCGTCGACCACGCGTTCCAGCAGGGCTATTTCCGTGCCCTCCTCGATGATCGCGTTCAGCGTGAGATAGCGGGGCACGGCGCCGGACACCGCGAGGTCGTTCACCGTGCCGTGGATCGCCAGCGAGCCGATGTTGCCGCCGGGGAACTCCAGCGGCTGCACCGTGAAGCCGTCGGTGGTGAGCATGATCTCGCCGCCCTCGAGCGGGACCGCCACGGCGTCCAGGTCGACGTCGAGCGCCGGGTTCGCCAGGCGCGCGGCGAACAGGTCGCGGATCAGCTCGCGCATGTAGCGTCCGCCGTTGCCGTGGGCGAGAGCGATGCGTGAGTCCTTCATTGGCACGGTGGTCCTCCGCTTCGGTTCGGTTGGCGGGCGAGCGCCTCGATGACCTGGCCGTAGCTGATGCCGGCGTCATTGACCGGCAGCGCCGCCGGGAGCAGGACCTCGAAGCCACGCGCCTCGAGCGCATGCCGCGCCAGGGTCGTCAGTCGGCGATTCTGGAACACACCACCGGTCAGGCCGACCCGGTGCAGGCCGTGCTCACCCGCGATCCGCGCCGCTTGTTCCGCCAGAGCTGCGGCGAGCGAGGCGTGGAACCGCCCGGCTCGTGCCGCCCGCGACAGGCTTTCGTCGCACATGAGCGCCACCAGCGGCTCCCAGTCGAGCCGCCAGACGCCCGCGGGGTCGCGCCCGAGTGGCAGCGGCACGGCCGGGGCATCGACCGCGATCGCCTCCAGCGCCATCGGACCCTGGCCCTCGAAGCTCGCCTCGAGCGTAACGCCGGCGAGCGCCGCCGCGCCATCGAACAGGCGCCCGGCCGCGCTGGTCAGGGGACTGTTCAGGCCCCGCTGCCAGGCCTCGAACAGCATTCCGGGCGCCGCGTGCTCCGGGGGCTGCCAGTCGCGGCCGGTCTCCCAGGCCAGTGCGGCGGCGGTGCGCCAGGGCTCGGCCACGACCCGGTCGCCGCCGGGCAGGCGGAAGGGCCGCAGGCTGCCGGCGCGGCGCCAGCGGCCGGGCTCGCCCACCAGCGCCTCGCCGCCCCACAGGGTGCCGTCCTCGCCGTAGCCCACACCGTCCCAGGCGAACACCAGCATCGGCCCGGGCAGGCCGAGCTCGCCGGCGAGCGCGGACGCGTGGGCATGATGATGCAATACCGCGTGCACGGGCAGGCCGGAGTCGCGTGCCTGCCGGTGGGTCGGGAAGCCGGGATGGGCGTCGCAGGCCAGTTGCTCCGCCGCGACGCCGTAGAGCGCCTGCAGGTCCCGCGCCACGCGCGCGACAAGCTCACGGCCGCGGGCCGTGCCGAGGTCGCCCAGGTGCGGCGAGACCACGACACGGCGGTCCCAGGCCAGCGCCACCGTATTCTTCAGGTAGGCGCCCCAGGCGAGCAGCGGACGCTCCGCCGCGCGCGGCAGCTCGAGCTCGCCCGGGGCGTTGCCCCGGCCCAGGCGCAGCGGCCGCATGCGCCCGTCGTTGCGGACGTAGACCGGGTCGTCGGCCGGCCGCACGATGGGGCGGTTGTGGTGCAGGAAGGCGTCGGCCACGGACGCCAGGCGGGTCTCGGCCGGCTCCGGATCGGTCAGTACCGGCTCGCCGCTGAGGTTGCCGGAGGTCATCACCAGGGCGGCGCCGAAGCCGTCCAGCAGCAGCTGGTGCAGCGGGCTGTAGGGCAGCATCAGCCCGATGTCGGCGAGGCCCGGAGCGATCGATGGCGCCAGCGGCGCGCCCTCGCGCCGGGGCGCGAGCACGATCGGCCGCAGCGGGTCGCGCAGCAGGCCGGCCTGCAGGTCATCCAGCTCCGCCAGGGAGCGCGCCGTCTCCAGCCCGTCCGGTCCGGTCATCGGCACCATCACCGCGAGCGGTTTGTGCGGACGGTGCTTGCGCCCGCGCAGGCGGCGCACGGCCGCTTCGTCCGCCGCGTCGCAGACCAGGTGATAGCCCCCGATCCCGCGCACGGCGACGATCCGCCCCTGCCGGAGCGCGTCGAGGCAGGCCGCCAGGGACGGCTCGTTGCCGTCCAGGCGCAGGTCGCGGGCGTGCCAGCGAAGGCGTGGGCCGCACTCGGGGCAGGCCAGCGGTTCGGCGTGGAAACGGCGGTCCAGGGGATTGGCGTACTCGGCGCGGCAGGCCGGGCAGAGCGGAAACTCCGCCATGCTGGTGCGCGGCCGGTCGTAGGGCAGGCCACGGATGATGGTGTAGCGCGGACCGCACTGGGTGCAGTTGATGAAGGGATAGCGGTAGCGCCGGTCGCCGGGGTCGCTCAGCTCGGCCAGGCAGTCGCCGCAGGCGAACTGGTCCGGCGGCAGATGGATCGCCGCCGTGTCTCCCGGATCGCTGGCGAGCACGCGGAACCCGTCCAGGCACTGCGCGGGGACCGGCTCCTTCGGGCCCGCGACCGGGCGCGCCAGCGGCGGCGCTTCGGTCACCAGCGCCGCGGCAAAGGATTCGAGCGCCTCCGGCGGACCCTCGGCGTGCACCAGCACGGTCCCGCCCCGGTTGCACACCCAGCCGGCCAAGCCGCGGGCCTGTGCCTGGCGATAGACAAAGGGGCGGAAGCCGACGCCCTGGACCCGTCCGGTGAGGGTCAGGCGCAGCGCCGTCCGGGACCCGGCGTGGGCCACCGGATCAGCCGCTGACGAGGGTGCGGGAGCCCGGCTCATCGGGCACGGTCCAGCCGAGGCGCCGGTGCAGGGCCAGGTGCCGGGGTGTCCAGGCCCGCGGAGCCTGGTGGACGAAGCGGTGACGCGCGACGTGGTAGCTGGGATCGAAGCCGTAGAAGTTCAGGCGCATGTGGGCCAGCTCGTCGTCGCGCCAGGACTGCAGGGGCCGGGCGGCGGTGTCACGCGCCAGCCGGCGGTCCTTGTCCTCCAACCGGGCGGCATAGTCGTCGGCGCCGGCCAGGGCCAGGGCATGCTCGAGCATCTGTTCGCGAAACCGGGCCGGGTCCGCCGCTCCGCGGCTGTCCGCGAGACCCAGGCGCAGCGCCTGGGCGGCGCCCATCGGCAGCCGCCCGCGCATGATGCCCGCCGCCGCGTCCTGCCCGACCCGGCGCGGCAGCAGGTAGGTCCAATACTCCGATCCGTAGAGGTTGCCCATGTTGCGGTAGTGCGGGTTGAGGGTCACGCCCTCCCGCAGCGCCACGTGGTCGGCGGCCAGCGCGAGATAGGCGCCGCCGGCGCCGGCATTGCCGCCCACGGCGGCGACGGTCAGGTGGCTGCGCGTGGTGATCACGGCCTCGGCCAGGTCGTCCATCGAGTTGATGTTGCGCCAGGATTCGTCGGCCGGGCTCTCGGCCGCCTCGATCAGGTTCAGGTGCAGCCCGTTGCACCAGAAGTCGGTGCCCCCGGCCAGCACGATGACCCGGGTCGGCCGCCGGCAGGCAGCGCGCCAGGCGGCCAGCAGCCGGCGGCAGTGCGCGGTCCCCATGGCCCCGTTGTAGAAATCGAAATGCAGGAGGCCGACCGGACCGTGTTCCTCGTAGCGGACCGGGTCCACCGCCATTGCGGGCGCGCCGGTCACCGCGGGCACGCCGCGCAGCCGCCGGCCGAGCACCCGCGCCGCGGGCAGCTTGAAGGCCGGGCCCGATCCGTCCGTGGCGCGCAGGTGGCCGATCCAGACGGCGCCGTCGCGGGTTGCGCGGCACACGGCACCGTGTGCCCGGCCGACGATCCCGCCCGGGCGACCCCGCATGCCGGGCGCCGTGTGCGCATCGAAGAGACGACAGGGCTGGCCCAGGATCTCGTCCGCCACCCCCGGCGCCCCGTCGCCGGCGTTGATCCGGCGGACCACCGTGGCGGTGTCGTCGTGCTCCCAGTCGATGCGCCGCTCGGCCTGGCGCACGGGATCGTGCCAGCGGCCCGGAGTCACGCCCGCCAGGCGATCGGGATACGTCGGTTCCGCCCCCGTCCGGAAGCGCTCGATCGCTTCCAGCACGGCCCCGGCAGCCGCCTCGGTGACCTCGAAGCGATACAGGCTGCTCTTGCGGGCGGCGCGCATGGGGAACCCGCGCCAGGCCCACACCGGTCCGGCGTCCATCCCGGCCTCGGCCTGCAGCACGGTCACGCCCCAGCGCGGGCGATCCTCCAGGATCGCCCGGTCCAGGGCCGAGGGCCCCCGGTCCCCGGGAATCCCCGGGTGCACGATCAGGCATACCTGGCGCCGCCAGACGGACTCCGGGATGGCGCGCTTGAGGAACGGCGCCACCACCAGGTCCGGCCGGAACAGGTCGACCGCCTCGACGGTGACCTGGTCGTTGATGTCATATTCCACCGAGACCTGGTGACCGCGCTCGCGCAGCTCGACGTGCAGGCGCTGGGTGAGACTGTTGAAGCTGTGCGTGAGCAGCAGGATGCGCATGGTGGCTCAGGCAGGCTCGGCCACGCGCCGGTGGCGGTACTTGTAGTACGCGGCGCAGGCACCCTCGGACGAGACCATGCAGGCGCCGATCGGGTTGCGCGGAGTGCACACGGTGGCGAAGATCGGGCAGTCGG
Organism: Gammaproteobacteria bacterium; assembly: GCA_035638695.1. Lineage (GTDB taxonomy): Bacteria > Pseudomonadota > Gammaproteobacteria > UBA5335 > SLRW01 > DASQZJ01. The sequence continues at coordinate 60,567 of DASQZM010000066.1, read as the reverse complement.
TGGGCTTCTTCACGCCGCGGATGATCGCCGGACACTGGCAGGCCTTGTTCTCCGGCGCCGGCTCCTCGACGAGCTGGAAGCGGCGCTCCGCGTCGAACTCCCGCCAGGCGCGCTTGATGCGCAGCCCGCTGTAGGGTACGCGGCCCAGGCCGCGCCACTCGAACTCGGGCCGCAGCTCGAACAGCTCGGCCACCAGGCCCCGGGCGCGGCGGTTGCCCTCGCGGCTGACGCCGCGGGTGAACTCGTTCTCGACCTCGGCGCGGCGCGCGTTGAGCTGGCGGATCAGCATCCGGATCGAGGCCAGCACGTCCAGCGGCTCGAAGCCCGAGATCACCACCGGCTTCTGGTATTCCTCGGCGAAGAACTCGTAGGGCCGGCTGCCGATGATGGTGCTGACGTGCGACGGGCCGATGAAGCCGTCCACGCGCACGGTCCCCAGGCTGCGCACCTCCGGCGAGTCCAGGATGCTCTGGATCGCCGACGGCGTCAGGACGTGGTTGCACAGCACGCTGAAGTTGGCCAGCCCCTCCTGCCTCGCCTGGCGGATCGCGACGGCGGTGGCCGGCGTGGTGGTCTCGAAGCCGATGGCGAAGAACACCACTTCGCGGTCCGGGTTGCGGCGGGCGATCTCGAGCGCCTCGGTGGCCGAGTAGAGCATCGCGACCTCGCAGCCCTCGGCCCGCGCCCGCAGCAGGCTCTGCCTGCGCGAGCCGGGCACGCGCAGCATGTCGCCGTAGCTGGCCAGGATCACGCCCGGCCGCCGGGCCAGGCGGATCGCCATGTCCAGGCGGGGCACCGCCAGCACGCACACCGGGCAGCCCGGGCCGTGGACCAGGTGCACATTGCCCGGCAGCAGGTCCTGTACGCCGTAGCGGAAGATGGCGTGGGTGTGCCCGCCGCAGAACTCCATCAGGTAGTAGTCCCGGTCCGGGCGCACCTCGGTCGCGATGGCGCGTGCCAGCGCGGCGCCGGCCCTACCGTCCCGGAATTCCCGGATATAGCGCACCCGGTGCCTCCCCCAGTGTTTGCGCGATCTCCTCGAACAAGGCCAGCGTGCGCTCGGCCTCGTCCACGTCCAGCCGGGCGATGGCGAAGCCGGTGTGCACGATGACGTAGTCCCCCACCGCGACGTCGTCCACCAGCGCGAGCGATACGCGGTTGCGCACGCCGCCCACGTCGATGAGCGCCTGCTCGTCGTCCAGCAGCTCGACCACCTCGACCGGAACCGCGAGGCACATGGCTTGGTCTCCTATTCCGCCACGGCCCGTTGCGGCGCCGGCGCGTCCGCGCGCAGCCCGGCGAGCTCAGCGCGCAGCCAGTCCAGCCAGCCGGCCAGCGCCGGGGCGCGGCGGGCGGCGGTGTGCAGCAGCGGGGCCTCGCTGGCCAGGGCGCGCAGCGCAGCCAGCGCCGCAGCGGGATCGAAATCGTCGAGCACTTCCAGCAGGTCGCACTTGGTCAGCAGGACCAGGTCGGAGGCGCGGAACATCACCGGGTACTTGGCCGGCTTGTCGGCCCCCTCGGTCACGGAAAGCAGGGTGACGTTGCGGTGCTGCCCCAGGTCGAAGCTCGCCGGGCAGACCAGGTTGCCGACGTTCTCGATGAAGACGACGTCGAGCGCATCCAGGTCGAGCGCGTGCACGGCCTGGTGGACCATGTGGGCGTCGAGATGGCAGGCCGTGCCGGTGCTGATCTGCACCGCGGGCACGCCGCGCGCGCGGATCCGGGCGGCGTCGTTTTCGGTTTCCAGGTCGCCCTCGATGACGCCGATCCGGTGCTGCCCGCCCAGCGCGTCGATGGTCGCTTCGAGCAGCGCGGTCTTGCCGGCTCCCGGCGACGACATCAGGTTCACCGCCAGCACCCCGTGCCTGCGGAAGTGTTCGCGGTTGTGCGCCGCCTGGTGGTCGTTGGCGTCGAGCAGGTTCGAGAGCGCATCGACCGCGGTGTGCTCGTGGCCGTGGTGGTGCCGGTGCGCCAGTGCCTCGTTGCCGGGCGTGATGTTGCAGCCGCAGGTATCACACATGGAAATCTCCTTACCCGGCGGCCTGTGCCGCGTCGGGGATCTCGAGCTCGGCGCGGGCCAGCTGCAGCTCGTCGCCGCTGACCAGGCGCGTGCGGTAATCGCCGCAGTGGCCGCAGAGCAGCCGGTTGGCCGCCGCCTCGGAGGTGCGGCCGCAGCAGCGGCAGCTCACCCGCACGGGTAGCTGCTCGATCCGCAGGCTCGCCTGCTCCGCGACCGTGCCCGCACGGGCCAGGCCGAAGGCGCTGTCCAGCAGCGCCGGCTCCACCCCGGAGAGCGGACCGATGCGCAGCAGCACGCGCGTCACGCGCGTCGCGCCGTGGCTGGCGGCCAGCGCCTCCAGCTGGTCGATCAGCGCCTGGCAGATGGCCATCTCGTGCATTCCCGGCTCCCTGTCGGCATGAGCTCACTGTAGCGGCCCTGGACCCGTTCCAGGGTTGACCTGGGTCAAGCGCATGTCCGCGGGACGCTGATTAACTGGGCGAATGGGCCGGGGCACCCGGCCCGGCGATGCGGGAGAGGGATTCCCGCCACAAAGCCGCGCGGACTTCGGGCGGGATCCGTCGGCAAGGGAGATGTGGTATGAGCCACCGTGCGCTGCGGACCGATGCTCCCGCCGCCGGCGGATGTGCGGCCGACAGACCCATGCCGGCGCAGCAGGGCCGTACGCTGGTGCTCGGCATCGGCAACCTGCTGCTCGGCGACGACGGTGCAGGGCTGCACATACTGGAATCCCTCTCCCGCGATCCCCGGCTCCCCGCCGATGCCGACCTGGTCGACGGGGGCACGCTCAGCTTCACCCTGCTGCCGCTGCTGGAAGACGCCGACGCCTGGATCGTGCTCGACGCCGCCAGGCTGGATGCGCCGCCCGGCACGGTGCGCGTGATGCAGGACGCGGAGATGGATCGCTTCGTGGCCCGGCCCGGCGGCGTGAGTGTCCACGAGGTCAGCCTGGCCGAGCTCATGGATATGGCGCGGCTGGCGGGACGACTGCCACGGCGGCGGGCATTCGTCGCGATCCAGCCGGAACGCCTGGACTGGGCCGAGCGGCCCGAGCCCTCCGTGCAGGTTGCCATCCCGCGTGCCGCCGAGGCGGTACTGGAGCTGCTCGGGGAGTGGTCGCGATGAAGCTGTCCGATATCGGTGTGCGGGTCGAGGTGGAGGGCCCCGAAGGGGGGCTGGGCGGTGGCACCGTGGCGATTCTGCACGAGGTCCTCGCCATGCTGGAGCGGCTGCTCGACGCCGGCGAGGAGGGCGCGATCGACCTTCGCAGCCTGCCCATGGCTCCGGCTGAGCTGGACGAGCTGAGCGCCGCGCTCGGCGAGGGCGAGCTGGATGCCGTGTTCACTGGCGGCGGCCGCTCCCGCGTGCGCGAGACGGGCGTGCATGGAGTGTGGTGGGTGGAGCACCGGGATCCGGACGACAAGATCATCGCGTCGTTCATCGAGATCACGACGGTTCCCGCGATCCTGATTACCGATCCGGCCGACATCCGCCGGGGTATCGACGGGCTGCACCGGCGCCTCGCGCAGGACGCCGCGGGACGGGAAGAGCGAGGAGGACAGGCAAATGACTGACCGGGAAGAAACCCAAACCGTTGGCGAGGTGCTCGAGGCGCAGGGCATCAGCCGGCGAAGCTTTCTCAAGTTCTGCGCCGCGACGGCTTCCATGCTGGCGATGCCGCCGCTCATGGGTCGGGCGATGGCGAAACAGCTCGCTTCGATGAAGCGCCCGTCGGTCATCTACCTCTCGTTCCAGGAATGCACGGGCTGCCTGGAGTCGCTCACCCGCTCCTTCTCGCCGACGCTGGAGACGCTGATCTTCAATGTCATCTCCCTGGACTATGACGACACCTTGATGGCGGCGGCCGGGGAGGCGGCGGAGAAGGCCAAGGACGAGGCGATGCGGAAGAACCGGGGCAAGTACCTGCTGATCGTCGACGGTGCGGTGCCCCTGGGCGACGGCGGGGTCTATCACACGGCCGCGGGGCGAAGCGCGGAGCAGATACTGGCGGAGGCGTCCAAGGGTGCCGCCGCCGTGGTCGCCGTGGGCACCTGCGCGGCATTCGGCGGGCTGCCGCTCGCGGCCCCGAATCCCACGGGCGCGGTCCCGGTTTCGCACCTGGTCAGGGACAAGCCGGTGGTGAACGTCTCCGGCTGTCCGCCGATCCCGGCGGTGATTACCGGGACCCTGATCCACTACTACACCCAAGGAAGGCTGCCGGACCTGGATGGCCACGGCCGGCCGCTGGCGTTCTACGGCAACAGCATTCACGACCGCTGCTACCGGCGTCCCTTCTACGACAAGGGGCAGTTCGCCAAGAGTTTCGACGACGAGGGCGCGCGCAATGGCTGGTGCCTGTGGGAGCTGGGCTGCAAGGGGCCGGTCACCTCCAACGCCTGCGCCACGATGAAGTGGAACGAGGGCACCAGCTTCCCGATCGAGTCCGGGCATCCCTGCCTGGGGTGCGCCGAACCCGGCTTCTGGGACGGCGGCAGCTTCTACTCGCCACTGGCCACCGGGAAGTGGGGGCGCGCCGGCCAGATGCGGCCGAAGGAAGTGGCCGCCATCGCGGCCCCCGCCGCCGGCGTGGGCGCGCTGGTCGGCGCCGGTGCGGCCGCCTGGGCCCGGGGCAGACGCAGACACGCGGAAGGGGAATCGGGGGGAGAGGAGGACTGAATCATGGATCCACTGCTGAGTTTCGCGCGAGGGCCGATGCTGCAGATCGCCATCGCGGTATTCTGCTTCGGGGTGCTCTGGCGCCTGCTGGCGATTTTCCTGCTGCGCCACCGTCGCAGCCGTTCTCCCGCCCGTCACGGAAGGTTGCGCGCGCTGATCGAGGGAGCGCTGGTCGCGGGCACCCGGTCCTGGCCGCACAAGGTGTTCATACGCCGGACCGGCTACGGTGAGGCCCTGGGCTACGCCTATCACCTGGGCCTGTTCATCGTGATCCTGCTGTTCGCGCCGCATATCACGTTCTTTAAGGGAATCATCGGCGTCGGCTGGCCGGCGCTTCCCAGCAGCCTGATCAACATCATCGCGGTGCTGACGCTGGCGCTACTGCTCGGGGTCCTGGTACGGCGCATCTCCAAACCCGTATTGCGGATGCTGTCGAACTTCGACGACTACTTCAGCTGGCTGCTGGTGACCGCGACCGTGGTCACGGGCCTGATGGCCACGGCCCACCTGGGCGGCCCCTACTCGCAGCTGCTCGCCTGGCACATCCTCAGCGTCGACGCGCTGCTGATCTGGTTCCCGTTCGGCAAGCTGATGCACGCCTTCTACATATTCCCGTCGCGGGTGATCAACGGCTACACGCTGGCCCGCAAGGGAGGTGCCTCATGAGCACGACCGACATCACCGCCACGCGGGGGCCGGCGCCGGGACCGCACGCGGGCCCGGACAGCGTCCGGGACGCGATGCGCAGCTTCGGCCGGGAGTTCGGCGCGCTGGCCGCCCTGCGCCTGGAGTCCTGCATCCATTGCGGGATGTGCGCCGACGCCTGCCACTTCTACATCGCCACCGAGGATCCGCGCTACACCCCGGTGTGGAAGGCCGAGCCGTTCAAGCAGGCCTACAAGCGCGAGTCGGGGCCGTTCGCGCCCTTCTTCCGCTGGTTCGGGCTCAAGCACAAGGTGACCGCGGAAGAGCTGGAGGAGTGGCAGCACCTGGTCTATGACAGCTGCAACCTCTGCGGACGCTGCAGCCTGATGTGTCCCATGGGCATCGATGTCGCGAGCCTGATCGAGGAGGCACGGGAGGGCATGTTCGAGGCCGGCCTGGCGCCCGCCGAGCTCTACCGGCGCGCGAAGAGCCAGCGCGAGACCGGCTCGCCGTACCCGACCGAAACCTCCTGGGTCGATCAGCTCCGCGCGATCGGCGAAAAGCACGGCATCGCGATCCCGATGGACCGCGACCGGGCCGACGTCATGCTGTGCGTCTCCGGTATCGACATCGAGAACTATCCCGGCCAGGTGGTGGCCCTGGCGCGTGTGTTGGAGCATCTCGGGGTGTCCTGGACCCTCCGCAGCGCGGCGCTGCTGGCGGAGAACTATCCGTACCTGGCGGGCAGCCGCAAGTGGGAGCGGGACGTGATCAAGCGCCTGGTCGATGAAGCCGGTGCCTGCGGCGCCGGCACGGTGATCATCCCGGAGTGCGGCCACGGTTACGGCGCATTGCGCTGGCAGGGGGCCGAGCTGCTGGGCGAGGAGCTGCCGTTCCGGGCAATGGACATCAGCGAATACCTGGCGGAACAGCTGCACGCGGGCCGTCTGCGCCTGCGCAAGGGCGGCGGCGAGGCGAGCGTGACGTTCCACGATCCCTGCGAGATCGGGCGCAAGGGCGGCGTCATGGACGCGCCGCGGGAGCTGCTCGAGGCCATGGAAGTCGAGCTGCGCGAGCTGGAGGACAACCGCGGGTTCACCTTCTGCTGTGGCGGCGGGGGCGGCGTGATGTTCCTGGAGGGCGCGAACAAGCTCCGCTACCGCGCGATGGAGGCGAAGCTGCGCGAGATCGACGATACCGGGGCGGATCAGCTCATGACCACCTGCGCGGGCTGCCGCTACACGTTCGACGACGCCCGCGCGCACTTCAACTGGGACAAGTCGCCGCACAGCCTGCTGGAGCTGGTGGCGCAGCATCTTGAAGAGACCGGGGAGGCGAGGGCATGAGCACGCAAACCGTCGTCGTCGATCCCATCACCCGCATCGAGGGCCATCTGCGGATCGAGGCCGAAATGCAGGATGGTGTGATCCACCAGGCCTCGAGCTCGGGCACCATGGTGCGCGGGGTCGAGATCATTCTGCAGGGCCGGGATCCGCGGGATGCCTGGGCCTTCGCGCAGCGCATCTGCGGCGTGTGCACCCTGGTGCACGGGATCGCCTCGATCCGGGCCGTGGAGGCCGCGCTGAACTATCCCATCCCGCCCAACGCGCAGCTCATCCGCAACCTCATGATCGGCGCGCAGTTCGTGCACGATCACGTGATGCACTTCTACCACCTCCACGCGCTGGACTGGGTGGACGTGGTCTCGGCGCTGAAGGCGGACCCGAAGAAGACCTCCGAGCTGGCGCAGTCGCTGTCGAGCTACTCGCGCTCGTCGCCCGGCTACTTCGCCGATGTCCAGACGAAGGTCAAGGGGCTGGTCGAGTCGGGACAGCTCGGCATCTTCGCCAACGGCTACTGGGGCCATCCGGCCTACAAGCTGCCGCCGGAAGCGAACCTGATGGCCGTGGCGCACTACCTCGATGCCCTGCAGTGGCAGCGCGAGGTGGCCAAGCTGCACGCGATTTTCGGGGGGAAGAATCCCCATCCGAACTTCGTCGTCGGCGGTAGCCCGGCGGCGATCAGCGTGCACTCCGGGCCCGGTACCGGGGCCACCGCGGTCAACGATGAGGGGTTGCAGCTGGTCAAGCAGGTGATCGCGGAGATGCAACAGTTCGTCGATCAGGTCTACCTGCCGGACACCCTGGCCATCGCCTCGTTCTACAAGGACTGGCTCAAGCCGGGGCACGGCGAGGGCGTGGGCAACTTCCTCACCTACGGTGAGTTCCCGGAGAAGGGGACGGAGGACCTGTCGAGCCTGCTCATCCCGCGGGGCGCGATCCTGAATCGCGACCTCGGCAAGATCGAGGAGATCGACCTCGAGGCCGACGGCCAGGTCCGGGAGTTCGTCGCGCACTCCTGGTACGACTACACGGTAGGCAAGAACACCGGCCTGCACCCCTACAAGGGACAGACGCGCCTGGACTACACGGGCCCCAGGCCGCCCTACGAGCACCTGGATACCCAGGCGAGCTATTCCTGGCTGAAATCCCCGCGCTGGCGCGGCCATCCCATGGAGGTCGGTCCGCTCGCGCGGGTGCTGATGCTGTACGCTACCGGTCACAAGCAGACGCGTGAGTTGGCGGGGATGGCCCTCAAGCAGCTCGACGTGCCGCTGGAGGCCATGTTCTCTACGCTCGGCCGGACCGCGGCCCGCACGCTCGAGAGCAAAATCATCGCCGACAGCATGTCCACTTGGTACGACAACCTCATGGCCAATATCAAGGCCGGGGACGTGCGTACCTTCAACGCCGATCTGTGGGATCCGTCCACCTGGCCTCATCGTGCCCGGGGAGTGGGCTACACCGAGGCGCCCAGGGGCTGCCTCGCGCACTGGCTGGTGATCGAGAACGGCAAGATCGCGAACTATCAGGCCGTCGTGCCGAGCACCTGGAACGCGGGGCCACGGGACGCCGCGGGCAGGGAGGGACCCTACGAGGCGTCACTCAAGGGACAGGGTCTTTACGACCCGAAGCAGCCGCTCGAGATCCTGCGCACCATTCACAGCTTCGACCCCTGCATCGCGTGCGCGGTGCACGTCACCGACCCCGACGGACAGGAGCTGGTCAGGGTCAAGGTGGTCTGAAACGATGAACCTCAGCGTGGAGCCGTATCCCGCGAGGAGCGGGCGCGCTGCACCGCCGCTGGTGCTGGTTGCGGCACTCAACCTTGCCGCCATGGTTGCCGGAGTCACCCTGTGGCACCTGGACGGCGTGTTCGTCGGGTTTGCCCTGACTGCCTGGCTCCTGGGGGTGCGCCACGCCTTCGACGTGGACCACATCGCCGCCATCGACAATGCCACGCGGCAGCTGCGCCAGCAGCGCCGGAGCGCCGTCTGGACCGGCCCGCTCTTCTCCCTGGGCCACTCGACCGTGGTGATCGTGGTCACGCTGATCGTCGCCGGCGCGGCCAGCCACTTCCGTGGCTCCCTGCCGTCGCTGGAGCACTGGGGCGCCCCGCTGGGCGCCACGCTCTCCGCCGCTTTGCTGACCCTGATCGGCGTGAGCAGCCTGGTGCTGCTGCGCCGCGGCCGGGCCGCCGGCCGACGCCTGCCGGGCGGAGTGCGCCTGAAGTGGCAGCCGTCCTGGCGGCCCTGGCAGATCTATGGCGTCGGCTTGCTGTTCGGACTCGGGTTCGATACCGCCAGCGAGATCGCACTGCTGGTGATCTCCATCGCGGCGGTGCAGGCCACGACCCTGTCGCTATGGGAGGTGCTGGCGTTACCGGGCCTGTTCGCCGCGGGCATGACCCTGATGGACACGATCGAGGGTCTGCTCATGCTCCGGGCCTACGAGTGGGCGCGGCACGACCGCGACCGGACGCTGCGACTGAACACCCGCATCACCGCGGCTTCGGCCACGCTGGCGCTGGGCGTTGCGGCCTGGGAATGGTGGGCGCTGCTGGCTCCCGCCGTGATCCACGCCGGCGGCTCCGATATGGGCGTGCCGGCCCCCGCGATGCTCGGCGCGGCCGCGACCTTCGGTATGCTGCTGCTGTGGGGGCTGGCCGTATGGCACCGGCGGGGAGCGACACCGCTGCAGCGCAGCGGCTGATCCGGAATCGGAGCTCGAACAAGGAGAAACGATGGCGGGGGAATCGTCCGGAAACGTTCACCATCCCGCCGCGCTCGAGCTGAGCGCGACGGCGCGTCCCAACTTCCTGCTTCTCACCCCGGTATGCGTGTTCCTCGGCGTGGCGGCGGCCCGGTACGCCGATCCCGGAGCGGGCAGCGTCCTGGCGCTGGCGCTGGTGCTTGCCGGGGCGCTGCTCGCGCACGTCAGCGTCAACATGCTCAACGAGTACGAGGATTTCCGCAGCGGCCTCGATGGAATCACCCGACGCACGCCGTTCAGCGGCGGCAGCGGCACCCTCCCCGGGAACCCGCGCCTGGCGGCCTATACCCTGGCGAGCGGCGTGCTCGCGCTGGTCGGGACCACGGTCATCGGTCTCTACTTCACGCTGCAGCTGGGACTGGCACTGGTTCCGCTGGGTGCTCTCGGCGTGCTGGTGGTCGCGACCTACTCGACCCACATCGTGCGCTTCCCGCTGGCCTGTCTGGTCGCGCCCGGCCTGGGATTCGGCCTGCTGATGGTGACGGGGACCGCGCTGGCGCTGACCGGACATTACTCGGGCACCGCCGTGCTCGCCTCGCTGCTGCCGTTCTTCCTGGTCAGCAACCTGCTATTGCTGAACCAGTTTCCGGACCTGGAGGCCGATCGGCGCGTCGGGCGCAGGCACCTGCCGATCGTGCTCGGTCGGCGACGCAGCGCGCTGGTGTACGCCGCCATGCTGGCCGCCACCTATGTGACCATCGTCGCCGCCGTGGCGGCCGGCGAGTTTCCGCCGCCGACCTTGCTGGGGCTGATCACGGCCGCCCTGGCGGTCCCCGTCGCGGTGGGCGCCTACCGGCACGCGGACGACCTCGAGGCGCTGACGCCGCTGCTGGGGCTGAACGTGCTGATCACGCTGGCGACCCCGGTGCTGGTCGGGGTCGGGTTCTTGTTGGGATAAGTTACTTTAGTCCGAACAGCTCGCGCGCCGCGGCAATCGCCGCGCGCTGCTCGTCGCGTTCCGCCGAGCGGTGCAGGGCCTGCATCGGTGCGTGCAGCATCCGGTTGGCCAGGTTCTGCGACAGGTATTCGAGCACTTCGTCGACCGGCCTGCCGGCGGCGAGGTGCCGACGGGCGCGGCGCAGCGCGGCCTGGCGGTGAGCCTCGGCATCGTGGCGCAGGGCCCGGATGGCGGGAACCACCGACCGGTCCCGCAGCCACGTCGCGTAGGCTTCCACGCCGTTCTCGGTGATCGACTCGGCGCGGCGTGCCGCGGTCTCGCGCTGGCTCATGTTGGCCCGGGCCAAGCGGCCCAGCTCGTCGGCGGAAAGTAACGTGACGCCCGGGATGCCGGCCGCCGCGGGATCGATGTCGGCCGGGACTGCCAGGTCCAGCAGCAGCTGCGGCCGGCCGCCGCGGCGCCGCTGCGCCGCGCGAACCACGTCCGCGGAAACGACGACACCGGGCGCCCCCGTGGTGCTGATGACGACATCGGCACGCGTCAGGGCATCGTCGGAGAGATCACCGAGGCCGATCGCCTCCGCGCCGAACTGCCCGGCCAGGCGGCGGGCGCGTGCGAGGCCCCGGTTCGCGATGATCAGGTGTCCGATGCGGCGGGATACCAGATGCCGCACGACGAGCTCAGCGTTCTCCCCGGCGCCGATGACCAGGGCGCTGGCCGCGGACGGCGTACCCACGATTGCCTGGATCTGCGCGGTGGCGGTGCCCGCGAGGGAGACCGGGCAGCGCCCGATCCCGGTACGGGTGCGCACCTGCTTGGCGATGCCGCGCGCGTGGTCGTTCAGGCGCGACAGTACCGGGCCCGCGTGCCCTGCGGCGCGCGCCTCGGCGAATGCCCGCTTGAGCTGACCCAGGATCTGGGCTTCGCCGAGCACGGCCGAGTCCAGCCCCGAGGCGACCCGGAACAGGTGCTTGACGCAGTCCACGCCCCGGTAACGGTAGAGGTAGGGACGCAGGGCACTGGGCGGCACCCCGCACCAGTCGGCGAGCCCGCCGAGCAGCGCATCGTCGCGGGGCTCGGACAGGACGGCGTACACCTCGGTGCGGTTACAGGTGCTGAGCAGCATGCACTCGGTTACGCCCGGCAGCCCCCGCAGACGGGCCCGGGCGGCATCCCGGTCGTCCGGCGCGATGGCGACCCGGCCGCGGACCGCGACGTCAGCGGTCCGATGGCTGAGCCCCAGGACCACCAGCGACTGCAAGGGACGCTGAACAGGGTCGTGAGTCGCCTGGTTGGCCGGCTCCGGGATGCCCTGAATGATCGCCCCCACGGGGGTGTCGTCCGGCAATGGCTTCTCCTCGATTATTTCCGCCTGCCGGGCCCGCAGTGCCCGGCGGATGACACAAGAATAAGGCTTGAGACACCGCGAGCCTTGATCTGGATCAGGTCGGGCGATATCCGCCGGGGGGCCCGGCGTGGCGGTGGAGCGGGAGTCCGTTCGGATGTCGTTCCGCTGCAGCGGCCGGGCTATGCTGCGGACCGGAGCATGCCGCCGCCGCTGGCGCCCGGGGCGACGGGAAACGGCAGGCCCTCGGAGCCGACACGGGCAGGATAATGCGCCGCGGCCTCGTCGTCGACCGGATCGCCGTCGGTTTTGCCATCGACTTCCTGGTCAACGCCTGGTACTTCTTCCGGGCGATGGCCGGCTTCCGCTGACCGGCGGCGGCCAGAACCTCCCGGCTGACGTCATCGCCACGTTCTTCCTGCTGCCGCTCGTCGCCTGCGTGATCGCGATTCCCCCGGCCCGTCGCCCGGCCCGCTCCGGCAAGCCGGCGGCCGGACGCTGCCGTCCCGCTCACGGCGTTGACGCCGCACGGGCATGGTATCCCCGGCGGCGGCTGATGCAGGTCATTGCGACCGCCCCCGGTAAGCGCCCTAGACTGACGCCGGAGGCGGTCACCGGCCGCCCACGCCGTCCCGCACCGGAGAGGGCCTGTGACAGAACATGGCTATCCACAGCCGATCGACGGGCTGCTTTGCCCGGCGGCCTACCCGCACCCGGTCGACCGGATTCACGTGGTCGAGACGCATATCTCGTGGGTAGTGCTTACCGGGGACTACGCCTACAAGGTCAAGAAGCCGGTCGACCTGGGCTTCGTGGACTTCAGCACGCCGGCCCGACGGCGGCGTGCCTGCGAGGACGAACTGCGCCTGAACCGGCGCCTCGCGGCGTCGATCTACCTGGACGTTGTCCCGCTTTGCGGCAGCCCGCGCCAGCCCCGGGTGGGCGAGCCCGGGGAAGATGGCTTCGAGTACGCGGTCAGGATGCGGCAGTTCCCGGACGACGCCCGGCTGGACCGCCAGCTGGAACAGGGCCGGGTAAGCCCCTCCGACATGGATGAAATCGCCGGCGTGCTGGCGGCGTTTCACGGTTCGCTCCCCGCGGCCGCCCCGAATTCCTGCCGGGGAGAGCCCGACGCGGTGTACGCGCCGATGCGGGACAATTTTGCGGCCGTCGGCGTCTCGCTGCTCGGGACGCGGGAGGCCGGAATGTTCCGACAAGTGGAGGAATGGACCGCGAGTCGCTTCGATGCCTTGCGGGCACACTTGGCGCTGCGCAAACGGGACGGTTTCGTGCGCGAGTGCCACGGTGATCTGCACCTGGGCAACCTGGCTCGCGTCAACGGACGGATTCTGCCCTTCGACTGCATTGAGTTCAGTGAGTCCCTGCGCTGGATCGACGTGATCAGCGAGGTGGCATTCCTGTGGATGGACCTGCGGGCACGCGAACGCGAGGACTTGGCGTACCGGTTCCTCAACGCCTACCTCGCTGCCACCGGCGATTACGACGGGCTCATGCTGCTGCGCTTCTACGCTGTTTACCGGGCGATGGTGCGGGTCAAGGTGGCGGCGATCCGCCTGACGCAGCGCGCGGCGGACCGGACGGAAGCCGAAGCGACCCGGCTGGACCTGCACACGCACCTGACGCTGGCGGACCGCCTCTCCCGGGAGGCCGGCGGCGCGATTCTGATCACCACCGGGCTTTCCGGTTCGGGCAAGTCGCGCCTTGCCGGGATGCTGGCGACACGGCTGCCGGCCGTGCACGTTCGTTCGGATGTCGAGCGCAAGCGGCTGTACGGGCTGGCCCCGGAGGCGCGCAGCGCGTCCGGGATCGGAGCCGGAATCTATACGCCCGAGGCCGGCCGGCGTAACTATGCCAGGCTGAGGGAAATCGCCGCGGACATCGCCGGTGCCGGGATGATCGGGCTCGTCGATGCCTCTTTCCTGGAACCTTCGCGCCGGGAGGCAATGCGCGGCCTCGCGGACGAGCTGGACGTTCCCTTCCTGCTGCTGGAGTGCCGCGCCCGTGCCGAGGTACTGCGCCAGCGCGTGCGTCGACGCGCGCAGGAGGGTGCGGACCCTTCCGAGGCCGACGTCGCGGTCCTGGAACGACAGCTCGCCGGCTGGCGACCACTGGCGGACGCCGAGCGGTCGTCTACCATTACCGTGGACACGCAAGGGAACGTCGACGTCGACTGCCTGATCGGCCAAGTGCGGCGACTTCTCGGCAGCGCATGAGCGAGGTGAGCACATGCTGGGTGACGGGCATGCGATTCCCGGGCGGAGCCGGGCCTCGACCCTGGTCGCTGCGTTGTGCGCAGTGGTACTCCTGGTCGGGCCGGGAGCCGCTGCCGCCGGGAAGGTGGCCCCTGACGGCCAGCGGCTGCGTCTCACGTCCCCGGCATTCGGCGACGGCCAGCACATCCCGGTACGCTACACTTGCGACGGACCGGGCGAATCGATCCCGCTGCGCTGGTCCGGAGTGCCCGCCGGGGCACGCAGCCTCGCGCTGATCGTCAAGGACCCGGACGCGCCTGATCCCAGGCACCCGAAGACCACCTGGATCCACTGGGTGGCGTACGACATCCCGCCGGGCAGCGGCGGCCTTCCCGGGGGCCGCAGCAGCGGCAGGCTTCCCTCCGCCATGCGCGAGGGCCTGAACAGCTGGAGGCGCCCGGGCTACGGCGGTCCCTGCCCGCCGATCGGCACGCATCACTACATCTTCGAGCTGTTCGCCCTCGATACCCGCCTGGGCGATCTTGGGCATCCGACTCGGAAGGAGCTGCTTCGGGCGATGCGTGGTCACGTGATCGCCCGGGCCAAGCTGGTGGGCCTGTACCGGAGGCACCGCAAGTAAACCGGGTGTTGCCCGGGCGCACGAGCTGCCCGGAGAAGTCCGGCGTGTGCCCGGGTTGGTACCGGTACGGCCGCGCTGGCAGGGGTCAACGATTGGCGGACGAGGGATCGTCGTCGACCCTGCCGGGGCCGCGGGCACCCTCGTCGGGGGGCGCCGCCGTGGCGTAGCGGTTTCGCCCGGCCGCCTTGGCCTGGTAGAGAGCCTCGTCCGCGCGGCCGATCGTGGCCCGGGGATCCTCGCCGGGAAGGTGCTGGCTGATGCCGGCGGAGACGGTGACGCGATGCCGCGGGGCCGCGTCGATGTACAGGTCGGCCACCTTCCGGCGCAGGCGCTCGACCATGACCGCGGCCTCGCGGCGGGTGGTGTCGGGCAGCACCAGCAGGAATTCCTCGCCCCCGTAACGCCCGAAATGGTCCACGTCGCGGCATGCCGCCTCGATCGTGCTGGCGATCTGTCGCAGCACCTCGTCGCCAGTGTTGTGGCCGTGACAGTCGTTGATCCTCTTGAAATGATCGAGGTCCAGCATCACCAGCGACAGCGGCTTTTCGTGGCGCGTGGCGCGGCGGATCTCCCGCTCCAGAATCTCCATCAGGTGGCGGCGGTTGCTGATCCCCGTGAGCTCGTCGTGCGTGGCCATCTCCCGGATGGTTGCGAGCGCTCCCTGAAGCTCGTCGTTGCGCAGCCGGAGCCGCTTGCGCAGGCCGGATATGTAGCCCCCGATAAGACCGATCTGCAGCAGCACCACGGCCTCGGCACAGAGCTGGATGAGATCAATGCGAAGGTTGACCAGATGCGGGTCGTAGCGTGCGCCCAACCAGATCACCAGGCCGTAGCCGGCCAGGTAGCAGGCCGTCAGGTAGCCGAACTGACGACGGCTCAGGCGAAAGATCCCGAAAAGGAACGCGACCGAGGCCATCATCACGAACGCGGCCCGGCCGGAGCCGGCGTAGTACATGAGGTAAAGCGTCGGCACCATCGCCCAGAAGATCTGGGCGATGGTCAGCCCGGGATCACGGGCCTTGAGGTTCAGGCCGCTCAGAAAGACCGCCAGGAAGACCAGCTCGATCCCGGCGAGGGCCAGGGCCGCAACCGCCAGGCGCGGGGCGGGCAGCATCCCCGTGGCGGACTCGATCGCGGCCAGGGCGAGCATGACCAGCATCGATCCGACACCCATGGCAAAACGCTGCAGCCGCGCGCGCTGCTGGGCTTCGATGGACTGAGGCTGCGCCGCGGCCGGCGCCGGCTGTTGGTTCATTCTTGTTGCCACCCGGGCTGAATCCGCGGCAAGTCCTGCCGCCGTGACTGCCGCGTCACTATTCCACGGTAGTCCGTGCCAACCTAACCGTGTTTGTCAAGGCGGTCGGTTCCAGGACGGCACGCGGCCAGAAGAGCCGGGCTGCCAGCCCGGCGAGGGCCGGGTCTCCCGGCCGCCGAGCGCGAGATTACAGCAGCAGGTGAACGCCCATCGCCAGCAGCAGCACCGCGAACAGCCGCTTCATCACCTTCTCCGGCAGGCGCTGCGCCAGGCGTGCCCCGAGCGGCGCGATGAACACCGTGGTGCAGCCGATCCCGACGACCGCCGGCCAGTAGACGAAGCCGGCGGCGTGGAGTGGCAGGGCGGCATGTCCCCAGCCGTTGACCAGGTAGCTGATGCTGCCCGCCAGCGCCGTCGGCAGGGCACACGCGGCCGCGACACCTGCGGCGCGATTCATGGGTACGTCGAACCAGGTCAGGAAAGGCACGGTCAGGGCGCCACCGCCAATACCGGCGAGGGAGGACACCGTGCCGATCCCGGCACCCGCCCCGAGCATGAAGGGCAGCCGTGGCAGGGGACGGCGTGAGGACGGATGACGGCCGGAGCCGAGCCACATTTGGGCTGCGATGGCAAGCTCGAATACGCCGACAAACCGCGCCAGCATAGGTCCCGGAAGATCGTTGGCGATCGCGGCTCCCAGCACGGCGCCGGATACGATGGCCGGAGCGAGCTGCAGCACCCGGTGCCACAGGATCCCGCTGTGATGGCGGTGGGCACGCACGGAGGAAGCCGCGGTGACCACGATGCTCGCCATGGACGTGCCGAGCGCCAAGTGCATCAGGATGCTCTCGTCGACGCCCTGACGGCGGAAGGTGAAGGCCAGCACCGGCACGATCACCAGGCCCCCGCCGATACCGAACAGCCCCGCCAGCAGACCGGCGACGGTCCCGATCAGGGCGAACAGGCCGAGAGCTTCAGGCAGGGGCATGCTGCCGGCCGTGGTTGTCAGTCATGGGCGCCTTCCCTCTCCCAGGCGTGCAGGTAATCCAGGCTCCGGTGGTAGGGAACGAAGCCCGCGCGGAACACGGTTGCCGCCAGGGCAAGCCCGACGGCTCCGACGATGGCCATCGAGTAACGCAGGTCCTGAGGATCGCGGAACGCGTAGTCGGTGATCAACCCCACGCCGGTTGGACCCATGCCGGGGCCGATGAGGTTCAATACGCCAGTGTAGAACGCCGTGGCCCGCCCCCGCACCTGGCCCGGCAACGGCTGCTGCGGGGCCGCGGCAGTAATACCACAGATGAAGCTCATGCCGTAACCGACAAGCGGCCCCAGCGAGAAGCCGGGATGCTGGCAGGTCAGAGGGCGCGGTTTGTCGCGCACTTGCCAACCCGCTCAGAGGTGATGCGCCACTTCCCGCGCTGAAGGGTGGCCGGTTACCCGGCTGCAGGCCTGCAAGCGGCGTCGCCCGCCGGAACTGGGAGCGCGGCGCGCGATCGGATAGAGTGACAACGGGCCGCTGTCCGCCGCTACCTGCCGCTCCAACCCAAGGGTGCATTCGCCGTGTTCGGTCTGCGCATTCTGGTCGCCGTTTTCCTGTTCGCGCTGCTGTTCGCCTTTATCCAGGTCGGGCTGCTCAGCATCGCGTTCGACAAGCTCGGGCTGTCCATGGGGTCGGCAATGCTGCTGCTGTTGCTGTCCCTGATCGGCAGCGGCATCAACCTGCCGCTGTTTTCGGTGGCATCGGTGCCGCCGGCCGACCCGCGCTGGGACCTGCGCGGCTGGTCGCCGCTGGACCGCCTGATTCCGAGCCGGCCGGGTCGGACGCTGGTGACGCTGAACGTCGGCGGGGGCCTGATCCCGGTCGCCTTCAGCCTCTATCTGATGGCATGGCACCCGCTGCCGCCGTTGCTGGTCGTTCTGGCGATCGCCATCGTCGCGGGAGTGTGCTATGCGGCGAGCCGTCCGATCCCGCGCCTGGGCATCGGCATGCCGATCCTGCTGGCCCCGATCACCGCGGCGTTGACGGCGGTCGTGCTGGAACCCCACGACAGCGCGCCGCTGGCCTACATCTGCGGTACGCTGGGCGTGCTCATCGGCGCCGACCTGCTGCACTTGCCCGATATCCGGCGTCTGGGCACCCCCTTCGCCTCCATTGGCGGCGCGGGGACATTCGACGGCGTGTTCATTACCGGCATCGTGGCGGTATTGCTGGCATGACGCCCGGGGGATGACCGATGGTTGATCTTTCCGTACTGCTGTTCGCCCTGGCGATCCTGGCCGGGCTCGGCATGGCGTTCCGGGCACTGCGTACGCGCGCGGTATCGCCCTGGGCGGGGTTGGGCCACGGGATGCTGGCCGCGTGCGCATCGGGGATCCTGCTGGGACGCGTCATGGAAGGACCCGAGAGCAAGTCGCTGAACATGGCGGTGCTGCTGCTCGGGCTGGCCCTGCTGGGCGGGCTGGTGCTGCTGCTGCTGCGGGCGCGGCGTGATCCGCACCCTGCCGCGTTCGTGATCCTGCACGGCAGCATGGCGCTGCTGGCGTTCGCGGTGCTGGCTGCCAGCACGCTATGATGCAGCGTCTGCGCCCGCGGTTCGGTGCGTTCCGGAAGAGGGAGGCCAGACGAGCATGTCCGTGATCACGGTGCCCGTGTCGGCGGGCGAGCTGATCGACAAGATCACCATCCTGGAGATCAAGTCGGCGCGCATCGCCGATCCGGCCAAGCTGGCGAATATCCGCCGGGAGCTCGCGCTGCTCGAGGAGACCTGGCGCCGCGCCGCTGAAAGCGCGCCGGACGTCTCGGACCTGCGGACAGCCCTCAGGGACGTCAACGAGCAGCTCTGGGAGGTCGAGGATCGGATCCGGGCCAAGGAGTCGGAAGGGGTCTTCGACGGCGAGTTCATTGAGCTCGCACGTTCCGTCTACCTGCGCAACGACCGGCGCGCGAGCCTCAAGCGCGAGCTGAACCTGCGCGTCGGGTCGGAGCTGGTGGAGGAGAAGTCCTACACGGGCTACGGCGAAGCCTGAGCACCGTCCTCCAGCCGCTCGCAAACCAGCGCATCGAGTCGCTCGATCACGGCATCAGGGGAGATCAGGTCCATCACGCCCGGGCGCTCGATCTTGGTTCCCCATGGCAGCTCGGCGGCCGGGTGTCCGAGGAAGCGCCGCGCGGCTTGGTCGTAACGATCGATGCACCAGCGACGGCTCCGGTAGGGACCGCTGCGCCAAACGTTACTGGCAGCGTACAGGCCCAGCACCGGCGTATCGACGCAGGTGGCCATGTGGGCCGGGCCCGAGTCCGGGCTCAGGAGAACGTCGGCGCGCTCCAGCAGAGCCAGCAGGCGCTTGAGCGTGTCGCGCCCGATCAGGTCCAGCGGCGGCGTTCGCATGCGCGCCGCGATGGCGTCGCCGGTCGCCCGTTCCAGGCGGCTGGGACCGCCGACCAGCACGATCCGGAAGTCATGTTCGCTCGCCGCGTGGTCGGCTACCGCCGCGTAATGCTCCGGACGCCAGTTGCGTAGCGGATGGCTCGCGCAGGGGCTGATCAGTAGTGTGCGTCGGTCGCCGGGCAGCTGCTCCCGGGCGAATTCCCGCGCCTCGTCCGGGATGGGCAGCGACCAGTCTTCGATCCGCTCGTTCAGCCCCGCGGTTTCAAGGAAGCTGAAGAAGCAGTCGACCACGTGCTGACCGGAGCGCTCCGGAATACGGTGGTTGATGAACAGCCCGTGCAGGTCGCGCGAGCGGGAGCGGTCATAGCCGAGCCGGATTCCCGCGCGGACCGCGGTGCTGACGAGGTTGGCGCGCATCGCCACCTGCATGTGCAGCAGCAGGTCGAAGCGGCGGCCGGTGACCCGCCGCCGAAGGTCGCGCCAGGCGGCGAGGCCGCCCGACTTGTCGAACTCGATGAACTCGACATCCGGCAGATCCCCGACCAGCTTCGCCTCGGTGGCGCCCACGATCCACGTCAGCCGGGTATCCGGCCAGCCGCGGCGCAGCGAGTGCACGATCGGCAGCACGTGTGTCACGTCCCCGATCGCCGACAGCCGCAGCAGGCAGACGTGGCGGGGCTCGGCTGGCAGGGGCAGGCGCGCCATCCGGCGGGATCACGCCTCGTCGCGCGGCTTGCCGGCGTGACGGACAGGGGTCGCCTGGCACCTGCTCCGGACGCCCGCCAGCCGGCCGAGGAGCGGCTCGAACAGGGGGTGGAAGACCGCGAGCGCGGTGCCGTAGAGAAGCCCCGCCCGGTCGTCGATCCGGTGCCGGGCCGGCGTGATGCCACCGTTCAGGACGGGCAGGATCGGCCGCTCCGGGAACTCGTCCCCGTAGACCGGCACCAGCACGCCCAGCAGGTAGCGGGAATACCGCCCCCCGATCCTCCCGGGCGCCGTGCCGGGCGGTGTGTCCGGCCGCTTTTCGTGATCCATGGGATGGTTCCGTCTTTCGAGCGTCTCCCCGAATCTACCGGCGCACCGCGCGTCCGGCAACCGGAGGCAGCATTGGCACCCGGGCCGGGGCCCGGGCGCGTTCAGGACCCGGTCATCGGGCGCACCAGGCGTCGGTCCAGCGTGGCCGGGAACAGGCGCGGCAGGGCCGGGAGCAGGCGGTAGCGGCGCGGCGACCCACCCGGTGGTACACGCGCCGGCTGCCGACCGCGAAGCATACCACCGCGGTCACGGTCTCCGGGGCCAGGTGGACGCCGATGCGGTCCAGGTCCGCGGTCGTCTCCACCCGGCTGGACAGCTCCGGGTATGGCCGGAGTCGGTACCTCCGGAAGCCGCACAATTACAGAAGGATGATTCAGCGTCTGCTGAAATGCCCCGAACGCCCGCCACTCTTTTCCAGCAGGGCAATCCCGTCCATCTGCATGCCGCGGTCGACCCCCTTGCACATGTCGTAGATCGTAAGCAGGGCGACGCTCACCGCGGTGAGCGCTTCCATCTCGACGCCCGTGCGGTTGCGGGTCTCGACCCGCGCGGTGCACTCCACGGCGGGCGGCTCGTCCCGGGTCTCGAACTCGACTTCGACGGCGGTCAGCGGCAGCGTATGGCACAGTGGAATCAGGTCCGCCGTGCGTTTGGCGGCCATGATGCCCGCAAGGCGCGCCACCGCCAGCACGTCCCCCTTGCTGTGCGTGCCGGAGCGTATCGCCTTCAGCGTCGCGGTCTGCATGCGGATGGAACCACCGGCGACCGCGCGCCGGGCCGTGATCCGCTTGTCCCCGACGTCCACCATGCGGGCCTCGCCCCGTTCGTCGAAGTGGGAGAAATCGTTCATGCTCGCAGGCTCCGGATCCCGGGATCTGTTGTTGCGCCTTTGCGGCGCCCATTCCAGAATAGTACCCGTGCCGGGTGGGATGGCAGGTTCGGGCCGGCCCGGCGCAGGCGTCGCGAAAGGGTAACACCAATGCGGGTAACGGTCCGATTCTTTGCTTCACTGCGGGAAACCGTCGGCACCAGCGACCGCGAGGTCGAAGCGGACGGAGGCGCGACCGTCCGGACCATATGGGACCTGGCTACCGGTGGCCGTGAGCCGCCGTCGCGTCTGTTGGTCTCGATCAATCTGGATTACGCCGAGCTGGACGATGCCGTCGGGGATGGCGACGAGGTGGCATTCTTCCCGCCGGTGACGGGAGGTGGTCCTTGATGGATGCCCCGGCGGTCGATGTCCGGATCGTCGACACCCCGTTCGACCCCTGGGCCAGCATGGCGGCACTGGCACCGCCTCGCGGCGGGAATGCCGCCTCCGCCGGAGCCACCGCGGTGTTTGTCGGCACGATGCGGGATTTCAATGACGGCGGCCCGGTTTCGGGGATGTACCTGGAACACTACCCGGGCATGACCGAGCGCCAGCTGCGGCGAATCGTGCTGGACTCGTGCCGCCGGCGCGGAGTGCAGCAGGCACTGGTGGTCCATCGGGTCGGCGAGATCCGGCCGGGGGAGACGATCGTATTGGTGGCCGCCCGGTCGGGACATCGCGGCGAAGCCTTTGCCGCCTGCCGCGAGATTCTGGAACAGCTCAAGCACGAGGCCCCGTTCTGGAAAAAGGAGATCCTGCCGGACGGCGGGTCGCGCTGGGTCCGTTCGAACACGGCGGCGGACCCGGCCCTCCCGGCAGCGGAGGACAACCGGGCCTGAGGACGATCCGCTCGCGGGATTGCGGGGGACTGGAGGGAAACAATGAGAAGGTCCCCGGGCGGGCTCCGTCTCAAGATCTTCCTGGTGCTGGGTGCGCTGTTCCTGCTCGCAATCGGGGCCCAGGCGCTGCTCGTTCACTTCGTCGTGCTGCGCCGGTTCGCCCGCATGGATTCGCGCGACGCCGGTGCCCGCGTGCGGCAGTCCGTAGCCGCTCTGCATCGATCCCTGGATGATCTGCGACGGCTGGATGTCGCGCTCGCCGCCGCTTCCCACGGGGCCGGGGGACTATCGCCCGGCGGCACCGGCCGGGCTTTGCCCGCGCCGGCGACCCTGCGACGGATGCGGGTCGATGCTGCCGTGGCGCTGACCGCGGACCACCGGCTTGCTTCGGCAGAGGGATTTTCCCACGATGCGCTGACCCCGGCAGAGATGGCCGGCTGGATCCGGGCACATCCGGCCCTCCAGCCGGGGTCTGCCGGCGCCGGCCGCTCCGGGATCCTGGTCCTGCATGGAACGCCGCGACTGGTCGCCGTGCAGCGGACGGGCGACGGGATGCTGGTGCTGGTGAGAGCGTTACGCCCGGCCCGTCTTGCCGCCCTGGCCCCGGAGCCCGGCACGCAGCTCAGGATTGTCACCCGGGACGGTTCGGCGGACGCCCGTACCGGCGTCTGGCGTGATCCGGCCGGGCCGGGTTCCGCGTGGTACGCTTCCCTCGCTGATGTCCCGGGCGGGAAGGACCTGCTGCTGCGGGCGGTGGTTCCGGCCGGGGCGCTCCCCGCCGCGGGCGCGGTGAGCCTGCACGAGGTGCAGGCCCTGGGGACGCTGGTCGCGTTCGCCTTGTTCCTGACCTCGCTGCTGCTGTTCAACCGCCTGGTGCTGGCCCGGCTGGCGAACCTGGGTCGCCAGCTCCGGCGCGTGGGACAGGGCAGCGCCATGGCGGTCGCCGATACCGCCGGTGCGAACGACGAGCTGGGCCGTCTCGCCGAGAACATCAACAGCGCGCTCGCGCACCTGCACAGCACCGAGGAGGCCCTGCGCGAAAGCGAGGAGCACTTCCGGACGCTGGCGGAATCGATCGACGGCGCGATCATCCTGCACCGGAATCGCATCCTCTATTGCAACCCTGCTGCCTGCGCGATCACCGGGTACAGTGAGCAGGAGCTGGTCGGACGGCCGGTAACCGACGTGGTGCTCCCGGAGCAGCGCGCGGAGGAGCAACGGCGGCTGGAAGCGCGCCTGCGCGGAGAGATGCGGGACGACTGGCGCCACGAGGTGCAGCTGGTGACCCGCACGGGCCGCGTGCGCTGGCTGGACGTTTCCGCCGCCCTGATCACCTACCGCGGCGAGCCGACCATACTCAATGCCTGCTTCGACATCACCGAGCACAAGCTGGTCGAGGCGCACCTGCAGCAGGAGAAGGAGCGCGTCCAGGTGACCCTCGAGTCGATCGGCGACGGTGTCATCGCGACAGGGCTCGACGGACGCATCGAGTTCCTCAATGCGGTGGCGGAGGAGCTGACCGGGTGGCCGGCACCGGAGGCCTGCGGACGCTACCTGAGCGACGTGTTGACCCTGATCGACGAGAATACCCGGCAGGTGCTGGAGAATCCGGCTCAGGAATGTCTGCAGCGAGGCTGCCGCCTGGCCCTGGCCGGGCAGGCCGTTCTGGTGCCCCGTGGCGGGGAAGCGGAGCATTCCATCGAGGTAACCGCTTCCCCGCTGCGCGATCATCGGCGGGAGATCGTGGGCGTTGTGCTGGCGCTGCACGACGTTACCGCGCTCCGCGGGCTGGCGCGCAACATGGCCTACCAGGCAAGCCACGACGCGCTGACCGACCTGGTCAACCGGCGCGAGTTCGAGATCCAGCTTGAGGAGCTGGTCGAGGCCGCACGGCGTGCCGGGAGCCGCCACGCCCTTTGCTACGTGGATCTTGACCAGTTCAAGGTGGTCAACGACACCTGTGGCCACGTCGCTGGCGATGCGCTGCTGCGCGAGCTCAGCGCGACCGTGCGCTGCAGCGTACGCGAGAGCGACACCCTGGCGCGTCTCGGTGGTGACGAATTCGGGTTGCTGTTCCGGGACTGCGATCTGGGGACCGTGCGCCGGCTGGCGGAGAAGCTGCGTGAGAGGATCCGGGATTTCCGCTTCGTGTGGCAGGGGATGGTGTTCGACGTCGGCTGCAGCATCGGCGTGGTGCTGATCTCGGAGACCAGTCCGGATCATACGGAAGTCCTGAGCCTGGCGGATTCCGCCTGTTACCTGGCCAAGGAGCAGGGACGCAATCGGATCCATTTCCATCGGCCTAACGATGTGGCCCTGCTGGCGCAGCAGGGGGAGATGCGCTGGATGCAGCGCATCCAGCGGGCCATCGAGGAGGAGCGGTTCACCCTGTACGTCCAGCGCATCGCACCGCTGGGCCCGGCGTCGTCGGTCTCGGCCCCCACCCAGGAGGTGCTGCTGCGCATGATTGCCGAGGACGGGGATGTGGTGCTGCCGAGCCAGTTCCTGGCCGCGGCCGAGCGTTACCGCCTGATGCCCGCACTCGATCGCTGGGTCGTACGCGAAGTGGTACGCTGCATGCGGCGCGAAGCCGCTGCAGCCGCCGCTCCCGCGATCTATTCCGTCAACCTGTCGGGCCAGTCGCTGTGCGACGAGGGGTTCCTGCAGCACGTTACGGGGCTGATCGAAGACTATGCGATCAGCCCGGAGCGTCTATGCTTCGAGCTGACCGAGACCGCGGTGATCAGCAACCTGGCGATGGCCCGGTGGTTCATATCGGTGCTGCGTGGGCTCGGCTGCCGCTTCGCCCTGGATGATTTCGGCAGCGGCCTCAGCTCCTTCGCCTACCTCAAGAATCTGCCGATGGATTTTCTCAAGATCGACGGCCAGTTCGTGCGCGCCATGTTCACCGGACGCCTGGACCGGGCGGTGGTGGAGGCGATCAGCGATCTGGGGCGGGTGGTCAACATGCGCACGATCGCCGAGTTCGTCGAGACCGAGCAGCTGTTCCACGCGGTGCGCCGTATGGGCGTCGACTATGCTCAGGGGAACTATATCGAGGTACCGCATCCGCTCTACGCGGCCAGCCGGCCGGCGGCACCGCGACTGCAATAGTCGCCGCGCCGGTGGTACTCAGCCCCGGTAGCGAGCGATGCTGGCGCTGATTTCCTCGCGTGCCTCCTTGGGTCCCTTCCAATCCTCGATCTTGACCCACTTGCCCTTCTCGAGGTCCTTGTAGTGCTCGAAGAAGTGGGAGATCTGCTCGAGCAGGGCCTTCGGCAGGTCGTCGGGACTCCTGACGTCGACATAGTAGTCGCAGGAGACCTTGTCGATCGGCACCGCCAGTATTTTCTGGTCCTCGCCCTTTTCGTCGCTCATCATGAGCATGCCGACGGCGCGGCACTCGATCACGGATCCGGCCAGCAGCGGGACCGGGGTGAGCACCAGCGCATCGACGGGGTCCCCGTCCTCGGCGAGGGTCGCGGGCACGTAGCCATAGTTCGTGGGGTAATGCATGGCCGTGCTCATGATGCGGTCGACCATCAGCATGCCGCTATCCTTGTCGACCTCGTACTTCACTGGCTCGCCGCGCATGGGGATTTCGATTACGACGTTGAATGCGTCGGGAGCGTCGTCGCCTGCGGAAATCCGGTCCAGACTCATCGCTTGCTCCTTTGCCCTCTGATATGGCCGGCCATTATAGCGTTCAGGCGATTCCTTGCCACCATTACCCCGCTGGCGGCCGCGATTGACTTGCCGCGAGCACAGGCGGTACGGTACCGCCTGCCTTAGCGCCGGGCGCGTGTCGTGCGCGCGGCAACCCCACCAGGCATGCGGCGCGGGGGCCGTCGCAGGCTGCCGATCACAGGACCGAGGATGGATTGGGAGTCTATGAGAATCGTGCTGTTGGGGGCCCCGGGGTCTGGTAAGGGAACGCAGGCCAAGCTGCTGGCCGATAAGCGCGGCATCCCGCAGGTCTCGACCGGCGACCTCCTGCGTTCAGCCGTCGCGGCAAGGACCGAGCTTGGCCGCCGGGCCAAGGCGGCGATGGACTCCGGCGAGCTGGTGTCGGACGAGACCGTGCTCGGCATCATCCGCGAGCGGCTGAGCGAGCCCGATGCCGCCCACGGCTTCATCATGGACGGGTTCCCGCGCAACATCGCGCAGGCGCAGGCGCTCGACCGTACCCTGGAGGAACTGGGCCAGCCGGTGGACGTCGCCGTGCTGCTGGACGTCGAGTTCGACATTCTGATGCAGCGGCTCACGGGGCGCCTGACCTGCAGCGTGTGTGGCCAGATGTACAACATCTACACGTCTCCGCCAAAGCAGGACAACATCTGTGACCGCTGTGGCGGGGAGCTGGTGCACCGCGACGACGATAACGAGGACACCATCGCCAAGCGGCTCAAGGTCTACGAGGAGCAGACCCAGCCCCTGGTCCGCTATTACGAGGAGCAGGGCAAGCTCGCCAGGGTCGGTGGCGAGGGTGAGATCGACGAGATCTTCGGTCGTCTGGAGGCCGCCCTGGCGGGCTGAGGTTCAGTCCCTCGCCGGCTCGATGTCCAGGCGACCATCGCGGACCACGAAGTGGAGTCGCCCGTCCAGGGCGGCCAGCAGATCGTCCCCCACGGCGTGGCGACGCCAGCCGCGCAGCACGTCCAGCTCCCGCTGCCCGAGCAGCAGCATCTCGATGTCCCGCCGGGAAGCCAGCGTCGCCGGACTGATGTCCTGCTGCGCACCCCGCAGGCGTACCAGCGACATCAGCAGATCCACCAGCGGCTGCTGCTCCTCGCCCAGACGCTGGTCCGGGCGCGCCGGCGGCGGACCGGGTTCGGGCTCCTCGCGGGCCTGCTCCACGATCGCCACCAGCGTCTCGCCGTGACGCCGCACCACGTTGGCGGGCATGCCGCGCACGCGCTCCAGCGCCTGCAGTGAAGACGGAAGACGCTGGGCCACGTCGAGCAGCAGCGAATCCTTGAGCACCCACTGGCGCGGCAGATTGCGCTTGCGTGCCTGGGTCTCCCGCCACGCGGCCAGCCGCCGCAGCGCGGCGAACGAGCGGGCCCGCAGGCGGCTGCCCCCCTTCACCCGGCGCCAGGCCTGTTCCGGTGACTTCGCGTAGCGCTCCGGATCCGCCAGCGCACGGAAGTCCTCGTCCAGCCAGGACCGGCGGCCGCGCCGGTCGAGTTCCTCGCGCAGGCGCGTATAGATCCGGCGAAGATAGCGCACGTCGTCCGCGGCATAGGCGAGATCCTCGGCCTCGAGCGGGCGGCGGCTCCAGTCGCTTCGGCTGCGCGACTTGTCCAGCTGCACACCCAGCAGGGACTGGGCCAGGCGCGCGTAGCCGGTCTGGTTGCCGTGACCCACCAGGGCAGCGGCGATCTGGGTATCGAATACGGGGGCCGGGACCTGCCCACGCAGGTCGTAGAAGACCTCGAGGTCCTGCTGGGCTGCGTGCAGGACCTTGGTCGTCCCGGGGTCGTAGAGAATCTCGAGCAGGGGGTCCAGTTCAGACAGCGCGAGCGGGTCGATGCAGGCGATGTGGTCGGGGTCCGCCACCTGTATCAGGCACAGCCGCGCATGATAGGTGCGCTCGCGCATGAACTCTGTATCGAGCGCGATCCAGCCGCTGGCAGCGATGCTTTGGCAGAACGCCGCGAGCGCCCCGGGCCGGTCGATGTATTCGACGTCATCCATCGGGCAGTAGTCGGTTCCGCTGGTTTGCCGCCCCGCGGGACGGGGGAGATCGCTGCCCAATGTGGCGATACCGGGGCGATCATGCAAGGCCGGGCCCCGCCGCGCGCTTGCGGAGCCCGGCCGGCGATCAGGCCTTGCGAAAATGCATGATGCCCCAGTTCAGGCGGCCCGCATTGCCACCGTCGACCCAGTGACTCAGCCCCTTGAGCATGTGATCGACGTATTCCTGCGATATCTTGCCGGCGACCTCGTCAGCGCGCGCAAGCAGTTCCTCGCGGACGCGGCCGTAGTGCTTCGGCAGCTGGTCCGAGTAATCGATTGTGCGGATCTCCGCGAAGCCGAGCTCCGCGGCGGTCCGCCGGTAGAACGCGTAGGAGCCGAGACCGTCCAGGTGGATGCGGTCCAGGATCGGCTGCAGGACCTCCTTCGAGACGCCCTCGGCCTGCATCGGGTCGGTAAAGATGAAGTCACCGCCGGGCTTGAGCACGCGGTGCACTTCCTGCCACACGCGGCGCCGGTCGCCGCTGTGCAGCATGGCATCCTCGGACCAGGCGACGTCGAAGGATGCATCCGGGTACGGGATGTCCTCGAAGCTCCCGTCGGCCACCTCGATCCGCTGCGCGAGACCCTGCTCCGCGTTCATCCGCCGGGCGCGCTCGTTCTCGCGCTCGCTCAGGTTCAGGCTCACCACCCGGCAGCCGTAGGTGCGTGCAAGGTAGCGGGCGGCGCCGGCATAGCCGCCGCCGATGTCCAGCACGCGCTTGTCGGCATCGAGATTGCCGAGCGTGTCGGCCATCTTCTGCACGGTGCGGCGGCTGGCCTCGGCGATGGGCGTGCCGTTGTCGTAGAGGCCGACGTGGATGTCCTCGCCGCCCCAGATCATCGCATAGAAGTTGTCCGCGTCGTCGCTGTTGTAGTAGTCCTGCGCCGTGCGGGTCACCCCGTCGTACTGCGCGTTCATTCCTCGTCCCCCTTTTGGTAGTCCTTGTCCGCGACGTGGATGAAGAAGTCGGGCTCCTCCTCGTGGTAGGTCTCCTTGAAGTCCCCGTAGGTCTTGACCCGCTGGAAACCGACCTCCTTCATCAGGTTCTGCACGTAGGCCCGCCGCAGCGGGAACATGTTCAGGTGGAATACCTGCCCGTCGGGAAACTCGTAGCGGAAGCGCGCCAGACTGTCATCCACGTACTCCGGCTTGGCGGACACGTTCTCGCCGCAGTAGTAGTAGGTGTGCGACGGCTCCGTCTTCTCCTCGTTGAGCAGCGCCTCGTAATTGCGTTGATCCAGGATCAGGATGCCGTCGTGCTTGAGTGCGGCGTAGAACTCGGCCAGGCAACGGCGCCGGTCCCGCTCGGAGAACAGGTGCGTGAACGAGTTGCCGAGACAGATCACGGCGTCGTACTTGCCGTGCACGTCCTGGTTGAGCCAGCGCCAGTCGGCGTGAATGGTGCGCAGGATCAGGTTGTGGTCGCGGGCGTTCTGGAAGGCCTTGGCCAGCATTTCCGGGCTGCCGTCGACACTGGTGACCTCGAAACCGGCCCGTGCCAGCTGCACGGAGTGGAAGCCGGTTCCCGTGGCGACGTCCAGGACCGAGTGGGCGCCCTGCTGGCGCAGAAGGTCAATAAAGAAATGCCCCTCGCCGGCGGCGCGGCCTTCCCAGTCGATAAGCTGGTCCCACTTCTCGGCGAAGCTGTCGACATATTCCAGCTGGTAGTGGTCCGTCTCGCGGACCTTCAAAGGATTCTCGCCAAATACCTGCTCTTTGGGCTCTGCCATGGTTGTACGCTCCTTCCTGATTCCGGACCGGTACGGACGCATGACCGGAAAAATCAAACAACGACGGGCCCGATTTGTTGTGCACGACACCGTGCCGATGACGTGGCGCTATGGCCACACGCAGGCATACGCCGCAGGCGCGTCACTCCAGGCCGAATTGCACGCGATCAAGGGTGCAACGGAAGCGGCGAAGCCCGGTGTATGCGAGCGGCCCCGTATGGGGCGTCGCGGGCTCCGTATTACGTAGCAGTGCGTATATATGTAGCCCAACGGGACGAGAGTTTCAAATGACCGGCCGGAGACAGTACCCGGCCAGCGGGGGGGTACGCATGCCCCGCAGAGGCGCTCGCCAGCGTGTATGCGCGTGGTTCCGATGGGTCGCACACGGTGCCTTGGAGCATTCCGTGCTGGCGCGGATCGCACGCCGATCTGCGCCCGGTCCGGGAGGAGGCGGATACCCGGGTCCCGGGTATCCGGCCCTGCGGATCGTGCAACTGCCGGCGGCGACCGGCAGGCGAAGACCCGCGACGGGCGTCCGCCGGCGTCGAGGTCCTCCCGCTCAGCGCAGGCTCAGGGCCGCCGGAGAGACGCCGGGGATGGTCCGGGGCCGCCGCGGCGGCCATGCTATGATCCCCGACCGGGGCTGCGCGGGAACGCCGGCGGGAGGCGCATGGACCATATCCACATACTGGGGATCTGCGGCACGTTCATGGGCGGCGTGGCGCTGCTGGCGCGCGAGGCAGGCTACCGGGTAACCGGCTCTGACGAGTCGGTCTACCCGCCCATGAGCACGCAGCTCGAGCGGCTCGGGATCACCCTCCACCAGGGCTACGACGCCGGCGTGCTCCAACCGGCGCCCGAGCGGGTGCTGGTAGGCAACGTCCTCGGCCGGGGCAACCCGGCGGTGGAGTTCCTGCTGGACCGGGATTTGCCCTTCGACTCGGGGCCGGCGTGGCTTGCGGAGCACGTTCTCCGGGGCCGCACGGTGATCGCGGTGGCGGGGACGCACGGCAAGACGACCACCGCGAGCATGATCGCGTGGATCCTGGATCGTGCCGGCCTCGAGCCGGGTTTTCTGATCGGCGGCGTGCCAACCGATTTCGGCCTCTCCGCACGCCTCGGCCGCGGCGCACCATTCGTGGTCGAGGCCGACGAGTACGACACCGCCTTTTTCGACAAGCGTGCGAAGTTCGTGCACTACCGTCCCAGGCTCGCGGTCCTGAACAACCTGGAATTCGATCACGCCGACATTTACCCGGACCTGGGGGCGATAGAGCGTCAGTTCCACCATTTCGTGCGGACCATCCCGGGCCACGGGATGATCCTTGTCAACGCGGACTCATCCGCGCTGCAGCGCGTGCTGGACATGGGCTGCTGGACGCCCCTGGAGCGTTTCGGCCAGGACGGACAGGGCGACTGGACGGTACGTGACGTCGCCCTTGACGGCTCGGAGGCGACGATCGCGCGCCGGGACGGCACTGACTGCCGCCTGCGATGGTCACTCGCGGGTCGCCACAACCTTGCCAACGCGGTCGCGGCCGTCGCGGTTTGCCACGCGGCAGGCGTGCCGGTGGCGGATGCATGCACCGCGCTGGGAACCTTCTCCGGCGTGCGGCGGCGCCTGGAAGTGCTGGGCGATGCGGGGGGGGTGTGCGTATACGACGATTTCGCGCATCACCCCACGGCGATCGCCGCCAGCGTCGCGGCGCTGCGCTCGCGCGCTCCGGAGGGGCGGATCGTGGCCCTGCTCGAGCCACGCTCGAATACCATGCGCATGGGTATCCACCGGGACCGCCTCGCCCTCGCCCTGGAAGGCGTCGACCGGGCGCTGCTGCTGGAGCCGCCCGGCCTCGCCTGGGACCTGGCCGGGTCGCTATCCGGCCTGGGCCGGCGGGCCAGCGTGCATCGCGACGTGGATGCGCTGCTGGAAGCCGCGTTGGGCGTATTGCGCCCGGGTGACAGCGCGCTGGTGATGAGCAATGGCGGCTTCGGGGGCGTGCACCGGCGCCTGCTTGCCCGCCTGCGGGAACGCGCCCGCGAGGGAACTTGAGC
This sequence comes from Gammaproteobacteria bacterium, assembly GCA_035638695.1. GTDB lineage: Bacteria > Pseudomonadota > Gammaproteobacteria > UBA5335 > SLRW01 > DASQZJ01. The sequence continues at coordinate 29,104 of DASQZM010000066.1, read as the reverse complement.
GGCGCGCCTGGCGGGGCCCGTCAGGTGGCCCGGATGTCGTTCATCACGATATCGATCAGCATGTCGTGGTAGCGCCCGGGAGCATGCGCGAACCCCACCTCGGGTAGGTTTCCAGGGAGTGCTGGCGCTGGAAGAAGAAGACATTCGCCTTGCTGGTGTCCGCGGCCGCCGGGTCTGCATTGTATCCGCCCGGCGTGACGCTGCCGCGCCGGCTGCACCGGCGCGGGCGATGTAGCATGGGCCTGGAAGCGACGACGAGACAGGAATGCCCGGATGAACGACAAGCCCATCGTGCTGGCAATGACCGGCGCCTCCGGAGCGCAGTACGGCCTGCGCCTGCTGGAAGTCCTGCTCGGGTCCGGTCGCAGCGTCTACCTGCTGGTGTCGCGTCCGGCCCGGGTCGTGCTCGGAACCGAGACCGACCTGAACGTCCCGGGGCGCCCGGCGGAGATGGAGCGCTTCTTCCGCGACCGCTTCGCCGCCCGGGGCGGGCAGCTCGCCGTGTTCGGACAGGAGCAGTGGACTGCTCCCGTGGCCAGCGGGTCGGCACGGGTCGGTCCCATGGTGGTCTGTCCCTGCACCACCTCGACCCTGTCCGCGGTCGCCACCGGGGCGAGCAACAACCTGATCGAGCGGGCCGCGGACGTCACCCTGAAGGAGCAGCGCAAGCTGCTGCTGGTGATCCGCGAGACCCCGCTCTCGGCAATTCACCTGGAGCACATGCTGTCCCTGGCGCGCCTGGGTGTGGTCATCATGCCCGCCAACCCCGGCTTCTACGCGCGCCCGCGCAGCGTCGACGAGCTGGTCGATTTCATGGTCGCGCGCGTGCTGGATCAGCTGGGCCTGGAGCAGAGCCTGCAGCCGCGGTGGGGGCAACCCGAGGGTGGGGTCTGACCAACAGGACCGGGCCGCCGTTCCCGGCACCATCGGGCAGGCGTCTCGTCGACCAGCTCTGCAGCTCGCCCGCGAGTCGGCGGACATCGGTGACCCGGTCAGGCTGCAGGCGGGCATAGGCGACTGTGTACAGCGCACGACCGCGCGCCTGCTGGCCGAGCGTGCCGATCCACACCGGCGTTCCGGGCGGCTGCAGGCGGACGCCGGAAGCCCACAGGAACAGCACCTGCTGGTGGGTAGGGTCGATGGCGTGCGTGAGCATCAGTGCCGGCGTCCGCCCGTCGTGCATCCGCGGCAGCACCGGCAGCTGGTCCACCGGCGGATTCGAGGACAGTGCCCGCAGCACGCTGCGCGGGGTCAGGGGCGTCGGCTCGCGCCAGCCGTGACGGCGCAGGCTGCGGCGGATCGCCGGCAGGGTCCCGGCCCACTGGATGTCCAGCCGCTGTGCCGGCAGGTGCCCGAGGTCCGACCGGAACGCCGGCAGCGCTTTCCATCCGCCCGCCCACCACCGTGCCATGGAGATCGTGCGCTGGGCCGGCGCCGGCCGCAGCCGGGCGAGCCGCGTGGAATAGGCCTCGTGCCAATGCAGGGCCGCGGCCGCGGCGAACACGGGCAGCACCACGGCGATCAGTGCCGGCCGTGCCACCGGCCGTGGGAAATGCCGCCGGTAGGCGACCGCCAGAAGCGAGGTCCAGACCAGCGCCAGGATCAGGCCGATGACCATTGGAGTGGGCCACTGCAGTCCGAGGTACAGGCGCGCGATCGCCATGAACACGACCAGCGTCGCGATCAGCGCATAGCTCGTCCAGCGCCAGCGGCGGAGCGCCCGCTGTCCCAGGATGACAGCCAGGAACGACCAGATGGCGCCGCCGTTGGCCACGCTCTGCCACGGCCCGGTGGCGTCTCCGCCCGCCGGGGTCCCATGCAGCCAAAGGGCGGTACCGAGCGAGAAGACCAGCGTCGGAGCGAGCGCGGCGACCCAGTGCCCGGCCGTGGCGCGATGCCCCCGGAACAGCAGGTAGAGAGCGCCGGCGGCCAGCACCGGCAGGTATACCTGCCAGTCCGCGGCCAGCGACAGGTGCAGGAACAGTGCCGTGGCCCAGGGCGTATGCAGACCCTCGAACAGTCGCAGGACGGTGCGATCGAGCGCGTGCGGTCCGGTTCCGCCGAGGCTCCAGAGTACCGTGGTCAGCACGATGGCGGCCGCGACCAGGATGACGGTAAGCAGCGCCAGCCCGCGCAGCTCGGGCTGGCGTGGGTCGGCCAGGCTGGTACCGATCACGCCGAGGCGCCGGTGCCGGCTGCTCCACTGCAGCAGGGCGTTGATCCAGGTCTCCGCGTGCGGCTCGACGAAATCCACCAGCTGGCTGATCAGCCAGACCACGGCGAACAGCACCCCGCCCAGGAGCGCGATCAGCACCACCAGGCGTGTGCCGATCTCCGCCGCCAGTCCGAGCGAGCTGGCGAACAGCACGCCCGGCAGGATGTAGGCCGGGGCCCAGGCGACCGCGGCCGCGAGGTCGGCGATCACGAAGCGCAGCGGCGACATCCGTGCCATGCCCGCGACTGCGGGCAGCACGGGTCGGATGGGGCCGATGAACCTACCCATCACGACCGATTTTCCGCCGTGCCGCTCGAAGAACCGCTGCGCCTGGTCGAACAGCGCCGGGTAGCGCGACATCGGCCACATCTCGCGCAGGTGTCCGTGCTGCCAGCGTCCGAGCCAGAAGCTCAGCAGGTCCCCGGTCGCACAGCCCGCGGCGGCCGCGGCCAGGGCCGGCCACAGGCCAAGGCTGCCGGCGGAGACCAGCGCGCCGACGCCAAACATGATGGGCATCGCCGGCACGAACAGGCCCACCAGCAGGATGCCCTCGACCATCGCGGTCAGGAATACGACCAGGTAGGCCCAGTGGGCGTGCTGGCCCACCCAGGCCAGGATGTGCGTGGTGAGCTCGGTCATGCGGGAGGCGCAGCGGGGCCGGACGGTTGCCCGGCCGGCACGGACGGAGGATTCGAATCGGGTGTGCGCGCGTACATTGGCATGCTGGCCGGGGCCCGTGAGCGGTCGCGCAATACTCTACCAGAGCCGGGCGTACAGGGGATGCCGTCTCCGCCACGGGAAGGGGGAAGGAAGCCGGGCACCGCGCGGTGCCCGGCCCGGGGCTCAGAAGTAGTAGCCGACGTTGACGTTGAAGCGGGTGTTCCAGCTGCGGTCAGTCGCAGTGGTGGCCGTTGGGTCGCCCCCCACGCCGCTGACGCCCGGGGCCATAGACCCGCCTATGAAAGGCTGGTTCTGAGCCTCGACCAGGTCGATGTAGGTGTAGACCTTGCCGGCGCTGATCGCCATGCCCAGCACGTTCATGCGCGTGACCGGAAAGCCGCCTTTCTTGCGGAACACCTCGGTGTAGTCGTTGTAGAACTTGAGGCTGCTGACCGGGCCCCACTGCACCGGCAGGGTATAGGCAACGTTGACCAGGCCCGAGTCGGCGCTTGCCGGGATCAGGTCGTAGTAGTTGTACGCCCCGACCTGGACCACGTCGCTGTTCACGCCGGCCGGGTTCTGCGGGTTGTACTGATAGCGCAGGACCTCGGCCATCACGTTCCACTGGCCGTAGTTGCCGTCGGCGTGCAGCCCGGCCGCCCAGTGGGAGCCGTTCTGCTTGCTGATCTGGTTATAGAGTTGACCCGCCAGCGCGGATACACCGAGCTCGGTGGTCGCTCCCTTGTTTCCCAGAGTGTAGGTCAGGCGCGTTGCCACGGTATTGTCCGCGAGGTTCTTCTGCGCCCCGCTCGGCAGCACGTTGTACGAATAACGTCCGGGATCGCTTGAGCCGAACAGGCCGAAACCCGCGTTCTTGAGCACGGCCACGCGGAAGTCCCAGGGGCTGTCCGGGCTGTTGTAGATCGCCTTGACGCCCGCGTCGTAGGTGTCCTCCAGCCCGAAGTAGTAGTTGCTGCTGAAGAAGAAGCTGTGGGAGGCGTAGGGCAGGATCCCGAAGGGGACCCGGATCAGGCCGAACTGACCCTGCCAGCGGGGGGTGAAGTCATAGCCCATCCAGCCGGACTTGAGGCTGTTCCAGCCCTGGTAGAAGCGGTATTCGGCCGACAGGATGATGCCCTTGTACTTGCCGTCGACGTTGAAGCGGAAGGTGTCGAAGTCCAGCGTTCCCGTCTGGTCCCGGCTGCTCTGGCTCCAGTCGCGGTAGGCGTACTGGTAGCGCAGGGCGCCGCCGACCTTGAAGTAGCCGGCCCGGGTCTTCTCGACCTTGGCCAGGCGCTGCTGCAGGTCGTGGATCTGCTGCCGGATGGTCTGGGGATCGTTGCTGCTGTCTCCGTTGGTCGCCGCATACGCGGTCAGCGGCAGAACAAAGGTGGAGGCGAGGATCAGTGCGAGCGGTATCGGCCTCTTGTGCATCGTTTCTCTCCCTGGTGGATGCATGGGCGAATGGGGGATTCGGCCGTATCCCGACGCTCCGGCCCTGCGTAGAAAGGCCGCCCCGCCCGGCCCGGGCGGGGCGGCCTGCAGGCCCGTTACGTCGGGCAGGCTGGGGAGGACACCGTTACTGCGTCCAGGACTGGACCAGCTCGGGATGCTGGTTGATCCACTTCACGGCGTCCTTGTAGGGGTCGGCATTGGGCTTCTGGTTCATCAGCATGACCTGGCCCATCTGCTTCGGCGTCCAGTGGAAGTTGTCGAGGATCTTGTAGGCCTCGGGGTGATCCTTCTTCAGGCCCTTGCGCACGATGGTGTCGATGTACTCGGCACCGCCGTAGACCTTCTTGGGGTCCTTGAGGTACTTGAGCTTGAAGCGGGCCCACATCCAGTGCGGGGTCCAGCCGGTGACCACGATCGGCTGGTGGTTGTCGATCGCGTCTTTCAGGGCGGCGGTCATGGTCGCCCCGCTGCCGTTGATCAGGGTGAAGTCCTGGAGCCCGTAGACCTTCATGGCTTTCTCGGTCTTGCTCATGATGCCCGCGCCCGGGTCGATCCCGATGATCTTGTCGTCGAACTCCTTGGCGTGGGATTCGAGCTGGGTGATCGAATCGATGTCGACGTACTGCGGCACCACCAAACCGATCTTCGTCCCGACCAGGTTGTGCCCGAGATTGACCACCTGGTCCTTCACCTTCTTGTAATAGGCCGCGTGGGTCGTGGGCAGCCAGGCGGCCACCATCGCGTCAGCATCCCCGGAGGCGACCGACTGCCACATGGCGGCGGCGCTGACCGAGGTCGTGGTGACGTCGTAGCCGGCCTTTTCCAGGACCGCCTTGACCACGTTGGTGCTGGCGACCGCGCTCGACCACTCGACGTAGACCAGCCGGATGTGGCCGTGCGGCTTCTGGGCGGAGGCCGTGGCCTGGGTGCCCTGGCTTTCCTGCTGCTGCTTGCCGGAGTTGCCCTTGGAGCAGCCGGCGAGCGCGAATATCGTGACCGTGGCGACCGCCGCGGCCAGCAGAAGTCTCCGGGTGTTGTTCATGGCTTACCTCCTTCCGCTCGTGTTCTTCTGTCCGATACGCTGCGTGATCCGGTCGAGAATCATCGCCAGGATCACGACCCCGAGTCCCGCCTGGAAGCCCATGCCCGGCTTCAGGCGCTGAATGGCCCGCCACACCTCGCCGCCGAGGCCGCCTGCCCCGATCATCGCGGCGATGACCACCATCGACAGGGCCAGCATGATGGTCTGGTTGATCCCCGCCATGATGGTCGGTACCGCCAGCGGCAGCTGCACCTTGAGCAGCTTCTGCGCACGGGTCGATCCGAACGCGTCCGCGGCCTCGATCAGCTCGCCCGGGACCTGGCGGATCCCGAGGGTGGTCAGCCGGATCGACGGCGGCACGGCGAAGATCACCGTGGCGAACATCGCCGAGACCGCGCCCAGGCCGAAGAACGGGATGGCGGGGATCAGGTAGACGAACGCCGGCATCGTCTGCATGAAGTCCAGGATCGGCGTGACGAAGCGGTAGAACCGTTCCGACAGCGCCGCGAGGATGCCCAGCGGCATGCCGATCGCGACCGCCACCAGGGTGGAGAAGAACACCAGGGTCAGGGTGCTCATGGTCGGGCCCCAGAGCCCGACGTTCCACAGCAGGGCGAGTCCCAGCGCGCTCAGGATGCCGACCTTCCGCCCGGCCACCCGCCAGCCGATCAGGCCGATGACGATGATGGTGACCCAGGGCGGGGTGATCAGCAGCAGGTGGGTGATCGCGGAGATGCCCTTGCTGGCGAAATTGCTGATCCCCTTGGTGATGAAGGCGAAGTTGGCGGTGAGCCAGTTCAGGCCCTGGTCGATCAGCTGCGCCATGGGGAAGCGCGGGATGGAAAAGCTCATGCGCCGGCCTCCGCGTCCGATTCCGCCGCGGAAGCGGAGGTTTCCGTGCCGGACTCGGCGAGCGCGGAAAGCACCGCGCCCATGGCCACCATCCCCAGCAGCTTCCGGTCCTCGTCCACGACGGGCACCGGCACCTCCGATTCGGCCAGGAGGTTGATCAGGCCGGTGAGCGGCTCGTCGCGTCCCACGGCGGCGATGTCGGTGTGCACCAGCTTCTCGATGGTGCGGTCACCGCGTCTGGCGGCCTCCGCGATCTCGCTCGCCCAGGCGACGCCCTGCAGTGTGTAGTCACGCTTGACCACGAAGATGTCCGGCAGGCTCTCCTCGCGCATCTTGTGCAGCACGGTGCGCGGACCGTCGCTCGGGAAGGCCACGATCCGGGCGCGGCTCATCACCGCCTGCGCGGTCAGCACCCTGGACTTGTCCACGTCCTCCACGAAGCGTTCCACGTACTCCGAGGCGGGCGCGGTGAGGATATCCTCTGCCGTGCCCACCTGCACCACGCGGCCGTCCTTCATCAGCACGATGCGGTCACCGATCTTGAGCGCCTCATCGAGGTCATGGGTGATGAACAGAATCGTCTTCTGCATGCGGTTCTGCAGCGAGATGAGCTCGTGCTGCATGTCCCGCCGGATCAAGGGGTCGAGGGCGCTGAACGCCTCGTCCATCAGCAGGATGTCAGGATCAACCGCCAGTGCCCGGGCCAGGCCCACGCGCTGGCGCATGCCGCCGCTGAGCTGGTCCGGCCAGGCGTGCTCCCAGCCATCCAGTCCGACCAGCTTGAGCGCCTCCATGGCGCGCTTTTCGCGTTCCTCCTTGGGCACACCCTGGATCTCGAGCCCGTACTCGACATTGGTGACGATGTCGCGATGGGGCAGCAGGGCGAAGTTCTGGAACACCATCCCGAACTTCTTGCGGCGCAGCTCGCGCAGACCGTCGGTATCCAGGGCGAGCACGTCCTGCCCATCCACCGTGATGCGGCCCGAGGTCGGCTCGATCAGGCGGTTGATGCAGCGGATCAGGGTGGACTTGCCGCTGCCGCTCAGCCCCATCACCACCAGGATCTCGCCCTCGCGCACGTCAAAGGAGACATCCGCAAGGCCGACAGCCTGCCCGGTCTCGGCGAGGATCTCCTGCTTGTCGCGGCCCTGCTCCAGGAGCTTCAGGGCGCGCTCGGGACGGGACCCGAAGATCTTGGCGAGCTTTTCGACCACGATCTTGCGGGGCGCCTGCTCCGGCGCTTCCCTGCTGGTCGTGCCAACACTTTCCGCTGCCGTATTCATGATTGTTGCAGTCCTCCACGCGAATCCGGACGGCGTGCGTGCCTCAGTATGCCCCGCACACGGGTCTCGCCGCCCGCCTCGGCGGTACGCGAATCCCGGTCCCCGAAGGCGCGCCAAACGGTATCTGCGCTCCGGCTGCTCGCACTGGCGTGTCCCGGACAGAAACAGCATGCCCGAGCGCGTCGACTTTGCCAGCTGCAAAAGCGCCACGCATGATGCAGATCAATGCTAATGATGTGCGCTGTCGCCGGCCCGGCTCGCGCGCCGATTGCGCGACAGCGCGCCGGGGTCGGGAATGGGCCAACCGCGTTCCGGGCCGGGGTCGTCAGGTTCGCCGGCTCCGCCTCGAGGTCGTCGTGTACGGGATCGTCCCCCCCGGCACCGGTCCCATGACACGCGGCGAAGTTGTCCATGAAGGTTGGCTCGCGGGTCCTGGCGGCTCCCGATCTCCGTGGGGGCCGCCGCGGCGCCGGCGGCGCCAAGGCCAATAACAAGTTGCCTGCTTTGCCCGTGGAAGGGTACGCGTACACGCGCCGCCCCGCAGACCGATGTCGCAGGGCGGCACGGGCCCGCCTGCGCCTCCCGGGTGACATTGTTACTAAACTAGGCGATTGGTAGCAGACTATCAAGTCGCCCTTGCCTTCGCCGGGGGGACCGGCGCGCTCACCCGCAGGCGACCTCGTCCAGCGCCCTGCCGGCGGCCTCGATGGTCCGGTCGAGCTCGGCCTGGCCGTGGGCGGAGGAGACGAACCCCGCCTCGAACGGCGACGGCGCGAGGTAGATGCCGTCGGCGAGCATGGAGCGGAAGAAGACCCGGAACGCGTCGGCGTCGCAGGCGCTGACGTCGGCAAAGCCGGTGACGGCGTCCGCGTCAGTGAAAAACAGGCCGAACATGGCGCCCACGCGGTTGCCAACCAATGGCACGCCGGCCCGGCGCGCCGCGTCCAGGATGCCGTCGACCAGGCCGGCGGTACGGCGCTCGACGGTCTCGTAGAAGCGGTCGGCGCACACCACGTCCAGGGTCGCCAGGCCCGCGCTCATCGCCACCGGGTTGCCGGAGAGGGTGCCGGCCTGGTAGACGGGCCCCGCGGGGGAGAGTTGCTGCATGATCTCGCGGCGCCCCCCCAGCGCGCCGACCGGCATACCGCCCCCGATGATCTTGCCGAGGGTGGTCAGATCAGGGCGGATGCCGTAGCGTTCCTGCGCCCCCCCAAGCGCCACCCGGAACCCGGTCATGACCTCGTCGAAGATCAGCACGATGCGGTGGCGGTCGCAGATCTCCCGCAGGCCCTCGAGGAATCCCTCGACCGGTGGGACGCAGCCCATATTGCCGGCGACCGGCTCGACGATAATGCAGGCGATCTCGTCGCCGTAGCGTTGCGCGACCCGGCGCACGGAATCGAGGTCGTTGTAGGCGCAGGTGAGCGTGAGCTCGGCGAGCGCGGCCGGAACACCCGGGGAATTCGGCGTGCCGAGCGTGAGCGCGCCCGAGCCCGCCTTGACCAGGAGCGAGTCGCCGTGGCCATGGTAGTTGCCCTCGAACTTGACGATGCGGTCCCGGCCGGTATAGCCGCGGGCCAGGCGGATGGCGCTCATGGTTGCCTCGGTGCCGGAATTGACCATCCGCACCTGCTCCAGCGACGGGACCAGCTCGCACAGGCGCGCGGCCATCGTGTTCTCGACCCGGGTGGGCGCGCCGAAGCTCAGCCCGCGCGCGGCGGCTTCCTGAACGGCGCGGACCACCTGCGGGTGGGCGTGTCCGGCGATCATCGGGCCCCAGGATCCGACATAGTCGATGTAGCGCCGGCCGTCCGCATCCACCAGCCACGCGCCCTCGGCACGCTCGATAAACAACGGCTCGCCACCGACCGGGCCGAAGGCACGTACGGCCGAGTTCACGCCCCCGGGCAGATAGCGCAGCGCCTGCTGAAAAAGTTCCCGTGACTGGCTTTGGGTCATGCGGCTCGGGTCTCCTGTACCGGCCCGGCGGGTCCGCCGTTGTCGGGGAGCGGACCGGGTCCGGGAACCCTCGTCCAGCGGGGAGCGTCCGCCGTACCCGGGCCCCCGCGGGGCGCGTGAAGCATCAGGCGTGACTTCCTCACCCACCAGCCGGATCACCATCCGTGTTAGCGGTGGCACACCGGGCAGTGGCAGAGCCGACCACAACAGCCGACCCGCGCCCGCCACCGCCTGCCAATGCGGCGTCCGGTCACCGGGAGCGACCTCCCGGTCTCTCCGGCAGCCGGGCCAGAAACGTCCGAGACTTTACCGGTTCTCTTACGCTGACGAAACCGCTCCGCCCGCCCGGCCCCGTGCGGGGGTCGTCCGGAACCCTAGATCGCGTAGGCGGGGTTGGCCTTGTCCCCCAGGGCCAGGAGCCGGGAATGGATGGTGTAGCTGACCAGTCGCGCGGCGTCGTTGCGGATCCGGTAGACAAACTGTTCGGTCGCCGTCCCGGCGTCGAACTGGGAACGATACACCAGCGTGACCCGGCGGTCGTGCAGGCCGTAGTTGACCGTCCAGTTGATTTGCCGCGTGGAGTCGAGCTGACCCAGGTGGGTGCGCACGACCCGGAGCAGATGCAGGATGTCGTTCCGCTTGACCCGCGTGCCGAGATCGTCGGATGCCTCGTCGCAGATGCGCGTGAATTGCTCCCGGTTCAGCTGCGCGTGGAAACGCGATACCGCTTGCTGCGCCAGGGTGTGGTCCTGGTGCACCGAGCAGCCACACAACAGCATCCCCGCAAGCAGGATGATTGCAACTCGCACGGCAGTAATCCTTGTTCTCGTGCCGGAGCGGATTGTCCGGTACCGCTCCGGTGACCCGCCGGCCGATCCCGGCCGGCCCATTATGATTTTGTCTGCGTGCGCATCGGGTTGCGTAGTTATGACAAAAAAAACGCTTTGCAGCAAGCCGCCGGCCGCCGCGGGGTGCGGCTTCCGCTGCCCCGGGCCCGGCATCACCCAGGGGTACCCGCATGTCTCCGGGAAGGTGGCATGCCTGCGCCGCGGTGCCGGCGGGCCGTGAGCCCGGCGGGTGCGGGCGGGCCCTCAGTCCCGGCCGTACAGGTGACTGGTCTTGTAACGCTCGTGCGCGTGGCGCAGGCCGACCATGATCACCGCGGCTGCCGGCAGGGCAAGCAGGATCCCGACCAGGCCGAACAGCTGGCCGCCCGCCAGTACCGCGAAGATCACGGCCACGGGGTGGACGCCGATGCGATCCCCCACCAGCAGCGGTGTCAGGACCATGCCCTCGAGGGCTTGCCCCACCGCGTAGACGGCCCAGACGAGCAGCATCGGCAGCAGCGCCTGGTGCTGGAAGAAGGCCGCCGCGCTGGCCGCGAGAATCCCGAGGGCAAAGCCCAGGTACGGCACGATGCTGGCCAGGCCGGAGAGCAGGCCGATCAGCAGCGCCAGCTTGAGGCCGACCACGGTCAGGCCGACCGAGTAATAGATGCCCAGGCAGATCATCACCAGCAGCTGGCCGCGCACGAATGCCCCCAGGACCTCGTCGCAATCCCGGGCGAGGCGCGTGGCGGCCGGCTCGATGCGCCGTGGCAGGAGGTCCCGGATGCTCGCCACCAGGCGGTCCCAGTCGCGGAGCAGGTAGAAGGTGACGACCGGCACCAGGGTCAGGTTCACGGCCCACTCCACCAGCGCCAGGCCGGACCGGGAGATGCGCTGCACCAGCATGCCGGTGATCGCCCCGTTGGTTCCCAGGGCACTGGCGAGCGCCGCTCCGAGGGACCGCATGCCGGCGGACCCGAGCTGCACGCCCAGGCGCCGCTCGAGCCACGGCAGCGCGCGTTCCTGGACCCAGTGGATAATCTGGGGGACATGCGCCTGCAGGTAGGCGACCTGGTCGTGTAGCAGGGGCAGGAGCAGCAGCGCCAGGGCCGCGATGCCGGCAAACAGCAGCACGAACACCAGCGCCACGGCCGACGTCCGCCCCAGCCGCAGGCGCTCCAGCCGGTCCACGAGCGGGTCACCCAGATAAGCCAGGGCACCTCCGAGCAGGAACGGCGCGAGAATCGGCTGCAGCAGGTAGATTAGCAGCCCCGCCGCGGCCACGCCCCCGATCGCCATCCATCGCTGGGAATCACTCACGCCACGTTCCCGCTCCCCGTGCGGACCGATTCAATCCCCGTGGCCCGGCCCGAACAGGCGCGCGTATGCCCGCGCCGCCTCCCGCGGCGAGCCGTCCGCCAGCAGGCCCCCGATGACCGCCAGCATGTCTGCGCCCGCCTCGATCAGGGCCGGCGCGTTGTCCGGCGTGATACCGCCGATCGCCACCAGCGGCAGATCCAGCCGGGCGCGCGCCCGGCGCAGCAGGTCCGGGTTGGCGCGTACCGCGGAGGGCTTGGTGGCGGAGGGGAAAAAACTCCCGAACGCCACGTAGTCGGCCCCCCGGGCGGCAGCCTCCTGCGCCCGCGCCAGCTCGTCATAACAGGAGACGCCGATCAGCGCCGCCGGCCCCAGCCATTGCCTGGCTTCGTCGTACGCGGGGTCGTCCCGGCCCAGGTGCACGCCGTCGGCCCCCACCCGCGCGGCGAGCTCCACGTCGTCGTTGATGATCAGCGGGATCGCTCTGGCACGGCAGGCCGCGAGCAGCTCGCGGGCGGTCCGTTCGCGGGCGCCGCGGTCGTCGCGCTTGTCGCGATACTGGATCACGCGCGCGCCGCCCGCGAGATAGCCGGAAACGCACTCGAGCAGGGTTGTTCCGGCGGGCGGGCGCGCGGGGGTGATGGCGTAGAGCCCCCGCAGCGGGGGATGGCTCGGGGCATTCATGCCTCGTATTCCGCGGCCCAGAAGAAGCGGTCGGGCAGCATCTGCCCGTCGCTGAGCCGATAACCGGCCTCCAGCGTGTCCCAGACGTATCGCTGGGCTTCCTGGGAGGCATCCCGGGGCGCCATGCCACGCGCGATCAGCGCGGCCACCGCCGACGCCAGGGTGCATCCGGACCCGTGATAGCGTCCCGGCAGACGCGGCCAGCGTGCCACCTGCAGCAGACGGCCTTCTGCGTAGAGCCGGTTGAGCACGTCCCCCTCCCCGTCGTCGGCCCCGGTGATCAGGGCATACTCGCAGCCGAGCGCCAACAGCTCACGGCCGCAGGCGTCGACGTCGTCCGTGCCACTGCACAGCTCGCGAGCTTCCGGAATGTTGGGCGTGACCAGCGTCGTCAGCGGAATCAGGCGTTCGCGCAACACGCTGACCACCGGGTCCATCGACAGACGGCCGCCACCGCCCGCAGCCAGCACCGGGTCCAGCACCAGGGGCAGAGGCGGGCTCCGTGCCCCGACGAGGTCCGCCACCGTTCTGGCCACAGCGGCGCTGCCGAGCGCGCCGATCTTGATAACCGCCACCGGCAGGTCCGTCAGCACCGCCTCCACCTGGCGACGGACCCAGGCCGGCTCCAGCGGGCGCACCTCATGGACGTCGTGCGTATCCTGGACTGTCAGGCAGGTCAGCGCCGACGCGGGGTGGCATCCCATCGCGCGGATGGTCTCGATATCGGCCTGCTGACCGGCCCCGCCTACGGGATCGTGCCCGGCTAGGGTCAGCACTACTGGCCGCTCGCGCTGCATGTCACTCCCCATGGCGGACTCCGACGCTCTCAGAACGCGGTTTGCCGGTTGCTGGCCAAATGGGACAATACACCGTCCTCCCGGGCGCATTTCCAGCTGGAGCGCCGCGTGGACCGGTTCCCGACCCGGACGATTTCTCCGGGAAGATTCGCTATTCTAGCCGTGATCCTGATGGGGGTTAAGTGGCGTCGAGCACCGCACAGCAGCAGCCGTTCCGCACCTACATGTGCGTCATCTGCGGGTTCGTCTACGACGAAGAGCAGGGATCTCCGGAAGAAGGGATTCCGCCCGGGACCCGCTGGGAAGACATCCCGGACACCTGGACCTGTCCGGACTGCGGCGCGGCGAAGGACGACTTCGAGATGATCGAGGCCTGAGGGACTCTTTCCGGGGGCTTGGACAGCCGTCAGGCCGCCCCGCCCTCGCCCGGAGCGAGCCGTGCCACCCCCGTCTCCAGCCTGCCCTCGCCGTAGAGGTGGAGCCAGCGGTATCCGGGGGATTGCTCACCGAGCGCGAAGCGGGCGCTGCCGGGGCGGAACTGGCGCGTGGTCGCGGGTGTCGCCAGGATTCGCACTCGCCCGCGGCGACGGTCGAAGGCCTGGTGCACGTGACCGCAGACGATTCCCCGGACCTGGGTGTGGCGGTCGAGAATGCGGAACATGTCTCCGGCGTTGGACAGGCCCATGTCGTCCAGCCACGCGCTCCCGACCGGTACGGGATGATGATGCAGGCAGACCAGGGTCGGGCGCTGCGGGTCTTCGCCGAGAGCGCGCTCCAGTGCGGCCAGCTCCGCCAGTGACAGCGCGCCGGCATCCTGGCCGTCGACATGGGAATCGAGCAGGATCACCAGCCAGCCGCCGAGCCGGTGGGATCCCCCACAGCGCAGCGGAGACTCGGACAGGAACCGGCGCATTACCGCCGGATCGTCGTGGTTGCCAGGCAGGCACAGGACCGGGGCCGGAAGCGTTGCCAGCATTCGGGCCAGGCGACGGTAGCCGGCCGCGGACTCGTCGTGTACGAGATCGCCGGTAAGCAGTAGCGCGTCCGGCTCCGGGACGCGGCGCAACGCGTCGTCGAGCACCCGTTGCAACCGTGCCTGGTTGTTCAGGCCCCAGGTCACGGCGCGCGGATCGGCGCTCAAGTGGGTATCGGAAATCTGTATCAGGCGCAACGGCTCGTCCATACCCGCAGGATCGTCCCGTCGTGACGGATGTCAACCGGCCCCGGGCCTCACCGCGTCCTCCCACAGCTCCTGCTTCCGCGGGCGGAAGAGCTCCAGGATCTCTCTCAGGAAGAGGATCTCGGCCATCACGTCCTGGTCGAACCCGTGCCGGTCCCCGCGGTCGTCGATGATCAGGCTGTCGAGGTAGCGGTGGCAGCGCGCGCCGGGCCAGAGATGGGTGATCTCCGCGGCGACGCGGGGAAACTGGGCTTCTATTGCCGACAAGTGCTGGTCGTCGGGAGCCGCCTTGCGGCTCTCGCTCTTGGCGCCGGCTGAGCTCCCGGATTGACGACCGCGCAGCACCGCCTGGAGCGCGAGCAGGTCGCTGATGCATTCGCTGCTCAGCCGCGGACGGCCCGGGCGGCCGCACTCCCGCAGCACGCCGTCGACGACCTGCAGCGCGCGTGGCTCCTTCCAGATCCGCCGCAGCTGGTCGACCAGCTGCGGATAGCTCTGCTCAAGCCTTTCCTGGCTTCCCCCGGCACCCGCCGGCCATTCTTCGAACACGGGCACAGTGGTACCCATGCGACGCGCGTAGGCCTTGGCGAGCTTGTTGAACTCCTTCCGGCGGCCGCTCTCGTGGTACAGGTCCAGCAGCATCTCCCACGGCTCCGCGCGGGCCGCGCCGTCGTCCGCGCGCTGGAGGTATCGGGTCAGGATGTAGACAGCCCGGTTACTGGAGCCCGCGGCTCGCGCGCAGGAGGCGGCCCGTATCACATCGAGGGCGCCCGGCTGGGGGACATGGGAATTGCTATCGGAGGTGGACGATGCCGGCCGGCGGGCGCGGAGGCGCCGAAGAAAGAGAGCGGCGAAGCCGGTGGCCAGAAGCGCCGCCGCGGCGGCGACAACGTGGAGCGGCCAACTATCCATAACGGCACCCCGCTTGCTGCTGTCCCGGTCCGTAGGACATGTCCTCTTGTGGATCTGCCCCCGCGGGGTCTGGAGCTCGATCCGCCGGTGAACCCCGGACCCGCCTTGCCGGACATCAAGCGCCAGGCTGCCGGTCCGGTGTGTTACCAGCCTAGAGTACTGCCGGGGCTTGTGTTTGCCAAGACACTGCTACAGTCCCCGGCGTAAACTGCCGCCGGCAGCCGGGCTCAGGCCGCGTTGGCGGGCAGGTCGAGACTGCGCCATACCGCCAGGCTGGGCTCGGCGCGGTTCAGGGTGTAGAAGTGCAGTCCCGGAGCGCCGGCGTCGAGCAGGCGCTGGCAGATGTCGGTGACCACGTCGTGGCCGAAGGCCAGGAGTGACTCGTGGTCGTCCCCGAAGCTCTCCAGTCGCCTGCGGATCCAGCGCGGGATCTCGGCTCCGCAGGCGTCGGAGAACCGAGCCAGCTGGCGGTAGTTGATGATGGGCATCACGCCCGGCACGATCGCGACGTCCAGGCCCCGCTGTTCCACCTCGTCAACGAAGTGGAAGTAGGCGTCCGGATTGAAGAAATACTGGGTGATGGCGCTGGAGGCGCCGGCCCGCACCTTGTGCACGAAGTTGTCCATGTCCGCTTCAGGCGTGGGCGCCTGGGGATGGTATTCCGGGTAGGCGGCCACCTCGATCTCAAAGTGATCGCCGGTCTCGCCCCGGATGAATTCCACCAGTTCATTCGCATAGCGGAACTCGCCCAGCGAGACCATCCCCGAGGGGATGTCCCCCCGCAGCGCCACGATCTGGCGCACGCCCATCTCCCGGTACCGGTGAAGCATTTCGCGCACGTTGTCCTCGGTCGCGCCGATGCACGACAGGTGCGGCGCCGTGCGCACCTCGGTGTCGCTCATCAGCTCCGCTACCGTCTCGACGGTGCGCGTACGCGTCGATCCGCCGGCCCCGAAGGTAACGGAGAAGTAGCGGGGATTGACCCGGGCCAGCTCACGGCTGGCGGCGCGCAGCTTCTCCCGGCCCGCGTCCGTCTTGGGCGGGAAGAACTCGAAGCTGAACGCTTTCGGATACTTCTTCTGCGATTCCATCACGAGTGGCTCGCCTCTGCTGTCGGTGGCGGGACGCCGGCCCCGGCCGGCGTCCCGCCCGCTCCGGGCTGCGACGGCCCGGTCCCTTCCCGGGCGCGGGCATGCCCGCGGGAAGCGCCGCGGCAGGCGGAACCTCGTGCGGCTCAATAACGATAGTAGTCCGGCTTGAACGGGCCTTCCTGTGGCACGCCGATGTACTTCGCCTGTTCCGAGGTCAGCTCGGTGAGCTCGGCGCCGATCTTCTGCAGGTGCAGCCGGGCCACCTTTTCGTCGAGTTTCTTGGGCAGCACGTAGACCTTGTGCTCGTAGGCGTCCGGGTTGCGCCACAGCTCCATCTGCGCCATCACCTGGTTGGTGAAGGAGTTGGACATCACGAAGCTGGGATGGCCGGTGGCGCAGCCCAGATTGATCAGGCGGCCCTCGGCGAGCAGGATGATGCGCTTGCCGTCGGGGAAGATGACGTGATCCACCTGCGGCTTGATGTTCTCCCACTCGTACTGCTGCAGGGCGGCCACGTCGATCTCGCTGTCGAAGTGGCCGATGTTGCAGACGATGGCGTTGTGCTTCATCCGCTTGAGGTGCTCGTGGGTGATCACGTGATAGTTGCCCGTGGCGGTGACGAAGATGTCCGCCTTGTCCGCCGCGTGGTCCATGGTCACCACGCGGAAGCCCTCCATCGCCGCCTGCAGGGCGCAGATGGGATCAATCTCGGTGATCCACACGTTCGCGCCCAGACCCCGCAGGCTCTGCGCCGAGCCCTTGCCGACGTCGCCGTAGCCACAGACCAACGCGGTCTTGCCGGCGACCATCACGTCGGTGGCGCGCTTGATACCGTCCACGAGCGACTCGCGACAGCCGTAGAGGTTGTCGAACTTGGACTTGGTGACCGAGTCGTTGACGTTGATCGCCGGTGACAGCAGCTTGCCTTCACGCTCCATCTCGTAGAGCCGATGCACGCCGGTGGTGGTCTCCTCGGACAGACCGCGCACGTCCTCGAGCAGCTCGGGGTGCTTCTCGTGCATCACCGCGGTCAGGTCGCCGCCGTCATCGAGCAGCATGTTGGGGCGCCAGCCGTCCGGGCCATTGATGGTCTGGTCAATGCACCACCAGTACTCCTCCTCGGTCTCGCCTTTCCAGGCGAACACCGGCACGCCGCTCGCGGCGATCGCGGCCGCCGCATGGTCCTGGGTGGAGAAGATGTTGCAGGACGACCAGCGTACCTCGGCGCCCAGGGCCGTCAGGGTCTCGATCAGCACTGCCGTCTGAATGGTCATGTGCAGGCATCCGGCGACACGCGCGCCCTTGAGCGGCTTGTCCCTGGTGTACTCCTCGCGCGTGGCGATCAGGCCCGGCATCTCGGTCTCGGCGATGGTGATCTCCTTGCGACCCCAGTCGGCCAGCGAGATGTCCGCGACCTTGTAGTCCTGGTGCGGGGCGTCGGCAGGTTGCGTGCTCATGTTTGTCGGCTCTCCTTGAGGATTCGGGTTTACGGGAATGCGGTGCGCGGCGCTGGCGCTCAGCCGGCCACGTGCTTGCGCGGCGACAGGCCCGCGGCGTCGCGAAGCTGCTCGGCGCGGTCGGTACGCTCCCAGGTGAACTCGTGCTCCATGCGGCCGAAGTGGCCGTAAGCGGCGGTCTTGCCGAAGATCGGCCGGACCAGGTCCAGCATCTTCATCAGACCCACTGGACGCAGGTCGAAGTGTTCGCGCACCAGCGTCTCGAGCTTCTCCTCGTCGATCTGCGCGGTGCCAAAGGTGTCGACGCTGATCGAGGTCGGCTCGGCCACGCCGATGGCGTAGGACACCTGCACCTCGCACTTCCCGGCCAGGCCCGCGGCGACAATGTTCTTGGCCACGTAGCGCGCGGCATATGCGGCGCTGCGGTCGACCTTGCTGGGATCCTTGCCGGAGAACGCGCCGCCGCCGTGGCGGCCCATGCCGCCGTAGGTGTCGACGATGATCTTGCGGCCGGTCAGGCCGCAGTCACCGACCGGTCCGCCGATCACGAAGCGACCGGTGGGGTTGATGAAGTACTTGGTGTCCTTGCTCAGCCAGTCGGATGGGATCACCGGCTTGATGATCTCCTCGCGCACGGCCTCGTGCAGGTCCTTCTCGTTGACGTCGGGGGCGTGCTGCGTGGACAGGACCACCGTCTCAATGCCGGTGGGCCTGCCGCTCTCGTAGCGCACCGTCACTTGGCTCTTGGCGTCCGGGCGCAGCCACGGCAGGTCGCCATTGCGGCGCACCTCGGACTGACGCTTTACCAGCCGGTGCGCGTAGGTGATCGGCGCCGGCATCAGCACGTCCGTCTCATTGCTGGCGTAGCCGAACATCAGTCCCTGGTCGCCGGCGCCCTGGTCCTCGGGCTTTTCGCGGTCGACGCCCTGGGCGATGTCCGGGGACTGCTTGCCGAGCGCGTTGAGCACCGCGCAGGTCTCCCAGTCAAAGCCCATCTCGGAGCTGTTGTAGCCGATGCGCTTGACCGTCTCGCGCACGATCTGCTCGTAGTCCAGCAGCGCGGTGGTGGTGATCTCCCCGCTGAGCAGCACCATGCCCGTGTTAATCAGCGTCTCGCATGCCACGCGCGCATGCTTGTCCTCGGCCAGGATGGCGTCGAGCACGGCGTCGGAGATCTGGTCGGCCACCTTGTCCGGATGGCCCTCGGATACGGATTCGGATGTGAACAGGTACGACTTCTTCATCGCCATTGGTATCCCTGTGGTTGGTGGCACCTCCGGGCGGTGCGCCGCGGCGGCGGACATCCGGCCCGGTCCGTGAACGCTCGCACCCGTCGTCGCGGGCGGTCTCCCCAAGCAGCGATGGTTCCCGCAGCAATCGAGTGCCGCCGCTTGCGCGTCCTGCCGCCCCCGCGCCGGCGATCGGCGCCGGACAGGCTCTGTGGCGGCGCGTATCGTTCGCGGCCCGACTCGTTCTTCGCGTTAGCGGACCGGGTCATCTCCGGCGCCGCCCGCGGGGGTCGGGCAGCTGTCATCGACCGGGGCGTCCCGGCCAGCATGGCTGGACAGTGTAGCGTGCTTTCGCCGTCATTTCATCCGTATATTGCGATGAACGGAACAATGGCCTGTCCCGGAGCCGCCGCGGGCCAGCCGACGCGGCGACGTTGCCGGGATCTCCCGAGTAGGTGAAAATACGCCGCTTACCGCCGGCCTCGCGATGCCCGTCGGCTGGGCCCGGCGATCGAAACCGCGTGCCTCCCGCTCCCGGCCCGACGCGCCGCCGGGGCGTCAGCGCAGCCAGGTCAGGAGTTCAGATGCCGTCCCGTCGCGAGCTTGCCAACGCCATCCGCGCCCTCAGCATGGACGCGGTCCAGAAGGCGAATTCCGGCCACCCGGGCGCCCCCATGGGCATGGCGGATATCGCCGAGGTCCTGTGGAACGACTTTCTGCGCCACAACCCGGCCAATCCCCGCTGGCCCGACCGCGACCGCGTGGTGATGTCGAACGGCCACGGGTCGATGCTGCTGTACTCGCTGTTGCACCTGAGCGGCTACGACCTGCCGATCGCGGAGCTCGAGCGTTTTCGCCAGCTGCACTCCCGTACACCGGGCCACCCCGAGTATGGGGTGACCCCGGGCATCGAGACCACCACCGGTCCCCTGGGACAGGGGCTCGCCAACGCGGTGGGCATGGCCATCGCCGAGCGCGTCCTGGCGGGGCGTTTCAACCGCGACGGCCACCCGGTCGTGGATCACTACAGCTATGCCTTCGCCGGCGACGGCTGTCTCATGGAAGGCATCTCGCACGAGGCCTGTTCGCTGGCCGGCACGCTGGGCCTGGGCAAGCTGATCGTGTTCTACGATGACAACGGCATCTCGATCGACGGCGATGTCAGCGGCTGGTTCACGGACGATACGCCCGCGCGCTTCCGTGCCTACGGTTGGCACGTGGTCGCCGACGTCGACGGCCACGACGCGAGCGCCGTGCGTGCCGCAATCGAGCAGGGCCGGGCGGTGGCCGACCGTCCGACGCTGATCTGCTGCAAGACCGTAATCGGCTGGGGCGCGCCCACGAAGGAGGGGACCGGGGACGTCCACGGAGCGGCGCTGGGCGAGGAGGAGGTCGTGCGTGCCCGCGAGCGTCTCGGCTGGCGCTACCCGCCGTTCGAGATCCCCGACGACATTTACGCGGCCTGGGACGCACGCGAACGCGGGCGGCGCTGGCAACAGGAGTGGCAGGCGCGGCTCGCGGAGTACCGCGAGGCCTACCCGGGGCCGGCGGCGGAGCTGGAGCGGCGCCTGCACGGGGAGCTGCCGCCGGACTGGGAGCAGGTGGCCGGGGCCTTCATCGGGCGGGTGGCGGCAAAGGAGGAGAAGACGGCCAGCCGCAAGGCGTCGCAGCAGTGCCTGGAAGACCTCGGTCCGCTGCTGCCGGAGCTCATCGGCGGGTCCGCCGACCTGACCGGCTCGAATCTCACCGCGTGGTCGGGCTCGCGTGTGCTGGGCCGCGATCAGGCTGACGCCAACTACATCCATTTCGGTGTGCGCGAATTCGCCATGACGGCGATCTGCAGCGGCCTGGCGCTGCACGGGGGTTTCGTGCCTTACGCTGCCACCTTCCTGGTCTTTTCGGACTATGCGCGCAACGCCGTGCGCATGGCCGCGCTGATGCACCAGCGTTCCATCCTGGTGTACACGCACGACTCCATCGGCTTGGGCGAGGACGGCCCGACCCACCAGCCGGTCGAGCACCTGGCCAGCCTGCGCATGATTCCGGGGCTTGCGCTGTGGCGGCCCTGCGACGCGGTGGAGACCGCCGTCGCCTGGAAGGCGGCGGTGGAGCGGCATGACGGGCCCACCGCCCTGGTGCTCTCGCGTCAGGGACTGGCGCACCAGGCGCGCAGCGGCGAGCAGATTCGCAACATCCGGCGGGGGGGCTATATTTTGTGGGAGTCGCGGCCCGGGAACCGGCCCGACCTGATCTTCATCGCCACCGGCTCGGAGGTCGAGCCGGCCGTGGGTGCCGCGCGGGTGCTCGCCGCGGAGGGTATCAATCCGCGGGTGGTGTCCATGCCGTGCACCCGGGCCTTCGAGGAGCAGGAAGAGGACTACCGGACGGCCGTGCTGCCGCCGGAAGTCGGCCGGCGGGTCGCAGTGGAGGCCGGGGTGAGCGGATTCTGGGCCCCGTGGGTCGGAGCGGCCGGACGCGTGGTCGGGCTGGACCGGTTCGGGGAGTCGGCGCCGGGCGGTGTGCTGATGGAGCACTTCGGGTTCACGGTCGACCACGTGGCCGAGGTGGCACGCGCGGCTCTGGGGAAGGATGAGTAAACGGTGCGGGAGAGCAGAGATGGCGATCAGAGTTGCGATTAACGGATACGGGCGCATCGGCCGGAATGTGCTCCGGTCCGTGTACGAAAGGGGGAGGACGGACGAGATCGAGATCGCGGCCATCAACGACCTGGGGGATGCCCGGATCAACGCCCACCTGACGCGTCACGATACCGCGCACGGGCCGTTCCCGGGCGAGGTCAGCGTCGATGGTGAGGCCATGATCGTGAACGGGGACCGCATCCGGGTGCTGGCCGAGCGCAACCCCGCCGAGCTCCCCTGGGGCGAGCTGGGCGTCGACGTGGTGATGGAATGCACCGGACTGTTCACCAGCCGTGAGAAGGCCGCTGCCCATCTGACGGCCGGGGCGAAGAAGGTCGTCATCTCGGCCCCGGCCGGCAAGGACGTCGACGCGACCGTCGTCTACGGTGTCAACCACGCCACTCTCGGGGCCGCCGACCACGTGATATCCAATGCCTCGTGCACCACCAACTGCCTGGCACCGGTGGCGAAGGTGCTGCACGAGGGTGTGGGCATCCGCCACGGGATCATGTCCACGGTACACGCCTATACCAACGACCAGGTCCTCACCGACGTCTATCACAAGGATCTGCGCCGCGCGCGCTCGGCGACCCATTCCATGATCCCGACCAAGACCGGTGCCGCCGCTGCCGTCGGCCTGGTGCTGCCGGACCTCGCCGGTCGCCTCGACGGCTTCGCGATCCGCGTGCCGACGATCAACGTCTCCATCGTCGACCTGACTTTTGCCGCGGCGCGCGAGACATCGGTGGAAGAGATCAACGGCATGCTGCGCGCCGCCGCCGTCGGCGAGCTGGCCGGCATCCTCGCCTACTCCGAGGAAGAGCTGGTAT
Organism: Gammaproteobacteria bacterium; assembly: GCA_035638695.1. Taxonomy (GTDB): domain Bacteria; phylum Pseudomonadota; class Gammaproteobacteria; order UBA5335; family SLRW01; genus DASQZJ01. Next base: position 6,675 of record DASQZM010000066.1, on the reverse strand, counting down.
CGGTCGACTACAATCACGACCCGGCCTCGGCGACGGTCGATGCGCCGCTCACCAAGGTGATGGGCGGAACGCTGGTCAAGGTCTGCGCGTGGTACGACAACGAGTGGGGTTTCTCCAACCGGATGATCGATACCACCGTGGCGTTGATGAACGCCGCCTGAGGGTACCGGTGGCGTATCCCGGAACGGACTCCGGGTGCGCCCGGGGAACACGCCACCGGGGCCGCGGTGCGCCGGGGAAGACGGAGTAGGCAATGGCCGTGATCAGGATGAGCGACCTGGACCTGGCGGGACGCCGGGTGTTGATCCGGGAAGATCTCAACGTGCCCCTCAGCGACGGGAAGGTGGCTGGCGATGCCCGCTTGCGCGCCGCGCTGCCGACCATCCGGGTGGCACAAGATGCAGGGGCCCGCGTCTTGCTCATGTCGCACCTGGGACGGCCGCAGGAAGGACGCTTCGACGCCTCGCTCTCGCTCGCGCCGGTCGCCGAGCGCCTGGGGGAGCTGCTCGGCCAGCCGGTGCGGCTGGTGCGCGAGTGGCTCGACGGGGTGGCCCTCGAGCCCGGCGAGGTGGTGCTGCTGGAGAACGTGCGTTTCAACGCCGGCGAGATGGATGACGACGAAATGCTCTCACGGCGCATGGCAGAGCTGTGCGACGTCTACGTGATGGACGCCTTCGGCACGGCGCACCGCGCCCAGGCGTCCACGCACGGCGTCGCCCGTTTTGCCCCGGTGGCCTGTGCCGGCCCACTGCTCGCGGGAGAGCTCGATGCCCTGCATGCGGCCCTGGAGGAGCCGCGCCGTCCGATGGTGGCGATCGTCGGCGGCTCCAAGGTCTCGACCAAGCTTACCGTGCTGGACCGGCTGTCGACCCGGGTGGATCAGCTCATCGTGGGCGGCGGCATCGCCAACACCTTCATCGCAGCGGCCGATTATAACATCGGGAAGTCCCTCTACGAGCCCGATCTGCTGGAGGAAGCCAGGCGGCTCGGCGAGGCGGCTCGCGCCAGAGGCGGCGAGATCCCCCTGCCGGCCGACGTGGTAGTCGCCGACGAGGTCGGCGAGCGGGCGCGTGCACGCGTGGTGCCGGTGGACGGGATCGGTGACGATGAGCGGATTGTGGACATCGGCCCCGGCACCGCCGAGCGCTTCGGAGCGATGCTCAAGGGCGCCGGCACCATCGTCTGGAACGGCCCCGTGGGCGTGTTCGAGATCGAGCGGTTCGGACGGGGCACACGGGCGCTGGCCATGGCCGTCGCGGAGAGCGGCGCCTTCACGATCGCCGGCGGTGGGGATACGGTCGCGGCGATCGACCGCTACGGCATCGAGGAGTGTATCTCGTACATCTCCACCGGCGGCGGGGCCTTCCTCGAATTCCTGGAAGGCCGTCCGCTTCCGGCGGTCGCGATCCTCGAGGAGCGCGCCAGCGTCACCACGTGACCGGCCGCGCAGCGGCCCGGATCCGTGTCCGCGTCGGCGGCCGGTTTGATGCGGCCGGCCCCACTGCTTAGCAAGCTTCCCGACGGTAGGGTCAGGTCCCGGAGCCGCCTTGGACGGCGTTGCCCGTCGCTCGTGTGGCGCCACCACCCGGGCTCCCCGCGCCTTGCCACGGCGGCTCAGGGAGCCGCCGGGCCCTGACGATACCTGCAAGAAGATTGCTATGCTCGGCCGATCATGTTCGACGCTTCCGCCATCGAATTCCCGCGGGCCCGCACGCGGTTCCGGCACCTGGCCGGAACCGCCGGCTGACATGGAGGCAGCAGCCTGGCTGCGGGAGGCGCGCGCGCCGGCAACGGTCGCGCTGCGGGCGCTGGTCGGCACCGGCACCCTCGCCGGGGCGCTGCTGCTTCTGCAGGCCTGGCTGCTGGCACGGGTGGTCGCCACCACCGTATTCGGCGGCGAGGGGCTCGCCGCGAGCCTTCCCGCCCTCTGGGCCCTGCTCGCGGTGTTCGTCGCTCGCGCCGGGATCGCCTGGCTGACCGAGTGGCTGGGCTTCCGTGCCGCCGCCGCGGTGAAGCTGGAGGTGCGCAGCCGCCTGATCCGCCACGTGCACGCTAGGGGCCCGCTGCGCCTGATCGACGAGCAGGGGGGCGAGCTGGCCAATGCCATTGCGGATGGCGTGGAGGCCATGGAGGCGTACTACGCGCGCTTCCTGCCCCAGATGGCGCTGGCCGCGCTGATCCCGCTGAGCATCCTCGCGCTGGTGTTCCCGCTCGACTGGATTTCCGGGCTGGTACTGCTGGTGACGGCGCCCTGCATCCCGATGTTCATGGTTCTTATCGGCAAAGGCGCCGAGGCGCTCAACCAGCGCCAGTGGCGCCGGCTGGCCCGGCTCAGCGGACACTTCCTGGATGCCCTGCAGGGCCTGGGCACCCTCAAGGCGTTCAACGCCAGTCGGCGCGAGGCGGCACTGGTCGAGCGGCTGTCGGAGGACTATCGCAAGAGCACCATGGCGGTACTGCGAGTGGCGTTCCTGTCGTCGCTGGCGCTGGAATTTCTGGCCACCGTGAGCATCGCGCTGGTAGCGGTGCTGATCGGCTTTCGCCTGATGTGGGGCGACCTGTCGTTCCAGTCCGGGTTCCTGGTGCTTCTGCTGGCGCCCGAATTCTACCTGCCGCTGCGCAACCTGGGGACGCACTACCATGCCCGCATGGACGCCATCGGCGCCGCCGAGCGCATGGTGGAAATCCTGGAGCAGCCGCTGCCGCCGGCATCCGCGGAGCGACACACGATGACGCCGGCACGCAGCGTGAGCGTCGTCCTGCGGGATGTGACCGCCCGCTACGATCCGGACGGGCCGGCGGCGCTGGACGGGCTTTCGCTGGATCTGCGCCCTGGACGCACGGTGGCGTTGGTGGGGCCTTCGGGCGCCGGCAAGAGCACCGTGATCAACCTGCTGCTGGGCTTTCTCGCTCCCGCATCCGGGCAGATCCTGGTAAACGGCGAGCCGTTGTCCGCCCTGGAGCCCGGGAGCTGGCTGGCACACGCGGCCTGGGTGCCCCAGCGCCCGCACGTGTTTCATGCCAGCGTGCGGGACAACATCCGCCTGGCGCGGCCTGATGCGGATGACGCCACCGTGGCCCGGGCGGCACGACTGGCGGAGGCGCACGAGTTCATCGCAGCGTTGCCGCGCGGCTATGACACCCTCGTGGGGGAGGGAGGCCGGGTCCTGTCGGGAGGGCAGGCCCAGCGGCTGGCGTTGGCCCGGGCTTTCCTCAAGGATGCCCCGCTGGTGCTGATGGACGAGGCCAGCGCCAGCCTCGACGCCGAGACCGAGCATCGCCTGGGTCGGGCGATCGAGCGGCTCGCGGCCGAGCGCAGCATGCTGATGATTGCGCATCGCCTGGCCACGGTGCGCCGTGCCGACCGGATCGCGGTGCTGGATGCGGGACGGCTGGTCGAGAGCGGTACCCACGAGGAGCTGATGGAGCGCAACGGCCTGTACCGCCGGCTGGCCCGAAGCACCGGGGCATCGACGTGAGGGACTTGCTGCGTCTGGTCCGGCTGTTCCGGGGTGCCTGGCGCTGGATGGCGCTGGGGGCGTTCGTGGCGCTCGTGGTGGTGCTGGCCAACATGGCGCTGCTGGGCACCGCCGGCTGGTTTATCGCGGCGATGGCGGCGGCCGGCGCGGCGGGTACCACCATGAACTATTTCACCCCGGCAGCCGCGATCCGGGCGTTTGCGATCCTGCGCACCGGCGGGCGCTACGTCGAGCGACTGGTGACGCACGAGGCGACCCTGCGGTTTCTTTCGCGGCTGCGGGTGTGGTTCTACGAGCGCCTGGAGCCGCTGGCCCCGGCAGCGCTCGAAAGGTATCGCAGCGGAGACCTGCTCAGCCGCATCCGGGCGGATATCGACGCCCTCGACAATCTCTACCTGCGCACGCTGATCCCGCTGTTCGTCGCGGTACTTGGCACCGCAGCCGCGGTCTCCTTCCTGGCCCGGTTCAGCACGTGGCTGGCCGCGGCGGACCTGCTGTGCCTGCTGCTGGCGGGGCTGGCCGTGCCGATGCTGGTGCAGCGCCTGGGCGCCCGCCCCGGCGCGCGCATGGTCGAGACTTCCTCGCAGCTGCGCGTCGCCGTGATCGACGGCGTCCAGGGCCTGGCCGAGCTGACGGTCTTCGGTGCAGCCCGGGAGCAACGCGAGCGGGTCGAGCGTTTCAGCGCGGAGCTGGTGCGGGAGCAAGAGCGGATGAGCCGCATCTCGGGCCTGGGGACGTCGGCCTGGAATGCGGCGCAGATGCTGGCCATCTGGCTGGCCGCGATCATCGGCATCACGCTGGTGCGCGGGGGCGGTGTCGCCGGGGTCGACCTCCCGCTGCTTGTCCTGCTGGTCATGGCCAGCTTCGAGGCCGTCTCCGGCCTGCCGCAGGCCTGGCAGTACCTCGGTCAGACCCTGACCTCCGCCCGGCGCATCCTCGAGATTGTCGACACCGAGCCGCCGGTGCGCGACCCCGACCGGCCCCTGCCGGCCCCGCAAGCCGGCGATATCCGCATCCGTAGGCTGCGCTTTCGCTACGACGCGGACGGTCCCTGGGTTCTCGACGGCCTCAGTCTGGAGCTCGGCCCCGGCCGGCACGTCGCGATCGTGGGGCCGAGCGGCTCCGGCAAGAGCAGCCTGCTGGGGCTGTTGCTGCGATTCCGGGACTACCAGGGTGGCAGCATCCGGCTGGGCGGGGAGGAGCTGAGCCGCTATCGCGCGGCGGACGTACGCGAGTGCATCGCCACCGTGGCGCAGCACCCGCACCTGTTCAACACGACGGTCCGGGAAAATCTCCTGCTGGCCGATCCGGAGGCGGACGAGCAGCGCCTGCGCGAGGTGGCCGCGACAGCGCAGATCGCTGCGGAGATCGATGGCCTGCCGCAGGGCTACGACACCTGGGTGGGCGAGGCCGGCCTGCGCCTGTCCGGGGGGCAGGCGCGCCGGCTGGCCCTTGCCCGGGCGCTACTGCGCGATGCGCCGGTGCTGGCGCTGGATGAGCCTACGGAAGGGCTCGATACCGAGCTGGCACGCTCGCTGCTGGCGGCGGTGCGGGAGCATGCTGCGGACCGCGCGCTGCTGCTGATCACCCACCGTCTTGCGGGGCTGGAACAGATGGACGAGATCATGGTGCTGGAGCGGGGGCGGGTGATCGAGCGTGGGACGCACACGCAGCTCATGGCACGCGGCGGCCGCTACCGCGAAATGCACGCGGTGCTGGGAACCGCGGTGGAGTGATCCGGGTGGGATGGTACGGGGGTTTTAGGTTTTAGGGAAGAAGCGGCCGTTCTCGGTGCCTTGCCGGGAACCGTCAGGCTTGGCGGTCGCGCGAGAACATCCTGAGCCTCCGCACCAGCATCGGCAGAAAAGACCCCCCGGAGCCCCTCTTACCTAAACGTAAAACCTAAAACCATTAGCAATACAGCCACTTGCCAATCCCGCCAGCGGAGCGAAATTCGCGCCCGGCCGGAGGGCCGTTCCTGTTCCGGGCCGGGTCAGGTATTTCCCTGTTGTGCCTCCTGGGCGTCGAGTAGGGCACCACCGGCGGCGGCGATCAGGACGATCATCACCGTGCCCAGCAGCCAGGCAAAATACCAGGATCCCTTCTCGCCCAGCAGGATCACCATGAACAGCACCACCAGCGCGATGATGAAGTAGAAGATGAAGCGGATCAGTCCCATGAGCGTTCCTCCAGTCCGGACCATCGAGGCCTGTCGGCCGATCTCCGGGGCGGCGCCGTGTCGCGGCACCTCCCAGTGTGGCCGCGAGTCGCTCCTGCCAGGCGACTTTTCCCCGACCCCTAATACGCGTGGTCGTCGTTTTTTATTGTCTCCGCTGTTACCTTGCCACGCATTACCCAGAAAGCCCAGCTCGTGTAGGTCACTACGATCGGTACGAACACCACGGTCCAGCCCAGCATCCACAGCAGCGTGTTCCGGCTCGAAGATGCGTCCCACACCGTCAGGCTCTGCGACGGGTCGCTGCTCGAGGGCATCATGAACGGGAACATGGCCGCGCCGACCGTGCCGAGCACTCCGACCCAGCCCAGCGCGCCCAGCCACCAGCCGAGGTGGGAGCGCCCGCCGCGCAGCGACCAGATGCCGGTCAGAACCGCCGCGTAGGCGAGCGCCGGCAGCAGCCAGAGCACCGGCCGGGCGCCGAAATTGCGCAGCCAGGCGCCCCGTACGACTGCGACCGTCTTGTGCAGCGGGATCGCCGGGCCGGCCGGATTCGCCCCCGCGGTGATGACGTAGCCGTGGAGCTGGCTGACCCAGATGCCGCCGATGGTGAACAGCAGCAGCGCCGCCAGGCCCGCCCAGGTCGCGAGCGTCCGGGCGCGCTCGCGCACGGCGCCCTCGCCGCGGTTCATCACCATGGCTGAGCCCTGGTACAGAGCCATGGCGAGCGCCATCAGGCCGCACAGGATCGCGAAGGGGTTGAACAGCGAGATGAAGCTGCCCGTGTACCAGGACTGCATGTCCCAGGTGAAGTGGAACGGGACCCCCTCGAGCATGTTGCCGATGGCCGCGCCGAAGATGACCATCGGCAGCGCGCCGCTGATGAACAGGCCCCAGTCCCAGGCGTTGCGCCAGCGCCGCGAGGGCAGCTTGCTGCGGTACTCGAAGCCCAGCGGCCGGATGATCATGCTCCACAACAGCAGCAGCATGACGACGTAGAGGCCGGAAAAGGCGGTGGCA
>DASQZM010000065.1:0-87488 GCA_035638695.1 Gammaproteobacteria bacterium | reverse complement strand
GTCGAGGGTCACGGCGCGCCGGCCGCGCATGTGCGCGAAGCCGGCCATGATCGCCGCGTGCTGTCCGAAATTGCCGTTGAGAAGAATCACGCGGGTGTGGTCGGGGCGGCGCTGGAACTGCTGGCGCAGCAGCGACGGCGAGCGGTCCTTGCTGCCGTCGTCGATGAACACGCACTCGTAGCTGCGCCCGAGCGTGTCCATGGAGGCATACAGGCGTTCGAACAACGCCGCCAGGCCCTGCTCCTCGTTGTACACCGGCACGATGACCGAGACCTCGGGCGCCCCGGTCTCGCCGCTGCCCGCCATCGACTGCCTGCCTGGCGCGGGGGCGCTCACGCTGCTTCCTCCAGCACCCGGCGCAGGGTATCGCAGACCCGGTCCACGTCGGCCTCCGCCATGCCGGGAAAGAGTGGCAGGGTGACGGTCTCGCGCCCCACGCGGGTGGCCACCGGGAAATCCTCCGCCCGGTGGCCGAGCTCCCGGTAGAGGGTGAAATCGGGCAGGGCCGGGTAGTGCACGCCGACGCCGATGCCGCGGCGGCGCATCGCCTGCTGAAACTCGTGCCGCGCCATGCCGAGCTCCGCGAACGGCAGCAGCAGCGTGAACATGTGCCAGGAATGTCCCTCGTTCCCCCGGGCCGGCAACACGCCCGGCACGTCACCGGCGAGGCGCTCCAGGTAGCGCGTGGCGAGGGCGCGACGCCGGGCGTTGAAGGTGTCCAGCTGTGGCAGCTGCAACAGGCCCACTGCGGCACAGACGTCCGACAGATTCATCTTGCCGCCGGCGACCGTGACGTCCACCTGGCCGTGCTCGTCGCGCGAGATGCCGTGGAAGCGCAGGCGCTCCAGCACCGGCAGCAGCTCCGGATCGCCCACCGAGATCGCACCGCCCTCGATCGTGGTCATGTTCTTGTTGGCGTGAAAGCTGAAGCAGACCAGGTCGCCGAAGCCGCCGATGCGGCGGCCGTTCCAGGCGCTGCCAATGGCGTGGGCGGCGTCCTCGATCACCCGCAGGCGGTGCCGGCGGGCGATGTCGTAGAGCGCATCCATAGCCACGGGCAGGCCGGCGAAATGAACCGGCATCACGGCCCGGGTGCGGGGCGTGATCGCCTCCTCGAGGCGGCTCATGTCCAGGTTGCGGGTCTCGAGCTCGATGTCCGCGAACACCGGGCGGGCACCGGCACGCAGCACCACGTTGGCGGTGGCGGCGAAGGTCATGGCCGGCACGATGACCTCGTCCCCGGCACCAATGCCACAGGCCGCCAGGGCCGCCTCCAGCGCGGCGGTCCCGGTGCTCAGCGCAAGCACCCGCCGCTCGCCGCCCAGGTAGGCGGCGAGCGCCTGCTCCAGCTCGGCGACCTTCGGCCCGGTGGTGATCCAGCCCGAGCGCAGCACGTCGGCCACGGCCGAGACCGTCTCCTCGCCGAGCGAGGGACGGGTGAAGGGAAGAAAGTCGCTGTCCATCCTGATTCCAACCGCAGCCCGGGCGCGTCAGCTGCGCGCCAGTACGAAGACGCCGAGGATGATAATGCCGATCCCGACGAGTTTCGACAGGTTCATGCTCTCGCCCAGCAGCGCCCAGGCGGCCAGCGCATTGACCACGTAGCCGATCGACAGCATCGGATAGGCGATGCTGACGTCGACCCGGGACAGGGCCAGGATCCAGACCACCACACTGACGACGTAGCAGGCCAGCCCCCCCAGGATATGTGGCTCGAACGCGAGCTTGAGCCCCGTGGCCACGGCCCCGTTCCACTGCAGCGCGATCACGCCCACGCTGCCGACGCCGGCCTTGAGCAGCAGCTGCGCGCTGGCGTTGAGCAGCACTCCGATCAGGATCAATCCGAAGCTGACCGCGTTCATGGCTTTTTCACCACGATCCAGCGTGGATCACGTCCGGCGACCTGCATCGGCAGCCCCTCTTTGCGGAATCTGCGGTAAGTGTATTCCCGCATCATCGCCATGGCCCGGGAATCCCGACGCCAGCGCTTGCGGAAAGCGGCCTTCGAAGGCAGCCAGTTGCTCGCATCGCGTTCGATACCGAAGGCCAGCTCGCCCTTGTAGGCGACCAGGGTCACGGTCCGCTTGAGGTAGAACGGCAGGGTCTGATCGTAGCGCCCAACCACGTAGAAGGGCTCCCCGGGCGCCAGCTGCGGGCGGATCTGCTGCACCAGCGAGCGCGTGGAATAGGTCGGTGCGACCACTTCGGCACCGTTCATCACCAGCTGGAACCCGACGCTCCAGGTCAGCGCAAGTCCCGCGACTGTGGCAGCAAGCGCCCGGCGGCGCCAGAGCGCCGCACTCGCCAGCGATCCGGCGACCGCCAGCAGCGCCGCGGCAAGCAGCCAGTGAGAAAAGCGCGAGAACATCTCCGCCGAGATCAGCTTGGTGTGCATGTGGCTGACGTGCAGCGCGCCATAGACCCCCAGAATCCCGAGCGCCAGCGACAGGGCGACAGTCCAGCGCAGCCCGCGACCCTCGTTGCGGGAGATCGCATCGCCCATGAGCAGCGCGAGCGCCGGCAGGATCGGCAGGATGTACTGGGCGAGCTTGGAGTCCGAGAACGAGAAGAAGGCGAAGATGAACACCGCCCAGAGCCACAGGAAACGCTGCGGATCGAACTGCCCGCGGGCCGCCGCGGCCCGCCAGCGGGTGGCCACGACCTCCAACATGGGGATCAGCCATGGGACGATGCCCAGGACCAGGATCGGCACGAACCACCACCAGGGCTGGTAGCGGTTGGCGACCTTGGTCAGATAGCGGGCGAACTGCTGGGTGATGAAGAAAAACTTCAGAAAACCCGGTACCGCACGCGCTTCAAGCACCAGCCACGGCAATGCAAGCAGCAGGAACAGGGCCAGCCCCGTGACCAGGTGCAGACGGCTCCAGAGACGCCAGTCACGTTGCCACAGCGTGTACAGCACCAGCACCCCGCCCGGCAGCAGCAGCCCGATCAGGCCCTTGCTGAGAAAGGCACCCGCCATCGCGGCCCAGGCGAGGAGCATCCAGCCGCGTCGTCGCCCGACCTGTTCGGGCCTGTCCTGGGCCAGGAGGAAGCCACACAGGGCCAGAGTCATGAAGAACGTGACGCCCATGTCCAGCGTGTTGATGTGCCCCAGACCCAGGTACAGGAAGGAGCTCGCCAGGATCAGGGCCGAGAGCAGGCCGGCCCGTTTGCCGAACAAGCGGCGCCCGGTCCCCCACACCACGAGCAGCCCGGCGAAGCCGGTCAGCGCGGTCCACAATCGGGCAGTCCAGTTGTGCTGTCCGAACAGCGTGAACGCCGCCGCCGTGGCCCAGTACTGCAACGGCGGTTTTTCCAGATAAATCACGCCGTTGAGGTGGGGCGTGAGCCAGTTTCCGGTGACCAGCATCTCGCGCGGGATTTCGGCGTAACGCCCCTCGTCGGTGTCGAACAGCGAGCGATACTGCAGGGTGCCGAACCACAGCAGGAGAAAGACGAGGCCCAGCAGGAGCCAGCCGCTGCGGCTGGCCGGAAGATACCGGCGGCGGAAGGAGTCGGGCTCCGGCTTGGACAGTTGTTGCACGTGTTGCTCGCGTGTCAAGGGGCGCTGCCGGGCCGCGGGCGCGCCCGGATGCTGTCGACGGCGTGTTTCAGGTTGCCCGGGATGGCCCGCCGGTGCCCGGCGATTGGCCGAAAGCGCAGATTTAACCACGAAAATGTGCCCGGTTTCGACCGGCCGCGAGTTCCGCGATCCCGGCGCTCCGTCTTCGACGCCGGGCCCGGATGCGGGCGGTCGCCGGCAGGAAAACGGCGGAGGCACGGTAGCCGGAGCGCTTCCGGGCAGCGCGGGCTGCCGCACCGGGCACCGACTAATGGCACAATGGCGCACGGCAATCATTTCCCGGAGTGCGCTTATGGTCAGTTTCGACAATCGTCTCCGGCGCCGTCTGGGAGTCGCGCGTCCCCTGGTTCAGGCGCCGATGGCCGGGGTCGCCTCCCCGGAGCTGGCCGCCGCGGTTTCGCGCAGCGGCGGGCTCGGCTCTTTGGGCGCCGGCTACATGGCACCGGATGCCATCCGCGACGCGATCCGCGAGGTCCGCCAGCGCACGGACCGCGCGTTTGCCATCAACCTGTTCGTGCCCGGTCCGGAACCCGCAAGGGGCGAGCCCGAGGCGCTGCGCGATCTGTTGCGCCCGTTGTACGCGGAGCTGGGCATGGCCCTGCCGCGGACGGAACCCGCGCCTTTGCCCGCATTCGCGGAGCAGGCGCGGGCAGTGCTGGGCGAGGCGGTGCCCGTGGTGAGCTTCACCTTCGGCATCCCGGAAGCCGGATGGCTGCGCGCCTTTCGCGAACAGGGCAGCCTGCTGGTGGGCACGGCCACCAGCGCGGATGAGGCGGCGGCCCTGGAGCAGGCCGGGATCGATGTCGTCGTGCTCCAGGGCGCGGAAGCGGGCGGCCACCGTGGCAGCTTCCTGCCGGGCTCCGACGACCCGCCCCGCCCCCTTTCACCGTTGCTAATGGAGGCGGGAGCCCGGGTGCGTCTGCCTCTGGTCGCAGCGGGAGCAATCATGACCCCGGCCGACGTACGCGAGATGCTCGAGGCAGGAGCGGCGGCCGTGCAGTGTGGCACCGCTTTCATCCCCTGCCGGGAAAGCGCCGCCCCTTTGGCGTACAAGGAAGCGGTGCTGGCGGGGCGCGGGGAACAGACGACGATCACCCCGGTGATCAGCGGCCGCCCCGCCCGCGGGCTCCGCAATCGGCTGATCGAGGTGCTCGAGCGCCGGGCGGACGCCCTGCCGGGATATCCACGCATGAACGCGCTCACGGCGCCGCTGCGGCGTGAGGCGGCACGTCTCGGCCGCGCGGATTTGATGTCGCTGTGGGCCGGGACCGGCTGTCACCTGTCGCGACGCCTGCCGGCGGCCGAGCTGGTTGAGAGCCTCACCGGCGACCTGTGACGGCCTTGTCCGGGCGGCAACGCTGAGACAGGATGATGGACCCGAAGCCGCAAGATGCCTGGACTGATGGGAATGATCTTTTTGTATACCGACTTCGGCCTGGAGGGGCCCTACGTGGGCCAGATGCGGACGGCCATCCAGCGGGAGGCGCCGGGCCTGCAGGTGGTGGACCTGTGCCACGACCTGGCGCCGTTCGATCCGCGTGCCGCGGCGTACCTGCTGGCGGCGCTGGTACCCTTTCTGCCCGACGGCTGCTGCGTGGTCGGGGTGGTGGATCCCGGCGTAGGCAGCGAGCGCGGCGCGGTGGTGCTGGAAGCGGATGGCCGCTGGTTCGTGGGCCCGGACAACGGCCTGTTCGCGGTCCTCGCGCAGCGCGCGGACAAGGCTGAATGGCGCAAGCTCGCCTGGCGGCCGGACGGGATATCCGCGAGCTTCCACGGCCGTGACCTGTTCGCGCCCGCCGGCGCCCGAGTGGTCACCGGGCGGCCGCCGGAGACCGCCGCGCTGAGCGCTCCCGTCGGGACGGAATGGCCGCAGGAGCTGGCCGAGGTTGTCTATATCGACCACTATGGCAACGCCATGACCGGCCTGCCGGGCGCCCGCGTGGGTCCCGGCTCGGTGCTGCACGCCGGCGGCCGGCGGTTCCTGTCGGCGCGCACCTTCTCCGACCTGCCACCCGGGGGCGCCTTCTGGTACGTAAACTCCTGCGGGTTGGCCGAGCTGGCGCTGAATCAGGACTCCGCCGCCCGGGTGATCGGGCTCTCGACGGGTACCGCCGTCGAGGTTTCGGAACCGGACTGAGCAGCACGCGCGATGGCGCCCGCCCGGGACGAGCCTTTACTGACTCCCGACAGTCTCTGGCCCCGGGTCGCCACGGTCGCCGCGCGGGCACTGGCCAGCGGCGCCCTGGAGCCCATCGAGACCCGCAGCGAGCCGCTCGAGGACGCCGGGCTGCGATTCGTGGTGCGCCTGGTCTCCAGCCTCCGGCGCAAGCATCGCGACGGGCGAGCCGCCGATCCCTCGTTCGACCCGTTCCGGCCGCCCTACCAGCCGGGACTCTGGGCCGGCGACCTGTCCGCGACCCACGCCGTGGTACTCAACAAGTTCAACGTGCTGCCACAGCATCTTCTGCTGGTGACGCGCCACTTCGAGCACCAGACGCAGGCGTTGAGCACGGCCGACTTCGCGGCGCTGTGGAGCGCGCTCGCCGGCCAGGAAGCGCTGGGCTTTTACAACGCCGGGGCCCGGGCGGGAGCGAGCCAGCCACACAAGCACCTGCAGGTCGTGCCCCTGCCGCTGGCCCCCGAGCTGCCCGAGCCCGCTCTTGCGACCCTTTTCCGGCGCCACGCCGCTGGCGGACGGGCCCCGGAGCTGGCCTTCGTGCACGCATTCGCACCGGTGCCGGCGCGCTGGCTCGAGGACCCCGCTGCGGGGGGCCGGGAAAGCGGGCAAGTCTACCGGGAACTGCTGCGGGCCGTCGGGCTGGCAGCAGACGCGGACGTCCCCGGTGCCTACAACCTGCTGGCGACGCGCCGGTGGCTATGGCTGGTTCCGCGACGCCGCGCCGCCTTCGACGGCATCGGGGTGAACGCTCTGGGCTTCGCGGGAGCGCTGCTGGTGCGCGACACGGATCAGCTCGAGCGACTGCGGCGTCACGGTCCGCTGCGGGTGCTGCGCGAGGTGGGCCGGCCTGGTCGCGGCTGAGCCGGACGCGCAGCCGGAGCTAGAGCCCGCGCCAGACGGCCCAGGCGAAAACGCCCCAGGCGAGGAGGAAGCATACGCCGCCGAACGGCGTGATCATGGCCAGCGGGCCGTAGCCGGTCAGCGCCAGCAGGTAAAGGCTTCCGCAGAACAGCAGGATGCCCGCGAGCATCAGCCCCCCGGCCCAGCGCAGCCCGGCCAGCTGGGGCAGCATCAGGGCCAGCAGACCCAGGGCCAGCAGACCCAGCGCATGCACCAGCTGGTAGCGCTCGGCGACGTGCCATACGTCCAGCATGCGGGGCGACAGGCGCGCGTGCAGCGCATGCGCGCCGAACGCACCGAGGATGATGGCGATCCCGGCATTGATGCTGCCGAGCACGAGGAAGAGTCGCGCGCTACCCACAGAGGGCTCCCGGTCGGTCGTGCCGGGATGGTATCGGCCCCCCTCGCGCGGGTCCAGCGCCGCCACCGCCGGATCCCCTGTCCCCGGGGAGCCGGCGGTGCCAGAATGCCGGGGGAGCGACGCTGCACCAGCAACGGAGATGGCCATGCCCGCACAGCCCGAGACCCGCAACATGGCGGTCTTCTGCGACTTCGAGAACATCGCCCTGGGCGTGCGCGACGCCAAGTACGCGAAGTTCAATATCAGCAAAGTGCTCGAGCGGCTGCTGCTCAAGGGCAACATCGTGGTCAAGAAGGCCTACTGCGACTGGGACCGCTACAAGGAGTTCAAGCCGGCCATGCACGAGGCCGCGTTCGAGCTGATCGAGATCCCCCACCTGCGCCAGTCCGGCAAAAACTCCGCCGACATCCGGATGGTCGTGGATGCGCTCGACCTGTGCTACACCAAGGGCCACGTTGACACCTTCGTGATCATCAGCGGCGATTCCGACTTCTCCCCGCTGGTGAGCAAGCTGCGTGAGAACGCGCGCATCGTGATCGGCGTGGGGGTCAAGCAGTCGACCTCCGACCTGCTGATGGCGAACTGCGACGAGTTCATCTTCTACGACGACCTGGTGCGTGAACCCGCCCCGCGCACCCGGGCTCGCCGCAAGGGAGCACGTCCGGCCGGCGGCAAGGAGGAGAAGCCGTCGCAGGAGGAGCAGCGCCACCAGGAAGCGATCGATCTCGTGGTCGAGACGGTCGAGGCGCTGCTCGCCGAGCGCGGCGGCGAGGACAAGATCTGGGGATCGATGGTCAAGCAGACGCTCAAGCGGCGCCGGCCCGGCTTCAATGAGTCGTACTATGGCTTCTCGAGCTTCTCGCGCCTGCTCGAAGAGGCTCAGGCGCGGCACATGCTCACGCTCGAGCAGGACGAGCGCTCGGGCGGCTACATCGTCCGGGGCCTCACTCCGGACTGACCGGCGCCCTGCCGTGGCCGCTCGTTGCGAGCCGGGCCCGTCTGTTAGCCTCGGCAAACCATGAGCGACCTGCACGACACGCTGCTGGGCATCGACGGCCGGGGCTACAAGGCCTACCGGGAGATCACCGGCGCGCATCGGTTCCCCCGCTTCCGGCTGTTGGTCGATCACGTCCAGGCGGACCCGTTCGCTGCGCCGTCGCGGCTGCGGGCGATCGTGGGGCCCGACGCGGCCGACCTGCCGGAGGACGTCTGGCGCTCCCGGCCGCGCATGCGCGCCGCCCGCGATTTCATCGCGCGCGCATTCCGTAGCGCGGCCCACGGCGAGCCGGCCCTGCAGATCGACGCCGGCGGTCAGACGGTGCTGGAGCGCAGCGCGGTGCTGCTCACTGAGCAGGGAGTGGAGCTGCGCTTCACCGCGGTGCTGCCCGCACGCGGGCGCCGGATTCGGGGCCGGGCCGCGGCGGAATTGCTGTGCCGGCGCCTGCCCGAGGTCGTCGCCCGGGCGGCGGAGGCCCGGAACCTGGACTGCGACGCGCTGCGGCGCCACTGCCGCGGGGTGGAGGACCAGGTCGCCCTGCGCGAAGCGCTCGCGGGGCGGGACCTGGTGGCGTTCGTCGCCGACGACGCCGTCCTCCCGCGCCGCTCCGGGGTGGACGACCGACCCCTGCCGGAGGCGATCACTTTCCGCACCCCGGACCGTCTGCGGGTCAGCCTTGAGACGCCCAACGCCGGCACCGTCACCGGCATGGGCATTCCGCGCGGCATCACCCTGATCGCGGGAGGCGGCTTCCACGGCAAGTCGACCCTGCTCTCCGCGGTGCAGCAGGGCGTCTACGACCATCTTCCCGGGGACGGGCGGGACCGGGTGGTGACCGTGGACAACGCGGTCAAGATCCGCGCCGAGGACGGCCGAGCCGTCCACGGCGTCGACCTGTCCCCGTACATCAACCATCTCCCCTACGGCAAGCCGACTTCATCTTTCACCACCGAGCTGGCGTCCGGCTCGACCAGCCAGGCCGCCTCCCTGCAGGAAGCGCTCGAAGCCGGGGCGGCGACCCTGCTGGTGGACGAGGACACCTCGGCGACCAACTTCATGATCCGCGACGAGCGGATGCAGGCGCTGGTGGCCAAGGAGCACGAACCGATCACGCCCTTCGTCGACCGGGTACGCCAACTGCGCGACGTGCTGGGCGTGTCGACGGTGCTGGTGATGGGCGGCTCCGGCGACTATTTCGACTGCGCGGACTGCGTGATCCAGATGCAGGACTACCGGCCCCTGGACGCCACGCAACGGGCGCGCGAGATCGCATCGACGCATCTTACCGGGCGACGGGAGGAGTCGGGGGAGCCCCTGGCCCGCCCGTCCCCGCGCGTGCTGGACGCGACCTCGCTGGACCCCACCCGGGGCAAGGGCAAACGCAAAGTGCAGGCACGCGGGCGCGACACGCTGCTGTTCGGCCGGGACACGATCGACCTGCGGGCGGTCGAGCAGCTGGTGGACAGCTCCCAGCTTCGCGCCATCGGCATGGTGCTGGCGCGGATGGCCGAGGCCGGCGGACAGATCGTCGACCCCGCGGCCTGGATCGCCCGCTGCCTGGAGCGCGGGGACTGGTCACGGATCGCGTTTCGACCGGACGGCGATCTGGCTGCGCCCCGGACTTTCGAGGTTCTCGCCGCGCTCAACCGGCTGCGCAGCGTGCGCTTCGACTGACCCGGACCGATGCGCCCCGAGCCGGTCGCACGGGCGTCACCGAAGACAGGGGCTGTCACGCATTCGTGTAGTATCGGGTGCAGAACCATGCCCTGGGGGGTCGCCCGTGCAGCTGGGGATCCGTTCCAAAGCCACGGCGCCGGCGATGCGCAGGGCCGCCGGTATCCTGGTGCTGACGCTCGCGGCGGCGACAGCATGGCGGGATCGACAGCCGCAAGATCGATCGCAGCTTCGTGCGGGACCTGCCGACGGATGCCGGCGCCGCGGCGATCCTGCGTTCCATCATGGCGATGGCCGGGGACCTCGGCCTGGCGGTGATCGCCGAAGGCATCGAGGTCGAAGAGCAGCTGGAATTTCTGCGCCAGACCGGCTGTCGCCACGGGCAGGGATTCCTGTTCGCGCGCCCGGGCCCGGAAGCCGTGGTGCGCGAGCTTCTTTCGCAGCGCACTGACTCTTGAGCGTCCTCCGCCGGGCAGGGAGGAATTGGCCGGCCCTTTCGGGCGCATCCGGTTTCCGAGCCCGCCCGGCCAGGCCCGGCGAAGCCGGAATGCCCGTTGCGGCCATCGGGCAGGCACTTGGGGTCATTGACACGTACTAACCCGGTCAGAGGTAATGCCACATCTCAGAGGACGCGTGTGTGGCTTTACCCCTGACCGAGGTAGTAATACTCGATACTTGGCACTCTCATCCCATGAGCATAATCGACCGACTCGCGGTCCCCGGCACCAACGGCTGGCTCGGACTTACGGCCTGTCCCGGCCGGGAGCCCGGCCTGCTGCGCGGGGATCCCAGGCTGCTGCGGCTGGATCTCGCCGGCTATGCCCGGCTCGGGGCCGTGGCCGTGGTGACCCTGGTGGAGCAGCCGGAGCTCGAGATGCTGGGTCTGCCCGAGCTGGGTGAGCGGGTGCGGGACACCGGGCTCGCATGGGAGCACCTGCCGATACCCGACTTCCACGCGCCGGGACCGCGGTTCGAATCGGCCTGGCCGGAGGCCGGGGCGCGGGTGCACGCGCACCTGCGTGCCGGCCGCGGGGTCGTCGTGCACTGCCTTGCCGGGCTGGGCCGAACCGGTACCGTGGCGGCGCGCATCCTGGTCGAGGCGGGCCTGGCGCCGCGCGAGGCACTGGGGCGGGTCCGGGCCGCGCGCCCCGGCGCGGTCCAGAGCACCGCACAGCGCGATTACGTCCTCCGCAGGGGGTGGGACTGAGCGCGCCCGGCCCACGGCGACCGGGCGCTCACCGCTGCCGCCCGCCTCCCGTCCTTTCCAGGAAACGCTGCAGATCCACAAGGAAGCGTTCATGCGTCCCCGACACGATCTGCCCTTCCTCGTCGTGTCCCTCCACGTTGAAGCGGCAGCGCCGGCCATCGACCTGTGCCAGAGTGGCCCTGACCGAGAACCGCATTCCCTCCGGGGTGGCCTTGAGATGGCGGATGTTGACCGCCGTGCCGACGGTGCCGCGGCCGGCCGGGGCGTCCCGCATCAGGATACGGTGCGCGGCGATTTCCAGAACGTTGACCAGTGCCGGGGTACCCAGGACCCGGACACCTTCGTTGCCCAGCGCGTGGGCGGTTCGACTCTCGTCGACGAGGTCTTCGACGGTATGGGTGTCACCGATGTCTGCCATTCTTCAGTTCTCCCGTATCGATGGCCACGGGCGGGCTTAAGCGCCGCCGCCAGGCTTCCGCAAGACATGCACCATAATGCGCATGGCTGTAGTATTGTGCATGTTCGATCGCCGGCAGGCGTTCCCGTCGGGCGGCCGCGCGGAAATGTCCGTGGAGACACGATCCGGCGGGCGCCGCGGCGGGTTCGTGGGGCGCCCATGCGGCGAGCGCGTTCGACCATGGCGATCGCTTGACCGGCTTCTCGTGGGAAGCCTGCATAGCCAGAGGGCACGACTGCCCCGCAGCCAGACAATAGTCAGGAGGAGATTATGAGCGCCACACCCGAGCGTCTGGCCGCCCAGGTCGCGCCGACCGAGCTGCCGCGCGACTACAACGCCGCGGTCGATTTCGTCGACGGCAACCTGGAGCGCGGATTGGCGGACAAAACCGCCGTGATCGACGAACAGGGCAGTCACACCTACGCGACGCTTGCCGAGCGCTGCAACCGCGCCGGCAATGCGCTGCGTGGCCTGGACCTGCGCCAGGAGGACCGGGTCGCCATGCTGATGCCGGACAATGTGCTGTTCCCGGCGGTGTTCTGGGGCGCGATCAAGGCGGGCCTGGTGCCGATCCCGGTGAACACCCTGCTGACCAGCGAGAGCTACGCGCACATCCTGCGGGACAGCCGCGCGCGGGCGCTCGTGATCAGCGAGACGCTGTGGGAGCAGGCCCGGCCCGCGCTGGACGACCAGCCCTTCCTGGACCACGTGATCGTGGACGGGACCGCGAGCCGGCACGACCCACGCCTGGCGGAGGCGATGGCCGAGGCACCGGCGACCCTGGATCCGGCGCCGACGACGCCCGACGACGTGGCCTTCTGGCTGTACTCCTCGGGCTCCACCGGGGCCCCCAAGGGGGTCCGGCATCTGCACCGGCACCTGCGTGCCACAAGCGACCTGTACGCGGCCCGCGTGCTGGGGATCCGTGAGGATGACGTCGTCTTTTCGGCGGCCAAGCTGTTCTTCGCCTACGGCCTGGGCAACGGCATGACGTTCCCGTTCTCGGTCGGCGCGACCGCCGTCTACCTGGCGGGACGACCGACCCCGGAAGCGGTAATGGAGGTGATGCGTCGCGAGCAGCCGACCATCTACTGCGGCGTCCCGACCCTCTACGCGGCCATTCTCGCCGACCAGGCGAACGGACGGGAGTCCGGCTCCTCGCGGCTGCGGCGCTGCATCTCGGCCGGCGAGCCGCTGCCCGAGGAGGTGGGGAAGCGCTGGGAGGCCCGCTTCGGCGCGCCCATCCTGGACGGCGTCGGCTCCACCGAGATGCTGCACATTTACCTGAGCAACCAGCCCGGCGACGTTCGTTACGGCACTTCCGGGCGGCCGGTGCCGGGCTACGAGGCGCGCCTGGTCGACGAAGACGACCGGCCCGTGGCCCCGGGAGAGGTGGGCGAGCTGCTGGTGAAGGGGCCATCGGCTGCCGAGGGCTACTGGAATCAGCGCCAGAAGAGCCTGCAGACCTTCCAGGGTCCCTGGACGCGCACCGGCGACAAGTACTACATGGACGACCAGGGGATTTACCACTACTGCGGCCGAACCGACGATATGATCAAGGTCAGCGGCAACTGGGTGTCCCCGTTCGAGGTCGAATCCGCGCTGATGGAGCACGAGGCAGTATACGAGGCCGCGGTGATCGCGCACCGCGACGGCTCCGAGCTGGTCAAACCCAAGGCGTACGTCGTGCTCCACCCCGGAGCGGCCGGTGGTCCGGAGCGGGTGGATGAGTTGCAGGCGTTCGTCAAACAAAAGGTGGGCGTATGGAAGTATCCCCGCTGGATCGAGTTCCTGGACGAGCTTCCCAAGACGGCGACAGGCAAGATCCAGCGCTTCAGGTTGCGACAACTGGATCGGGAGCAGGAATGAAGCCGGATGAGTTTCTGGTGGTGGATGGCGTGTCGCTGGAGGCGCGCCGTGTCGGACCTCCCCCGGACGAGGCCCCGACCCTCGTGATGCTGCACGAAGGCCTCGGCTGCGCGTGGATGTGGAAGGATTTCCCGCAACGGCTATCCCGGGCCACCGGCTGGGGCGTCCTGGCCTACAGCCGCGCCGGCTACGGCGCTTCGGACCCGGTCCCGCTGCCGCGGCCGCTGACCTACATGCACACCGAGGGGCTGCAGATCCTGCCGCGGCTGCTGGACGCGGCGGGCATTCGCCAGGCGGTCCTGCTCGGTCACAGCGACGGCGCCTCCATCGCGCTGATCAACGCCGGCGGCGTGCCGGATCCGCGGGTTATTGGGGGGATTCTGATGGCACCGCACGTGTTCAACGAGGACCTTACCGTCAGCAGCATTGAGGCGGCGCGGGAAGCCTACAGGAACAGCAATCTGCGCGAGCGCCTGGCGCGCTATCACGGCGACAACGTGGACACCGCGTTCTGGGGCTGGAACGAGGCCTGGCTCGACCCCGGGTTTCGCGCCTGGAACATCGAGGAGTACCTGCCGGACATCGCCATACCGCTGGTGCTCATCCAGGGTCGCCAGGACCCCTACGGCACGGCCGCCCAGATCGAGGCGATCGAACGGCAGGCCGGCGGCGAGGTACGCACCGTCTGGCTGGACGATTGCGGTCACTCTCCCCAGCGCGACCGGCCCGAGGCGACGCTGGAGGCGGTGGACTCGTTCCTCCCGGATCTCGACACCCTGCGCGGGCGGCGGCGTGTCGGCGAGGGCTGAGCGCAATGCGGCGGGCAGCCACTGGCGAGCATCCGCCGTCGGACCCGCGTCGGCTCACGCGTGAGCCGTTGCCGGACTATGCCTTCCTGCCGGGCCGGGATCCCCACCCGACGTCCGACCCTCGGGGACACAGCTACGGCCGTGCGTCCCCGGCACCGGTGTGGTGCGCGGCCGAAGACTGGCAGGCCTGTTATCCCTACCTGCGCGGCTGCGACCTCTTCAACCACGGCTACTGGTGGGAAGCCCACGAGGCCTGGGAACCGCTATGGCGGGGCTGCCGGCGTGACAGCGTGCAGGCGCATTTCATCCAGGGGCTGATCCAGGCCGCCAACGCCCTGCTGAAGCGCCGCATGGTGCGGGCGCGCGCGGTGGAGCGACTGCGGCGTGCCGCTGACCAGCACCTGGCGGCCGTGCGCGGGGAAGTGTACATGGGCCTGGACGTGGCCCGCTGGCGTGCCGCACTCGATCACTGCCTGCGCACCGGGGCCCGGGAATGGCCGCTGCTGGAGCTGCATGACCTATAGTGCACGTTTCCCTTGAAGGAATGCACTATTGTGCAGTACAGTACCCGGCAACAGACACCGGCAAGGCCGGTGGGCGGCGTTCAACGAGGACCGGAGAGCCATGATCGACTTTCGTACCCACCCGGACAGATACCGGCACTGGCAGCTCGAGCTGGACGGGCCCGTGGCCTGGCTGTCGATGGCCGTTGACGAGAGCCAGGGATTGTTCCCCGGCTACGAACTCAAACTGAACTCCTACGACCTTGGGGTGGATATCGAGCTCAACGACGCGGTACAGCGGCTGCGGTTCGAGCACCCGGAAGTGCGCACCGTGGTGCTGCAATCAGCGCGCGACCGCGTGTTCTGCGCGGGAGCCAACATACGCATGCTGGCGCAGGCGAGCCACGCCCACAAGGTGAACTTCTGCAAGTTCACCAACGAAACGCGCAATGCCATCGAGGACGCCTCCCGCAACTCGGGCCAGACCTGGATCTGTGCCGTCAACGGCAGCGCCTCCGGTGGCGGCTACGAGCTGGCGCTGGCCACCGAGCACATCATCCTCGCCGACGACAGCTCCAGCGCCGTGGCCCTGCCGGAGATCCCCCTGCTGGCCGTGCTGCCGGGCACCGGCGGACTGACCCGGCTGGTCGACAAGCGCAGGGTGCGCCGCGACCTGGCGGACGTGTTTTGCACCACCGAGGAGGGGGTGCGCGGGCAGCGCGCGGTGGACTGGCGCCTGGTGGATGAGGTGGTGCCGGCGTCGCGCCTGGCGGAGACCGTGCGTGAGCGGGCACGGGAATTCGCGGCCCGCTCCGACCGGCCCGCCGACGCCGGCGGCATCGTGCTCGCGGAGCTCGAGCGCGAAGTGCGCGAGGACCGGGTGCGTTACCAGCACGTCAGCGCGAAGCTGGACCGTGACGCCGGCCTCGTGGAGATAACCCTCTACGGCCCGTCCGCGGAGGCACCGGCCGACGCCGCCGGCGTGCACGCCGAGGGGGTCGCCTTCTGGCCGCTGGCGCTGGCACGCGAACTCGACGACCTGCTGCTGCACCTGCGCCTGAACGAGCTTGAGCTCGGTACCCTGGTGATCCGCAGCGAAGGGGACCTGCGGCGTGTGGCCGACTACGACGCGCTGCTGGAACGCGAGGCCGGCGACTGGCTGGTGCGGGAAATCCTCCTGTACTGGGCCCGTACGCTGCGGCGCGTCGACCTCACCTCCCGCAGCATTTTCACGCTGGTCGAGCCGGGCAGCTGCTTCGGCGGCCTGCTGGCCGAGCTGCTCTTCGCCGCCGACCGCAGCTACATGCTCGACGGTAGCTTCGAGGGCGACGACCGCCCGCCCGCCCGGATCCGGCTGAGCGGTGCGAGCTTCGGTCCGTTTCCGATGAGCAACGGCCTGACGCGGCTGCAGACGCGCTTCCTGGGTGAGCCGGAGAGCCTGGAAGCGGCCCGCGGCCTGATTGACGAGGAGCTGGACGGCGCCCGGGCGCTGCAAGCGGGGCTGGTGACCATGGCCCCCGACGATATCGACTGGGAAGACGAGCTGCGGCTGGCACTGGAGGAGCGCGCGAGCTTTTCGCCCGACGCCCTGGTGGGCATGGAGGCCAACCTGCGCTTCGCCGGTCCGGAAACCATGGAGACGCGTATCTTCGGGCGGCTGACGGCGTGGCAGAACTGGATCTTCCAGCGGCCCAACGCCGTGAGCGAGCGTGGCGCCCTGCGACGCTACGGAACGGGTGAGCGCGCCGAATTCGACAGAGCGAGGGTTTGACAGATGGCAGCAGTGAGCTACGACGAGCAGATTCCGAACAACGTCAACCTGTCCGGCGACCGGCGCCTGCAACGCGCCCTTGAGCGCTGGCACCCCGGCTTCATCGACTGGTGGCTGGGCATGGGTCCGGAAGGCTTCCAGGACAACGAGGTCTACCTGCGCACGGCGGTCGGCGTCGATCCCAAGGGCTGGGCCCATTTCGACTTCGTGCGCATGCCCGACTACCGCTGGGGGATCTTCCTCGCCCCGCGGGAGGAGGGCCGCGTGATCCCGTTCGGTCGCCACAAGGACGAGCCTGCCTGGCAGGAGGTCCCGGGTGAATACCGCGCGATGCTGCGGCGCCTGATCGCCATCCAGGGCGACACCGAACCCGCGTCAGTGGAACAGCAGCGCCACCTGGGCAAGACGGCGCCGTCGCTGTACGACCTGCGCAACCTGTTCCAGGTCAACGTGGAGGAGGCGCGGCACCTGTGGGCGATGGCCTACCTGTTGCACGCCTACTTCGGCCGCGACGGCCGCGAGGAAGCCGAGGCGCTGCTGCGGCGCCGCTCCGGTGACGCCGACCGGCCGCGTATGCTCGGGGCGTTCAACGAGCCCACGCCGGACTGGCTGTCGTTCTTCATGTTCACCTTCTTCACCGACCGCGACGGCAAGTTCCAGCTGGAATCCCTGGCGCAGTCGGGCTTCGATCCCCTGTCGCGCACCTGCCGCTTCATGCTCACGGAGGAGGCACACCACATGTTCGTGGGCGAAAGCGGCATTACGCGCATCCTGCAGCGGACCGTGGACGTGATGCAGGAAGCCGGGATCAGCGACCCGTGGAACGAGGACGCGGTCCGCCGCCTGGGGGCGATCGACCTGCCCACGGTGCAGCGCTACCTCAACTTTCACTACTCGGTGACGCTGGACCTGTTCGGTGCCGAGACCTCCACCAACGCGGCCAACGCCTTCAACGCCGGCATCAAGGGCCGCTACCACGAGGTCAAGATCGACGACGACCACCAGCTCCTGGACAGCACCTATCCGGTGCTGTCCCTGCGCGAGGGACGTTTCGAGACGGTCGAGGAGCCGGCCCTCAACGCTCTCAACGCCCGCCTGCGGGACGATTTCATGCACGACTGCGCCCAGGGCGTCAAGCGCTGGAACAAGGTGATGGAAAAGGCCGGCATCGACTTTGCGCTGGCCCTGCCGCACCAGGCGTTCAATCGCCAGATCGGCCAGTTCTCCGCCATCAGCGTCACCCCCGAGGGCGATATCGTGGACGAGGCCGCCTGGGAAGAGCGCCGCAGCGAGCGGCTGCCCACCGCATCAGACCGCGAATACGTGGCGTCACTGATGCAGCCGTGCTATGAGACGGGCCGTTACGCGGGCTGGATCGCGGCGCCCAAGGTCGGCGTCAACCGCCAGCCCGGCGACTTCGAGTACGTGCGTATCGCCGAGTAAGCTGATGGCGGTCCCGGAGGAGACCATGGCAGCACTGTTGCGGCAACATCTGATCGACCCGGAAGTGTGCATCCGCTGCGGCACCTGCGAGGAAACGTGCCCGATCGATGCGATCACCCACAACGACGACAACTACGTCGTCGACGCGGGCCGGTGCGATTACTGCATGGACTGCATTGCCCCCTGTCCCACCGGCGCCATCGATTCCTGGCGCACCGTGGCCGAAGCGTACCCGGTGGCGGAGCAACTGGAGTGGGAGGAGCTGCCTGAAGAGCAGGAGCACGATGCGCGCGCCGAGGACGCGCGTCCGGGTGCGCCGGAAGCGGACGACGAGGTCGAGCAGATCCTGGCGCTGGCGCACGCGGGGCAGAAGCGCCTGGTCCCGCCCGGGTCCGCGCCGCGGCCGCGGGTAAACCTCTACAGCCGGAGCAATCCGGCCGTGGCCACTGTGGTGGGCAACTACCGCCTGACCGATCCCCGGTCGGACTCGGACGTGCACCACATCGTGCTGGATTTCGGCAGCACGGCGTTCCCGGTGCTCGAGGGCCAGAGCGTGGGAATCATCCCCCCCGGGCACGACGAACGGGGCAAGCCGCACGTCGTCCGCCTGTACTCGGTGGCGAGCCCCCGCGACGGCGAGCGGCCCAACCACAACAATCTGGCGCTGACCGTCAAGCGCGAACGCTTCGAGGCGGACGGCGAGGTGCGCTACGGGGTCGCCTCGAGCTACCTGTGCGGGCTCGAGCGCGGCGACCGGGTGCAGCTCACCGGTCCCTTCGGCAAGACCTTCCTGATGCCGGACCGGCCCGACGCCAACCTGCTGATGATCTGCACCGGGACCGGCTCGGCACCGTTTCGCGCCATGACCGAGCGGCGCCGGCGCCAGCTCCCGGAAGGGCCGGGCAAGCTGTTACTCTTCTTCGGCGCCCGGACCCCGGGCGAGCTGCCCTATCACGGCCCCCTGATGAAGCTCTCACGGCGCCTGATCGACGTCGAGCTGGCATTCTCCCGGCTCGCCGACAAGCCCCGGCAGTACGTGCAGGACCGGATGCGGGAACGGGCCGAGGACATCGGAACGTTGCTCGCCGACCCCCGCACCCACGTCTACGTATGCGGACTCAAGGGGATGGAGCAGGGGGTCTACGACGCCTTTGGCGAGGTGTGTGCAGCACGCGGCGAGCACTGGCACACGTTGCACCGGGAGATGTGCGAGAGCGGGCGGTACCATGTCGAAACCTATTGAGCTCAACGACGTCGATCCGGGCCCGCCGCTGGTCTACAAGCGACGCATCGGCTGGAACGACAGCGATACCGCGCGGATCGCGAACACCGCACGCTTCATCGACTTTGCCATGACCGCGGTGGAGTCGTGGTACCGGCACGTCTGGGGGCGCGATTGGCACGCCATGCACCTCGACCTGGACATGGGCTCGCCGTGCGTCCACGCCGAGATCGACTTCCAGTCGCCGCTCGAGCCGGGTGACCTGCTCGGGATCACGGTCCGGGTGGAGCGCATGCGGGAGTCCTCGCTGACCTTCGCCCTGGACGGCCGGCGCCATGACGGCACCCCCTGTTTCCGAGCGCGCTACGTCACCACTCTGGTGGCGATGCAGCCGCGCATGCACGCGGTGCCGATCCCGCCGAGCCAACGTGCCCGTATCGAGACGTACATGGCCGGCTGCAGTACCGGGGAAACCGCCGGGACTGCCCGGGCCCCGGATCGGACGGGCTGAGGGATGGCCGCCGACGCCGCCCCCGGGAGCCGCCCGGCCCGCCAGAACGGTGACGCCCCGGAGATCCGCGAGTACCTGACCCGATTGAGCCGGAGGGTACGCGGCTTGCGCGCGCGCCGCGGCATGACCCGCAAGGACCTGTCCTGGCATTCGGGGATATCCGAACGCTACCTGGCCCAGCTGGAGAACGGCGAGGCCAATCCGTCGATCGCGCTGCTGTGGCGCATCGCGATTGCCATGGACGTCGACTTCGCCGACCTGTTCGGCGAGGCGCGGGAACGCGGCCCGGAGGGCTACCCGCCCCTGTGGCAGCTGCTCGAGCAGCTGGATGAGGCCGGCCAGCAACAGGCGTACACGCTGCTGGCGCAGTACTTCGGCAGCCGGGAAGGTCACGCCCAGGGCATCGCCCTGATCGGCCTGCGCGGGGCCGGCAAGACCACGCTCGGCAAGCGCCTGGCGGCCGCCTTCGGGGTGCCCTTCGTGCGGCTGGGCACCCTGATCGAGGAGCTCGGCGGGATCGGGCTTTCCGAGCTGTTCTCCCTGGGCGGTCAAAAGGCCTACCGCAGACTGGAGCGCCAGGCGCTGGAACGCGCCATCGCCGAGCACCCGCTGTGCGTGCTCGAGACCGGCGGCAGCATGGTCTCCGAGCCGGGCACATTCGAGCGGTTGCGCGAGCGCTTCTACACCGTATGGCTGACCGCCAGGCCGGAAGAGCACATGGAGCGGGTCATCGCGCAGGGCGATTTCCGGCCGATGCAGGGCAACGACGAGGCGATGGAAGACCTGCGCCGGATCCTCGCCGAGCGCGAGCCGTTCTATCGCCGGGCCGATGCGGCCCTGGACACCAGCGGCCGGAGCATCGAAGCGTCCCTGGCGGACCTGGTCGAGATTGCCCGCCCCTGCCTGGAACAGGACGATCAGCCCGCTCGCCGGCTGCGGCGCTGACGCCTGCTGCAGTACCATCGTCCCCCGGCGCCGGGGCCGAAGCACCCCGGGGTCCCTTCCCGTGTGCCGATCCTTGCGCAGCGATTAGCAGTCCCCGGCCGCTCTTTGGAGCCGCCGCGCCGATGGAGAGCCGATGCCGCCCCTGCCGACCCGAGAATGCTTCGTCAACGCCCGCGGCGAGCGATTTTCGCTGCTGCGGGCGGCCCCCATCTCCGCCGCACCCGCGTTGCTCTGGATCCACGCCACCGGCTTCAACGCCGCCACCTACCACGAGATGCTGGCGGAGCTCGGGCGTCACCTGGACGTGCGGGCACCAGACCTGCGCGGGCACGGTCTGTCGGCGGCGCCGGCGGAGGCCCCGCGGCTGCGCTCCTGGGATGTCTACCGCGACGATCTGATCGCGTTCCTGGATGATCTTGACCGGCCCGTCTGCCTTGCCGGCCACTCGATCGGCGGCGCCATCAGCCTGGCCGCCGCCGCACGGCGCCCCGGGAGCGTGTCCGGCCTGCTGCTGGTGGAGCCGGTCCTGCTGGACCAAGCGGCCGGCCGGGCGCTGGCGCAGGCACAGCGCGCGGGCAAAGGCCGGCAAATACCGCAATCGCTCGCGGCCCGCAAGCGTCGCGCGGTGTTCCCCTCGCGGCAGGCCGCCGTGGACAACTTCATCGGACGCGGCGCCTTCGCCAGCTGGCGCCGCAGCTG
The DNA here is from genome assembly GCA_035638695.1 of Gammaproteobacteria bacterium. GTDB lineage: Bacteria > Pseudomonadota > Gammaproteobacteria > UBA5335 > SLRW01 > DASQZJ01. Next base: position 66,355 of record DASQZM010000065.1, on the reverse strand, counting down.
GATCGAAGCCTACGTCGAGGGCGGCACGCGGGAACGGGAGGACGGCCGGGTGGAGCTGACCTGCGCGCCGGTCTGGGAGAGCACGACCTTTGCCGTGACCACCGCCGATCCCTGGCCGGACGTCGCGCGCCTCGCGTGCCCGGTGACGCTGATCGTGGGCCGCCACGGCTCGACCTGCGGTAACGACTCGGTGCGCCGATTCCTCGAGTTGCAGCCGTCCACGCGGCTGGCCGAGGTCGAACAGGCCTCGCACTTCCTGCCCATGGAGCAACCGGAGCGGGTGATCCGCGAGATCCTGGCGCGGGCAGCACCAGCCCGCTGAGGCTGCGTGTGGCCCCGGTTCGCGAGCGCAGTTCAGTCCCAGATCGGCGGCTTGCGGCCGACCCAGGGGCGGGCTTTCTCGAGCTGTCCCGCCAGGCGGAAGAGCGCGGCTTCGTCGCCGAAGCGGCCGGTAAACATCGTGCCGACCGGCAGCCCGTCGTCGGTCCAGTACAGGGGCAACGAGACTGCCGGCTGGCCGGTGGCATTCTGGATCGGAGTAAACGGGACGTAGTCGATGACCGGCGCGAGAGCCTTCTCCGGATCGCGCTCCTGCAAGTCGAGCACCCCGTTGCGTATCGGCGGCGCCCCGAGCGTGGGCGTGAGCCATACGTCCCAGCCCTGGTGGAACTGCGCGACCTGCCGCGAAGCCAGCTGCAGCATCGCCACGGCGAGCTGGTACTGCACTCCGGTGACCTGCTTGCCCTGCTCGTACAGGCCCCAGGTCAGGCCCTCCAGCTCATCGTCCGCGGGGTGCCGGCCCAGGTTCATCGCCGCCGCCTCGATCCCGGCCGCCAGCCCGGAGGCCCAGATGCCCATGAAGGCGTCGGTGACCATGTCCATGTCGAGTGCCGGTGATGCCTCCTTGACCACGTGACCCTGCTCCTCGCACAGCTTTGCCGCCGACTCGACCGCCGCCACACAGGCGGGATCCACCTTCTCGCCTTTCAGGTTGGTGGTGGCGAAGGCGATCCGCAGGCGCCCGGGATCCCGGCCAACCTCCTCCAGGAAGGGGCGTTCCTTCGGCGGCGCCCAGTAGGGATCCCCGGGCGCGGGCCCCGCGGTGCAATCCAGCAGCGCGGCGCTGTCACGCACCGTGCGGGTGACCGCGTGCTCGGCAATCAGCCCGCTCATCAGGTCGCCCATGTCGGGCCCCAGCGGGTTGCGGGCGCGGGTCGGCTTCATGCCCACCAGGCCGCAGCAGGAGGCGGGGATGCGCACCGAGCCGCCGCCGTCGTTGGCGTGCGCCATCGGCAGGATGCCCGCGGCCACCGCGGCCGCCGACCCCCCGCTGGAACCTCCGGTGGAGTATTCCGGGTTCCAGGGGTTGCAGGCAGGCCCGTAGGCCGCCGGCTCGGTGGTCGGCACCAGGCCGAACTCCGGGGCATTGGTCTTGCCCAGAATCACCAGCCCGGCCCGCTTGTGCCGCGTCACCAGGGTCCAGTCGTAGGGCGCGACGAACTCCTTGAGGTAGCGCGAGCCGGAAGTGGTGGGCAGACCCTTGCAGTTGCCGAAGATGTCCTTGAGCAGGAACGGCACCCCGTGGAAGGGGCCGCCCTCGCGCACGCCGTCCTGCTCCCTGGCGACCTCGCGCGCCTTGTCGAAGCGGTCGTGGATGACCGCGTTGAGGGTGCCGTTGTGCTTTTCGATGCGGCGGATCGCCTCCTCGGTCAGCTCCGAGGGTTTGAGTTCGCCCCTGCGGACCAGCTCCGCGAGCCCCAGCCCGTCATGGCTGGCGTATTCCCTGAGCGCCACGAGTCGCCTCCTTCCGGTCAGTGCCGGACCCATATTTGCTCAAATCGCCGACGAGCGCCGGGGATGGCGCGATGATGCACTGCGAATCCGGTCAGTCACTCTACCACCGGCGCCGGGCCGCCGGCACCCGGAGGTATGCCGCTCACCCGACCCGGTGGCCGCAGTCGAACTCCAGCACCGCGGCGCTCGCCAGCGTCTCGGCCATGACGGCCTCGTACTCCGGCAGGATGCGATCCTCGATGCCGGACAGGCGGGCGTGCCGGGAGACCGTCTTGGGGTTGTGGCTCAGCAGCGAGCAACAGTCCTTGTAGGGCTCGATGGAGGCCTCGTAGGTCCCGATCCGGCGCGCCAGGTCGATGATCTCGTGCTTGTCGTAGGTCAGCAGCGGCCGGAGGATCGGCATCTCCACCGAGCGCGTGATGGAGACGATGTTCTCCATGGTCTGGGACGCGACCTGGCCGAGGCTGTCGCCGGTGACCAGTACCTGGGCCCCCCGCTGCTCCGCCAGGCGCTGGCCCGTCGCCGCCATGAACCGCCGGAACACGATCAGCTCGTAGCGGGTCCGTGCCGTGAGCGTGGCCAGCTCGAACGGCTGGTACGGCACCACATAGAGCCGCGAGCGCCCGGTGACCCGGCTGAGGTGGGCGACCATGCGCGCGATCTTGCCACTGCCGGCGTCCCGCTGCTGGGTCATGGTGGCGCTGAAGTGGAGGAAATCGACCGAACAGCCGCGCTTGGCCATGAGCCAGGCCGCAACCGGCGAGTCGATACCGCCGGAAAGCAGCGTCAGCACGTGCCCGGTGCTGCCCACGGGCAGCCCGCCCATGCCGTCGACCCGGTTGCCGTAGACGTAGACGCTGTCCGGGTAGATGGCCACGTGGAACACCTGGTCCGGCCGCTCCAGGTCCACCGCGTCCCAAGGGGTATGCTCCAGCACGGCGGCACCGAAGCGCCTCTGGAGCTCGGTCGACGAGACCGGAAAGCGCTTGTCGCCACGCTTGACGCGCATGCGGAAGCGGGCGCCGGGGCGGAACGCCTCGCGCGCGAGCTCCAGCAGCGGCGCCTCGATCACCGGCAGGCCCGCCTCGCCGTCCACCTCTCCGGCCGGCAGCCACCGCGCCGGCGCCGCCCAGACCACCCCGGGGGTGAAGCGCAGGGCGTCCAGGGCCGTGTCGCAGCGTGAGGCCTGGTCGCCGGGGACGATCACGAACAGGTAGCCGCGCGCCTTGTGCACGTGCCAGTGCAGGCCCTCGCTCGCCAGGCGGCGGGCGATGTTGCCCTGCAGGCGCTGCTCGAAGGAGGCGCGGTTCTTCCCCTTCAGACCGATCTCGCCATAGTGGACGATGATGTTGTTCGCCTGGAACGCCACTGGCCTGCCCTGCCCGAATCTGCCCCGACACCGTTGCGCGAGCCGCGTATTCTACTAACCCGGCCGGTTCAGTACGACCCGCCCGCGAATTCCCACGCGGGCCGCGCATGTGCAATGCTTGCGTCACGGGTGCGCGGCAGCCGGCGCAGACCGGCCGGAGGAACCAATCCGTGGAAGAGCTGAGCGTCTCCACCGCCACCGGGCTGGAGATGAACCTTACGATCGCCGGAGTCGGAGGCCGCAGCTACGCGTTCGTGATCGACTGGCATATCCGCGTGCTGGTTGCGCTGCTGTGGATGATCGTGTTCACGCCGCTTGCCTCCGGCGGCATCGCGGCCATGGAGCAGCGTCTGGGTGCCGCCACGCTGGCCGGGCTGCCGATCTACGTCGGCGTGGTGCCCGCCGTGCTGATTTACCTTCTCTACCATCCGGTGCTCGAGACCGGCATGCACGGCCATACCCCCGGGAAGCGCATCGCGGGAGTCCGGATCGTGACCCCGGAGGGACTCACACCTACCCCCGGGGCATTGCTGGTGAGGAACGTGTTCCGGCTGATCGACATGCTGCCCCTGTTCTACGCGCTGGGGCTAATCGTCGCAGCCGTCACCGACCGGCACGTGCGCATCGGGGACATGGCGGCCGGCACCCTGCTCATCTACGTGGATGAGGGCGCCGCGGCCAGTCTCGACCGCAGCGCGGTTCGCATCGGCGCGACCGGACTGGATCCCGGCCAGATGGAGCTGCTGGACGCGCTGCTGCGGCGCTGGCGACAGCTGGACGCCGGGCGCCGAATGGAGCTGGGCGGCAGGTTGCTGGAAACCATCTGCCGGGCGCGGGGCGAACCGGTGCCGGAGGTCCGCAACCTGCGTGACCTGCGGCGCCGCCTTCGGGGTATTCAGCGGGCGGGGAGCGGTAAGGATGCCGGCTGACAGGGGACTGCGGGCCTGGCTCGATTCGCGCGTGCCCCGCTGGCAGGCCCACCGTCGGCTGCTGCGCCGGCTGCGACGGCACGGCGGCCACGATCCCCGCGACGTGCGCCGGACTATCGAAGCCTACCGCTCGGTGGCGCGGGACCTGTCACTGGCACGACGCCTGATGCCGGGCAGCGAGGTCACCCGCGGCCTGGAAGATCTGTACCTGGGGCTGCACGACGTAGTCCACACGCGCGCGTTCCGCCCGCGCGACACCGTGGCGCGGCTCTACCTGAGGGACGTGCCGGCACTGTTCCGGGCCATGCATCGGGACCTCGCGGCCGTGGCCCTGCTGTTGGCGGCCTCCGCGGGCGCCGGCTGGCTCCTGGTCCACAGCTTCCCGGACCTGGCGCCGCTGTTCGCCTCGCGCAGCATGATCGAGGATCTGCAGCGGGGGCACCTGTGGACGCGGGACATGCTCAACGTCATGCCGCCTTCGCTCATATCCCTGCAGATCATGTCCAATAACATGATCGTCACCCTGACCTCCTTCGTGCTGGGCGCGCTGTACGGCCTGGGCACGGTCTACATCGTGGGCACCAATGGCCTGATGCTGGGAACGGCCATGGCCGTGACCGCGCGTTACGGGCTGGCCGGCCAGCTGGCGGGCTTCATCCTGGCGCACGGCGTGGTGGAGCTGGGCATGATCATCCTGGCGGGCGCCGCCGGTGTGCGGGTGGGGCGCGCCCTGGTGCATCCCGGGGAGCTCCCCCGTTCCGAGGCGTTCCGGCGGGCCGCAGAGGACGGTCTGAAGTTGGCCGCCGTGTGGCTGCCGGCGCTGGCGGGTTCGGGGCTGATCGAGGGCTTCGTCTCGCCCAATCCCGCCTACCCGCTCCCGGCGCGGGCCGTGCTCGGCCTGTCCTGGGCATTTCTCGTGTGGACCGCGCTGACCGGCGATCTCTGGCGCCTGGCGGCTCGTTACACCGCCCGCCTTCGGCGCAGCAGTCCGTAGCGCCGCAAGAGCGCGGCTTCCAGTCGCGCCGGCGGCGCGATCACCACCTGGGCACCCAGGCGCGCCAGCGCCAGCCGGTTGCCACGAACGCTCTCGGCAAGGACCAGCGCGGCCAGCGACTCGTACGGATCGAGCCCGCCCCGGGCCGGCCGCTGCTGCAGGGCCTCGACGTCCTCGTCCCGGAGGGAACCGAGCAGCGGCAGGTGTCGACGCCCGAGCAGCCGCACGGCCCGCGCCAGCTGGCCGCCCTGGTCGGCGTCGTCGAGGTCCGAAAGCAGCACCACCAGGCTGCGGCGCGGCGTGATCCGCCCAACCTGCACGGCGGCCGCCAGGGGGTTGCCGTCGGCCGCCTGCGTCCGCAGCGAATGCAGGCTGCGGCGGATCGAGGCCAGCGCCGACACGCCGGTACGCGGCGGCAGCACCGCCAGTGGCCGGTCCGCGTAGACCACGAGCCCGACCTCGTCGCCGCTCCCGGCAGCCAGCTCGGCGAGCCGCGCGGTGGCATTCACGTAGTGTCCCAGACGGGTCAGCGGACCGGAACGCACGCCGCTGGTGCGCCCGGCATCGAGCGCGACCACCACGGACATCCGCGCCTCTTGCTCCAGCTCGCGCACCACCGGATGCCCGCGGCGCGCGCTCGCCTTCCAGTCGACCCGGCGCAGGGGATCGCCGGGTTGATACTCGCGCAGCCCGTGCAGCTCCAGGCCGTCCCCCGATTCGCTGCCGCGGTGTCGACCCGCGACCCGGCCACCGCCGCTGGACGCCAGCGCGAGCCGCCCTGGTGCCACGTTCAGTGCGGCGCCGGTGGCTATCCGGCGCGGCCACCACGCCAGGCCGAAGCGGCCGCGGAGCCGCGCGGGCACGGGCGGCCAGGGGTGTCGTCCGAGGAGGGTCGGCGTCAGTCGTATGGCGAGCTCACCCGGTGCTCCGGGCGCGCAATCGACGGTCGCGGGCACCACCCGCTCCGGGGCTTCAGCGGGCAGGGCCGGTGCCAGCTGTACCGGGGTGGGCCGGCCCGATTGCACGGCGACCGCGAGGCGGACGGACAGGGGCTCGCCGAGAGCCGCCGTATCCGGCAGCGAGACCGCGGCGCTCGCCGCGGTGCGCGAGCAGAGCAGGGCCTCCAGAGCCAGCAGGCCGGCCAGCAGCACGGCCGGATAGCGCCAGATGCCCACCCAGGGCGGGCCGATCCACTGCCCCGCGATGCCCAGCAGAACCACCAGGCCCGCGAGCAGGAGCGCGCGCCGGGTAAGGTTCACCGGGGCACCCGCACCGACGCCAGCAGATCCTCCACCGCGGCGGTCTCGGTGACACCCTCCAGCTCGGCGTCGGTGCTGAGCCCCAGGCGATGCGCCATCACCGGCACGGCGACCGCCTTGACGTGATCGGGCGTGACGTATTCCGCACCATCCATAGCGGCCCGCACCCGGGCGCAGCGGAGCAGGGCAAGGGCCCCCCGCGTGGACAGGCCGAGGCTGATGCGCTCCCGCTCGCGGCTGGCGCGGGCCACGTCCAGCACGTACGCCTGTAGCGCCTCGGACACGTGCACTGCCGCCGCGGCGCGCCGCGCCGACGCCAGCAGGCCTGCCGGCAGCGGCTCCATGCCGGAGAGATCCGGCCCCGGCGCGCCCGGCTCGCCGTAGGCCTGCAACACGGCCATCTCGCTGTCCCGGTCCGGGTGGCCCATGTCGATGCGCAGCAGGAACCGGTCAAGCTGAGACTCGGGCAGGGGGAAGGTGCCCTCGAACTCGTGCGGGTTCTGGGTCGCGATCACCAGGAACTCATCCGGCAGCGGGTAGCTGCGTCGGTCGATGGTGACCCGCCCCTCCTCCATGGCCTCCAGCAGCGCCGACTGGGTCTTGGGTCCGGTACGATTGATCTCGTCGACCAGGGCGACCTCCGCGAACAGGGGGCCCGGCACGAATTCGAAGCCCGCATCCGGGCCACGGTACATGTGAACCCCGAGGATGTCGGCGGGCATCAGGTCGGGCGTGCACTGGATCCGGCGAACACGCCCGCCCAGCTGTGCCGCCAGGGTCCTGGCCAGCAGGGTCTTGCCCACTCCCGGTACGCCCTGCACCAGCACATGACCGCGTGTGACGAGGGCGACGGCGAGCGCGTCGGTAATGGCTTCGGCACCGAACACCAGCCGCCCGACGCGCGTGGCGAGGGTCTGGCGCAATTCCGAGGCGGGATTGCTCATTTCAGCTCCTGATCGATTCGCAGGCAGAGATTGTGCACCCGTACCAGGCTCACACGCGCGCCGCGATGCGCAGCCTGCTCCAGGGTCCGCAGGGCGCGGACGTCATCGGCGGAAACCCCGGGAGTCTCCGCCAGCCGTTGCCACAGCCGCTCTCCCTCGATCCATCCGAGCCGCGGCCGCAGTTGCCGGCGGAAGTGCCGCAGGCGCTCCAGCGTGGCGGCAGCCGGTCGCAGTGCGCGAGCGTAGAGGCCACCCGCGGCGAATGCCAGGTCCGCGGCGGCCGCTGCCGGCCGCTCGTCCGCCAGCCGGCCGAGACGACCGCTGCGACCGGCCACGTACAGCAGCCAGAAGCCAACCAGGAACCCGATCGTCCAGTGGAGGCGCGGGTCGCTGAAGAAGTGCCCCGGGTCGTAGACCCGGGTCAGCCCCTGGTGCATGTCGTCGACCACCACGGCCCCTCCGGGCCTTAGCGCAAGGTGCACCAGGTTCGCCGCCAAGCGGGCATTGCCGGGACTGGCCAGGGCCGCGTTGCTCAGCAGCCCGGCGGCGGTCGAGATCCATACGCGTCCCCGTCCGACGCGCAGCTCCCACAGGCCGCCGTGGCCGTCGGGGCCGGCGAGCAGGTGCAGCACCGCGCGTCCGGCCGGCATCCGCAGGTGCCACCGGGAGCTCCCGGCACCGGGGCCGGGGCCGGGGACCACCTTGTACACACCACGCAACAGCGGGTGGCGGCCGCGCGGCCGCCAGGCGGTGGCGCCGGTCCGGCAGCGGCAGGCGGGGACCAGCCGGGCACCGGTGAGCTGGCGCACGAAGCGCAGCGCGGGTCGCTCCGAGCGCCCCCGCGACCAGCCGGGTGCGTCGTCCAGTGCCACCATCACCAGGGCATCGTTGCCACGCCGCAGCCAGCGCCGGAGCCGGGCCACCTCGTGCGCGTCGGCCGGCCGGAGGGCGGGCAGCGTGACCAGCAGGAGGTTGCCGCGCGAGGCCAGACCGGCGCGGGAGAGCCGCCGGTAGTGCCGGCGCAGGCTGCGCACGGATACATGCCCCCGCCTGAGCCACGTGTACACGCCCTCCAGGCCCGAGGGTCCGGCCGCCGTGGTCACCGGGCGCGAGCCGGCCACGGGAGCCCGGTGCGGCCAGAACAGGGCGGCACAGAACCCCAGCGCGGCCAACGCGACCGCGATCGTGGTGACCCGCTCGTTCACGGCGAAGCCTCCCCGAGCGAGCACGCCAGTGCCCGCAGACGCTCCAGCTCGGCCGCCGGCAGTTCCCGTTCGCCGAACGAAACCGCGTCCGCCGCGCGTGCCAGCTCCGCCACCCCGTCCGCCAGGCGCGGTGCCCGTGTCCGTAGCAGTCCCACCACCTCGCCATTGCTGAGCGCCCGCGGCGGCGGGAGCAGACCGGCAGCGGCAAGGCGCGCGAGAGAGTGCGTGAGCCAGGTCCCGGGATGGTCCGGCGATGCAGCCTCGCCATCCGGGAACCTGCCCGTGGCCGCCGCCGGTTTCCGGGGCCGCCGGCCCGCGGGCGCGAGATCGGCCCGCCCGAGCAGCCGTATCAGCAGCCACCCGGCTCCGGCCAGCAGCAGGGCGGCGGCCAGGTCCAGCAATAGCGCCGGCACCCAGGGCGGCAGATGCAGCTGCGCGCTCGCCCCGCGCAGCCAGCGCAGCCCGCGTTGCCACGGGACCCAGGCCAGGTGGCGCCTGAACCAGTGGTCGAGCTGCACAAGCCAGCCGGGCGGACCGGGCGGAGGGGGCGGCCGCAGGCGAGCCAGGATCGGTGCGAGGGCCCCGGGATCCGGCTCCGGCCCGCGCGCGCCGGCCCGGTAATCGCGGGCATACTGCTGCAGGTCACGCAGCATCGCCGCGGGGTAGGGACCGCGCGCGGGCACCGGCAGAAGCCTGCGCAGCCGGCTGTGCGCGAGCGCCCGGGAAAGCCCGGGACAGGCGACCAGGTTGCGTGGCGCCGGCGCCTGTGCCAGGCAACGCGAGGCGACCGCGCCCGGGTCGGCGGTGGTGCCGCCGGCGGCGGCCACCGCCGGCAGTACCATCAGCAGGGTGAGTAGCAGCTCACGCGGTCGCCGCATCCCCGATCCTGGCTTCCAGGTCGATCCCCTCCTTGCGCAGCTTGAGGTCTTCGTAGAGGGCCAGCTTCAGCGCGGTTCCGAGCGGCAGGATCAGGCTGTACAGCACCACCCACACCGCGGTCGAGAGCCACTTCAGCCCGCCCGGCGCGGCCGCCGTGAGTCCCAGGCTCAGCAGCAGTCCCAACCCGTACCAGACAGCGAGGAGGATGATCGCGATCACTGCCAGAACGCCGGCGGTGCGCCACCAGTTCCCCCAGACCACCTTGTGGCTGTAGTTCATCCCGCCAAGCGGGCCCTTCCGCTCCAGCAGGATGGCGTAGTTGGCGAACTGCAGGCTGACCAGGAAGATGATCCCCGGTACCAGCAGCAGCACCAGGCCCACGTCCACCACGAGACCGGTGAGGATGGTCGCGATGACCAGCCAGGCGAGGGCCCGGAAGGACCGCCCGAGCGCGTCGCCCAGCCGCGCGGGCGCGTCCCGCCCGATATTGTGCATGCGTACGAGCACGGCGCCGTACAGCAGCAATCCGGAAAGCCCCGCCACCACCAGCAGGACGAAGAAGCCGGCCGGCAGCTGCGCCAGCAGCTCCGGCCGGCTGCGTGGGTTCACGCCCCGTACCCACGCCAGCATCCAGAACATCGGCGCTTCCCCGACCAGTATGGCCAGGACCGCGAGCAGGAATACCTTGCGAATGGATTTGAAGTAGAGGCGAAATCCGGTGTCGAGAACCTGCCCGATCCCCCGGGGCTCCCCGGACAGAATGGCCATTGTTGTTGTCCCCCTTTTTATCGTCTGCCCTGAATACCCTGGCCGGAGTGTGCCCAGGCTCGACCCTCGTGGCAACCACGCAGCGGCAACCTAAGTCCGTGTCGTGTCTGAGAAATGATGCCGTCCGGCGGATCGCCCGGGTCAGCGTCGGGGGTGGACGTGCTCGCGCACCCAGTCGCCGAGCTCCCCCTCGAGCATGTCGCCGTCCTCGATGCGGCGCAGCACGGACACGGCTTCGGCCTCCGGTGCCGCGAGCTCGCGGCCGTTCAGGTGCAGGAAGCTGTATATCGCCGCCAGCGCGAGTCGCTTGTTGCCGTCGCGGAACGGGCGCCTGCGCACCAGCACGAAAGCGTACCCCGCCGCCAGCGGGGCCACCTCGTCTATCCCGCGGCAGTACTTGTCCTGCGGCCGCCGGAGCACCTCGCCGAGGGCGGCGGGATCAAGCAACCCGAGCTGCCCCCCGTGCTCCCTGACCAGCTGGGTCTGCGCGGCGCGAAAGAAGGTCCGCGGCAGCCAGCGGGGCTCGCTCATCGGGCCAGCTCGCGCATCGCGTTGCGGTACCGCCGGCGGGCTTCCTCCAGGGCCTCAAGGGCAGTCGCGAACTCCGGGTCGAAGGGACTCAGCAGCAGGCCCTCGCCGTCCTCGCTGAGCACCAGCTCGTCCCCTTCGCGGATCTGCAGCCGGTTGAGCGCCTCTCGTGGCAGCAGCACGCCCAGCGAATTGCCCACCTTGCGGACCTTCACCTTCGCCATGGATCCTGTCTCCCGGCCGGAGGCCCTGGTTGGACGGGCTCTTCCGGCTGCCGTTGCCGCGTCGCGGCGTTCCCCCATATCCCGGGTCTGGCACCCGGTCGCTGTGGCGGCACCGGCCGGTACCGCAGCGCGGTTGTTTCTGCCCGGGTAAGGATGACACAGGTAATAACAGAGGTCATCCGGATCCGAACCTGTCGGCGCTGGCGCTGTCAGATCGTGCGAATTCACCCGCGGCCGGCGCATGCACAGGCACGGCGCCGCGTCTCGGTCGAACCGGGGAGGAACCCATGCAGTCCGTCCCGTTTGGCAGCCGCCTGGCCATCGCCGTGCTCCTGGCCGTCGCGCTCACCGGCGTCGCGCAGGCGAAGACCGTGTCCATCAAGGGCACTCCCAGCCTGCGCTTCAGCGTCACCCACATCACCGCGCGTCCCGGCGAAACGCTCACCGTCAAGCTGAGCAACCCGACGAAGATGCCGGCGTCGGCCATGTCCCACAACTGGGTCCTGCTGAAGAGGGGGACGGACGTGGGCAAGTTCGCATCGGAGGCCATGGAGGCGAAGTCGAACGGCTACATCCCACCCAAAATGGCGGACGACGTGATCGCCCGCACACCGCTGGTAAGGCCGGGCCACACCCGCTCGGTGACCTTTCACGCGCCGAAGCAGACGGGCGATTACACCTACATCTGCTCCTTCCCGGGCCACTATGCGGCCGGCATGAAGGGTACCCTGACCGTGAAATAGGGCGGGGCCGAAGCGCGGCGGGCCGGGCCCCGCGGGAACGGGACCCGCGACCAATCCCGCCGGTTCTTCTAGAATACGGTTCCGTCCCGTTGCCGGATGTCGAGCATGGCCGAACAGGAAATCGATTCCCTGGATCCGCAAACCTATCACCGGGTGGTCGCTCCCGCCCTGCAGGTGGCCGCCGACACCGCCGCCAGCCGGGGCGACCCGGATCTCTACAACGATATGCCCTCGATGCTGGCCCTCATGGCCATGGTGCACGGCCTGTCCGACTGCCTGTGCGCCGCCGAGTCGCCCGACCAGACCCGGCAGTTGGCTCTGGAGCGGGCTCCGGCGGGCGCTTGCGTGATGGTGCTGCAGGAATCCGGGCTCGACGAGGTGCAGGTCGCCGACTGCCTCTGGGCACTGTCGGCTGCCTACGGCCAGCTAGTGGAGCGAGGGGTGATCGGGCCGGAACGCGGCCTGGTCGACGACGCCTGGCAGCACCAGCATGCCGGTGAACGCGAGGCGGCGATCGGCGTCCTGGGACTGGCGGCAGCGCGGGTGGTCGCTGCGATCGACCAGTGGGAGCGGGGCCGCGGCCACGACCCGGACGAATAGCTCCCCGCGGCCATTCCTCCGGGGGCGGCGCCTCAGACGGAGCCGGCACCGGATGCCGGTGCCCAGCGCGAATCGAAGCCTTCGCCGGTAACCTTCCCCTCCTCGCGCAGCTTGAGCAGATGCGCGTGTACCGAGTGGGCCGCCATGCCGTGCAACGCCTGTGGCACGTCCATATAGATCCGCTTCACCAGCTCCGGGATGGTCGCGGGTGCCCCGTCGGCGAACGCTTCCAGCACCATCCTCTCGCGCATCAGGCGATGCTCCACGATGGTCTCCAGCACTTTGCGGGGCTCGTCCAGCAAACGGCCGTGCGCCGGAGCGATGGTCGCCAGGTCCATCGCGGCCAGGTGACGCAGTGACGCGATGTATTGCTTCATGTCACCATCCGGTGGCGCGATCACCACGGTGCTCCCGTCCATCACGTGATCCCCGGCGAACAGCATCCGCTCCTCCTCGAGCAGGAAGCAGATGTGGTCGGCCGCGTGTCCCGGGGTGTGCACGCAGCGCAGGGTGAACTCTTCGCCGCGGATCACGTCGCCGTCGGCGAGCGTGCGGTCCGCGCGGAAGCGCCCGTCTCCCATGGTCCGCAGCGGTTTCGGGTGTGCCAGCACCGGCGCGCCGGTGAGGTCGGCGAGCCGGCGGCTGCCGGGCCAATGGTCGGGATGTTTGTGCGTGATCAGGATCCAGCGGATGCGTCCGCCACCCGCCTCCACCAGCCGCCGTACGTGCGCGGGGTCGTCCACCCCGGTGTCAATCACGGCGACGTCGCGACGGCCGACCAGGTAGCAGTTGGTACCCGGTCCGGTCATCATGCCGGGATTGTCGGCGGTGACCCGCCGGACCAGCGGCGTCAGCTCGCGAACCTTCAAGGGCTCGAACTCGCGCCGGATTTCATCGGTGAGAAACCAGGGTGTACTCATGCTCCGCAGCCTTCGCCGGTGGTATACCTTGAGGAAGCTCTGAATCGATCAGAGCGCGCCCGGTGCGGGTAGTGTATCACCGCGCCGGCGGGCGGCGGGCTGGCGCGGAGCGGGCGCTGGAAACCGTTCGCGAGGCCCGCGAACACCGCTACCAGCTGCTGCACGGCTTCTTCCGCGGCGGCGCGTCGCGCGTGCCCGACGCGCGCGGTGAAGCCCTGGAGACGGGGCACGCCGTGGCGCTGCCGGAGGCCGCGCCCGCGGTCTGCCGGACCCTCGCCGGGCTGCATCGGAACGAACCGGGAGTCACCGTGCAGGCGCTGCGGCGCGGGACCCTCCGGAGCCCGGGCTCGGGGTGACCTTCGGCACCGCGGATATCCTGGTGCCGGGCGGCGCCGCGAAGCATTTTGAGCCCGCCGCGACGCGCCTGCTTACCGGCTGAACTACGCAGATCCGCCAGCCCGTACCCAGCGCCTCCATACCGGCGCGATCCCCGCCGGCAGAGGCGCCACCCGACCCGGACGTATCCAGGGATTGCCCGGGTCGTGGAAGTCCGAGCCGACCGATCCTTCCAGGCCGTGCTGGCGCGCGCGTTCCGCGTTGGCGGCCAGCGCCCCCGGTCCGCCGCCGGCGCAGGCCACCTCCATGGCCTCACCGCCGGCCGCCTGGAATGCCTCCAGGGTCCGGCGCATCCAGCGACCGGTGAAGCCATAGCGATGGGGATGCGCCAGCACTGCCACGCCACCGGCCGTCCGGATCCAGCTCACCGCGGCTTCCAGCGGGACCCATTCCGCGCGCACGTGGCCGGGACGGCCGCGTGCCAGGTACTGGCGGAAGGCGGCGGCCATATCGCGCGCGTGCCCCCCGCGCACCAGCGCCCTGGCGAAGTGGCTGCGACTGACGTGCCGATCCCGCGCTAGGCGGTATGCCTCCTCCACCGTCCCGGGCACGCCGGCGCGTTCCAGGCGCTCGCCGATCCGCCGGGCCCGCTCGGCGCGGATTTCCGCCTGGCGCGCAAGTCCGCCTTGCAGCGTCACGCAGTCGGGGGCGACACCAAGTCCCAGCACGTGCAGCTCGCGCGCGCACCAGGTGACGCTGATCTCGACCCCGGGGACCAGGCGGAGCCCATGCCGCCGCGCCGCCTCCGCCGCTTCCTCCAGGCCGGCGACGGTATCGTGATCGGTGAGCGCGAACGTCTCCACGCCCTGCGTCGCAACCAGCGACACCAGCTCCCGCGGACGCAGACGTCCATCGGAACGGTCGGAGTGCAGGTGCAGGTCCACCGGTGAGCTCATGACCGGCGCCTGCGACGCAGCGTGGGCATCGGGCGTCCCCTGCGGCTGATGCCGCCGGTGAGCACGAAGCGCAGGGCGTCCTCCACCGGCATGTCGATCGGCTCCACCGACTCGCGCGAGAGCACCACGGTGTAGCCTCCGATCTGGTAGCTCATGGGGAGGTAGACAGCGATGTCTCCGGGGCCGCCGAGCGCGCCAGGCGTGTCGGAGAAATCGTCGCGGGTGACCAGCCCGAGCACCCGCCCACCGCCTGGGAGGCGCACGATCACGGGTTGGTGGTCCAGGCGCCGCTGACCGGAAGCGTAGAAATAGTCCGCGAAATCCCGCAGGGCATTGTAGATGGTACGCACCAGCGGGGTGCGCCCCAGCAGCCAGTCCGCGATCGAGAACAGCCGGCGGACGAACCAGGCCTCCATCAGCAGGCCCACCAGGAAGATCAGCACGGCGCCCGCGGCCAGCCCCAGCCCGGGGACGTAGAAATGCGCCGGCAGCACCAGGCGGATGCCGCGCCCCAGAAACGCCTCGACCGAGCTCCCCAGCCAGTACAGCACCGCGATCGTGCCCGCCAGCGGCAGAATCGCGACCAGGCCGGTCAGGAAGATGCGGGTGATGCGTTTCATGCACGGCCTCGCGGACCGGGTCGGTAGCTCAGCCGCCGGTCTCCGCTTCCCCGGTCTCGGCCGCGGTCACCAGGGTGGGCGCGGCGGTGACCGGCTCGCCGATCCAGCGGACCTGGTACAGGTCGCGGCGCCGATCGTGATAGTTACGCACCGAGCCCTCGTCGCGCAGCTTGGTGAGCTTGCGCATGTCCAGATCGACGATCAGGGTCATCTCGGTGTTGGGCGTGCCCTCCGCGGCCAGCGCGTCGTGCGCGAACGCGAAGTCCGACGGTGTGAACACCGCGGTCTGGGAATACTGGATGTCGATGTTCTCGATCTTGGGCAGGTTGCCGACGCTGCCGGTGATGGCCACGTAGCACTCGTTCTCGATGGCGCGCGCCTGGGCGCAGTGGCGCACCCGCAGGTAGCCGTTCTTGGTGTCCGTCCAGTAGGGCACGAACAGGATCTGCATGCCGCGGTCGGCGAGGATGCGCGACAGCTCGGGGAATTCCACGTCGTAGCAGATCAGGATCCCGATCTTGCCCACGTCGCTGTCGAACACCTTGAGGTCCTGGCCGCCGCGCATCCCCCAGTAGGCGCGCTCGTCCGGGGTGATGTGCAGCTTGTACTGGCTGTCGATGGTGCCGTCCCGGCGGCACAGGAAGGTGACGTTGTACAGCTCCTGGTCCTGGTAGACCGGCATGCTGCCGGCGATGATGTTGGTGTTGTAGCTCACCGCCAGCTCCAGCAGTGCATCCAGCATGTCGTCGGTGAACTGGGCCAGGCCGCGGATCGCCTCGGCCGGGTTGCCCTGGTTGAACTGGCCCATCAGAGGCGCGTCGAACATCTCCGGCAGCAGCACGAAGTCGGCGTGATAGCCGGCGAGCGCGTCGACGAAGAACTCGACCTGGTTGACCACCTCGTCGAAGGAGCTGACCCGGCGCATCTGCCACTGCACCGTGCCGATGCGCACGACATCCTTCTTGGCCCCGATCAGCGGCGTCTTGCGCTCCTGGTAGAAGATGTTGTTCCACTCCACCAGGGTGGCGAAGGCGCGCGACTCGCGGTCGTCCGGCAGGTAGCCCGTGATCACGCGGCGCACGTGGAAATCGTTGGCGAGCTGGAAGCTCAGGATCGGGTCGCGGATCTCCTTGCGCTTGACCAGCTCGATGTATTCCTCCGGGGAGAGCTCCGCGGCGTACTTGTCGTAGCCGGGGATGCGGCCCCCGGCGACGATGGCGCGCAGGTTGAGCTTGCGGCACAGCTCCTTGCGCGCATCGTACAGGCGCCGCCCGAGGCGCATGTCCCGGTATTCCGGATCGACGAACACGTCCACCCCGTAGAGCACGTCGCCCTCCGGATCGTGGGTGGTGAGGTAGCCGTTGCCGGTGATCTCGTTGTAGGTGTGCTGATCACCGAAGCGGTCGTACTTGACGATCACCGTGATCGCTGCAGCCACCACGCGGCCGTTGTCCTCGATGCAGATCTGGCCCTCGGGAAAGCGGCGGATCTGCGACTCGAACTGCCGCCGGGTCCAGGCGCCGCCCATGGCACGGTACACCCGGTTCATGATGGACTCGACGTCGGGGTAGTCCTCGGGCCGCAGGTTGCGCAGCCGGAGCCGGTACTCCTCGCGCTCGACCTGATCCGTCGGGGTTTCCTGGTCGGGCATAAGCTCTCCATCGGAGTGATGGCGAATGTCCGTGGCGCTCCGCGGGCGCCCTCCAAACCATTCTACCCCTTCAGAATACCAGTCTTCTCGAACCTGTTGTCAGGTCGCAGAGCCGTCGCGCGGTTACCGGGCGTCGCGCCGCAGCTCATCCCGCAGACGTCGCGCACGCCGGTAGCCGTCCACGTTCTCCTGGGTCAGGCGGCGCATGGAGATGCTCAGCGTGGCGATGTCCCGGCCGAAACGGCTGGCGACCTCCGTCAGCGTAGCGGCGCCGGTCTCGGTCGCGATCAGCCCGATGACCGCTCGTGCCTGGGCCGGGCGGCGCAGCCGCCGGGGCGACTCCAGCTCGGCTGCGGTGAGGCCGTAGGCGTTGCACACGTGCCGCACGATCTGCTCCAGGCTGGGCACCGTTCCGGCACGACTCTTCTGCTGGCGCTGGATACGCCGACGGAAGCGTTGGTCGCCGAGGGTCCGCTCCCGCGCCAAGCGCACGCCGAGGCGATCCTGGTCGCTCAGCACGGCGGAATTCACAACCATCGCGCGGTAGCGCTGGCGGCCTGCGTCTGGCGGGGTCCCGAAGGCGGCCAGCGCAGCGTCGACCGCCAGCGCCGCCGGGCCCGCGCCACGGCCCGCCAGCGCGTCGTGGCCGCTCCAGCGCCAGCCGTCGGCGTCGGCGCAAAGCCCGGCCCGCGCGGGCGCCGTGTGACAATGCGCAATCGCCCGCGCCAGGTACTCCGCCGGATCCATGAGGCACGCATGGTAGCGGCCCTGCAGCAACGCTCCCACACCGCCGTGGACGCCACGCAGCGCACGCTTGTAACGGTATATGAGGCTCTGCACCAACTTGTACAGCGGCAGCTCCTCGATCCGCACGACCATCTCCACGCGCTGATCCAGCAGCGCGTAGGCGAGTGTCTGCGCGCGATAGCGCGCCGCGACTTCGTCCAGCAGCTCGAGGAAGCGCCGGCGGTCACGCTCTTCGGGAAACAGGGCCTTGCCCGGCTGCCCGCGCAGGACCACGTAGTACGTGCCTCCCGGCACATGGATTCTGGACTTTCTGGCCACCTGTCGCACCCGTTCTACGCTATCTGTTCCTGAATTCGGCGTGCTGCGCTGACCCTTGGACAAAGGCCCGCACGACCGGCACGCATACATGATTTGCCAAACGCGGGTGAAACGGAACGGGTAGAAATCGAAACTTTGAACTCCATCACACTATTCGGCTTCACGCGCCGGCCGGTTCGACCGGGGCCCCTTCCGGATGCTCCGCCTGCCGGGACCCGGGTCGCGAAACCCGCCGGCGTGGGAGCCCCGGCGATCGGCAGCGCGGGCGAGATCACCCGGGTGGCCGAGCCGGTGACCCAGGCCGGCGGTCAGAACGCCTCGTCGGGAAGCGCTGTCAGCGAGTCGACACCCGCGGTGACACGTGCCAGCAGGGCCCCGGTATCGGGTAGCATGCGCCGGAAGAAGTACCGCGCGGTGGCAAGCTTATTGCGGTAGAAGCTCGGCTCGTCGGTCCCGTCGGCGAGGCGTGCGCCGGCCGCCAGCGCCATGCGGGCCCACGTGTAGCCCATCGCGACCAGCGCGAACAGGCGCAGGTAGTCCGACGCCGCGCCGCCGGCCTCTTCCGGGTTCCCGATGCCGTTGCGGGCAATCCAGTCCGTTGCCTGCTGGAGGTGGCCTTCGGCCACCTCCAGCGCCGCGATCATCTCGCCCGCTTCATCGCTGTCACGGTTCTCGCCGATGAATCCGTTGAGCTCGTCGTAGAAGCGTCCCACCAGGCGGCCACCCTTCATCGCGAGCTTCCGCCCGACCAGGTCCAGGGCCTGGATGCCGTTGGTACCCTCATAGATCTGGGTGATGCGGACGTCCCGGGCGAACTGCTCCATGCCCCACTCCGCGATGTACCCGGCGCCACCCATGACCTGCATGCCGAGGTTGGCGATCTCGAAGCCCATATCGGTGAAGTAGGCCTTGATCACGGGCGTCAGCAGCGCGACCCAGTCGTCCGCCGCTTCCCGGGTCTCCTCCTCCGGGTGCAGCCCGGACAGATCCAGGCGCAGCCCGGTGAACAGGGCCAGGGCACGGGCTCCCTCGATGAAGGCCCGGCCGGTCATCAGCATGCGTCGGATATCGGGATGCACGATGAGCGGGTCGGCGGGACGATCCGGCGCCTTCGGCCCCGACAGGGACCGCCCCTGGAGCCGTTCCCGCGCGTAGTCGGCAGCATTCTGGTACGCGACCGTGGCAACGCCGAGAGCCTGGATTCCGGTGCCGAGTCGCGCCGCGTTCATCATGGTGAACATCTGTGGCAGGCCCTGGTTCTCCTCGCCGACCAGATAGCCCGCGGCGCCGTCGTAGTTCATCACGCAGGTCGCCGAGGCCTTGATCCCCATCTTGTGCTCGATGGAGCCGCAGGAGACGCCGTTGCGCTCCCCGGTGGAGCCGTCCTCGTTGACCAGGTACTTGGGCACCACGAACAGGCTGATGCCGCGGGTGCCCTCGGGGCTGCCGGGGATCCGGGCAAGGACCAGGTGCACGATGTTCCCGGAAAGATCGTGCTCGCCGGCGGAGATGAAGATCTTGCTGCCGCTGATGCGGTAGCTGCCATCGTCCTGCGGCTCGGCTCTGGTCCGGATCATGCCCAGATCCGTGCCGCAATGCGCCTCGGTCAGGTTCATGGTGCCGGTCCATTCGCCCGAAACCAGCTTCGGCAGGTAAATACGCTTCTGCTCGTCGGAGCCATGCGCGTGGATCGCCTCGTAGGCGCCGTGAGACAGCCCCGGGTACATGCCGAAAGACATGTTGGCAGCGGATACCATCTCCTGCATCGACAGCCCCACGACGTGCGGGAGGCCCTGCCCACCGTATTCGGGATCGCTGGTCAACCCGGGCCAGCCGCCCTCGACGTAGGTCCGGTAGGCCTCGGGGAAGCCCTTCGGCGTGGTCACCACGGTGTCGTCCCAGTGGCAGCCTTCCTGGTCCCCGCTCAGGTTGAGCGGCAGGAACACCTCGCGGCACAGCCGGCCGCCCTCTTCGAGCACGGCATCCAGAATCTCGGGATCCGCGTCCTCGAACCGCGGCAGTTCCCGGTACTGCTGCAGATCCAGGAACTCGTGCATCAGGAACTGGTAGTCGCGAACAGGGGGATCGAAGATCGGCATGATTGCTGTCTCGCTGGGTGATGTCGATTCGTGCGCATACGGGCCTTCCGGGAGCCGCTTCTGGCGGCGACGCGTGCGATCGCCCGAACACCATCCGAATCCGGTTTGGTTTCACGGGGCGGCTATTGTACCGGTTACACGGGGGCGCTGTCTCGAGGGCTCTGGCGGCTTGGCGGGGCCGGGAACGCCGCTCGTGATCTCCCGCGGAAGAGGCTGGAACGGGGCCGCCCGCGCCCCCGGGACAGCCGGTACCGAGTTGCGGTCAGAGCGGGGTGCGAAGACCCGCGGGGCCCCGGCGAGCAGCAAA
Source organism: Gammaproteobacteria bacterium (assembly GCA_035638695.1). Taxonomy (GTDB): domain Bacteria; phylum Pseudomonadota; class Gammaproteobacteria; order UBA5335; family SLRW01; genus DASQZJ01. The sequence continues at coordinate 46,165 of DASQZM010000065.1, read as the reverse complement.
GCGGCAGCAAGCCCCTTTGCTGTTTCGGCCGAATGACCGGAACGGCCGCCGTCGCCCGTCGTGCCCCGTTCCGCCAGCCGCGCGCGGGGGATCAGGAATCGCCGTCGTCCCGGTCGTCATCCTCGCGCTCCCGGCGCCGGCGTACCACCATCACACGGGAGAGGAAGATCCCCAGCTCGAACAGCCCGTATATCGGCAGCGCCAGCAGCGTCTGGGAAAAGATGTCGGGCGGGGTGAGGAGCATCCCGATGACGAAACTGCCGATCAGGATGTAGGGGCGCTTCGAGGTCAGCGCCTCCGGGGTGATGATCCCGGCCCAGACCATGAGCACGATGGCGATTGGGATCTCGAACGCCAGCCCGAAGGCGAAAAAGATGGTCAGGACGAAGTCCAGATAGCTGCTGATGTCGGTCATTACCTGCACGCCGTGAGGGGCGACGTGCACGATGAAGCTGAAGAACACCGGCAGCACCACGAAGTAGGCGAACAGCACCCCGGTATAGAACAGGATTGTACTCAGCGACAGCAGCGGCATAGCGAACCGCTTCTCGTGCTGGTACAGGGCCGGCGCAATGAAGGCCCAGATCTGCCACAGAATGAAGGGGACCGAGAGGAAGACCGCGGCCACGAGCGCCAGCTTGAACGGCGTGAAGAACGGCGCCGTGGGCGCCGTCGCGATCATGCTCGTGCCCGCCGGCATCCGCGCCATGAGCGGGCCGGCGACGAAAGTGAAGATGTCGTTGCGGAAAAAGGCCAGGGGCACAAACAGCAGCCCGACCGTAATCACGATCCGGATCAGGCGGTTGCGCAGCTCGATCAGGTGGGAGATGAACGGGGCCTCACCTTGTCCGCCGGCGCCGCGGCTCTCATTCATCGCGTGTCCCGATCAGGGCTGCTGTCTCCTTCTCCGCCGGCCGGCTCGCCGCCGGCCTCCGGCCCGGGAGGGGCCGGCAGCTCCGGGGCCGGCTTGCCCCCGGCCTCCGGGGCTTCCTCCCCGGAGCCTTCCGGACCGGCGTCGCCCGAACCGCTTCCGGATCCCTCCTCCTGCCCCTGTTCCTCTTCCAGGATATTCCGGTTCCAGGCTTCGCGGGAGTAGCGGCTGAACTCCTGGCGCAGGTTGCTGAACTCCTGCTTCAGGTCCTGGAACTCTCGCGAGGCGCCCTCCCCGCCTTCTTCCATCTCGCGGTCGATGTCGTCCTTGACCGTCTGCATGAACACGCGCATGCGGCGCAGCCAGGCCCCCGCGGTCCGGGCCAGCCCGGGCAGCCGCTCGGGGCCCACCACGATCAGGGTCACCAGCGCCACCACGACCAGCTCCCAGAAGCCTACGTCGAACATGGCCGGGACCCCGGGCGGCGCGGCCGGTCAGTGCTTTTCGCGACCCTGACGGGCCGTTTCACCGTGTTCCGTGCCTTCCTGCTCCGGTGCCTCCGCACCCGCGAGCTTTTCGGGGTCCCTGGCCGCGGAATCCTCTTTGTCCGCATCCTTGTCGTCGTGCGCATTGAAGGCGGAACGGAAGCTGCGTAGCGCCGAGCCCATGTCGGAGCCGATGTTGCGCAGCCGTTTGGTGCCGAATACCAGCACCACGATGAGCAGGATGATCAGAAGCTGCCAGATACTGATCCCGTCGAGCATGGTCTTTCACTCCCGGCACTGCAGGCAGTGCCCGCGGCCCGGCCGCAAGGCCGCGCATGTCGTATGTTCCGTCCGGGGGCTACCCGCGGGCCGGATGGCGTCCGCCGCAACGGCGCGCCGCTTTCTCCTCGAGGCCCGAGACGCCGAAGCGACCGCCCAGCTCGGCGAGGACCTCCTCCGGGCGGATGCCCCGGTAGGTCAGGACAACGAGCGTATGAAACCACAAATCGGCCATCTCATGTATGATCTCGTCCCGGCTGCCGCCCTTGGCCGCCAGCACGGTTTCCGTGGCTTCCTCGCCCACCTTCTTCAGCATGACATCCAGGCCACGCGCGTACAGGCGGGCGACGTAGGAGGTCTCCGGGTCCGCGTCGCGCCGCTGCTCGAGCACCTCGGCCAGGCGCGCCAGCACGTCTGTATTCGACACCCCCGCCGGGCTATCGGTTCGCTCCATAGATATCCTCCGGGTCCCGCAGCACGGGGTCCACCTCGCGCCAGCCGGCATCCTCCAGACGCCGGTAGAAGCAGCTCTCCCGCCCCGTGTGGCAGGCGATGCCGCCGTTCTGCTCGACCAGCAGCAGCACGGCATCGCCGTCGCAGTCCAGGCGGACCTCGCGCACCCTCTGCACGTGCCCGGAAGTCTCGCCCTTGTGCCACATGCGCCGACGGGACCGCGACCAGTATACCGCCTCACCGCGGCGCACGGTTTCCGCGAGCGCCGCGCGGTTCATCCAGGCCAGGGTCAGGACCCGGCCGCTAGCGGCGTCCTGCGCCACCGCAGCCACCAGGCCATCGTCGCCCCAGGCAAGCTCGTCCAGCCAGTCTGTCCCGCTCATGCGGCATCCTCCCCACCCAGACGCACCTCGATGCCGTGATCCTGCAGGTAGGCCTTGGCCTCGCCCACGCTGTGCTCACCGAAGTGGAAAATGCTGGCCGCCAGCACCGCTTCGGCGTGGCCCTCACGCAGGCCCTCGAGCAGGTGCTCGAGGCCGCCCACGCCACCCGAAGCGATCACGGGCACCGGCACGGCATCGGCCACGGCCCGCGTCAGCCCGAGGTCGAAGCCCTCCCGCGTGCCGTCACGATCCATGCTGGTCAGCAGGATCTCGCCCGCACCGAGCGACACCATGCGACGTGCCCATTCCACGGCGTCGATCCCGGTCGACCGCCGTCCGCCGTGGGTGAAGATCTCCCAGCGGGGTGCCCCGTCCGCGTCCGGCACGCGCTTGGCATCGAGCGCCACCACGATGCATTGCGAGCCGAACCGCTCCGCGGCCTCGGCCACGAATTGCGGGCGGTTGACCGCGGCGGTGTTGATCGAGACCTTGTCCGCGCCGGCACGCAGCAGGCGCCGAACGTCCTCGACCGTGCGCACGCCACCGCCCACCGTAAGCGGGATAAACACCTCTCCGGCGACCTGTTCGACCACCTGGTAGAGGGTCTCCCGCTCCTGCGAGCTCGCGGTGATGTCCAGGAAGCAGAGCTCGTCGGCCCCCTGCTGATCGTAACGCCGGGCGACCTCCACCGGGTCGCCGGCGTCGCGGATATCGACGAAGCGCACGCCCTTGACCACGCGGCCGAGGTCTACGTCGAGACAGGGAATGATGCGTTTCGCCAGTGGCATGTGTCGCGAATGCTCACTCGGAAGCCAGCTGGTCAACCAGCGCCTGGGCAGTTTTCAGGTCGAGGCTGCCCTCGTACAGGGCACGCCCGATAATGGCGCCGATGATGCCTTCCTCGGCCGAGCCGCAGAGCGCGCGGACGTCATCCAGCGAGCTGATGCCCCCGGAGGCAATCACCGGCACGTGCACGTTGCGCGCCAGCTCCTCGGTGGAGGCGAGGTTGAAGCCGGCCATCATGCCGTCCTTGCTGATGTCAGTGTAGATAATGGCGGCCACGCCGTCGTTCTCCAGCCTTCGGGCCATGTCCAGGACATCGTGGTTGGAGAGCTTGGACCAGCCGTCGATGGCGACCTTGCCGTCGCGCGCATCGAGACCGACGATGATGTGCCCGGGGAACTCAAGGCACAGGTCGTTGACAAAGTGGGGCGTGTTGACCGCACGGGTGCCGATGATCACGTACTCGACGCCGGCGTCCATGTAGGCCAGCACGGCGTCCTCGTCCCGGATGCCGCCGCCCACCTGCACCGGGATATCGGCGTGCTCGCCCGCGATGGCCTCGATCACGCCGGTGTTCACGGGCCGGCCCTGCGCCGCGCCGTCCAGGTCGACCAGGTGCAGGCGGCGGGCGCCGGCTTCGACCCAGCGGCGGGCGACCGCCGCCGGGTCCTCGGAAAACACGGTGACATCGTCCATGCGACCCTGTCGCAGGCGCACGCACTTGCCGTCCTTGATGTCGATGGCAGGTATCAGCAGCATTTCTCCTCCCCCCAACGCTTCCTACCCATACTACGGCCGACCGTCCCAGCCGGCGAAGTTCTCCAGCAGTTTCAGCCCCGCCTGCTGGCTCTTTTCCGGGTGGAACTGCACGGCAAACACGTTATCGCGCGCCAGCGCGCTGGCGAAGCGCACGCCGTAGTCGGTGGTCGCCGCCACCCCCTCGGCATCGACCCGCGCGTAATAGCTGTGCACGAAATAGAATCGTGCCCCGGGACGGATGCCCCGCCAGAGCGGATGCCCGCGTGCCGGCTCGACCCGGTTCCAGCCCATGTGCGGGATGCGGATGCCGGCATCGCCCGGACGCTCGTGCAGGCCCTCGGCGAAGCGCTGCACCTTGCCCCGGAAGATCCCCAGGCCGGCCGTGCCGTTGTTCTCCTCGCTGCGCTCGAGCAACGCCTGCAGGCCCAGGCAGATCCCCAGGAAGGGCCGGTTGGCCGCCAGCTCCCGTACCGCTTCGGCCAGCTCGTGCTCGCGCAGCTGCTCCATGCAGTGGCGGATTGCGCCGACCCCGGGCAGCACCACGCGGTCCGCGCGCCGCGCCACCGCGTGCCGGTCCGTGATCAGGACACGATCGCGGGGTGCGACGCGCTCAAGGGCCTTGGCAATCGAGTGGAGATTGCCCATGCCATAGTCGATGACGGCGATGCTGCTCATGGCTCGATAGGGAGATGGGGATCAGTACGCTCGGACGCCGGGTGGCGAGACTCCGCCAGGCTCTGGTCAAAGGCTGCCCTTGGTGGAGGGGCTGGCCCCTTGCATCCGCGGGTCCGGCTCAACTGCCGCACGCACGGCACGACCGAAGGCCTTGAACACCGTCTCCGCCACGTGATGCGCGTTGCGCCCCTTCAGATTGTCGACGTGCAGGGTGGCGCGGGCATGGTTCACGAAACCCTGGAAGAACTCGCGCAGCAGGTCGACATCGAAGTCCCCGATGCGGGCGCGCGGGAACGCCACCTCGTACTCGAGGCCCGGCCGCCCGGAGAAGTCCACCACCACGCGGCTGAGCGCCTCGTCCAGCGGCACGTAGGCCTGCCCGTACCGGCGGATGCCGCGCTTTTCGCCCAGCGCCCGCGCGAACGCCTGACCCAGGGTGATACCGACATCCTCCACCGTGTGATGGGCATCCACGGCCAGATCACCCTCGGCCTCGATCTCCAGGTCGAGCAGGCCGTGACGGCTCACCTGCTCCAGCATGTGCTCCAAGAACGGCACGCCGGTCTGCAGGCGCGATACGCCGCTGCCGTCCAGATCGAGCGACAGGCGGATGCGGGTCTCGAGCGTGTTGCGCTCGACGGTCGTGCTTCTCTCGGCCATGGCTGGCAAATCCGGCCCCGAACCGGCTGTTATGGGAATTTTCACCGAATCGACAGGATACCCCGAAAGGCGGCGGCGAGAAACATCGGGCGGCCCCGGCGCTAGCGCGACACCTTGCGCACCCAGGGGGGGCCGATGCGGAAGCGGCCGCGCACGGAGCGGGCGAAGCGCTCGGCATCGGCACGGCTGACGAAACCGCTCACGGCCACGCGATACCACCGGTCCCCGTGGACCTGGAAACGCCGCGTGCTTGCGGCGATTCCGGCCCGGTCGAGGCGCTGCGCGAGGTGCCGGGCCCGCGTGTGGTCGCGCAGGCTCGCCAAATTGACCGCCCAGCGCCCGTGCGCCTCGCGCACCCCGGAGCCGGACGGCAGGTCCAGACGGCCGGAGAGGGATTCCGCCCGCGCACGTGACAGCGTCTGCGCCACGAGCCCGCCGCCGCCGGGTGAAAGCATGTACCTCGTATCGGGCTTGCTGCGCCAGGTCGGCCGCCCGTCCGGCGGGCCGATCAGCACGTCTCCGGCGAGCAGCAGGACCCCCGGCCGCGGCGTGACGAAGGCCAGCGCATCGGCACCGTGCAAGCGGCACTGCAACGGCCCGATCGACAGATCCAGGCGTATCAGGGGCACCGCCTCGGGCGCGGCGTACCGCAGGACCCCGCGCTTCAGGTTCGCCTCCAGCAACCGCTGTGGCTCCTGCTGCGGCGGGCCCAGTGCCAGCTCCGCTTCGGGACCGAGCCGCAGCCGCGTACCGTCGGCCAGGGTCGCGTCAATCCCGCCGTGGCGGCCGGTAACCAGGCGTTCTCCGGGCCGCAGCGTGGCCCCCGGGGACAGGGCGTGGCGATCCTTGCCTTGCCCGACCCAGGCCGGCGCGAGCACCGCACCGACCTTCAGTACCGGCCCCGAAGACGCGGCCCGTGCCGGCAGGAGGACCGCCCACGCGATTACCGCCAGCAGGCACAGTGCCCGGCGCCCGTATCCCTCCCCGGGGTCCGCCGCGGGTCGGCACGCGCGAAGCCAGCCGTGCATCGAAGATACTCCGTAGCGAAGAGGGCCTAGGCCTCCAGCCAGAAACTCACCGGGCCGTCGTTGACCAGTTCCACCTGCATGTCGGCGCCGAAGCGCCCGCTCTCCACCGGATCGTACTTGCGGCGGGCCGTCTCCAGCATGTGCAGAAACAGCTCCCGGGCGCGCCCGGCCGGCGCCGCATAGCTGAAACCGGGGCGGTTGCCGCGCCGGGTGTCGGCCGCGAGCGTGAACTGCGGCACCAGCAGCAGACCGCCCCCGGCCTGGCGCAGGTCCAGGTTCATGCGCCCCTGCACATCGGAGAACACCCGGTAGGCCAGTACGCGCTCGGCGAGACGCGCAGCGCGTGCTTCGTCATCGTCCCGCCGAACGCCGACCAGCACCATCAGGCCGGGGCCAATACGGCCCACGAGCTCGCCTTCGACGCTGACGCTGGCATGCGTGACGCGCTGCAGGAAGGCGATCACGGATCGGAGTCCCCCCGGGCGGAAATGCTGCGCGCCAGATGATGACACGCCCCGGTCCGGCCCTCAATCCGGGCCGGCGGGGGGTCGACGCAACGGTAGCCGGATGTAAGCCTTATCCTACAAGAAATGTCGCCATCCACCGACTGGCAGCGCAAGAGGCGTCAGGCACTATACAGTCACGGTCCCCATGGAAGGGGACCTTCAGGGACGAGGCGGCAGGGAAGCCGCCGGTCAGGGATGAGCTGACAGGGAGGTCCCGGACAGGAAGTCCAGGCAGGGAAGGAGAACAGGGAGCGTTGTTTGCACGGAGGCAAGCACGAGCCACTGGGCCTGACCTGAATGGGCATGTAGGGACGACAGGGTCAGAAGGGGCAGGAGGCTCGACAACAATCGCTCAACGGCACGTGAACGAGGACGCAATCACCTCCGGCCAGTGACGGCTAGAGACCCCGGGCCGAAACAGCCCGGGGTTTTTTTTATCCCGCCCGTCGCGCAGCCTTGCGGCGCTCGTGCTCGAGCAGGAGACGCTTGCGCAGCCGGATACTCTTTGGCGTGACCTCAACCAGCTCGTCCTCGTCGATGAACTCCAGCGCCTGCTCCAGGGTCAGGCGGCGCGGAGGGGTCAGGTCGACCGCGTCGTCCTTGCCGGCGGCGCGGATATTGGTGAGCTGCTTGGCCTTCATCGGGTTCACCACCAGGTCGTTGTCCCGGGCATGCGCGCCGATGATCATGCCCTCGTAGACCTCCTCGCCGGGGCCGATGAACAGCGTGCCGCGCTCCTGCAGGTAAAATAGGGCGTAGGCGATGGACCGGCCGGCCCCGTTGGCGATCAGCACGCCGTTACGGCGACGACCGAAGCTGCCCGTGCGCACCGGACCCCAATGGTCGAACACGTGGTGCATCACCCCGCTTCCGGAGCTCAGCGTGAGGAATTCGGTGTGGAAGCCGATCAGCCCGCGCGAGGGGATCACGAAATCGAGCCGCACGCGCCCCTTGCCGTCCGGCACCATGTCCGTGAGGCCGCCACCGCGTTCGCCGATGGCTTCCATGATCGCGCCCTGGTGGGTCTCTTCCACGTCGATGGCGAGCTGCTCGTACGGCTCGGAAGGCACGCCGTCGAGCTCCCGCCTGATCGCCTCCGGGCGGGATACGGCCAGCTCATAACCCTCCCGACGCATGGTTTCGATCAGGACCGACAGGTGCAGCTCACCGCGGCCGGAGACCCGGAAACGGTCACGGTCGCCGGTCTCGGCGACCCGCAGGGCCACGTTGTGCAGCAGCTCGCGATCGAGGCGCTCGCGGATCTGCCGGCTGGTCAGGAAGCGTCCGTCGCGCCCGGCGAGCGGCGAAGAATTTACGTGGAACTCCATGCTCACGGTCGGCTCGTCCACCGTCAGCGGTGGCAACGCGTCCGGCGCCGCGGGATCGCACAGCGTGTCCGAGATCCCCAGTCCCTCGACCCCGGTGACAGCGACGATGTCACCGGCCCTCGCCTCGTCCGTCTCGCTGCGCTGCAGCCCCATGAAAGCCAGCACCTGCAGCACGCGCGCGCTGCGCCGGCCGCCGTGGCGATCGATCACCGTAACCGCGCTGTTGGGGCGCACGCGACCGCGGGTAATGCGGCCGATCCCGACCACGCCGACATAGCGATCGTAGTCGAGCGTGGTGATCTGCATCTGGAACGGCGCGTCCGAATCGACGGCGGGCGGCGGCACGCGGTCCACAACCAACTCGAACAGCGGCGTCATGTCGCCGCCGTCGATGTCCGGCGTGAGCCCGGCATAACCCTGCAGCGCCGAGGTGTAGACCACCGGAAAGTCGAGCTGCTCTTCGGTCGCCCCCAGCCGGTCGAACAGCTCGAAGGTCTGGTTGACCACCCAGTCGGGGCGGGCGCCGGGACGGTCGATCTTGTTCACCACCACGATCGGGTTGAGCCCGAGGTCGAAGGCCTTGCGGGTGACAAAGCGCGTCTGCGGCATGGGGCCGTCCACGGCGTCCACCAGCAGCAGCACGCTGTCGACCATGGACAGGATGCGCTCCACTTCGCCGCCGAAATCTGCGTGGCCCGGGGTGTCGACGATGTTGATGCGGTATTCGCGCCAGCGGATCGCGGTATTCTTGGCCAGGATGGTAATGCCACGCTCGCGCTCGAGGTCGTTGGAGTCGAGCACGCGCTCCACCTGCGGCGCGCGGGCGTCGAGCGTGCCCGACTGCTGCAGCAGCCGGTCGACCAGGGTGGTCTTGCCGTGGTCGACGTGGGCGATGATGGCGATGTTGCGCAGCTTCGAGAGATCGGTCATGTTCGAATCGCCCGGCAGGGCCCGGGCATGGCAGAAGATTGGGCGCGCATTATAGGCCAATCCGGCCGGCGGGTAATGCGACACCTCTGAGGCGCGGACTTCCCGGCGGTGGACAAGCGTTCCCGCCGCCGGAACAATAGGGCGCTCGCGCGGCCGCCGCGTACCCGCGCTCCCGGAATTCCATGGTCGATATCAATGTAGCCCTGCTCAAACTGGCCGCACGGCTGCCACTGCGCGTGAGCCATGCCATCGGCGGGATCCTGGGCACGCTGGTCGCCGCGGTGCCCAACGGGGCCCGGCACATCACCGACATTAACCTTGCGCTGTGCCTCCCCGAGTTGGATGACCGGGAGCGGCGCCGGCTGCGGCGAGTCAGCCTGATGCACACCGCGCGCATGCTGCTGGAAGCGGGCCGCATCTGGCTGGGCCCGCGTGACGAGGTACTGCGAATGGTCCGCGAGGTCGTGGGCGGCGAGCACCTGGAGGCGGCCTTCGCCCGTGGTCGCGGCGTCATCATGGCGGCGCCCCACCTGGGGTGCTGGGAGGTGATCAACACCTGGCTCGCGACGCGCTACCGCCTCACCACCATGTACAAGCCCCAGGAAGGCCCGGTGGACGCGCTGATCCTGGCGGCCCGCGCAGCGACCGGCGCCCGCATGGTCCCGACCGATAACCAGGGGGTGCGTGCGCTGCTTGCAGCCCTGCGACGGAACGAAATGGCCGGTGTCCTTCCCGACCAGGACGGCGGCCGCAATACCGGCGTGTTCGTCGAATTCTTCGGCCACCGCGCCAACACCCCGGTGCTCGCACCCAAGCTCGCCGCCAAAACCGGCGCCAGCGTGGTCTTCGCTTACGGCGAGCGCCTGCCCCGCGGCCGCGGCTTCCGCATCCAGTTCGTTCCGGGCGCCCCGGAAATCCGCGACCCGGACACCCGAGCCGGCGCCCGTGCCCTCAACCGCGGCATCGAGCAGTGTGTGCGCCAGCTGCCGGAACAGTACTGGTGGAGCTACAAGCGATTCCGGCGGCGGCCGCAGGGGGCGCGCGAGTTTTACTGACCCGGTTCACAGGTAATGCCTCACCTCAGCGGGCGCTCCTGGAACCGCGTCCGGACGGCGCCTGATCGGGAAGATCGGGTCGGGATGCCCCCGACTTGACGACACTGGGAATTCAGGACGAATCTCTCTGAGCCTCGTCGGACAATGCCTGGCGGCAGGCGAGGCAGCTCCCTGCGCCGGGCACGGCCAGGGGTCGTTCCGGTGGCGCGTATCGCGGCGAATCGTCCCGCCTCCACGCATGGCAGGCGACACGCCACCACAGCAACAAGGAGAGTGCCATTATGCACAGGCCGATCAATACGCTGATCACGGCCGCGGTGCTGATGTTGGTGGGCACCGGTCTCGTATTCGCCCAGTCAGATGCGGGGTCCGCCATGCCGTCGGCGTCCTCGGCCGCGCAGCAGAGCATGCCGTCGGCGCGTTCCGCCGGCCCGGCGATGCCGTCCGGCAACGCCGCGCAGCAGCCTACGGCTTCCACCACGAGCCAGTCGGCAGCGGGCAAGCCCGAAGGGCGGGTGGCGGGAGCGGCGATCACCACGGACATCCAGCAGCGCGAGCCGCAGAATCATCTCACCACGGTGCCCAACAGCGTCCGGACGGTTTATTACTTTACCGACGTACGTGGTCTGCAGGGCAAGACGATCACGCATCGCTGGATCTATCAGGGCAAAACGATGGCGACGGTGAAGTTCGAGATCGGCGGCAACCGCTGGCGCACGTGGTCGAGCAAGACCATGCTGGCCGGCTGGACCGGGAAGTGGACCTGCGAAACCGTCGGCCCGAACGGCCACGTACTCAATACCACGACGTTCCGGTACACCCGGGGTAGCAGCGTGCCGACGGAGAAGGGCAGCTCCGCGGGGTCGTCCACCCCGCCCGGCAAACCCGCCGGGGAATCCGGGACGACCGCGCCGTCCCCGGCCGGCACCGGGGGCAACATGAGCTCGCCCTCGGCGCCGGAATCCGGCGGCAGCACGAGCATGCCGGAGAACACCAGCGCCACGCACATGCCGATGCAGCAGGGACCGCCCGCGCAGTCGAGCCCGTCACCGTCCGAGTGACACCCAGCGCGGCGGACCGGAACCTGCGGTCCGCCGCGCCTGTCCTCCCGTGAGTAGCGGCATTGCTGATCTAGATCAGCAATATGGGCCACTCCCGCGCGTAGCCTGCGCGAGTGGCCAGCGGGCCCGCCACCGTCCGGGGCCCCGGCGTCCCGCCGGCGCGCGAGGCATGCACGGCCGCCGGACGCCGGCCACTGGCCCGGCCCGAGGCAATGCCTCGTCTCGGCCCTCCCGCCGGCCTGTCTGGCAAGGTGCGAGAGCGGCCTCAAAGGCGCTATTCGACTGGCGAGCAACCGCGTCGGGACGGGGCGACGATAGCGCCTGGAGCTCCGGCGCGTGAGCGGCGATGGCGGGGCTGCGCTCGCTCGCGGTGGCAAAGCGAGGCCTTCGCCCCGGCCTCGCCCGCAGTGCTCGCACTCCCGCCGGGACGTGGCATTACCTCTGGCCGGGTTAGTAACATACCCGGGCGGTCCGGCCGTAACCTCGGATCGTCGGGCAAACCAAGAAAGGACGACTCCATGGCGAAGACATGCGACATCTTCATGCTGGGCGGCTCCGGGTTCGTCGGCCGCCACCTGGCCGCCGAGTTGTCGCGCCGCGGACACCGCGTGCGCGTTCTCACCCGCCACGAGGAACGCTGCCGCGAGCTCAAGGTCCTGCCGACGGTGTGGGTCGACCAAGGGGACCCGTATGATCCGTCCACGCTCGCGGCCGAGCTGGAGGGATGCGATCTCGCGATCAACCTGGTCGGTATTCTCAACGAGACCGGGCATCCGCGGGAGGATTTCCGCAGCGCGCACGTGGAGCTCCCCCGGCTGCTGGCGGAAGCCTGCCGGCGCAACCACGTGCGGCACGTCCTGCACATGAGCGCGCTCGGAGCCGACGCCAGCCGGGCCCCCAGCCGGTACCTGCGCACCAAGGGCGAGGGCGAGGCCCAGTATCGTCAGCACGGCGGCGAGCGGCTGCAGGCGACGATCTTCCGCCCGTCGGTGATCTTCGGACCCGGCGACAGCTTCATCAACCGGTTCGTTGGGCTGCTGCGCTGGAGCCCGGCTGTGTTTCCGCTGGCCTGTCCCGACAGCCGCTACGCCCCCGTCTACGTCGGCGACGTCGCCCGCGCCTTTGCCGACAGCGTCAGCAACCGCGACGTCCCCGGCAAGAGCTTCTGCCTGTGCGGACCGAGGACCTATACCCTGCGCGAGATCGTCGAGTACACCGCCCGGACGGCCGGGCTGAAGCGGCGCATCGTCAGCCTGGGCGACGGCATGTCCCATGCCCAGGGCAAGCTGATGCAGCACTTCCCTGGCAAGCCATTCACCGAGGACAATTACCTGTCCACGCGCGTGGACAGCGTCTGTCAGCAGAATGACCTCGAGCGGTTCGGCATCCGTCCCACCCCGATGGAAGCGGTGGTCCCGGTCTACGTCGGGCATCGCCGGACACGCGACCGCTATCCGGACTACCGGCGCATGGTCCATGACCCGAACCTGGAGCCGCCATCAGCGGTGCACGAGCCGGAACGGTGATCCGCGCATGCAGGTCTACCTGGTAGGCGGCGCCGTCCGGGACGAGCTGCTCGAGCTGCCGGTCAAGGAGCGCGACTGGGTGGTGGTCGGGTCCGGTCCGGAGGAGATGGTGGACGCCGGCTACACGCAGGTGGGCAGGGATTTCCCGGTGTTCCTGCATCCCCGGACCGGGGAGGAGTATGCGCTCGCCCGCACGGAGCGAAAGACCGCTCCCGGCTACCACGGCTTCGACGTCTACGCCGGACCCGACGTGACGCTGGAGCAGGACCTGCAGCGGCGCGATCTTACCATCAACGCCATGGCCCGCGACGCAGAGGGTCGGCTGATCGACCCCTGGGGCGGCCTTGAGGACCTCAGGGCCCGCCGCCTGCGGCACGTCTCCCCGGCCTTCCGCGAGGACCCCGTGCGGATCCTCCGGGTGGCACGGTTCGCGGCACGCTTTGCGCCGCTGGGCTTCGATATCGCCCCGGAAACGCTTCACCTGATGCAGGCCATGGTGGACGCCGGCGAGGCCGATCACCTGGTGCCAGAACGCGTGTGGCAGGAGATGCGACGGGCGCTGGATGAACCGGAGCCAGCGCGGTTCTTCCAGGTGCTGCACGAATGCGGCGCGCTCTCGCGGGTGCTCCCGGTGCTGGAGCGGCAATACGCGACCGATGGCGAGCCGCTGGCGCTGCGGGCGCTGCGGGCCGCCGTGCGCATCGGCGGCGGCGAGCGGGTGCGGTTCGCGGCGCTCATGCAGGCACTCGGCGGACCGGACGATGCCAGTGGGCTGGAGGCGGCCTGCCGGGCACTGCGGGTTCCCAACGGCTATCGCGAGCTTGCCCTGCTGGCGCTGCGCCAGCGCGAAGCCTGCCATGCAGCGGGCGAGATGGACGCGGAAGCGCTGCTTTCGCTGCTCGAGGACGTGGACGCCATCCGCCGGCCGCAGCGGGTCGAGGACCTGCTCGCAGTGTGCCACTGTGACGCGATCGCGCGCGCCGAGGCCGCCGGTCGCCGCGCCGCCGACGCGTACCCGCCCGGCACCCGCGTGCGGCGCGGGCTCGCAGCGGCCCTGGCCGTGGATACGCGTTCGCTCGGCCAACGCGACCTGCCTGGACCCGAGATCGGAGAGGCGATCCGTCGCGCGCGCCTGGACGCGGTACGCCGGGAGCTGGACTGAACCGCTACGGGCGGGCGCGGGGCCCGCGGCTCGATCCCGGTTGCTTCAAGCGAACAGCGACGGCAGCAGCGGGCCGAGCCCCACGGGGAGATCACGAAGGCCGGGCTGCCGGCACGCTCCAGCCGCCGCGGGAAGGGCCCGATACAGGCATGGGCGGTCACCGCCGCAACCAGCGCCCATGCCCCAGGCGACGGGCGCTCCGCCGCGCATCGCCTGGAGCAGGCTGATGGGACGCTCGGCGGGGAGGCCGGCTCCCGTGTCACAGGGTGTGGCTCAGGTCACGCAGGTCGAAGCCGTCCGGTAGCGGGACATCACCACGGGTGAACGCCATCGCCTTGAACCGCTCGCCCATCTCCGACGGCAACGTCAGCAGCTTGATCTGGCGGCTGAGCTCGGCCTGCGCACGAGTATCGGCCGGCTCCACCTCGGCCGCCATCGCTTCGAGCCCGCCGGCGAGCAGGAGGTGGGCCTGGGTGGTGTAGCCCGCCAGCTCCAGCCCGGCCGCGATGCCGGCATCCGCCAGCGCGCTGAAGTCGACCCAGGCGGTGATGTCCTGCAGCCCGGGGTACAGGAACGGATCCTCGTGGGCGCGGTGGCGATAGTGGCACATCAGCGTGCCGCGAGTGCGCTGCGGATGGTAGTACGCCCGCCGCGGCAGGCCGTAATCCGTCAACAGGACCATGCCGCGCGCGAGCGCACCGGCGACGCCCGTCATCCAGGCCGGGAGATTAAGATCGATCTCCGACTCATAGCCGTCGGGCAGCGCCGGCACGGATGTCTCCAGTGCCCGCACGAGCGGCTCGCCCGCCGCCTCGGCACGCCAGGTGAAGCCCTCTGGCCCGGTGCTGACGCACAGTTCCTGCCAGCCCCGGTCATGGCGGAAGCGCTTGACCGGCAGCGCGTCGACCACCTCGTTGCCCAGGATCACGCCCTCGATGGGCTCCGGCGGCAGACTGTCGAGCCACTCGAGCCGGTCGGCGAGCTGCGGGCACCGCTCGTCGAGGGTGGCCTGCTGACGCTCGCGCAGCTCACCGCTCGGCTCGAGGACCAGGTAGCGCCCGGGCAGCAGCGCGAGTGCCTCCAGCTCCACCAGGATATCCGCCGCCATGCGCCCGGAGCCGGCGCCCAGCTCAAGGATGGTGCCGCCGCCGAGCGCCCGCAGCACCGGTGCCGCCTGGCGGGCCACGCAGCGCGAGAACAGCGGCGAGATCTCGGGCGCCGTGACGAAGTCCCCGTCCGCTCCGATTTTCCGGGCACCGGCGCTGTAGTAGCCTAGTGCCGGCGCGTACAGCACCAGCTCCATGTAGCGGTCGAAGCCGATCCGGCCGCCAGCGGCCGCGATCTCCTCACGGACGCGGGCCTGGAGTCGGCGCGAGTGGGCCAGCGCCTCCTCGGGAGGCTCGGGCAGGTCCATGTTGGCGCGGTAGGAAAGGCTCATCGGGGCAGCCGATCGGGGAACCAGGGCTTGGAGAATAATACAGCAACGCTGGCAGGCAAAACTGCCCTGATCACGGGTGCCGCCCGGCGCATCGGGGCCGCCGTCGCTACCCATCTGCACGGCTGCGGCATGAACGTGGCGCTGCACTACCACCAGTCCGGCACCGCGGCGGAGGCGCTGCGGGACCTGCTTCAGCTGCAGCGCCCGGGATCGGTGATACTGGTGCGCGGGGACATCCGTGACACGACCGTCCTGCAGGACATCGTCGAGGCTGTCGTCCAGCCCTGGGGTCGCCTCGACGCCCTGATCAACAATGCCTCGACCTTCTATCCCACCATCGTCGGCGAGACCACCCCGCAGCAATGGGACGACCTGATGGGCACCAATTTGCGGGCGCCGTTCTTTCTAGCCCAGGCGGCGCGCCCCCACCTGGCCGCCAGCCGCGGCAACATCGTCAATATCACCGACATCCATGCCTGGCGCCCGTTACGGGCCCACACCGTATACTGTACGGCCAAGGCAGGCCTGGTTATGCTCACCCGCTCGCTCGCGCGTGAGCTGGGCCCGGAAATCCGGGTCAATGCCGTCGCTCCGGGCGCCATCCTCTGGCCGGAACAAGGGCTTGCCGAGACCACCCGGGCCAGGATCATCGAGCGCACGCCCCTCAAGCGCGCCGGCGACCCGGAGGACATCGCCCGCGCGGTACGCTACCTGATCGCCGAGGCCGGCTACGTCACAGGCCACGTCCTGCCCGTGGACGGCGGACGGTCGGTGGGGTGGTAGGACGAGCGTTGAGTTTTAAGTGAAGAGTGGACCTGGTCCTGGCGGCAGGGTTTCATTCAGCGAGCGCAGTCGGAAAGCCTGCCGGAGGAACCTGCGCTGGCCGAAAGCAACGCCCCTGTGCTGTCTTTCGGGCTCTCCTTGGCACTTAAAACTCAACACTTAAAACTGGCTCGCTCCGCGCCCCCACGATCCCCGGGCCGCTCACGGCAGCAGACGCCCCGACGCTAGCCGGCCAGCACCGCGGTATGACTCCGGTCCAGGAACTTGTCGAAGTGAATGTGGTCTTTGGCGACGCCCAGCTCGGCGAGGATGCCCAGCGCGGCATCCAGCATCGGCGGGGGACCGCACATGTAGGCATGCCGGGTTTCCACTTCGAGCGCGGGCTCGGTGAGGTGCTCGGTGACCAGTCCACGCCGGCCCTCCCAGTCGCTGCCGGGCGGCTCTTCGGATAGGACCGGTTCGAAGCGGAAGTCCCCGCGCCAGCGGCGCTCCAGCACGGCCATCTCGTCCAGGCAGTAGAGGTCGCGCTGGGTACGCGCGCCGAACAGGCACACCACGTCGCGCTGCACCCGGTCCCGCAGGGCCTGCTCCAGCAGCGCCTTGATCGGCGCCATGCCGGTGCTTCCGGCCAGGCAGAGGATCGGGGCCCCGGACGGCCGCAGCCAGAAGTCACCGTGAGGGCCCTCCACGTGCAGTTTGTGTCCCAGCCGGTCGCTCGCCGCCAGCCAGCCGCTGAACACGCCGTCAGGCAGCAGGCGCGCGTGGAACACAACCCGCGTGGGGGCGTCGCTTTCCGGCGCGGCGGCAAAGGAAAAGGAGCGCGGATGGTCGATCACGCCCGGCACGGACAGGTCGGCGTACTGCCCAGCCGTGTACGCCATCGGTCGGTCCAGGTCCACCGTCAGCTCGAGAATGTCGTGGGTCGCGCGGCGGGTCCCCGCGATCCGGCCGGCGGTCTTCACCACCGGGTGCACGGTGGCGGCGGCCTCCGCCGACAGGTCCAGGCGGTCCACGCGCACCCGCACGTCGGAACGGGGCAGACTCTGGCAGGCAAGGATGTAGTTCTGCTGCAGCTCTTCGGCACTGAGGAAGAAGCTCTTGTCCGTCAGCTCCCGGACCCGGCCTTCCACCAGCCGGCAGCGGCAGGTGCCGCAGCCACCGGCACGGCAGCTGTGGGGGAACGGGATACCGTTGTCCAGCGCGGCCTGGAGGATACTGGTCTTCGCCGGCACCTCGACCGGCTCCTCGCGTCCCTCGATGTAAAGCTTGTAGGGCCCCTTGCTACGCTTGAACAGGCTGGACAGCATCTGGCGCGTCTCTGGTTTGTCCGGGAATCCCGGGGACGCGGCCACGCCGCCGCTGAAGGCGCGTGCCGGAATCGGGATGGATAAAAAATCATGATGCCACAGGCATCGGCGGCCGCCAAAAGGCGAGGCGACGGGCGTCGGCGGCTATCAGCCCTCGGGATCGATCAGCAGGAAGCGCTTCAGGCTTGGTGCCTGATCCATCGCATCGGCGTAGCCCAGTTGCATCAGCTCGCGGCAGTAGCGGCCATCGAACAGCAGGTAGCTGGTCAAACGCCCGCTCCTCGGGTCGGCGCCGATCCCCCGCATTACCCGCCGCACCGTGGCGGGAAATCGGTGCACGTGCCGCTCCGCGATCTCGCGCAGATCGCGGCTGGGCAGCACCATGTGCAGACCGACCCGCCGCAGAGCCCGGCCATCCTCCAGCACCGGGGCCTCCGGAACGGCCTCAACCAGCTCGTTGAGACGCTCGAGCCGCTCCCGGTCAGCGCGCAGACTCTCCATGAACAGGGTGTCCAGCACGTAGCCACCGATATCGCCCAGGCTCGGGTAGTGGCTGGGCTCGATGCCCGGTTCCTCGATGGGGTCGTCATTGCGCGTGCCGATCACCAGCAGCCGGTCCGCGCCGAGGTGGATCGCCGCGCTCAGGGGCGCGACGTCGCGCATCGCTCCATCGCCGAAGAACTCGTTCCCCAGGCGTACGGCCGGAAACAGCACCGGCAGCGCGCAGGAGGCCATGATGTGCTCGACCCCAAGCTCCGACGGCCGACCCTGGCGCCGCGCGCGATTCCAGGGATCGATGTGGTCGAGGCTCTCGTAGAAGCACACCGAGCGGCCGTTGAAGTATCCCGAAGCGACGATGCCGAGCGCCCGCAGATGGCCCGAGACGAGGTTCGCGCTGACGCGCGAGAAGTCCAGCCGGCGACGTAGCAGGTCGCGTAGCGGGTCGTTGTTCAGCAGGGAACGCGGATTCCGCGGTCCGAGCCCGCCCAGGAGCAGGGCGGCGAACCAGTGCGCACCGGTGCGGTAGACGGTCCAGGGATCGGTCTGGAATATCTGGTCCACCCGGAGCTGGCGCCAGATGCCCGCCAGTCGCGTCGCGCCCGCGGCCAGGTTGGGTGCGCTGGCGGCAAGCGAGCCGGCGTTGATGGCACCCGCGGAGGTTCCCGTGATTATCGGGAAGGGGCTGCGCACCTCCGGCCGGCACATCTCCGCGACCGCCCGCATGACGCCGACCTGGTAAGCGGTGCGCGCTCCGCCGCCGGTCAGCACGAGCGCGCTGTTGGGCTTGATGTTGGTCGGCGCACTCAACTCCCGGGCGTCTCCTCTGGCGGACGGCATCCCGCCGGCCGGGGGGGCCGGCGATGCGGCGCAGATCGCTAGCGGGACGGCCGTGCCCAACGCGACGATACCGGGCTGATGTGCGCGGTTCCAGTCCGGGACGGGAGCCGATGAACATGTCACCGGATCCCCGCGGGCGGCGGAAAGTTCAGGTCATGACCCGATTACGGCCACGCTTCTTCGCCCGGTAGAGTGCACGGTCCGCCGCCGCGAGCACTTCGGCGGGCTTGTCGAGGCCTCCCGTGCGCTCGGCGACGCCGATGCTCACCGTGAAGCGTACCGTCATCGGGCGCGGTCGGCGTTCACTGCGGCCCCGCGTGCGGCGCTTGCGCGCGCCGCGCCGTTCCTGCCGGCGAATCGCCATGTGCGAACTCGCCACCCGCGCGCGCAGCGACTGAAGGTGCGGCAGCACGGCATCGAGGTCCTTGCCGGCGAACACGATCGCGAATTCCTCCCCGCCATAGCGGTAGACCGTACCGCCCCCGCGCACGCGCCGCAGGTGGGCGGCAATGAAGCGCAGCGCCTGGTCCCCGACATCGTGCCCGAATCGGTCGTTGAAGAGCTTGAAATGGTCCACGTCGACCATCGCCAGCGTGTGCTTGCGCCCCAGGCCCATGAGGCGCTCGTTCATGGCCCGTCTTGACGGCAGCTCGGTCAGCTCGTCCCGGAACGCCATGACGTGCGAATCCTGTACCACGCCAAGCCAGAGCAGCAGACCGCCGGTACCGGTCAGCACGCCCGAGCTGCCACTCCCGCCATGGAAGTACACGCCCAGGGCGGCGGCGACCAGCGCCCCAAGCAGCGCGGTATCCAGCAGGGTGCGGAAACGGATCATCCGCCCCGCCAGCACCAGGCCGGCCAGAAGCTGGGCCGCGAGCACCGGCTGGTGCACTCCGCCCGGCAGCGGGAATCCCGCCAGCAGTGGGTAGTCCATCCAGCGTTCGAAGCGCGCTGTCGCCAGCACCGCCGGTAGCAACAGGCACAGGGCGAGTACAACAATGAACGCCACACGCAGCGCGGCGTGGACATTGGCCACGCCGCGGTCCCGCAGCAGCGCCAGGACGATGAATACCAGCGGCAGGAGCAGGCTGCACGCGTCCCAGAGGACGTCCGCCAGGCGCGGATCCGCCAGCTGCTGGCGGGGCAAGCCCACCGCCACCCAGTGGGACAGGATCAGGACCGCAGCGATCAGGGCCGGGTGGCTGCGGTTGAAATGCCAGGCCATGACCAGGGTGACGCCCAGAACCCCGTATGCGCTGTAGTCGACCACTTGGTGGATCGGCGACGCCGCGTCCGCCACGGAGGGCAGCAGCGCCAGCGCTAGCGCCAGCACCGCTGCGCATAGCGCCACGTGGCGCGCGATCTTGCCCAGCTCTCGCCCGATGGAATTGGAAAGCACGTTCGCGTCGACCCTGCGGCCACCCCGGGTGACCGCCTCCGTTAACCCCCGCGGACGCCGTCGCCGCCCGTATCGTATTGTTGGTTGTTACCGTTGCGCGCGGATACTTGCGGGATTTCCGCCGACCCGGGCCCGTCCATTCTGGCCGGTCGGCGGCGGGGGCGCCATCCTCCAAAGGGGGCCCCCGCAGTCGCGCCTCGGGCCTGCCGCAACAACCCCCGGTTGGCCTCCGCGAGCGCGGTATCCGCACAAGGCGAGGTTCAGGTCGGGATCCGCCCGGAGCCGCGGGATCCCCCTCCCGCACGCCGTGCTGGCCGGCGCGGTTATGTACCGGCGAGCATTCCTCATCCAGTGCCTGCGGCGCTGCCTGGACGAGGCGGTCGGCCGGCATCGGCAGAGTCGGGGTCTGGCCTCGCAGGTCCTTGCGGTGGATGCCAGACCGGCATTCCGCAATGCGGACGGGCCGCGGTCTCCTTCAAGCCGGCAGGGTTGACCGCCACGAGTGCAGGGGAGGCGCCGGGGCGGAGCGATCCCCCCTGCCGTGTCCCCGATCCGGATCCCGGTCGACGGAAAGGTGGGCACCCGGCACCCGGCAGTGGCGGAATACCTCCGCCGTGCGCGGCATCGCACGCCCGGTGACCAGGCCGGAGAGGTCGAGGCCGGGCTCCATGAAGCGGGTGGTCCCCGCGGAGCAAGGGGCGGCATTCCGGGCGGCGATCGGAGCCGAACCATGGCGGGCCCGATGATCAGCACCGGTACCGCTGCGCAACGCCACGTGCCACGGCCCGGCCGAAGGTCACTCGACGGTGACGGACTTCGCGAGATTGCGCGGCTGGTCGACGTCGGTCCCTTTCAGCACCGCCACGTGGTAGGCCAGCAGCTGGAGCGGGATGGTATAGATCAGCGGGGCCAGTTCGCTGTGATCGGCGGGCATCGGGAGCACGCGGACGCTCTCGTCCTCGTGCAGCCGGACCCCGGGCTCGGCAAAAACGTATAGGCGACCGCCGCGGGCCCGTACCTCCTGGAGGTTGGACAGGAGCTTCTCCAGCAGCTCGTCGTTCGGGGCCACGGCGACAACCGGCATGCTCTCGTCCACCAGGGCCAGGGGGCCGTGCTTGAGCTCCCCGGCCGCGTAGCCCTCGGCGTGGATATAGGAAATCTCCTTGAGCTTGAGCGCGCCCTCCAGAGCGATCGGGTACTCGACGCCGCGACCCAGGAACAGCGCGTGTTGCTTGTCGGCGAAGTCGTCCGCCAGCGTCGCGATGCGATCGTCGAGCCCGAGTGTCCGCTCCACCAGCCCGGGGACCTGTTCCAGGTCGCGCACGATCTCTGCCTGGCGCGCGGCGTCGAGCCCGTGCCGGCCCGCCAGCGCGAGCGTCAGGAGCATCAGGGAGGTCAGCTGGGTGGTGAAGGCCTTGGTCGATGCCACGCCGATCTCGGGACCGGCGCGGGTCATCAGCACCAGGTCCGACTCGCGTACCAGGGAGCTCTCGGGGACGTTGCACACGGCGAGGCTGCCGAGGTAGCCGAGGCCGCGCGACTCCCGCAGGGCCGCCAGCGTGTCGGCGGTCTCCCCCGACTGTGACAGGGTCACGAACAGCGTGCTCTCCGGCACCACCGGATGGCGGTAGCGGTATTCGCTGGCGATCTCCACGCTGCAGGGAAGGCCGGCCAGGGACTCGATCCAGTAGCGGCCGACCATGGCCGCATGGTAACTCGTCCCGCAGGCGACGATATGCACGCCCCGTACGGCGTCGAGCAGCTTCCCGGCGCCCATGCCGAAGGCCGCATCCAGCACGTGGCCGTCGGCCAGGCGCCCCTCCAGGGTTTCGGCGATGGCCCGGGGCTGCTCGTGGATCTCCTTGAGCATGTAGTGCCGGTACTGGCCGCGCTCGACCGGGTTGGCCGCCAGCTCGCTGGCGCTGACCGGTCGCTCGACCTCCCGCCCCTGGCGGTCGAGGATCCGGTAGCCGTCGCGGCGCAACTCGGCGACATCGCCTTCCTCCAGGAACACGAAGCGCTGCGTGACCGGCAGCAGCGCGGTCACGTCGGAGGCCACGAAATGCTCGCCGATGCCCACGCCGAGCACCAGCGGACTACCCAGGCGCGCGACCACCAGCCGGTCGGGAAAATGCCGGTCGATCACGGCAAGAGCATACGCGCCGCGCAGCCGCACGGCCGCGGATTGGACCGCACGCAGCAGGTCGCCGCTGCGCGCCAGCTGGGAGTGGATCTCGTGGGCGAGCACCTCGGTATCGGTCTCCGATACCAGCTCGTAGCCCTGCGCCTCGAGTTCGGAGCGCAGCTCAGCGTAGTTCTCGATGATGCCGTTGTGGACCACGGCCAGGGAATCGCCCGAGAGATGGGGGTGGGCGTTGCGCTCGCAGGGAATGCCGTGAGTCGCCCAGCGCGTGTGGGCCAGGCCCAGCTGTCCCGAAAGCGGCTGCCCGTCCAGGGCATCCGCCAGCGCCTGGACCTTGCCTAGGGCACGCCGGCGTTCCAGGACCTCGCCGTGCGCGACCACCGCGATGCCCGCGGAGTCGTAGCCACGGTACTCGAGCCGCCGGATTCCCTCCAGCAGGATGGGCGTGACGTTGCGTTGCGCGACTGCACCGACGATTCCGCACATGGCTGCACTTTCCCTGGGCGCTTATCGCTTAGGGCCCGGGCGCTTCCACCCGGGCACCGTAATCTGGCGGGCGCGGCCCACCGTCAGCTGGCCCTCCGGCGCATTCCTGCTAATGGTCGAGCCCGCCCCAATAGTGGCCCCGGCACCGATCCGGACGGGCGCGACCAGCTCGGTGCCCGAGCCGATAAAGGCGTCGTCGCCGATCTCGGTCCGGTGTTTGCCGACCCCATCGTAGTTGCAGGTGATGGTGCCGGCCCCGATGTTCACCCCGTGACCGACCTCGGTGTCCCCGACGTAGCTCAGGTGGTTGATCTGGCTGTCGCCGCCGATGCGGCTCCGGTTGATCTCCACGAAGTTGCCGATGTGCGTCCCGTCGGCCAGCTCGGTGCCCGGCCGGATTCGCGCGAACGGCCCGATGCGGGCACCGGCGCCGACCGTCGCGCCGTCCACCACCGTGTTGGGCAACAACTCCACGCCCTCACCCAGTCGGCAGTCGCGCAGGTGGCAGTTGGGTCCGATGCGGACCCCGTCGCCGAGCAGGACCTCGCCTTCGAACACGGCGTTGACGTCGATTACGACGTCGCGGCCGGTCTCGAGCCTGCCGCGCAGGTCGAAGCGTTCCGGGTCCAGCAGCAGCACGCCCGCGCGCATCAGCGCCAGCGCCTGGCGCCGTTGGAACACTCTCTCCAGGCGCGCCAGCTGGATGCGGTCATTCACTCCCAGGATCTCATCCGGGTCGCTCGCCACAGCGGCCTCCAGCGGGCATCCCGCGCCGCGCGCCATCGCCACCACCTCGGTGAGGTAGTACTCTCCCTGGGCATTATCGTTGCCGACACGCTCCAGCCAGTGGCGCAGAAGGCCGGCCGGTGCGGCGATCAGGCCCGTGTTGATCTCGCGGATGCGCCGCTGCTCGGGGGTGGCGTCCTTCTCCTCTACGATGCCGGCGACGCGTCCGCCGGCGTCGCGCAAAACGCGCCCGTAGCCGGCCGGATCATCCAGCTCGGCGCCCAGCAGGGCCAGCGCCCCCTCCCGCGCCCGGGCCGCCAGTGCCCGCATGCTGCCCTCGCGCACCAGGGGCACGTCGCCATAGAGCACCAGCACGGGGTCGGCAGCATCGAGCCCGGGAAGCGCCTGCAGCACCGCGTGACCGGTTCCGAGCTGATCGGCCTGCTCGACCCATTCCAGGCCCGGGCCGGTAACCATCGCGCGGACCCGGTTCGCACCGTGCCCCACGACCACGCGCAGGCGCCCCGGCTCGAGGCGAAGGGCGGTGTCGACCACGTGCTGGAGCAACGGCCGTCCGGCCAGCGGCTGCAGCACCTTCGGCAGGTCGGAACGCATGCGCGTGCCCTTGCCCGCGGCCAGGATGACGACGCTCAGGGGCATGCCAGGGAGGACCTCCCGCGTTGCCGGTCCGGTA
The DNA here is from genome assembly GCA_035638695.1 of Gammaproteobacteria bacterium. Taxonomy (GTDB): domain Bacteria; phylum Pseudomonadota; class Gammaproteobacteria; order UBA5335; family SLRW01; genus DASQZJ01. The sequence goes on along the minus strand of DASQZM010000065.1, from coordinate 21,907 downwards.
CCAAAAACACGCTCAGTATAACGGATAGGTTCCCGGCCGACAGGCACCGGGGCAACCCGTTCTTTCCGCGGGAGCGGGCGTCGGCGAACGGGTCAGCGGCGCCCGGTTCGGCGCAGCCGCTCGAGCGCGCGCAGCTTGGCGACCGCCTCGGCCAGCTCCGCCTGGACCTGGGCGTAGTCGAGTTCCGCCTGCTGCGATGCCAGCGCTTCCTCGGCCTGGCGCTTGGCTTCCTGGGCGGCGGCCTCGTCAATGTCGCGGGCGCGGAACGCGGTGTCCGCCAGGACCATGACCTTGTGCGGCTGCACCTCCAGGATGCCGCCGGAAACGTAATAGGAGTGCTCGTCCTCGCCCTCGTTGTGAACCCGGACCTCGCCGGGGCGGAGCTTCGTCAACAGCGGTGCATGCCGGGGCGCGATGCCCACCTCGCCCTCGATCGCCGGGGCGAACACCATGTCAGCCTCGCCGGCGTGGATCTCACCTTCGGCGCTGACGATATCGACCTGGATCTTGCTCATCTGCTCGCTGTCCCCGCGTTCGCGGCGCCTCAGAGGCTCTTCGCCTTTTCCACGGCTTCCTCGATCGAGCCGACCATGTAGAACGCCTGCTCCGGCAGGTCATCGTACTCGCCGTCGAGGATCGCCTTGAAGCCGGCGATGGTGTCCTTCAGCGGCACGTACTTGCCCGACTGCTGAGTAAACACCTCCGCGACGAAGAACGGCTGCGACAGGTAGCGCTGGATCTTGCGCGCCCGCGCCACGGTCAGCTTGTCCTCCTCCGACAGCTCGTCCATGCCGAGGATCGCGATGATGTCGCGCAGCTCCTTGTAGCGCTGCAGTACGTTCTGCACGCCACGGGCGACGTCGTAGTGCTCCTGGCCCACGACCTGCGGGTCGAGTTGGCGGGAGGTGGAATCCAGCGGGTCCACGGCCGGGTAGATGCCCAGCTCGGCGATCGAGCGCGCCAGCACTACGGTGGCGTCCAGGTGGGCGAAGGTGGTCGCCGGCGACGGATCGGTGAGGTCGTCGGCCGGCACGTACACCGCCTGCACCGAGGTGATGGAGCCCTTGCGGGTGGAAGTGATGCGCTCCTGAAGCACGCCCATCTCCTCGGCCAGGGTCGGCTGGTAGCCCACGGCCGACGGCATGCGGCCGAGCAGCGCCGAGACCTCGGTGCCGGCCAGGGTGTAACGGTAGATGTTGTCGATGAACATCAGCACGTCACGGCCCTCGTCGCGGAAGTATTCCGCCATGGTCAGTCCGCTGAGCGCCACCCGCAAGCGGTTGCCCGGCGGCTCGTTCATCTGGCCGTAGACCATGGCCACCTTGGAGTCGGTAAGCTGGTCGAGCTTGATGACACCGGCCTCCACCATCTCGTGATAGAAGTCGTTGCCCTCGCGCGTGCGTTCGCCGACGCCGGCAAACACGGACAGTCCCGAGTGCTCCGTCGCGATATTGTTGATCAGCTCGAGCATGTTGACGGTCTTGCCCACGCCGGCGCCGCCGAACAGGCCAACCTTGCCACCCTTGGCGAAGGGGCAGAGCAGATCGATGACCTTGATGCCCGTCTCGAGCAGCTCCGCGCTGCCCGCCTGGTCCTCGTAGGCCGGGGGATCCCGATGGATGGGCCAGGTCTCGTCAGCGCCGATCTCGCCGGCCTCGTCCACCGGCCGCCCGAGCACGTCCATGATCCGGCCCAGCGTCTTCGACCCCACCGGAACGGAGATCGGCTGGCCGGTATCGGTCACCGCCGCCTCACGCTTGAGTCCATCCGTGGTCCCCATAGCGATACAGCGCACGACACCATCACCGAGCTGCTGCTGGACCTCGAGCGTGAGGTCGGCCTCGTCCACCACGATTGCATCGTAGATATTCGGGACGGCGCCTCGCGGAAATTCCACATCGACCACTGCGCCGATGATCTGAACAATCTTTCCAGAGCTCATGCTTCGGTTCCCCTAGCCTTAGAACACCCCCGACTGCCGCCGCTGGTGGGGTCTGGTTTCCGATCGGTTCTTCCGTGGTCGCCCGGCGTGCTCACACGGCCGAGGCACCGGCCACAATCTCGGACAGCTCGCGAGTGATCGCAGCCTGGCGCGCCTTGTTGTAGGCGAGCTGCAGGTCATCGATGATGCTCTGCGCGTTGTCGGAGGCGCTCTTCATGGCAACCATGCGCGCGGCCATCTCGCAGGCGACGTTCTCGACCACGCCCTGATAGACCTGCGCCTCGATGTAGCGCATGAGCATGTCGTCGAGCAGATCTTCGGGCGTCGGCTCGTAGATGTAGTCCCAGCGTCCGAGCATCTCCTCCTCGTGGAGCTTCTCCACCGGCAGAATCTGCCGCACCAGCGGGCGCTGGGACATGGTGTTGACAAAATCGTTGTGCGCCACGAACACCCGATCCAGCGAGCCCTCGGCGTACGAGTCCAGCATGACCTTGACGGTCCCGATCAGGTCGCTGACATGGGGCGTGTCGCCCAGGCTGCTGGCCTTCGCGACGACCCTGCCGCCGTGCCGCTGGAAGAACCCCACGGCCTTGGCGCCCAGCACGCCGATCTCGATTTCCACGCCGCGCTGGGACCACTCCTGCATCTCGCCCAGGACGACCTTGAACAGGTTGTTATTGAGCCCGCCGCAGAGCCCCCGGTCCGTCGACACGATGATGAAGCCGACGCGCCGCGGCTCGCGCTCCTGCAGAAACGCGTGCTGGTACGAAGGGTTCCCCGCGGCAAGATGGCCGATCACCTGGCGGATGCGCTCGGCGTAGGGGCGGGATTCCTGCATCCGCTCCTGCGCCCGGCGCATCTTGCTCGCCGCGACCATCTCCATGGCCTTGGTGATCTTCTGCGTGTTCTGGATGCTCCGGATCTGGGTCCGAATCTCTTTTGCGCCCGCCATAGCTTATGCCTGTAGCTGAAGCTCCACTGGCACCACCTACCAGGTGCTGTTGGCTTTGAACTGCTCGAGCGCCTTGCGCATCTGCGACTCGATCTCGTCGTTGTAGTCACCGGACTCGTTGATCTGCTTGAGCAGCTCTTTCTGCTCCGAGCGCAGGTAGTCCGTCAGCGCGGCCTCGAAGTCGACCACCTTCTTGACCTCGACGTCGTCAAGGTAGCCCTCGTTGCCGGCGAACAACGCAAAGGCCATCTCGGCAACGCTCATCGGCGAGTACTGCTTCTGCTTCATCAGCTCGGTGATGCGCTCGCCCCGATCGAGCTGACGCCGGGTCGCCTCGTCGAGGTCGGAGGCGAACTGGGCGAAGGCCGCCAGCTCGCGGTATTGTGCCAGCGCCAGGCGCACGCCGCTGCCCAGTTTCTTAATGATCTGCGTCTGGGCCGATCCGCCCACACGCGATACCGAGATTCCCGCGTTGATCGCCGGCCGGATACCGGCGTTGAACAGGTCGGTTTCGAGAAAGATCTGGCCGTCGGTGATCGAGATAACATTCGTCGGAATGAACGCCGAGACGTCGCCCGCCTGGGTCTCAATGATCGGTAGCGCGGTCAGTGACCCGGTGCGGCCCTTCACCTCGCCATTGGTGCGGCGTTCAACTTCGTCAGCATTGATGCGTGCCGCTCGTTCGAGCAGGCGCGAGTGCAGGTAGAACACGTCACCCGGATAAGCCTCGCGTCCCGGCGGCCGGCGCAGCAACAGCGACACCTGGCGGTAGGCCCAGGCCTGCTTGGTGAGGTCGTCGTAGATGATCAGCGCGTCGTGGCCCCGGTCCCGGAAGTACTCGCCCATTGCGCAGCCGGCATAAGGAGCGATGAACTGCTGCGCCGCGGGATCAGACGCCGTGGCAGCCACCACGATGGTGTGCTCCAGAGCCCCGTGTTGCTCCAGCATCCGCACCACGTTGGCGACACTGGACGCCTTCTGACCCACGGCGACGTAGATGCATTTCACGTCGGTGTCGCGCTGGTTGATGATCGTATCGATAGCGACCGCGGTCTTGCCCGTCTGGCGGTCCCCGATGATCAGCTCTCGCTGGCCGCGGCCGATCGGGACCATCGAATCGATGGCTTTCAGGCCGGTCTGCACCGCCTGGTCCACGGACTGGCGGGTAATCACCCCGGGCGCCACCTTCTCGATGGGTGAGGACAGCGACGCCTTGAGCTCCCCCTTGCCGTCAATGGGATTGCCCAGTGCGTCCACCACGCGGCCGAGCAACTCCTCTCCCACGGGCACCTCGAGAATGCGTCCGGTACACTTGACCGTATCACCCTCGCTGATGTGCTCGTATTCGCCCAGGACCACCGCGCCGACCGAGTCGCGCTCGAGATTGAGCGCCATGCCGAAGGTGTTGCCGGGAAACTCCAGCATCTCACCCGCAACCGCGTCCGACAGCCCGTGAATCCGGCAAATACCGTCCGCCACGCTCACTACGGTCCCCTCGGAGCGCGCCTCGGCCACGGCCTCGAAGTTCTGGATGCGCTGCCGGATCAGGTCGCTGATTTCGGAAGGATTGAGTTGCATTTTGCTACCTCGTCAGTGAACCAGGGCGCCGGAGAGCCTTCCCAGCTTCGCCTGGACCGAACCGTCGATGACGACGTCGCCGGCGTGGACGACCGCACCGCCGAGTATTCCCTCGTCGACCGTATTGTGGAGCCGGATCTGCTTGCCGAAACGCCGCGCCAGCGCACTCTCCATCTCCCGTCGCTGGTCGTCCGTAAGGGCGATCGCCGAAACGACCTCAACGTCGATGGTGCCTTCCTCATCGGCACGCATCGTGGCATACAGGTCCCGCACCTGCGGGAGCAGCAACAGGCGGCGGTTTTCAGCGAGCAGCCTCACCAAGTTTCTGCCGCTGTCGCCCAGCGCCTCGGCACCGGCCGCCTCGACGATCAGCTCGGCCACCTGGGCCGGGGGCACCTTGGGGCTCCGGATGACTTCCCGAACCTCCTCGTTGTCCACCACCGCGGCGAGGCGCTCCAGCCGGTGCGACCACGCGTCGAGGCTGGCCTCGGACCTTGCCAGCTCGAACAACGCCTTGGCGTACGGGCGCGCGAGCGTGGTCACTTCCGCCATCGTATGCTCCTCCGGTTCAGATTTGGGCAACCAGCTCCTCGACCAGGTCGTTGTGCGCCTTGCTGTCGACCTCCCGCCGGAGCACGCGCTCCGTCCCTTCCATGATCAGGTTGCCGAGCTCCGCACGCAGCGACTCACGGGCGCGCACCACCTCCTGCTCGATCTCCGAGCGCGCCGCGTTGACGATACGTTGCCCTTCCGCGCGCGCCTCCGCGCGCGCCTGCTCGAGCATTTCCGTATGCCGCTTGTTCGCCTGTGCAAGGATCTCGGATGCCTGCCGGCGCGCCTCGTCCAGGATCTGTTCGGCCTGCTCGCGGACCTCCAGGAGCTGCTGTTGGCCACGCTCGGCCGCCGCGAGGCCGTCCGCGATACGCTGCTCGCGGTCCTCCATGGCGCCGAGAATCGGGGCCCAGAACCACCGTTTGAACAGGTAGATGAACGCGAAGAACGCGACGACTTCAAAGACCAGCGTGAGATTGACGCTCACAATTACGTCCTCGCTTTCCGCTACGTCACTGACCGAGATGCTTCATGGCCGCGGAGAACATCGGGTTGGCGAAGATGAACCACATCGAAACGCCAAACACGATAAACGGAAAGGACTCCATGAGTCCCCCGGTGAAGAGCGTCTGCGCCAGGAGCTGCCCGCGCAGTTCCGGCTGACGCGCGATACTCTCAATATAGCGCGAGCAGATCAGCCCCCAGCCTATCGCCGAACCAAGCCCTGCGAAGGCGAGCATCGTGCACACACCGAGCGCGGTCCACGCGTAAATCTGGGCGACGAGTGCAGGATTCATGACGGTAGATACCCCCTGTTCGTGAGTTTGCGACTAGTGCTCTTCTTCCTGCGCCGCCAGGGCCAGGTAGACGATGCTCAGAAGCATGAAGATGAACGCCTGGAGCACGACCTCGAGGGTCTCGAAAAAGGTCCAGGCCGTGCCGAGGAGAACCTGCCCTGGCGCAACCCAAAAGGCGAAGCCGAACAGCGCGATCAGCATGAAGATCAGGTCGCCGGCGAACATGTTGCCCCAGAGTCGAAGCGCCAGTGATAAGGGGCGCGAAATCTCTTCCACCAGCCCCAGGAAAAAGTTGAAGGGGGCCATCCACTTGCCGAACGGGTGCGTCAAGAACCGCTTGAGATAGCCGAGTGGGCCGCGGTGCCGGAGATTGTAGCTGATGGTCAGGCCGAATACCGACAGCGCCATGCCCAGCGGAACGGACAGGTCGGCGGTGGCGAGCGCGTGTAGGTGCACGTGCTCGGGATTCTTGCCGAGGCCCGCGCCGACCCAGCCGGCCAGGCTCGGAAAGAAATCGACGGGAATGAGGTCGACGGCATTCATCGCCATCACCCACAGGAACACGGTCAGTGCCATCGGACCGATGAGCGGGTCGTCGACCGGGAACGCCTCGCGCACCTGGTTGTTGACGAATTCAACGGTCATCTCGAGCACGTTCTGCAACCGCCCGGGGCGTCCCCGGGAAACGCGCCGGCCAACCCACCAGCCGAGCAACAGCAGGATTGCCCCCGTGAGCACGCTGAACAGCAGCGTGTCCAGATTGACAGCCATCAGTCCGCTGCCCACCTGCCAGTGGCCGAGGTGGTGCGAAATGTACTCTATGGGGTTTTTTCCCGCGGCTGCTGTCACGTTTCGCCCTTCTGGTTTCTATCCCGTATTCCGCGGGTATACGCCCGCGGCAATGAAATAGCCCGCTTCCGCGCCGGCGAACCCGGCCAGCAAAGGCACGGCCGAAAGGTCGACCACCGTCAGGCCCAACGCAATGGCTCCCCCGACAAAGAAAAAGCGCTCGAACGCGCTGAGGTAGAGGCCGGCCATGCTTGCACCGGGTCTCGATGCGCGCGCCAGCCGGAAGGCCAGCAAGGCGGACACCGCGAGCGCTACGCCCCCACCATAGAGGACACCCGCGGCCGACCATGGTCCACCGTATACATAAAAGCCCGCGGCGATGACCAGCGCAACGACGCCCTGAATCGCCAGCAGGCTTGCAAGGGCTCCCCGTACCCTGTGCGGACGACCTGTAAGCCGCCCATCGTCTTTGCTATTGGCGCGCATACTACAAACTCGCCCACCGGGTTGCAATGACCCTCACGGGCACGCCCGGTTCGCTGCACTGCGAGCCGGACGCATTCGGGAGCGCCGACCACCCGCGACGGAATCGAGCGACGCGAAGCATGTGAAATCGGGTGCAGCCCGGCCACGCCGAATGCCTCAAGATGCGGTAGCGTCCTCGTGAGCATCGTCCCCTTACCGCCGTGTCGATCACGCGTGCCTTTTGGCGCTGCGCAACCCGCACCCCCCCCCAAGCGGCCGCGGCGAGTATATAGAACCGGCCCGGCCCGGTCAACGCGACGGACGAACCCGCCAGGCAGCTAGTGAATCCGCCCCAGGATACCGTCCAGCTCGTCCAGGGAGTGGTACTGGATCACGAGCCGGCCGCGACCTCCGCTGTCCTTGATGCTGACGCTGGCACCCAGGCGCTGTGAGAGATCGTCCTGCAGGCGCTGGATGTCCGGATCCGGCTTCGGCGCCGCGCGCCTGCGTGCTTTCCGGCTCTCCCACCGGCGCACCAGGTTCTCCGTCTCGCGCACCGAAAGCCCGCGCGCGACGACCTCGCGCGCCGCTTCCGACTGCTCCGCGTCCTTCAACCCGAGCAGGGCCCGGGCGTGGCCCATCTCCAACGCGCCCGCTTCGACCTGCGTCTTGACCTCGTCCGTCAGCTCGATCAGGCGCAACAGGTTGCTGACTGCAGCGCGCGAGCGTCCCACGGCATCGGCGACCTCCTGGTGGGTCAGGCCGAACTCGTTCTTCAGGCGGTCCAGCGCCCGGGCCTCCTCCAGCGGATTGAGGTCCTCGCGCTGGATGTTCTCGATCAGGGCCATCGCCATGGCTGCCTGCTCGGGGACCTCGCGGACCACCACGGGAATCTCCTGCAGGCCCGCCAACTGCGCCGCGCGCCAGCGCCGCTCGCCCGCGATCAGCTCATAGCCGCCCTGGTCGAGCGGACGCACCACAACCGGCTGGACCACACCCTGGGAGCGGATAGAGTTGGCGAGCTCGCGCAGCGACTCGGAATCGAAATTCTCGCGCGGCTGGTAGCGGCTTCGCTGGATGACGTCGATGCCCAGATGGCGCAGCGAACCCTGCGCCCCCCCCGGTTGTGCCGGAGCGGTCTCGTCGCCGCCGAGCAGCGCATCGAGGCCGCGCCCGAGTCCGCGTTTCTTTGCTGCCATGTCAGGTACCCGTATGCCGGACCGCGCCGGTTGTTGCCAGCGGGGCGCAGATCAACCCAGCGCGGCGGCAGGTGCCCGCCGACCGTCGCGCCGCAGGATCTCCCCCGCCAGGGCCAAGTGCGCCAGGGCGCCGCGGGAGGACTTGTCGTACTGCAGGGCCGGCATGCCGTAGCTCGGCGCCTCGGCGAGCCGCACGTTGCGCGGGATCACCGTCCGGTAGACCTTGTCCCCGAAGTGCTCGGTCAGCTGAGCCGACACCTCCCCGGACAGCCTGTTGCGGGGATCGAACATGGTCCGCAGCAGGCCCGCGATGTCCAGATCCGGATTCACCTGCCGGCGTACCCGCTCGACCGTGTTGAGCAGCGCCGACAGGCCCTCCAGGGCGTAGTACTCGCACTGCATCGGGATCAGCAACCCGTCGGCCGCAGCCAGGGCGTTGATGGTTAGCATGTTCAACGCCGGCGGGCAGTCGGTGATGATGTAATCAAACTCGTCACGCACGCGCTGCAGGGCCTGGCGCAACCGGCGTTCCCGGTCGGGCATGCTCATCAGGCTGATCTCGGCCGCCGTCAGGTCCCCGTTGCCCGGCACCACGGCGAATGGATGCGTGCCCTCGGTCCAGAGCATCGCCTCGCCGATGCCGTTCTCGCCCAGCAGCACCTCGCAACCGCTCAGAGCCACGCCGTGCTTGTCGATGCCGCAGCCCATGGTGGCGTTGCCCTGGGGGTCCATGTCCACCAGCAGCACCCGCGTGCGGGTCGCAGCCAGCGAGGCCGCCAGGTTGACGCTGGTGGTGGTCTTGCCCACACCACCCTTCTGATTGGCTACAGCGATGATCTTGCCCATCGGCATCAGGTCCGTCCTGCTCGGCCCACGGCACGCTGCCGCGTGAGTTCCACCAGATGGCGCTGCGCCCCGAGCCCGGGGACCTGCACGGGGTGTACGCCGGTCGCCTCCCAGCCGGCGGGAAGTGTCGCCAGCTCGTGTTCCGGGCTGGCCCCTTTCATGGCGAGCAGCACCCCGTGTTCGGCCAGCAGCGGAGCCGACAGCACGAGCATCTGATCCAGCGCGGAGAAGGCCCGGCTAATCACGGTATCAAAGCTTCCCTCCGCCGGGTAGTCCTCGACGCGTGCCTGCACGACGCGCGCATTGGCGACCTCCAGCGCCAGCAGCACATGCCGCAGGAAGCGCACCCGCTTGCCGTTGCTGTCGAGCAGCACCACCTCCAGGTCCGGGCGCGCAATGGCCAGAACCAAGCCGGGCAGGCCGGCCCCGCTGCCCACATCGAGGAGGCGGCCCGGCCTGACCCACGGCAGCGCCGTCAGGCTGTCAAGCAGGTGTCGCGGTACCATGGCGACGGGATCACGGACTGCGGTCAGGTTGAACGCTCGATTCCAGCGCGCAAGCTCCAGAAGATAGTCGACCAGCGCGTCCCGCTGCGCTTTGCCCAGGGCCAGGTGCATGCGAACCAGGCCCCGCGCGAGCAGGGCGTCGAGACGGTCTCGGGAGGGCGTGCTCATGGCGGAAGTCTGCCACATACCGGGCGCCCGCGATGGGGCCGCGGTTCCGATTCCCGGCGCGGGGGTCAGCCGGCCGCGATCCGGGTGGCGCCGGAACAGACCGTGACCCGGGGTTTGCCCACCCGATCGCTCGCGTCCATGGCACGATCGGCATTGCCGCTCTCGTGGCCGTCTCAGGGCCGGTCCCACGTCGGGGCGAAACCCGGATTCACCACGCGTCCGTCGCCCTGCAACTCGTTGTCGATGCGCCGCATCTCGGCCTCAGCCAGCTCGAAGTCGAAGATATCCAGGTTGGCGCGGGCGTTCGACTGCCGCCGGGTGCGCGGGATAGCCGCCACGCCCTGCTCGATGAGCCAGCGCAGCGCCACCTGGGCCTCGCTCTTGCCGTGGCGGCGCCCGATGCCCCGCAGCACGGCGTTGCCGATCACCCGGCCCTGCGCCAGCGGACAGTAGGCGGTGGGGAACATGCCGGCCTCCCGCACCTGCCGCAGCACCTGCCGCTGGCTCAGGAACACGTGATACTCGACCTGGTTGGTCAGCAAGGTTCCCCGGCCACAGTGCTCCAGCGCCTGCCGCAGGAGGGCGTTGGGGAAATTGCTCAGACCGATGGCCCGGGCCCGCCCGTCGCGCTGGACCTCCTGCAGCGCGCTCAGGGTCTCGGCCAGTGGCACGTCCGGATTGGGCCAGTGCAGCAACAGCAGGTCGACGTGATCCATGCCCAGGCGATCGAGGCTGCGATCGACCGATGCCTGCAGATCACCGTCGCGGAACCGGTCCGTCCACACCTTCGTGGTGAGGAACACGTCCTCGCGGGCCACGCCTGATTCGGCAACAGCACGTCCCACGGCCTCCTCATTGGCGTACATCTGCGCGGTATCGATGTGGCGGTAGCCCATGTCGAGGACTGCGCGGACCATGCGATAGGCGTCCGCGGAACCCAGCTGGAAAGTACCGAACCCGAGCGCCGGGATCCGGCGGCTGCCGGCCTCGATGTATTTCATGGCGGCTGCTCCTCTATCGTACTACGGGGACAGGGCGCGTCGGCCGCGGAACCATGCCGGGGAGCGGTGGCAACGGGCGGGCCGGTGCGAGAGCCCGGAGGGCCGGGTGGGGCTTAGGCGAGCCCGGGCAGCCCGCGTTTCCCCGGCTTTTGCCAAGCATCCCGGCCGGACGCGATCCGGTCGCCCGCGCAGGCGTCGCGTCTACCGGTCGGAGCCGCTTCAGGCCCCGTTTGCGCTTCGGCCCCGGCGGTACCCGCGGTCGGTGCGCCGCTGCGCCACATGGTAGTTGCTGCGAGACTGCATGTCTCCCGGGGCGAGCAGGCCGCGGTCCGGAAGGCCCACCGCCTCGCTGGTCGTACCCGCCTGGCTGCGCACGATCCAGGGCAGTTCGAGACGCTCGCCGCCGGCGCGGCCCGGGTCCGGGCGGGTGAGCATACGGGTCGGGAAGCTGGCGTCGCAGATCGCGCCGCCGGCATCAGCCATCGACCACCAGCCGATAGGCGTCACCGTCGCGCACCAGGTGCCCGGCGGTGGCGCCCGCGAAGTGAGTGCCGATGATCAGCGTCGGCGTGTCGCTGAACCGCTCGAACACCTCACGACGCGTGCGGATAGCTGCGTCCGGATCGTAGTCGGCCGTGCTGCTCCAGTCCAGACGTGCCATCTGGCACGGATGATGGGCGAAATCCCCCGTGATCAGCGCCCGTTCCCCGCGGGATCGGATCAGCACGCTGCAGTGCGCGGGCGTATGGCCCGGCGTGGGCAGCAGGCCGACTTCGTCGCACAGGACGTGGTCGGTCTCCACCAGGTCCACCAGCCCGGCGTCGAACACCGGCGCCACTGAGTCGGCGAACACCGTGCGCTGCTCCTCGTCCTGCTCCTGTCGCCGCCAGTACTCGAACTCCGAGCTTGCCATCAGGTAACGGGCCGACGGGAACGTGGGCACCCAGCGCTCTCCCGTCCACACGGTGTTCCAGCCGACATGGTCGACGTGCAGGTGGGTGCACAGGACGGCGTCGATTGACGGCGGCGGATATCCGGCCTGCTCCAGGTCGCGCAGAAAGGGCTTCTGGAGCATGTTCCAGCCCGGGATACGCCGCGGCTTGTCGTTGCCGATGCAGGTGTCGACGACGATCCGCCTGCCCGGCGTCTCGATCACCAGCGCGTGCACGCTCATGATCAGCCGGCCCCGCTCGTCCATGAAGTGCGGCCACATCCACTGCATCTCCCGCACGGCCTCCGGCGTCGCCTGCGGAAGGATGAACTCACTGCCCCCGGCCACCTCCATCTCGACCACCTTCGTGACCCGGACGTCACCGATTTGCCAGCTCTGCATCGCTGCCCTCCGCGATTCCGCGTGCGTACTGTTCGGGACCCTACCCCACGGGCATCGCGATGCGGCAGTCCCCAGCCCCGGAGCCCGTCAGACCCTGCCCCAGGGGCACCCCGACACGCTTCCGGATCATGCAGACCCGGGGGTACTGGCCGAACGCGCCGCGTCGCCCGGCACGGCGTCGGTGAGCGGCAAAATCCCGGGCTTGTCGGATCGCATGATCCCTCCCCCATGACAGCCAATGGGGCCCGGCGAGCGCAGGGCTCGCTGCGGGTCCCTTCCCGCCGGGAATCAGTAGCCCCGCCCGGGGTCCACCGGCGTCAGCGGCGCCCGGCCGGCCTCGACGCGGCGCACGTTGTCGGCGAACAGGCGCGCGATGTCCGGCAGGTAGCGTGGATACGCGCCGCCCACGTGCGGGGTCATGATCAGGTTGGGGATGTCCCACAGCGGGCTGCCGGGCGGCTGCGGCTCGTCCTCGAAGACATCCAGCGCCGCCCCCGCCAGGCGGCCCTGACGCAGCATCTCGGCGAGCGCCCGCTCGTCCACGATGCCGCCGCGCCCCAGGTTGATCAGGCAGGCTTCCGGCCGCAGGTTCGCGAGCATGGCTGCGTCCAGCAGCCCCCGGGTCTCGCGGGTCAGGGGCAGCAGGCAGACCGCCACGTCGGCCCGGGCAAGGACCTCGGCCGTCGCGTCGGGCGGGTGGACTTCCTCCACCCCCGCCACCGGTGCCGGGCTGCGCCGCGTCCCGATGACCTTCATCCCCGTGGCGTGCGCCCGGCGTGCCAGCGCCGACCCGATCTGGCCCAGCCCCAACACGCCCAGTGTCGCTCCCTCCACGGTCGGCGGCGTGTAACGATGCCAGCGGTGCTGACGCTGGTTGCTCGCGGCCACGTTCACCCGCTTCTGCAGCATCATCGCCAGCGCCAGGGCCAGCTCGCTCATGGGCCCGGCCGCCAGACCCCCGGCATTGGCGACCGCCACATCCGCCGGCAGGTCGTCCAGCGGCAGCAGGTGATCGATGCCGGCGCCGAAACTGTGCAGCAGGCGCAGCCGACGGGCCTCCGCCCAGTGACCGGACGGCGGATTCAGCGCCAGCAGGTGCTCGACCTCCGCCAGCCCGTCAACGAACTCTTCCGGGCGCGACCAGCAGACGACTTCCCGCTCGGGAAAGGCTTCCTCGAGCGCGCCGCGGACGGGGTCGCCGAAGGGGGTGTAGGCGTGAATGCGTGCCATGCAGTCCTGCTCAGGAGGTTGCCGGAAGAGGTTGCGGCACTCCGGGTCCGGGTGGTGCTCAGGCTTCCTGACTCTGACTCCCGGCACCGTTGTCGTCAAGGATCTCCTGCTCCAGGCGACGGAACCGCTCTTCTTTGGTCGCGGCCAGCAGATGGTGCAGCATGTCGAGGCCATCCAGCACCGGTTCGCGCTCCGGACCGGTGAGCGCCTGATCGATCACGTGTGCCAGCCGGGCCTCGAACGACCGCATCCGCTTGAGACCCTCGGTGCTGATGGTCAGGCGCGAGCTGCGCCGGTCCTCCGGATCCGCTTCGCGTCTCACCCAGCCGTTCCGCTCCAGGGTGGCGATGACGGGCGTGATGGAAGGCTTGCGGACCGAGGCCTCCCAGGCGAGCTGCCCGGCACGCTTCGGTCCCTTGCGCAGGAACAGCAGAATCCGGTATTGGGCCACGCTCATGCTGGAGCCGCGCGCGGCCTGCTCGAACTCGCGGAAGACCGCGACCACGGTGCGTACACCGGCGATCAGGCGCTTGTCGATGTCGGGCAAGGATCAGCCCCCTGTCTCAATGGTCGCTGAGTCCCCACTATACGTTCCCCGCGCCCCCCGCGCAGCCGCCGCGCCCTTCGGGCGCCCCGGCGATCCGTAGTAGAATGGCGTCGTCATGGAGCCCGCAGGATCACCCGCAACCGCGGCATCCCCGCCGCCCGGCACGCTGCTGCCGAACGGGCCGGAAGGGGTGGGGCGGCTGACCGCGTTCATCGAGCGCAGCCGCCGGCTGCTGGTTCTCACCGGTGCCGGCTGCAGCACGGAATCCGGCATCCCTGACTACCGCAACGCCGAGGGCAGCTGGAAGCGCCGCCGGCCAATCCAGCTGCAGGAATTCCTGCGCAGCGACCTCGCGCGCCGGCGCTACTGGGCGCGCAGCACGGTCGGCTGGCGCCGCGTGCGGGAAGCGCGTCCCAACCGGGCCCACGAGGCCCTGGAGCGCCTGCACGGCTCCGGCCTGGTGCGCCGGATCATCACGCAGAACGTCGACGGTCTGCACCAGAAGGCGGGCGCTGCCGAGGTGCTGGACCTGCACGGCCGGCTGGATCGGGTTCGCTGCCTGAGGTGCGGGCGGCTGCACGCACGGGAGGCGTTCCAGCGGAAGCTCCTGGCGCGCAACCCCGGCTGGGCGGAGCTGGCAGCGGGCACCGCGCCCGACGGGGACGCCGACCTCGAGGGCGTGGACTTCGGCGGCTTCCGGGTGCCGGGCTGCGGGCGCTGTGGCGGCACGCTGAAGCCGGACGTGGTGTTCTTCGGGGAGAACGTCCCGCGTGAGCGGCTCAGGCGCGCCATGGAATGGATGGACGAGGCGGATGCGCTGCTGGTGGCCGGCTCCTCGCTGATGGTCTGGTCCGGTTATCGCTTCGCGCGCGCCGCGACGCGGGCCCGCATCCCGCTGGCGGCGGTCAACCTGGGCCGGACGCGCGCCGACCCGGAGCTCGACTTCCGGGTCGCGGGACAGTGCGGAAACGTGTTGACGCGGGTTGCCGACTGGCTCGGAGCCTAGCCGTCGGCGGCGACCGGGCGTTCCGCCCCGGACGCTGCGGTCACTTCGGGCACGAGGGTTACCTCGGGCTGCGGTGAATTGGCGATCAGGCAGGAGCGCCTGATCCCGCCCGGACACTCGACCGCACCCTCGCGGTCGCCGCCTTGCGCCAGCGGCAGGCACGGATGCACCCGGAGCGCGGTGAAACGCGTGACACCGCCACTCCGCTCCAGTGCCCCGGCACGTCCCAGGCACGCGCCTTGAGGCAGGTCAAGCGCGCGATGCCGTGGTCAGCATAGGGTGAATGATCACGGGACCCCTCGACGCCCCGACGGGGAGGCAGGGAATGGTGCAGTACTACCGCGCCGACGTGGTGATCGTCGGCGGCGGCATCGCCGGCATTGTCGCCGCTCTCGAGCTGCTCGACCACGGGTTTGGCGGCCGCATCGCGATGCTCGACCGCGATGCGCCGGAGGCGTTCGGCGGGCTGGCCCGGGAAGCCCTCGGCGGCATGTTCTTCGTGGACACCCCGGAACAGCGGCGGGGACGCTTTCGCGACAGTCCGGATCTCGCCTGGCGCGACTGGCAGTCGTTCGCCGAGTACGGACCCGGCGAGGCCTGGCCCCCCGCCTGGGGCCAGGCCTACGTGGAGCGCTGCACCGGGGACGTCTACCGCTGGCTGAAGGCCCGGGGCATCCGGTTCCTGCCGGTGGTGAACTGGGTGGAGCGGGGCCAGTACCGGCCCGGCAACTCGGTGCCGCGCTTCCACATGGTCTGGGGCACTGGCCGGTTCCTCGCCGATACCCTGGTGGCCCACCTGCGTCGCCACCCGCGCGTCGACGCCGTCAGGACGCTGTTCGGACACCGGGTGGAAGAGCTGACGATCTCCGCCGGCCGCATCGACGGCTGCCGCGGGCACCGCGAGGGCGACGGCGAGGAATTCCAGGCGAACGCCGACGCGGTCATCGTCGCCACGGGCGGCATCAACGGCGATCTCGAACAGGTGCGCCGACACTGGCACAGCGACTGGTCGTCGCCGCCTGCCGTGATCCTGAACGGCGCGCACCGTTTCGCGGACGGTACCCTGCACCGCGCGGTCGAGCGCCGCGGAGGGAGCGTCACGCACCTCGACCGGATGTGGAACTACGCCGCCGGCGTCCACCACCCGACGCCGACCCGTCCCGGGCACGGCCTCTCGCTGGTGCCGTGCCGATCCGCCCTGTGGCTCAACAGCCGCGGCGAGCGCATCGGACCCGAGCCCCTGATCACCGGCTTCGATACCCGCGCGCTGATCACCCGCATCTGCCGCGAGCCCGGGCAGTACTCCTGGCAGGTACTCAACCGGCGCATCGCGGTGCGCGAATTCGCGATCTCCGGCTCGGAGCACAATCCCGCCATCCGCGACCGCCGCCGCCTCGCCTTCGTACGCACCATCCTGTTCGGCAATCCGGCGCTGGTCGACGACATGCTGGCCAACTGCATCGACTTCGTCAGCGCCGACACCCCGGCCGCGCTCGCACAGCAGATGAACGCCCTGACGGGCAGCCGGGAGGTCGACCCCGGGGTCCTGGAGCGCGAGCTGCGCCAGTGGGACGAGCACCTGGAGCGCGGCAAGGCTTTCCACAACGACAACCAGCTCCGGCGCCTGGCACAGATGCGCCGCTATCGCGGCGACCGCATGCGCCTTTGCCGGGGCCCGAAGATCCTGGACCCCGGCGCGGCCCCCCTGATCGCGATCCGCGAGTTCATCGTCAGCCGCAAGAGCCTGGGCGGCATCCGCACC
This sequence comes from Gammaproteobacteria bacterium, assembly GCA_035638695.1. Lineage (GTDB taxonomy): Bacteria > Pseudomonadota > Gammaproteobacteria > UBA5335 > SLRW01 > DASQZJ01. Next base: position 5,234 of record DASQZM010000065.1, on the reverse strand, counting down.
GACCTGAACAGCCGCGTCCTGGACACGGCGGGCGACCCGATCCCGGGCCTGTACGCGGTCGGGGAGGCCGCCGGCTTCGGCGGCGGGGGGATGCACGGCTTGCGCGCTCTCGAGGGGACGTTTCTCGGGGGGTGCGTGCTTTCCGGGCGGATCGCCGGGCGGTCGATCGCGGAGGGGGGGTGAGGCGGGAGCGCCCGTTTTAGGTTTTACGTTTTAGGTAAGAGCGCGATCCGACGCAGTGCCGGGGAATGAGTTCGTCGGGCGCAAGCCCGTGAAGGATCCGCCACGCAAGACTCGAAGGCCACCGGCGGCGGGAAGCCGCCAGGGCGCTTATTCCCTAAAACCTAAAACCTAAAACGGGCGCGGCGGCGATGCGCCGCCGCGCCGTACTTTCATACCACGAACAGATCCATGAACTCGTTCACCGGCGTCCCCTCCAGGGTCCGCTGATCGTCGCACAGCTCGCCGATCTTCGCGCGCTGCTTGGGCGAGAGCTTCGTTGCCAGATTGCGCTCGAACTTGTCGCACAGCACGGGGATACCCTCCTTGCGGCGGCGCCGGTGGCCGATGGGGTACTCGACCGTGATCTTGTCCGTCTTGCTGCCGTCCCTGAAGAATACCTGCACCGCGTTGCCGATGGAGCGCTTGTCCGGATCGAGGTAGTCCCTGCTGAACTGCTTGTTCTCGACCACTTCCATCTTGTCGCGCAGAGCGTCGATGCGCGGGTCGCCCGCCACCCGGTCCTCGTAGTCGTCCGCCGTGAGGCGGCCGAAAATCAGCGGCACCGCCGTCATGTACTGGATGCAGTGGTCGCGGTCGGCCGGATTGTCCAGCGGCCCGGTCTTGTCGATGATGCGCACGCCCGCCTCCTGGGTCTCGATCAGGATGCGGTCGATCCCGTCGAGGCGGTCGCGGACCTTCGGGTGCAGCTGCATCGCAGCCTCGACCGCGGTCTGGGCGTGGAACTCCGCGGGGAAGGAGATCTTCAGCAGCACGTTCTCCATCACGTAGGTGCCGTAGCCCTGGCTGAAGGCCAGGTCTTTGCCCTTGAACAGCACGTCCTGGAAACCCCAACCCTTCGCCGTGAGCGCCGACGGGTAGCCCATCTCCCCACGCAGCGCCATCAGCGCCAGCCGCACGCCGCGGCTGGTGGCGTCGCCGGCGGCCCAGCTCTTGCGCGACCCCGTGTTGGGCGCGTGCCGGTAGGTGCGCAGGGCGCCGCCGTCGATGAAGGCGTTGGAGACCGCGTTGACCACCTCGTCGCGGGTGCCGCCGAGCATCGCCGTCACCACCGCCGTGGTAGCCACGCGCACCAGCAGCACATGGTCCAGTCCGACGCGGTTGAAGCTGTTCTCCAGCGCGATCACACCCTGGATCTCGTGGGCCTTGATCATGCCCTTGAGCACCTCGGCCACGCTCAGCGGTGCCCTGCCGGCCGCCACGTTGCAGCGGCTCAGGTAGTCGGCGGCCGCCAGGATGCCGCCCATGTTGTCCGAGGGGTGGCCCCATTCCGCCGCCAGCCAGGTGTCGTTGTAGTCCAGCCAGCGGATCATGGCGCCGATGTTGAAGGCGCCCTGCACCGGGTCCAGCTCGTACGAGGTTCCAGGGACCTTCACTCCGCCGGGCATGGTGGCCCCGGGGACCACCGGGCCCAGCAGCTTGGTGCAGGCGGGATAGGACAGGGCCAGCAACCCACAACCGAGGGTGTCCATCATCACGTAGCGGGCGGTTTCCATGGCCTCGGAGCTGCGGGTGACGTCGTACCCGAGGACGTAGTCGGCGATGTCGACCAGGACCTTGTCGGGGTCTGGTCGCTTGGCGGAACGGACGGCATCTCCGGACATTACGGATTCCTCGAATGGCTTGGGATGCGGGTCGGGGTGGCCCCGTTGGCCACCCCCGGGGCAAGCTCGTGCCGCGTCAGGTGCGCTGCTCGATCGGCACCCACTCCTGCTTCTCCGGCCCCACGTAGTCGGCACTCGGGCGGATCAGGCGGTTGTTGGCGCGCTGCTCCATCACGTGCGCGGCCCAGCCGGTCACGCGGGAGATCACGAAGATCGGCGTGAACAGCGGCGTCGGGATGCCCATGAAGTGGTACGCGGAGGCGCTGTAGAAATCGAGATTGGGGAAGAGCTTCTTCTCGTCCCACATGGTCTTCTCGACCGCCTCCGATATGGCGAACAGCCTGCCCGCATCCCCGGTCGCCGCGGAAAGGCGCTGCGCCCACGCCTTGATCACCTCGTTGCGCGGGTCGTGCGTCTTGTAGATCGCGTGACCGAAGCCCATGATCTTTTCCTTGCGCTCCAGCATGCCCTTCAGGCCGTTGGCCGCATCCTCCGGGTTGCTGAAGCGCTCGATCAGCTCCATCGCCGCCTCATTGGCGCCGCCGTGCAGCGGCCCGCGCAGGGTGCCGATGGCGCCGGTGATGCAGGAATAGAAGTCCGACAGGGTCGCGGCACACACGCGGGCGGTGAAGGTCGAGGCGTTGAACTCGTGCTCCGCGTACAGGATCAGCGAGGTGTCCATCGCCTGCTGGTGCAGCTCCGAGGGCGCTTCCCCGTGTAGCAGGTGCAGGAAGTGGCCGCCGATGGACCCGTCGTCCGTCTCGGTTTCGATGCGCTTGCCGCTGCCGGCGTAGTGGTACCAGTACATCAGGATGGAGGGAAACGCTGCCAGCAGCCGATCGGCCACGTCACGCTGCTGCTCGAAGCTGCGCTCCGGCTCCAGCGTGCCCAGCATCGAGCAGCCGGTGCGCATCACGTCCATGGGGTGGGCGTCGGCGGGAATGCGCTCGAGGACGTCGCGCAGCGCCTGCGGCAGGCCGCGGCGCTTTCGCATGCGTGCCTGGTAGGCCTCCAGCTCCGAGCGGTTGGGCAGCTTGCCCTCCAGAAGCAGGTAGGCGACCTCCTCGAAGCGCGCCTTTCCCGCGAGATCCTTGATGTCATAGCCGCGATAGGTCAGGCCGCTGCCTTCCTTGCCGACGGTGGCGATCGACGTCTCGCCCGCCGAGATGCCCCGCAGGCCGGCGCCGGGATTCTTCGCGCTCATTCGTTTCCCTCCTTCGCAAACAGCTCGTCCAGTTTGCGTTCGTAGTCGTGATATCCAAGTACCTGGTACAGTTCGTCCCGCGTCTGCATGCGATCGAGCACCTCCTTCTGCGTGCCCTGCTCGCGAATCGCGCCGTAGACGGCGAGCGCCGCGGCGCTCATGGCGCGGAACGCGGAAAGCGGATAAAGCACCAGGCGCACACCCGCGCCCCCCAGCTCGGAGACCGTGAACAGCGGCGTGCGGCCGAACTCGGTGATGTTGGCCAGCACCGGGACGTCCAGTGCTTCGGTAAAGGCGCGGTACTCGTCCAGGGTGTGGAGGGCCTCGGCGAAGATCATGTCGGCGCCGGCCTCGACGTAGGCGCGGGCGCGGTCGATGGCCGCCTGCGCGCCCTCGCTGGCGTGCGCGTCGGTACGCGCCATGATCACGAACTGCCCGTTCTCGCGCCCGTCCACCGCGGCCCGGATGCGGTCGCCCATCTCGTCGGCGGACACCAGCGCCTTGCCCGGCCTGTGGCCACAGCGCTTCGCCTGGACCTGGTCCTCCAGGTGCAGCCCCGCGGCGCCCGCGCGACCCAGCTCGCGCACGCTGCGCGCGATCATGAAGGCCGGCCCCCAGCCCGTGTCGGCATCCACCAGCAACGGGAGCTCGCTGGCGCTGGTGATGCGCCGGACGTCCTCGCAGACATCATTCAGGGTGGTCAGGCCCAGGTCGGGCAGGCCGTAGGAAGCGTTCGCAACCCCGGCACCGGAGAGGTAAATGGCGCGGAACCCGCTGCGCTCGGCAAGCAGGGCGGAGTAGGCGTTGATAGTGCCGACGACCTGGAGGGGATATTCGGCTTCCACGGCCGCGCGCAGGCGCGCGCCCGGTGACGTTTGTTGACTCATCAGTTCCAATCCCTTGCCGGAAGACGGACGATGCGGGCGTTACGGGGATTCGTGTGGCGCGGCGCACACCGCCATTCTAGAGCAGGGCCGGATTTGAACACAATTCGGGTCAGCACAGCATGCCGCGCGGCCCGATGGTCAGGTGAGCGGGCCCGTCGCGGGTTGACCGGCATGGAATCGGCGCGGATCCCGGGCCGCGTCTCCGGGCGCCGCAGCTGGCCGTGGAGCAGCAGGCACGCGCCCGGCGGCCGTATCGCACCGGTTCAACCCGGATCGATCCCCGCCAGGACCCGCAGGTGCGCCACCACGCTGCGTCCCAGTGCCGACAGGTTGTATCCGCCTTCCAGCGTGGAGACCAGGCGTCCACCGGCGAATCGGCGGGCGATCTCCATCACCTGGTGGCTCACCCAGGTGTAGTCGCTTTCGTCCAGGTTGAGCTCTGCCAGCGGGTCTTCACGATGAGCGTCGAATCCGGCGGAGACGAACACCATCTGCGGGCGGAAGCGCTCCACGGCCGGCAGCCAGAGATTTATCACGGCGTCCCGGAATTCCCAGCCCCCGGCGCCCCGGTGCAGGGGGACGGTGACCACGTTGGAGGGGGTCCGGGAAAGGTCTGTGAAGGGGTAGAAAGGGTACTGGAAGGTGGAGCAGATGAGCACGCGGTCGTCGTCGGCGAAAATGTGCTCGGTACCGTTGCCGTGGTGCACGTCGAAGTCGAGGATCACCACCCGCTCCAACCCGTGCGCAGCCAGCGCGTGGGCCGCGCCGCAGGCCAGGTTGTTGAACAGACAGAAGCCCATCGCCGACCCGCGTTCGGCATGATGACCGGGCGGCCGAACGCTGCAGAAGGCGTTGTCCAGGTCGCCGCCGACCACGCTGTCGGTGGCCAGGATCAGCGCCCCCGCCGCGCGCCGGGCGGCCTCCAGCGAATACGGGTTCATCGAGGTGTCCGGGTCCAGCTCCACGTGACCCTGCCGTGGTGCAAGCTGCTCGATCTCGTCGATGTAACGCGGCAGGTGGACTCGCTCGAGCTGCTCCCGGGTGGCCGACGGGGCCTCCAGGTGCGTCAGCAGGCCATCCAGGCCGGAGGCCGCGATCTGCTCGTCGATCGCCGCCAGACGCGCCGGGCATTCGGGATGAAACTCGCCCATCTCGTGCTGCCGACACGCGGGGTGTGTGATGAAGCCGGTGGTCATACTGCTGCGCGCCTCGGGTTGGCCTGTTCACGGGACGCCGCCCGCCATATCCGCAAGCAAGGGAGCTTCGCACCAGTCAGGGCTTTTCGAAGCTGTCTGCTAG